>JACPIE010000040.1 GCA_016188245.1 Candidatus Woesearchaeota archaeon | reverse complement strand
CTTGGCAATCCTGCTTGCCTTATCAAACGTCTTATTTTATTTACTAGTCTTTCTTGCTTTTTCATGGGGAACTTATCCTTCCCCACCCCTCTTTTGCAATGCAAGAGGGGGTGTTTTACTTAAGACTTTCTACTGAGCCGGTGGCATAGGATGAATCATACATTGGCAATCTTTAAAAACAATGGTGTTTTCTATTTTTTTTATGAAAGAGCTGCTATTCGGCACAGCAGGCATTCCGCTGAGCGCGAAAGGCGCAACAGCAGACGGGATAAGGCATGTAAGGAAGCTCGGGCTTGGGGCAATGGAGCTTGAGTTTGTGAGAAGCGTCAATATCACAAAAGACAAAGCTCCTCAGGTAAAAAAAGCTGCTGAAGAAAGCAATGTTGTATTGACATGCCACGCGCCTTACTTCATCAACTTGAATTCTTCGGAAATGGCAAAAGTAAAGGCAAGCATTGAAAGAATTTTGAATTCAGCAAGAATTGCATATTTATGCGGCGGCTACAGCGTCTGCTTTCATGCGGGGTTTTACATGGGGCAGGATCCAAAAAAAGCTTATGATGCGATAAAACAAAACCTGGGGGAAATTTCATCAGCCTTAAAAAAAGAGAATAATAAGATATGGATAAGGCCGGAGACAACAGGCAAAGCCACCCAGTTCGGGAATGTTGATGAAATCCTGCAGTTAAGCCAGGAATTTTGCAATGTAATGCCGTGCGTGGACTTTGCGCATTTCCATGCAAGGACAAACGGAAAGTTCAACACATATGATGAATTCTGCAGCATACTGGAAAAAATAGAAAAATCCCTTGGAAAGAAAGGGCTGGAGAACATGCACATACACATCACAGGAATTGCATACGGCCCCAAGGGGGAGAAGCACCACCTGACTCTGGAAGATTCGGATTTAAAGTACAAAGAGCTCCTGAAGGCTTTAAAAGACTTCAAGGCCAAAGGCGTTGTCATCTCTGAAAGCCCGAACATTGAGGGGGATGCATTGATGATGAAGAGGGATTACGGGGAATTATGATGCACGGCTAAATTCAATACCCGGCAAACTTCTCAATCCTTATATCCTGCTGAGGAACATTCATTGACTTCAATAAATTTGACAATGCGTCAACCATTCCGGGAGGCCCGCATATGTAGAACAAAGTTTTTTCGCTGCTGAATTCTTTTATCATCGCTTCGCTTATCCTTCCTGTTTTTCCTTTCCAATCCGTCGTATCATCGGTTAGGGTATTAACCATTTTAAAATTTGGGTTTTGCCTTTCCATCTCATTGAAATCGTCAAAATAGACAATATCCTTTTTTGCCCTGTTGGAATAAATCAATGTCATTTTTATCTGCAATTTTTTGTCAGTCGCATATTTAATCATACTGCGAAAAGGAGTTATTCCAATGCCCCCTCCAAGAAAAACAATCTCTTTCGCATCCTCTTTAAGGACAAAAACCCCCATTGGACCTTTTAGTTTTACCCTGTCACCAGCCTTTAGGCTATCCAGCTTTTGCTTAAAAAAGCTTTGCGAAATTTTTGTCGAGAACAAAAGAAAATCCTCGGTTGGGGAGGAGGCAATTGACAAAGGCCTCGTGTTTCCGTTTTCTGCATCTTCAACATCAAGCTCCATAATCATGTATTGCCCGGGCTTGAAGTCAAATTTGTTGCCAAGGTAAAGCTTAATGCTTTCAACATCATGAGTTTCCTGCTTCGTTTCAACAACTGTAAATTCAGAATTTATCATTTTTACAAACTGCCTAAAATTTAACCTCAGCAAATCAAATTTTCTTAGCCAATTCCATTGCCTTCAGCGTGTTTTCCATAAGCATTGCAATTGTCATCGGGCCGACTCCTTTTGGAACAGGAGTGATGAAGCCTGCAACTTCCTTGACATTCTCAAAATCAACATCTCCGACAATTTTTCCGTTTACCCTGTTGATGCCAACATCAATCACGACAGCGCCTTCCTTAACCATCTCTTTAGTTATCAATTTTGGCTTTCCGACAGCGGCAACCAGTATATCTGCCTTTCTTGCTTTCTCTGCGATACCTTCTGTCTTGGAGTGGCAAATTGTGACAGTGGTGTTCTTCTCAAGCAGCATCATTGCAACCGGCTTGCCTACGATGTTGCTTCTCCCAACAACAACTGCATTCTTTCCTTCAATCCTTGTTCCGGTTGACTCAATCAGGCGCATGACTGCCATGGCCGTTGCAGGCGCCATTATTGTGTTGCCTGAAAAAAGATGCCCGAGGCTTACTGCAGTAAATCCGTCCACATCTTTGTGGGGCAGTATGGAATTTGTTATTAGATTTTCATCAATCTGCTTTGGCAAAGGCAATTGCACCAGAATGCCGTGTATCTTTGGGCTGTTGTTTAATTGGGTAACCAAGTTAAGCAGCTCCATCTCATCTGCATCCTTGCCAAAATTGTGCCTTTCGCAGTAAAATCCCACTTCTTTGCATGTCTTCTCCTTGAAATTAACATAAATCTCAGAAGCAGGATTATCTCCAACCAAAACCAGAGCCAGGCCCGGCTTTTCATTCATGCTTTTCACTTTTGACTTCAGGTTCTCCAGGATTCCGTCAGCTATTTTCTTTCCGTCAATGATTTTGGCCGGCATAACACAAGAATATTGATGGCTGTATTTAAAATTAACTGCGCTAAAAAGCCTTGCAGATTTTTTGCACTTCCCCAACGAAAATTTCAGCTTCCTCTTCGGTATTGTAAAAGTACATGGATGCCCTCACGCTTCCCCCAATCTTCCTGCTGTTGAACCAGCTGTGCACGCAGTGCATCCCGCTTCTTGTAAGAATATTTCTTGAATTTTCAAGGATCTTTGAAACATTGTGCGGATTCATTCCCTTTATGTTGAAAGAGAAAATCCCGCTCCTTTGCCCGGCATCCCCGGGGCCCAATATCCTGATTTTTTCATTCTTCAATAGCTCTCTGGAAATAAGGGCATTAAGCTTCAGCTCCTGCTTTTTTATACTGCCTAAGCCTACTCTTTTTAGGTATCTGCACGCCTCCCCGAGCCCTATTATCCCAGCATAATCCTGCAGGCCTGCTTCAAACTTCATCGGAAGCTCTTCCATCTCATATGAATCGTAATTGGTGTTCGTGACTGTTTCCCCTCCGATTATGAACTGGTCCATCTTTTCCAAAAGCTTCTTTTTTCCGTAAAGCACGCCTGTTCCTGTTGGGCCAAGCATCTTGTGCCCTGAAAATGCAAGAAAATCAACATCAAGGCCCCCCACATCAACCTCATGGCTCGGCACGGCCTGCGCTCCATCAGCAAGCACCAATGAGCCATTATCATGCGCAATCTTGCATATTCCCTTTATTGGATTTGTAACTCCGTCAACATTCGATGTAAAGACAACGGAAACAATCTTCGTTTTTTTTGAAATCAGCTTTTCAAAATTTTCAAGATTGAATGTTCCATCACTGTTCCCCGGGCAGATTTTTACTATCATCCCATTTTTTCTGAGTTTTAGCCATGGCAGCAAATTAGAGTTGTGCTCCTTGTCGCTGATTATCACCTCGTCGCCTTTCCTTAATCCTATGGAATTTGCGACAAGATTGATGCCCTCTGTTGTGTTTCTTGTGAAGATAATCTCTTCCTGCTTCTTTGCATTTACAATCTTTCTTAATTCTTCCCTTGATTTTGCAACTTCATTCTCCACCCTGGATGCCAACTTGTGCGCGCTCCTTCCTGCGCATGCGCTGTATTCCTTGTAGTATTCATTTATTCTTTCAATCACCTGCAATGGCTTTAGCGACATGCATGCATTGTCAAAATATATAATATCCTTTGACAAAACAGGAAAATCCTTTCTTGCCTTGTTTGCATCAAACCCAAAAATCATTTCTTCAGCTCCGAGTCAATTATTGTTTTGAATGTCCTAAAAGGCTTTGGCCCTGCAATCCTTTGGCTGTTGATGAAAAATGTGGGTGTGCCCCTTACGCCACCATGGATTCCTGCAAGCGAGTCAGAGTCAATCTCCTGCCTGTATCTGTTTGATTCCATGCACAAAGTGAAGTTTTTCTGCTCCAGCCCAATGCTGTCGGCTATTGCAAAAAGCTTGTCTTTTGCCATGCTTTCCTGCATCTCAAAAAGCTTTTTGTGGTACTCAAGATATTTTCCCTGCTCCATTGCGCAGTTTGCAGCAAGTGCTGATGTGTAGCTCAAATTATGGTTGGGAATGTAAAATGTCCTGAACTGCAAGTTTACCTTTCCTTTGTAATGTTCCAGTACCTCATTGATGATAGGCTCTGCTTTTTTTGTGAAAGGGCATGCGTAACAGCCAAACTCTATTATTGTAATCTCTGCATTTGGATTTCCTATGAGGGGATCGCCATTTTCAACTTTGGGAATGACCACTTGGGTTATTGAATCAACATCAGTTTCTGAAATCCTGCTGTTCTCCCCCGCAGGGTCAAACATGCAAAATCCCGTTTCTTCAGGCCCGTTGCAGTTCCCGTATTTCCAGTAATTGTATACGCCGGCAGCTGTCCAGTAAGCGCTTAACAATAACACGATTAAGAATAGCAAAGATAATATCCTATAATGCCTGTACATGGCTCCGGCAGCTTTTGGGGAGTACTTCATCACCTTGCCGGTTATCGAGGATTTTATATTTTCATCAAGCCCGCTCCTGCACGGCCTAAAAATTGCGGTCCTGAAAAGGCAGTGCAGCGATTCAACAGCCAGCTTCCTGTACCTCAGGCTGAAAATTCCAAGAATTGCGAAAACCGGAAGAGCGACAATGCATAATACCACAAAAACACCCCTGAAAATTTATGAACAACCCAAAGCAACACTAAAGATTACCTAAGCACTTCCATTCCAGGATATAATGGAAAGTCTTTGCACAACTCCAAAATATTACTTTTCACTTTTTCAATAACCCCCTTATCTTGATAATTGCCAATCACTTTTGCAATGCACTCCCCTATTGCTTTCATCTCGCTTTCCTTCATCCCCCTTGTTGTTATTGCCGGAGTTCCAAGCCTTATTCCGCTGGGGTTGAACGGGGAGCCTGGCTCGTAGGGAATTGAGTTTTTGTTGCAGTAAATTTCAGCCTCTCCAAGCGCATTCTGGATTTCCTTGCCTTTGCCTGTCAATCCTTTATTGACAAGCTTCACAACCATCAGGTGATTGTCGGTTCCTCCTGTCACAAGCTCGAGCCCTTCGTCCATCAGGGAGCTTGCAAGAGCTTTTGCATTTTTCACGATCTGCTCGCAGTATTCTTTGTAGTCTGGATGAAGCGCTTCCCTGAAGGCAACTGCCTTTGCCGCATTGACATGGTCGTGAGGCCCTCCCTGGAGCCCCGGAAAAACAGCAGAATCAATTTTCTGTGCAAGGTTTTTTTTGCCTTCTTTATCGAGCCTGTCCTCTATTTTGCACATTATCATTGCGCCTCTTGGTCCTCTTAATGTTTTGTGGGTTGTTGTTGTCACAACATCGCAGTATGGAATCGGGTTTTGGTGGACTCCTGTTGCGCACAATCCTGAAATATGGGCGATGTCTGCAAAATGGTAAGCTCCAACTTCGTCGCAGATTTCTTTGAACGCCTTGAAGTCAATTTTTCTTGGGTACGCTGTCAGCCCCGACAAGATCATTTTTGGTTTGCAGTCTTTTGCCTGCTTCATCATAACATCATAATCCAGCAATTCTGTTTCTTTGTCGACATTGTAAGGTACGCATTTGTAAAACTTGCCGGAGAAATTTACAGGGGAGCCATGAGTAAGGTGACCGCCTGCGCTTAAGTCAAACCCCATGAAAGTATCGCCTAAATTCAGCAATGCGAAGAACACAGCCTGGTTTGCCGGGCTGCCAGAATAAGGCTGCACATTGACGTGCTCAGCCCCGAATAATTTCTTGGCTCTTTCAATCGCGAGATTTTCAACAACGTCAACAAACTGGTTCCCGCCATAATACCTTTTTCCGGGGTAGCCTTCAGAATACTTGTTTGTGAAAAAAGTGGCATATGCCTGAAGAACAGCCTTTGAAACAAAATTCTCGCTCGGGATTAATTCAACGCCTTCCCTTATCCTTATTCCTTCTTTTTTTATAGCTTCAAAAATCTCAGGGTCAGCCTTTGAAATATCATCCATCATTGACATTGTAACTACCTTAAGAAAAAGAAAATTTGTTTGTTTATATAGTTTGTGGGGAAATTTTTGAGGTTGATTTATTAATTTATTTCTGGTAAGTCCTGGTGCCCATATAGCATTTTACCATGATTACTCCATCTTTCTCTATGTTGCCTCAAAAATTCCTGTAAACTTCCTTTTGGTGCTTTTGCAAATAATTCAGGTAAAAACGCTAAACTAAAAATTCCATAAGCGAATCCGGCGTCATCTGTTACACCAGCATGATGTAGCGGGTAATAGATTCTTACTTGACCTTTGCCGTCTATGATATAAGTAAAATCAGGTTTTGCGAGTAGTTCATTAAAGCTATTGACATCAACCAAATCAATTGGCATTTCAGATTTATCTTTTAAAATATCATGAATTCGCGATGCCAATCCTTTTAAAGGGACAGTAGAGAAAAAATCTCCCAAACTCTCATGTGGAAAACCAGGTTCAGCAACTAATTTTTTTAAATAAGCTTCAGTCGGTAACAAGACCAGACCTGGCTCAATTACTTTAGAAACAAATGCATTGTATCTGTCCACCTCTTTGGTAAGGTAGGATCATTTAAAAATCTATCTGGAAAAACTATTTACCCAGCCCTGTGCTGCTTTCTCAGCCTTCTCTCTTTCTTCATTCTCTTTCGCTGCCATTTCCAGCGCATCTGCTGCTTTTTCTTCCACCGACGAGAGCTTCTTTTCATTAATTATAGAATTTGATTTTTATATTTAAATGTTGCGGGATTAAAAATAAATCATTAAATTTTGACAATCGCAAATCAGCTAACTTTCTTTAAAAGTGAAGTTCGTTTTAACCTTTGTAATATTTCGAACTCGGCCTTAACTGCTTCTTTCAGCTTATCAAGGGACGATGGAGTTGGCAAATAAGTATCACTCGGAAAATAGTTTACTGATTCAGGTTCATGGATTCTTAATGTTTCTCCATCTTTGACCAATCCCCCATTTTCATCTATCTCTATGCCTGTCCCCAGGTATATTAATTGCGGCAAAGAGCCATCCGCCCGTGTGTTGCCATCTAAAAACTCCGCTATTAGCTTTGCAAGTTTGCTTATTCTGTGCCCATATGCAGCAAAACTCCCTATTGTTTTGTCAGATAAAATCCAATAAGCAAAGTCAGGATCCCCCTCTACATATCTTTTCCTTATCTTATCTTCAATTTTACCAGTATGCAGCTGTGGACTATGAATTGCAATCATACTTTTTTGATAAGGGAGCATAGTAACGGCAATTTCGATGACAGGAGGGATTAGTGCAACACGCCTATCTAAATCAGGTCCACCCTCATATAACTCCATTCGCTTCATAATCTTTG
Organism: Candidatus Woesearchaeota archaeon; assembly: GCA_016188245.1. Lineage (GTDB taxonomy): Archaea > Nanobdellota > Nanobdellia > Woesearchaeales > GW2011-AR4. Next base: position 120,927 of record JACPIE010000040.1, on the reverse strand, counting down.
AAATTCTTTGATGTTTTTAAATTTTTTTCCTTGTAGTCTGATTAGTAATAAAACCCTAGAAAAATTAAAATCCCAATCACAGCAAACTGTGGGGATTTTTAAGCCTCAAATTGAGTTAAAATATCGCAGCAAGCTGCAGAGTATAAACCCCATTTAAGCAATCAAAAAAATCCGCAACCATGCAAATTCTATGAATTTTCGGGCTCTTTTGAATTTCATATATCAGATTCCAAAAGCTTTATAAATAACTTTAGTCTCCCATTTATGATGGGAAATAATCCTTCTTTAGACAAAAGACTATGATTTCATTGTCAATTTTGCTAATGTGGGGTTCCTATACCTTTTTACCGGCTATTTGCCCTGGTAGTGTAGCCTGGATCAGCATAAAAAGGCCATAAACAATTATTGCTGCAGGAACCATCATGGAGCCCTGTCGTGGCATGAATAATGCCGCAAAACGGCTCCGACTCGGGTTCAAAAATTGCAGCCTGCAAAGGTTTCGCTTGAAAGTCCCGACCAGGGCGCTTTTATGCTCATGGGCCGGTAGCTCAGCCTGGTACCTGCAAGCCTTAACTTGCATGCAGGAAAGAGCACCTGTGTTGAACCGAGTCTGGAAAAATTTCAGGCAGTTCATTGGTGAAACTTTTAATCAGGTGGTCGCGAGTCCGAAATGGCACGCGAGCGTGTCTCGAAGCCACGCATGTCTCGTCCGGCCCACTTTTGAAAATCACACAAAAATTCAAAAAATAAGAATCAGCATTGAAAAGCTGATTCAACAAAACTAAAATCCACAGTGAGTTGTGAGCGAATTCGCAAAAACGAAGCTCACTCGCGTTCCACTTGATTTGGAACAGTGGCAACCAAAAGATGAAAAAACCCAAATTCAAAGTCGATAAGCATACACTTACTCCAAAACACCTTAAGCTTGGCGAAAAAGAAAAGGCACAGCTGCTGGAAAGATACCACGTTACTTCCAAGGAGCTTCCAAAAATACAGAAGACTGATTCTGCCATAAAAGAGCTTGAGGCAAAGCCTGGCGACATTGTCAAAATCATAAGAAAAAGCCCGACTGCCGGAGATGCAGTTTTCTACAGGGTGGTGTCAGATGTATAAATACGGCAAAACACTTATCCAAAAATATTTTGAAGAGCAAAGCTTTGTAGATTCCGACATAGCGTCTTTTAACAACTTCATAGACAAGGAGCTTATCAACATCATTGAAGAAAACAGGGAGATCATTCCGACAATCATCCCCCACAACATTGACGAATTCAAAATAAAGCTAGACAAGATCTGGGTGGAAAAGCCGAAGATGATAGAAGCTGACGGGTCAAGCAGGAACATCTACCCCATGGAGGCAAGGCTGAGAAAAATAACTTATTCTGCGCCATGCTGGATTACGGTGAGCGCCCACATTAATGGGGTTCAGCGTGAAAGCTTCGACACACAGATTGGGAACCTGCCAATAATGCTGAAAAGCAGATGGTGCCACCTTCATAAGCTAAGCAGGGAAGAGCTGATTGCGAGAGGTGAAGACCCTGACGAGCCAGGCGGCTACTTCATCATCAATGGCACAGAAAAAGTCCTCATAACAATAGAGGACCTGGCTTCAAACAGGTTTTTGACTGAAAGGGATGCGACAGGCCCAAGCGAAATTGTCGGAAAGCTGTTTTCAGAATACGGCTCTTTCAAGATTCCCCATACTGTTGAGAAGATGAAAGACGGCTTGTTCTACATCACATTTACCAGGGTCAAGAGGATCCCGATTATTGTTGTTGTCAAGGCGCTTGGACTGCTTAAAGACGAGGAAATAACAAAATTCATATCGCCCGAGAGGCAGTTTGATGAAGTAATAATCAACCTGCTTGAGTTTGTCGACATAAAAAATGAAGAGGATGCTTTGGACTACATAGCCAAGAAAATAGGGATTACCCAGTCAAAAGAAGTGAGGATAGACAGGATGAAGGAAATCCTTGACAAATATTTGCTGCCTCATCTCGGCATAAAGCCGGAAGACAGGATATCAAAGGCATACAACTTGTGCAAAATGCTGAAGAAGTATATGCTTGCATCAAATAATGAGATCCCACTGGATGACAAAGACCACTACATTAATAAGAGGCTCAAGATGAGCGGCGATTTGCTCGCAGACCTTCTCAGGCTGAATCTGAAAGTTTTGATAGGGGATCTGCTTTACAATTTCCAGAGAATAGTCAAGAGGGGAAAATTTCCGTCGATAAAAGTCATAATAAGGGACAAATTGCTTACCCAGAGGATATATTCATCAATGGCAACCGGAGTCTGGGTAGGCGGCAGAAAAGGAATAAGCCAAAGAATTCAAAGGCTTAACTACCTTGAAACTTTGTCCCACCTCCAGAGAGTTGTAAGCCCGCTAAGCGCTTCGCAGGAAAATTTTGAGGCAAGGGAGCTCCATACAACCCACCTTGGAAGGCTGTGCCCGATAGAAACTCCTGAAGGGACAAACATCGGGCTGAGAAAAAACCTTGCGCTGCTGTGCACGATATCCGGAGACACAAGCGAAGACGAAATTTTGAAATCGCTCAAGTCAATGGGAGTAAAGACGATAAAATAAACTCTGAACGATAGCCGGAAATAAATATTAAAGCAAAAATCAATAAACTGCAATCAAAAAATAAAAATAATTCAAAATAAAAACTGAACAAAAATGGCAGAAGTATACCTCAACAGCAAATTTGTCGGAAATATTGACAACCCGATCGAATTTGTGCAGAAACTAAGGGAAGAGAGGAGAAAAGGCTCTGTGCCTGACAAGCTTAATGTCCACTACAATGAGAGGGCAAACGAGGTGCAGCTTGAAAGCTCAAAGGGAAGGGCAAGAAGGCCATTAATAATTATCAAGGACGGGGTGCCTTTGCTCACAGAAAAGCACATAAAGCAATTGGAAAAAAATGAAATTTCATGGTCGGACTTGGTGAAGCAAGGGGTCATTGAATATCTTGATGCCGCAGAAGAAGAGAACTCATTAATTGCCTTTTTTGAGAGCGAATTAACGCCAGAGCATACACATCTCGAGATAACTCCTTTGGGAATGCTTGGCTATTGCACGTCCCTTGTCCCGTATGGAAACTTTAACCAGTCAACAAGGCTTAACGCGGGCTCAAAAAACCAAAAGCAGGCATTGGGATTCTACGCCTCCAACTTTGCCGTTAGGATGGACATGGACGTCAATTTGATGCACTATCCGCAAAGGCCCATAGTGAATACAATAATGCACGATATCTCAAAGTATGATACGCATCCTGCCGGCCAAAACCTGGTTGTTGCAATAATGAGCTACAAAGGCTACAACATGGAAGACGCAATCGTGCTCAATAAGGGCTCTATTGAAAAAGGGCTGGGAAGATCCACCTATTACAGGCCAAGCATTGCAGAAGAGCTCAGGTATGCAGGCGGCTTAATTGACCAGGTCTGCATTCCGGATAAAGAAGTCAAGGGCTACAAAACTGAAAAAGACTACAGGTTTTTGGAGGACGACGGGATAATCTATCCTGAAGCAAAAGTCAAGGAAGGGGATGTAGTCATCGGAAAGACTTCCCCTCCGAGGTTCTTAAGCTCAATGGAAGAGTATTCCCTTGCCTCAAGCACAAGAAGGGAAAGCTCCATAAACTTAAAGCATGGAGAAGAAGGCGTTGTAGATTTTGTCCTGATAACAGAAAATGAAGAAGGCAACAGGCTTGTGCAGGTAAGGCTAAGGGACGAAAGAGTCCCTGAAGTAGGCGACAAATTCACCAGCAGGCACGGCCAAAAAGGAATTGTCGGCCTGATAGTTCCGCAAAGCGATATGCCCTTCTCGGCATCCGGAATAGTGCCGGATTTGATATTTTCCCCTCATGGAATACCTTCAAGAATGACCATATCGCATCTGATTGAAATGGTGGCCGGTAAAGTTGGCGCTTTGGCAGGGAGGCACATCAACGGGACCACTTTTGATGCGGAGCCGGAGGAAAGGCTGAGAAAAGAATTGCTTTCCCTTGGATTCAGAGAAAGCGGCGTTGAAACAATGTACAATGGGCAGACCGGCGAGCAATACCACGCAAAAATATTCATTGGAGACATGTACTATCTGAAATTAAAGCACATGGTTGCAAACAAAATACATTCAAGAGCGAGAGGCCCAATCCAGCTGCTTACAAGGCAGCCTACAGAGGGAAGGGCAAAAGAAGGCGGATTAAGGCTGGGAGAAATGGAGAAAGACACTTTTGTGGCCCACGGAGCTTCATTGCTTTTGAAGGAAAGGTTTGACAGCGACAAGACAGTTGTTCCGGTGTGCGACAGCTGCGGAATCATTGCAATAAGGGATAACTACAGGAACAAGTCATACTGCCCGGTTTGCGGCGAGAATGTCGACGTGAATGACATAGAGATAAGCTATGCCTTCAAGCTGATGCTTGATGAGTTCAAGTCACTGGGGATTTATCCGAAGCTGCAGCTGGAGAGCAAGTACTGATAATAAAATTTTGAAAAAATAAAATAACAAAACACAATGGCAGACATAATCTCAGAGTATGAAGACAGGCTTCCGCCCAAAATAATCGAGGATGTCAGGAATAGCATTGCAAAAGGCATCAGCGAAACTAAATTGAAGAAGCTTCTCGAAGCGACTTGTGAGGAATACAAAAACTCCAGAGTTGCCCCTGGCGAATCAGTTGGGCTGATTGCAGCGGAATCTATCGGCGAGCCAGGCACACAGATGACATTGAACACTTTCCATTTTGCCGGAGTTGCGGAGATGAATGTGACATTGGGACTGCCGAGGATTATTGAAATCCTTGACGGTAGGAAAGAGCTCGACAACCCTATGATGGAGATTTACCTGAAAAAGCCTTTTGCAACAGGCAAAAAAATAGAAGATTTGAGGCATTTGGCGCTTCAAATCAAGGAGACAAAGCTGAAGGACATAGCAACAGAATTCACAATCAACATTGCCGACCTGACAATTGAAGTGAAGCTTGACAAGGACAAGATGAAAGAAATTGACCTTACAACCGGCAAAGTCCTTGATGCAATCTCCAAGCAGCTGAAAGGCTACAACTTAAGGGACAACAAGGATTCGATTGTGCTGAAAGCCAGGAGCAAGGAAGACTCGTTCAATGACTCTTACAAAACGAAGGAAAAGATAAAGGAGATAAACGTAAAAGGGATTAAGGGAATCTTCCAGGTGCTCCCTGTAAAAAGAGAGGAAGAGTTTGTTATAATCACTGCAGGCTCCAATCTGGCAGATATCCTGCAGCTCGAGGAAGTTGATGCCTACAGGACAACGACCAACAATCTTTTCGAAATCGAGCACGTGCTTGGAATAGAAGCTGCCCGCCAGGCCATTATCAATGAGATACTGAAAGTCATAGAGAGCCAGGGCCTGAATGTTGATGTCAGGCACATCATGCTTGTGGCAGATACAATGTGCGTCAGCGGCACAGTCAAGGGCATCACAAGATATGGGGTTGTAAGCGAGAAATCAAGCGTTTTGGCAAGAGCGTCATTTGAAACGCCGATAAAACACATAATAAATGCAGCCCTTGTGGGAGAAGTTGACAATCTCGACTCAGTTGTTGAAAACGTCATGATCAACCAGGCAATTCCTATCGGAACAGGGCTCCCTGGATTGACTGTAAAAGCGCCGCAGAAAGCCGCGAAAGAGAAATAAAAATTTTTTATATTTTAAATTTTAAAATAATGCGTTGGGAAATCAACAGAAAAAGAAATTAAAAAATAAAATTCACATTGACTATAAAATCACTAAACTAAAATTGTACAATGCCTAAAAAATAAAAATGCCAGAAAATAAACCGATTCAGGTTATGAGATTTGTGACTCAAGGAGCACATATCGATACAATTATCTCATTTGATCAGTTAGCTGATTACAGTTTATTGGAAGCTGAATGTCATGTTGCTGCTTTTGTTCCATTTGGCGGACAACCAGTACTTTTAATGTTTGAAGGAAAAGAAGATAAAGTTAGAATTGGAGAGTTGGATTATAGGAAGTTAAAGAATTGGTATGGTGGGACAAACCCCCAGGTTAGAAGATTGATAGAAGATGCAGATCAGTATCTTGCAAAAGTTGAAGCAAAAGCTAGAGAAGTTTCAGATAAGCATATCGCAGAGATTGGACAAAAAAATTAACTAAAAAATTAAAAAAATAATCAAAATAAATAGAAAAATAAAATTAAAACAATTATAAAATAAAAACCCAAACAACAAAATGGCAGACGAAGAAAAAAAAGCGGCTGAAGAGCAGGAAATTGAAGCTGTGAAGCAGGCTATTGAAGGCGGCGAAGCGAAAGTGGCAAAAGCCGAAAGAATTGAGGAAGAGCAGCATATCTACAAGCAGGTCAGAAGCATTGCATTTTCCGTACTGAGCCCGAAAATGATCAGGAAGATGGCATCTGCCAAGATAGTCACTCCGGAATTGTATGACAAGGAAGGCTATCCTGTTGACGGCGGCTTGATGGACATAAGGCTGGGAGTCATTGACCCTGGGCTGAGGTGCAAGACGTGCGGCTCAAAGCTGAAAGAGTGCATAGGGCATTTCGGATATATAGAGCTTGCAAGGCCAATCATCCACGTGAAGTTTGTAAACATAATAATGACCTTGGCCAAGTGCACATGCCGGGACTGCGGCAGGATTTTGATTCCTGACGGCAAGATAGGCAAGATAAAGGAAGAGCTTGACGAAATTGAAAAGGAAAACGGCATTGAGGAAAGAAGGCAGAAGGTAAAGGAGATTATAGCGGGCCTGAAGACGGCTACAAAATGCCCGAACTGCAAGGCCAAGCAGAGAAAATTATCACTGGAAAAGCCGACAACATTCTTGGAGGATGAGAAAAGACTGAGCCCCATAGAAATAAGGGCAAGGCTTGAAAAAATTCCGGATGCGGATTGTGAAATCTTTGGGCTGAAAGTGCCCCATGTAAGGCCGGAATGGATGGTTATGACAATTTTGCCAATCCCGCCGGTCACTATGAGGCCGAGCATAACCCTTGAAAGCGGCGAAAGGAGCGAAGACGATTTAACACACAAGCTTGGCGACATTGTGAGGATTAACCAAAGGCTTTTTGAAAACATAAATGCAGGCGCCCCTGAAATAATTGTCGAGGACTTGTGGGACCTGCTGCAGTACCATGTCACTACATTTTTTGATAACAGCATTGCGCAGCTGCCTCCTGCAAGGCATAGGAGCGGCCAGCCATTAAAGACACTGACCGAGAGGATAAAAAGCAAGGAAGGAAGGATAAGGCACAATCTGGCAGGAAAAAGAACAAATTTCTCTGCAAGAACAGTCATCTCTCCGGATCCAATGCTTGAGCTTTATGAAGTCGGCGTGCCTTTCATCATTGCAAACAAGCTTACCGTGCCTGAAAGGGTCAACGAATGGAATATCCAATACCTAAAGCAGTTTGTTGAAAAAGGGCCTGACAAGTATCCGGGAGCAAATTATATAATAAGGCCTGACGGCAAGAAGAAAAAAATAACAGAAGAAACAAAGGAAACTTCTTTGGAAGAGCTGCAGCCGGGCTATATTGTCGAGAGGCACCTCATGGACGGAGATGTTGCAATTTTCAACCGTCAGCCAAGCCTGCACAGGATGAGCATGATGTGCCACCGGGTAAGGGTATTGCCCGGAAAAACTTTGAGGCTCAATCCGGCTGTATGCACGCCATATAATGCGGATTTTGACGGAGATGAAATGAACCTGCACATCCCACAAACAGAGGAGGCGAGGGCAGAGGCTGAGATTTTGATGGAAGTGCAGACACAGCTTGTCTCATTGAGATATGGGCTGAGCATAATAGGGTGCACCCAGGATGCCATATCCGGCAACTACATGCTTTCAAGGGATAATTCAGTGAAAAGGGAAGATGCTATCGATTTGCTGGCAGCAGTTGGCGTTGCCGACTTCACAAAACTGCCAAGAAAATCTGTCGTTGCCGGCAGGGAAGTGTTCAGCGTTTTGCTGCCTGACAATTTTAATTACAGCGGGCACTCAAGGCTTTGCGACAGGTCAAAAGAAAAATGCGACAAGGAAACCCATGTTGTGATAGAAGACGGCAAGCTGGTCTCCGGAGTTTTGGACAGAAATTCACTTGGGGAAGAATCCGGGCTTATGCTGAGAAACATCCATCAAAAATACGGCAAGGACTTGAGCATAGACTTCCTCGGCAAGGTGTTCAGGCTTGGAATAGAATACCTGCTCAGAGTCGGATTTACTTCGGCATTGTCGGACACCGACTTGCCGGAATCTGCAAAAATGAAGATAAAGGAAGACCTTGATTCGGCAAAAAAAGAAGTTGACAATTTGATAATCCAGTTTAAGGAAGGGAAGCTTGATACATTTCCCGGCAAGACACTGCAGGAAACCCTGGAGCTCAGGATACTTGAAATTTTAAACAAGGCAAGAAATGAAACCGGAAGGACTGTTGCAAACCACGCCGACAAAAGGACAAATACAATGATCATGGCGGAGTCCGGGGCAAGAGGGAATTTGCTTAACCTGGCGCAGATGGCGGCATGTGTGGGGCAGCAGGCAATGAGGGGCAAGAGGATAGAGAAAGGCTATGATCAAAGAACATTGTCCCATTTTAAGAAAAATGACCTAAGCCCGGATGCCCACGGCTTTATAAGCGACGGCTTTAAGTCCGGGTTAACCCCGTCTGAATTCTTCTTCGGCTCCATGACTGGAAGAGATTCACTGATGGACACTGCGCTGAGAACGCCAAAAAGCGGCTACCTTTACAGGAGGCTTGCAAACGCCATGCAGGACCTGAAAGTTGAGTATGACCATACTGTAAGGGACGCATCCAAAAAAATCATCCAGTTTGACTACGGCGAAGACGGCATTGACGTCTCAAAGTCAGAAAACGGAATCGTTAATGTTAAGAGGATAATCCATACGGTTTAGAATAAATTTTAAAATTTAAATAAAAATGCAATTGACCATAAAAATAGATGGTAAAGATATTGAATTAACCCGAAGAGTAGCTGAAATTCACACTCAAGGATGGAATGATGCGCAAGATGGAATTCGTGCCTTACTGCGCACAGATTTATTGGCAATTAATGACTCAAAACAGGTATGGAAAATTGCAAGAGAACTAATTGACAAATGCGCCGAGCGATATGGCTATTCAGACGAAGAGCAAAGGATTTATGCGGCAGGCGTTAATACAAAAACAGACTGGACATTGAATCCATATTAGGGTATTGCCACTGGCGGCAATATTGCCTAATGCCAAAAACTAAAGATAAATTAAAAAGCAATAAAATTTTTAGAATAAAAAAACACATTTCAAACAAAACAAAATGTCCAAAAAAATAAGCTCGGCAGAAATCAAGAAAATGATGAAATCAGGCGGCGTTATCATCGGCACTGAGAAAACTGTGAAAAGCCTGAAGCTTGGAAAGATACAAAAAATCCTTTTGAGCTCCAACTGCCCTGCACAAGTCGAGAAGGACATAAGCTATTATGCAGGGCTGAGCGGAACAGAGCTGCACAAGATTGACTATCCAAATGACGAGCTGGGAGTCATATGCAAAAAGCCTTTTTCTATATCTGTGCTGGCTTTGCTGAAGACCAAGTGAGCAAGATGAAGCTTGACTCTGAATCGCTTAAATTAATCGCGCTTTTTGAGGCAAACACCGGCGCCAAAGTCAAGGACTGCATACAGAATGAAAAGCTGATTTTCATAATAGAGGAGAATGACATAGGCAAGGCAATCGGCAGAAACGGCTCAAACATAAGGAAGATGGAAGGCATGCTGAAGAAAAAAATCAAGCTTGCGGAATTCAGCAGCGATGTGCTGCAGTTTGTCAAAAATTTTGTTTATCCTGCAGAAATTTCAGATGTAACTATTGAAAACGGGATTGTGGCAATCCACGGAAAGGACACTGCCACAAGAGCGATGCTTATCGGAAGGGAACGGCACAGCATAAACCACCTGGCAAACATTGTAAAGCGCTATTTTGATGTCAAGGAAGTGAAGGTTGTCTAAAAATATTGACGCAACATTTAAAAAGCATTTAAAAATACCAACCACATGGGAAAAAAGGCAAGAGGACTATTCGCCGGAAAAAGGCTCAGGAACAGGAGAAAGGAGGGCAGGTGGCACTACGGCCCCTACATAAGGAGAATCCTGCGAATGAAGGCGCGCTCAGATCCCTTGGAAGGGGCATCCCAGGCAAAAGGAATTGTCATTGAAAAAGTCCAGCTTGAGGCAAAGCAGCCCAATTCTGCAATGAGGAAATGCGTCAGGGTCCAGCTCATAAAGAACGGGAAGCAGGTCACGGCATTCTGCCCAAGAGATGGGGCTACAAAGATGATTGACGAGCACGATGAAGTCATCATTGAGTGCATCGGCGGCGCAATGGGCAAGAGCAAGGGCGACATTCCAGGTGTGAGATGGCAGGTCATAAAAGTAAATGACCAGAGTTTGGATGCATTATTGAAAGGAAGGATAGAAAAGGCAAGAAAATAAGCATTTTTTTTAAAATAAAAATGATTGATGAAAAAATGATTGGCGAATTGCCGGTTGTTGGGCATGTGAAATATGACGACTCCGCAAAACCAGAAATAAGAAGGGCATATGTAAGATATAGTGGCCCCGATGGAGAAGTTAGTGGCGTTAAGGCTTTTGTAGCAAGAATAGAATCTGGAGATAAGGTTTTTTACTTATCTGAAAAGGGGCGCGGAGTGGTAGAGGTGCCAAGAGTTTCAATAACTCTTTTTTCCCCATACAGATAAAATTAAATACAAATATGAAATCCAAAAAAATAAAAAACAAATCTAAATTAAATAAATCCAATAAAAAATGCCAGAAATAAAAGTTTTCAACAGGTGGGGAATGGAAGGCATCAAGGTAGATGACTTTGGGCTGCAGCCGTACCTTACCCTGCAGCCGAGAATTGTTCCCAAGACAGGAGCAAGATATGCCGGAAGCAGGTTCCACAAGAGCAAGACATTCATTGTTGAGAGGCTGATAAACAAGATAATGGTGCCGGGGCATAAAAGCAAGAAACATTACAAGTCCAGTGGCCATATTACCGGAAAAGCCCAGACATCTTACCTGATTGTTGAGGAAGTTTTCAGGCAGATTGAAAAAACAACAAAGGAAAACCCAATCAAGGTTTTTGTCAAGGCACTGGAAAATGCCGCCCAAAGGGAAGAGATTGTAACGATAGAATACGGGGGAGCAAGATACCCAAAAGCAGTTGAGTGCTCGCCCCAAAGAAGGGTTGATTTGGCCCTGAAGTACATGACTCAGGGGGCATACCACAGGACTTTTAACACCAAGAAATCAATCATATCCAGCCTTGCTGAAGAGATAATAAGCGCATACAGGCTAAGCAGCGCATCACATGCCATATCGAAAAAGCTCGAGATTGAAAGGCAGGCAGACAGCTCGAGATAAAATTCTGCTAATTCCCAATATCCTTTGCATGAATTGGCTTTATCAATATCCCTTCTGGCTTTTTCTCAAATATTCCATAATCTCCCGGTTTTATCTTGTAATCTTTTATCACATCGGAAGGAAATCGCATAACTGTAGAATCTCCCAATGTTCCGAATTTTCTAACCATCTTTCTTTTTCCTGTCTTTATGTCAAACTTTATCAGTTCACTTGAAGTAAAATACTCTTCACCGCATTTAGGGCACTTCAAGCAGTCTAAAGCGATACCCTCCTTTACACTTTTAGCTACTTTAACTTCCGTTCCGCACTTATAGCAAGTTTTCATGAATTTCACAAAAGTCTTTGACTTTTGGGACACAAAAAAACTCTGTTTTTTTCGTGTTTTCATTTTCTTTTTCCCTCCGGTTTTTTGGTTGTTGGCTTGACATGAATCAAAATGATGTTCTCATGCTCAGCGTATGATAAGCACAAATATTTTCTTCTGAATGGATAAAATACGTTGTATTTGTTCTGGTTCTTGGACACTAAAACATGCTCGCCTTCATCAAGCACCTCTAACACAAATTCAATAGGCTTCTTCAGCTTATCAAACTCCTCTTTGAAATGCCAAGTGAATATCAATAACTTTCCTTTCCAGCGCAAATCTTCAAAATATATCTTTATCACCTAATAGATATCTATCACTAAACATAGATATTTATAAACTTTTCGTTCAAATTTTACCAATTACAAATAAATTTGTTTAACAAAGACAAAAAACAAGACAATAAGCACTGAATACAGGGCCACATCCCCATATTTTGTGTAAAATGTATTGTTATCCCTCAAATAAATATCTCCAACCAGGATTCCCCTTGTGTAAGGCTCCAATTGGGCATCTGTTTTCCCGTAAGGATTCACTATTTTTGTGATGCCGGTGTTTGTCGCCCTTATTAAGTATTTTCCGTTCTCCGCAGCCCTTAAATTAGGGTAAAGGCCCGTGAGGTACAATCCCGAAGTTTCATCAAGTATCTGGTTGTTAGCCAATGACACCAAAAACTGCGCACCTTTTAGCGAGAGATCCTTGGCAGTGCTTTGGGTTTCCTCATAACACAATGAGACGCCAAAATTGCCCATGCCGCCTGTGAAAATTTTTGTTTCATTCCCGGGCAAAACCCATTTTTCAAAAGGGACCGGCTTTACAGAATTATATTCCCCGATTAACCTTCCGTCAGGCCCGAAAACAAGCGCGATATCATTCCTTTCCCTTTCATTCCTGTAGAAAGAATCATGCCACCTTAAAGCGCCTACAACCAGATGCGCATTTGATTTTCTTGCAAGGCTTGACAGCCTGTTCGTTAAATTTTTGTCTTTCAGAACTTCGTCTGCTATGGCATATTCCGGCCAGGCTATCAGTGCAGGCTTGCTTTTTGCAGCTTCAATTGTCATGTTCTCATAAGCATCAAAAATGATGCTTTTTGCATTCAAGGCGCGCCATTCCCAGCCCTGGTTAAAGTTGCCCTGCAGCAATGCAACTTTTATCTTTTGCCCATCGGGATTTGAATTAATGCTGTAAGCATGGCTTCCAACTATAACCAATGCAAGAACAATCCCTGCTGCCAAAATTTTATTGTCCCTCTTCAAAATATAAAATGCAATCATTGAATTGGCTAAAATTATCAGGAAAGTTATTCCGTGGCTGCCAACAATCCAGATTAATGGGGCAATTGCCGGATTGAACATCGACCAGTCTGCCCAGTAGCTGCCTATCACGCTGAATGAGAATAATATCATCAGGATGGAGTAAACAAAAGGCGCAGCAAAAATCTGCATATTTCCCCTGATTCTTCTTGCCAGGATGCTGAAGGCTACGGCAAACAAAAAAAAGAATCCAGAAACCAAAATTGATGATAGAATATATGCGCTCCAGCTGTATTCTGTAACCCATGTGACTGAGAGGGCAACAGCCAGAATGCTTGGAGGCAGCGCGAGCAGGGCAGCTTTTTTTACAGGCTTTCCGTAAACAAGGATCAGCAGGGGAACATTGACGAGCCAAATCAGAAAATCCAGCCTGAAGGAAGAAATAAGGACAAACAGCAGGACAAATAAAAACATCAGCAGCAGCTCTTTGCAGGATTCCCTCATGCTAATCCTGTTTAATCAGTTATTCTTAAAGTTTGCTGTAGCTGCATGAATTTAGAAACCTTTTTATATGTTTTTGACAGATTATATTCTTATGGGCATTAAAAAATCACAGTCGTGGTCGCTGGACATTGTTTTGGGAGTCATCATATTTTCTGCAGCCTTTTTTATATTCTACTCACTGATCGATGCAGACAGCGGCACAAAGGCCCAAAACCTTAAAGAAGAAGCTTCATCGGTTACAAAGCAGGTCGCTTCACAGGAAGCCCCTTTGAGGGTTGTTGACAAAAACGAGATAAACATAACCAAGCTAAATGAGCTGAAAAACCTGAGCTATGCTGACTTAAAGAGAAGGATGAGGGTTGAAGGCGATTTCTGCATATATCTTGAGGATGACGAAGGCAATCTTGTGCTGATAAACAACAGCTACAGGGGAATAGGCTCGCCGACTATAAACCTGAGCGGAACTCCCTGCAGCCAGAAATAGGAGATTAGCATATACTTTCTTGTTAAGTAAGTTTTCAGTTACGAAGTTCTGGAAACTTGAGTCCACAGAGTAATTTTTAGTGGCTCATGTTCAATCTGGCGAACAAAGTGAGTAATAAAGAACAAACATTAAGAGGGACATTTCGTTTTAGTCGTTTCGTTAGGGGGAGTTCAGAGATTTAGTTTATAAAGAGAATACTTTATAAAGTTTTAGGTTTATTTTATTGCAAAAATGAATTCAAACAATGCATTAGTTGTATTCCAAAGCAAGAAAATCCGAAGAACTTGGTTTAATGATGAATGGTATTATTCTTTGGTTGATATAGTCAAAGCCTTAACTGATAGTGTTAACCCTACCGATTATCTGAAAAAGCTGCGTAAAAGAGATGAAGAGCTTGGAAGCTACCTAGGGACAAACTGTCCCCATGTAGAAATGCTGACTGAAACAGGCAAAAACAGGCAAGTTCTTGCTGGCAACACAAAAGACGTTTTTCGGCTTATTCAATCAATTCCAAGCAAAAATGCTGAACCATTCAAGAGATGGCTGGCAGAGGTAGGAAAAGAGCGAATTGATGAAATAGAAAACCCCGAACTTGCTCAAGCAAGAATGAAAGAGATTTACACTGCAAAGGGATATCCTCAAGATTGGATTGATAAAAGGTTAAGAGGCATTGCTATAAGGCAAAATCTAACTGATGAATGGAAAGAAAGAGGTATTCAAGAACAAAAAGATTTTGCTATCCTGACAGCAGAAATTTCTAAAGCAACATTCGGAATGACTCCAACCGAGTACAAGAAATTCAAAAATTTGCCAAAACAATCGAAAGCCAATCTAAGAGACCACATGAACGATTTGGAGCTGATTTTTACAATGCTTGGTGAGCGTATGACAACAGAACTTTCACAAGAAGAAAAACCAGAAACTTTTGATAAAAGCAAAGATGTTGCCAAAAGAGGCGGAAAAGTCGCAGGAAATGCCAGAATAGAAGCTGAAAAAGAATTAGGCCGTCCAGTAACAACCAGAAAAAACTATCTTTCTATAACAGATAAAAAAACTCACAGATAAAAGTAAGGAATAAGGAACCCCCAGCCCGTTTCGTTCGTAGAAATACCCACTAAACAGCTTAAGCCATTTCCAACCACTTATAAAACATAAACTATAAATATGGTTTAGTTTTAGGCATTATCTGCCAAGATGCTTAAAAAAAGAGGTTTTTTCTTCATGCTTGATGCCTTGCTGGCATTGATGGTGATAGTCATAGGCATTTTTCTTATTACTTCTTCCTATATCAATGTGCCTCAGCCTGCCCAAGTCAGCCTGCTGTCGGACGACCTGCTTAATTTTTTGTCAAAAACCAAGATAAAAAGCATAAACAACCCTTATGCAGGCATTGGCGGCTATCTCTGGAGCCAGGGCGAGATAACTGATGGCGATAATTCGCTGCTGCAGCAGATTGGCGAGTTTTATGCTGAAGAAAAGCTCGACACAGCGGAAAAATTTGTTCAGAATGTATCGGCAGGAGCTATACCTCCCCAGTTCAGATATGAGCTTTGGATTGATGGCAACCTTATCTATCCGAAAACTCCATCTGCTGAGCATACAGGCTCAAAAAAAAACACAAAGCTGCTGCTAACCTCAAAAAAAGCCACTTTCGGAATCCTGAACAAGAGCACAAGCAGCATCTGGGGCCCATATAAGTCCGAGGTATTTGTATGGGAAAAATGAGCAACAAGGGGATATTCTTCACGTTTATATCCATAATGATAATGGCAATTTTTCTGCTGGTGTTCACCCCCCAGGCAGGCATAAGCGTTCAGAAAGACACCCAGGCTGTGAATGCAAGGATAGCTGCGGTTGACAATTATGTCGGTGATTTAAGCACTTATTTTGAAACAGTGCTCCGGACTTCAGCTTACAAGACAATCCTTTCCATGATATTTTACATTAACTCAACAGGCTCCTACCTGGAGGATTTTGACGCTGCATTCTCCGAAATCATAATGACGGGAAAAATAAACGGAACTCCTATAGATTCTGTTACCGGCAAGCAGATAATGGGCAATGACACAATCAGCGGATGGAATGAAAGAATTGCAAGCACGGCCAAAGACACCTTGAATGTCGATACCGAGATAACAGTTCTAAATGTCTCAGCTTTCCAGTCAAAGCCATGGGAAATTGGCTCAAGGATGAGCGTAAATTTTACTGTCAGGTCAAATGTGGCAGAATGGAATAAAATTGATACCATAGCCGTATCAGTCAGCCTGGAGGGGATGCATGACCCGTATTATCTCGCCAACACAAACGGTGAATACACCAACCAGGTCAAAAAGTCAACAATCGGGATAACTGAAGAGTGGAATATCACAAAAGTCAGGGAGCATTTGAGAAACGGCACGTACATCCATCTTGACAATTCAAATGCGCCGTCATTTTTGATGAGGCTTACAAACACAATATCCAATTCAAGCTGCTGCGGCATAGAAAGCCTTGTAAATCCAAACAGGATAAGCCCAAGCGACCAGGCTGAAAGCTATGCTGATTATTCCTTCTGGAGCCACGAGTTTCAAAATGAATGCAGCCAGCTTTACAACATCACGGGCTTATGGGACGAATTTCGGTACTTCAAGCTTGACTTCGAGCATGTCATAAGGTACAATATAACTGCCCAGGACGCAGTGCAGGCATGCTGATGGAAATATCAGTTATTACTCAAGGTCAATGACTAAAGTTTTTATATGATGCTCTAAATTTAAGCATATGGCTGACTTTGTGCTTAGGACAACTGCAGATGAGCTGCTCGAGCTTGTCAGAAAACACAAGAAGATATCAATTGAGGAGGCAGCGAAAAAGCTCGGCATGCCTGTGGCAAGCGTCCAGGCTTTGGTAGATTTTTTAGTGGAGGAAAAAATTTTCGGGATAGAGTACAAGTTCACAACGCCCTACATTTACCTTTACAAAGACGGCATAAAGGAAACAAAAGAAAAAGAGAAAAGCTTTGCTAACGGGCTGATTACAAAGGAACAGTTTTATGAGAAAGCAAAATCAAAAAAAGCGCCCCATGAGCACATAGAAGGCATGTGGAGGAGATACTTGCAGCAAAACCTCACCCATATCAGGGAGGAGTTTTTGGCAAAAGCGCGCAAAAAGAAAATTCCGGATAAAGAGATAGAGAACCTCTGGAAAAAATATCTATCATACCTTTAAAATCATCTTAGTTTAAAAATGGACATTGACGAGTTTTTGGATAGGGAGCTTTCCGACCTGGGATTGCAGACGGGCACTTCTGAAAAAAAAGAGGACGGATTGCCGCCCGAAGATGACGGCAGGCAGCCACTGGCCCAGAACATCAGCGCAAGCATCGGCGCAGGCAACATATGGCAGGCAGAGCAGGAATACATGCAGCTTTGGCGCGCCCTTTCCGGGCAAAAGCTGAAATGGAACAGGGAGCTTTACGAACAGCTGCTGGCGCTGAGCAGGCAGTTTTCCGGCATGCTGGCCCAGTCCTACGGCGAAGCCAGGCAAAAATCAGAGCGCGTAAACGAGATTATTGGCCGTGCAAAATCTGCGATACAGCAGGGCAGAAAAGAGGCGCCGTTCAAGCTTTATTCAGAAGCTCAGGAGATATTCAGCACGATTCCCGATGCTTTCTTCGAGGAAAAAAGGATAATTGAGGCGCAGATAGCGGATTTTTACAGGGAGCTGAAGATGGGAACAGACAGCGAACTAATAAAAAGGACATCCTCACTGATATCGGAAATCAACCGGCTTATAGAAAAGATAAGCCTTGCCATAAGGTCCAATGACACAGTAAATGCGACTGTAAACTACAATAAGTGCATAGAGCTTTACAACCAGGTGCCTGAAGGATTTTTAAGGCACAAAAATCCAATTGGGATGAGGATCCTGGACATCTACAGAAGCCTGAGCATTTACAACGAGATATCAAATCTGCAGAAGCAGCTGGCCCAGCAGCCCCAAAATCAGCAGGCCATCCATCAATTCAGTGGAAATGTTCCGGATGCCGGAGCGCTATCCTCGAAAAAAGAGCGCGCGAAAAGAAACATGGAAAAGGGATTTTACAATGAGGCATTCAAGGACATACAGGAGGCGTTAAGCATCGAGCCCAACGACGCCGAATCAAAGGCTCTGCACGCCAAGATAAAGACGCTGCAATAAAATAAAGACGTGCAATAAACAATAAACTATCTAATTTCAATAAGCTATCATTTGAAAAATGGAAGCCGGCCAAAAAATAATTGACGCTTACGAGCTGAATGTGAATGACATAGTGGTTGATGTCACTATAATCTCGAAGGAAGAGGAGCCTGTGCCGCTGTACAGCATCTCCATAACCAACATCAGCGACACTACAAAGCTGATTCTTGAGAAGATAAGGGATGAATTCGTTGCAGAGGAGACAAAAACCTTGAGCGAAGAGGCAAGCGTATATGACATACAGGAGCAGTTCAAGGAAAAAATCCTGAAGCTTCTTGCAAAATATTTCCCAAGCGCAGACAAGAAGACAATGGACATGCTCATCAACTATATCCTGCAGCAGAATATCGGGCTCGGCAATCTCGACATACTGCTCAAAGACACCAATCTTGAGGAGATAGTGATAAACAGCTCAAAGGAGCCGGTATGGGTCTACCACAGGCGCTACGGCTGGCTGAAAACAAATGTGGTTGTGCCAAGCGAGTCAAGGATAAGGCATTATTCCACATCAATCGGCAGGGATGTCGGAAAGGAGATTACCATACTGAACCCATTGATGGATGCCCACTTGAAGACGGGCGACAGGGTAAATGCGACTTTGTCTCCGATATCCTCAAAAGGCAATACAATAACAATAAGAAAATTTGCAGTGAAGCCGTGGACAATAACAGATTTCATAAAAGAAAGGACAATCTCGTATGAGGGGGCCGCCTTGATGTGGCTGGCTGTGCAGAACGAGATGTCAATAATTGTTGCAGGAGGCACGGCATCCGGAAAAACAAGCATGCTTAATGCAATTGCAAATTTTTTCCCACCGAACCAGAGAATAATCTCGATTGAGGACACAAGAGAAATCATGCTTCCAAGCATTTTGCACTGGGTGCCATTGGAAACGAGGCTGCCTAATCCTGAGGGAAAAGGCGGCATAGAAATGCTCGACTTGATTGTCAATGCATTGAGGATGAGGCCCGACAGGATTGTTGTAGGGGAGATAAGGAGAAGAAAAGAAGCCGAAGTGCTGTTTGAGGCAATGCACACCGGGCATTCAGTTTACGGGACACTGCACGCAAACAATGTAAGGGAAACAGTAAACAGGCTTACAAATCCCCCCATAGACCTGCCCAAGCAGATGCTTTCAGCGCTTTCGCTGATTGCCGTGCAGCACATCAACAGAAGAACAGGGAGAAGAAGGACATTGCAGATTGCGGAAGTGCTGCCGAATGGCGACGGGCGGCTTTTAATGCAGCTTAACCCTATCAAAGACAGCCTCGAAATAGTTAACGAGCCGCTGGCAATCATAGAGACTTTAAGCCTTTACACAGGGCTTCAGAAGCAGGACGTATATGCAGACATGCAGTCAAAAATAAAAATACTGAAATGGATGGCTGCCAAAAACATAAACGATGTCAACAAGATAGGGCTGCTAATGTCAAAATATTACCACAACAGGCCGTTCATGCAAATCAAAGGCGGTGCTTAAAGATTGGAGCTTTAAACAGGATAGCCCTCCTTTTTCCGCGCCTCAAGACAGAGATGAGGATAGCGCATTTGCCGTATACACCAAGGCAGTTCATAAAAAGCAAGCTTAAGCTTAGCGTTCTTTATTCTTTTTTATTTTCATTTCTTCTCCTTTTTGTTTTTCAGAAGGCAGGCCTCTCATTGATCCTGGCGCTTCCTGCATTCATCATCGTATTTGTCTTGTTTTTCGAATATTTCATTTTAAGTGTAAAGGCAAAAATCAGGAAACGGGAAAGGGAAGTGAACAAGGAAGTCCTGTTTGTCGGCAGGTACCTTTTGGTGAAGCTTTATTCAGGAAGGCCGCTGCTTAACGCGCTTATCGAGACTGCGGAAGGCAGGGGTATAGCCTCAAAATATATCAAGGAGATAGTGGATGACATAGGCACGGGCAACACGATAGAGGACGCGCTGAACAGCGCAATGATATACTCTCCTTCGGACAAGCTGAGAAGTATACTCTTCCACATAAACAATGCCCTGCAGCTAGGCATTGACGTAACAAAGCCGCTCGAGTCAGTGCTGGAAGAGATAACAAAAGAAGAGGAGCTGGAAATAAAGAAATACGGCAAAAAGCTCAACACTCTTGTTATTTTTTACATGCTCGGTGCAGTAATACTGCCGAGCCTGGGAGTCGCATTATTCATCATAATATCCAGCCTGGTAAACCTTTCGATTGGCTGGAATGACCTGCTAATTTTTACATTATTCCTTGTTGTCCTGCAGTTCCTGTTCATAACATTCTTCAGGTCAATAAGGCCGATGGTGAACCTGTAGATGGCATTGAAAATAATTTTCCTGGAGGAGTTTGGAAAGGCGTTTGTGCCGAAAAAAGCCGCGCCAATCCTGAAAAAATACCTGCTTAAAGCCGGCTTTAATGAAGTTCCATACAGGCTTTTCGGAGCGCTGTTTTATATCTCTGCCCTTATAACCACTTTAATCTTTATTGCATTCATCTACCCTTACCTAAAAAAATTTTCGCTTCTTGAAATCTATTTTTATTCTTTTTTCGGATGGTTCATGATTCAGATATTCTTTGCGACTTTGTTCATGCTTCTTGTTTACTTTTACCTGGACCTGAAAATATACCACAGGACAAGAAAAATGGAAGACCAGCTGCCGGACTTTCTTCAGGTGCTTTCTTCCAATCTAAAAGGAGGGATGACTTTTGAAAGGGCGCTGTGGGCAGCTGTCAAGCCGCGCTTCAACGTGCTCGGCTCCGAAATGGCGAAATCTTCAAAAAAAGTGATGACAGGCTATGAGATAGGAAAGGCTTTAACAGAGCTCGCGGACAAATATGATTCACTGATGCTCAGGCGGACAGTTGACCTGATAATCACCGAAGTGGAGAGCGGCGGCAATGTATCCCAGCTCATAGACAGGCTCGTGGACAACCTGAAGGAAACAAAATCTTTGAAGAACGAGATGTCTGCATCGGCAATTGCATACATGATATTCATCTCGGTTATTGTTGTGGTGATAAGCCCGCTGCTTTTTGCGCTTTCGTTCCACCTGCTTGCCATAATCACAAATTTTGTAGGGCAGCTGTCATCGGCCACCCAAAGGGTAGGTGCCCTGCCATTTGCGTTTTCAAAAATTAATGTGAATCCGCAGGACTTCAAGATATTCTCGGTAATCTCGATTTTTGTGATATCCTTCTTTTCTTCCCTCATAGTTTCTATCGTCGAGAAAGGCGACATGAAAGGCGGGGTGAAATACATTCCCATATATGTTTCCGGCTCAATCCTGTTTTATGCAGTTTTCATGAAGGTGCTTGGGACACTTTTTGCGGGAATAACCTGACGAGCCATGATTTGCAATAAACGCTAAAATCGAAAAGTTTATAAACAAGGACGCAAATAAAAATAAAAAGATAAAAAAGAAGATAAAAAAGAGCATTAAAAAAAGACATTAAAAAAAGAGCAAAAATGGGAAATAGCGCGCAAATTCCATACAAATTCTTGACTGCAATTGTTGTTATTCTGACTATGATAATCGGAGTGTATGTAACTGCAGGCCTGAAGGACAGCGACCTTGGCTCAATGAACCTGGTGCTTTCGCTTGTCAATTCACTGCTGCTCTTGATAATACTCGGAATATTGTTTTATGTAAAGGAACATGACAAAGGAAAAATAAAAAACCAAAAAAGGGCTGGTAAATATGGCATTTAAGAGATTACAGAAAAAATCGCAGGCAGCATTGGAGTTTTTAACAACATACGGCTGGGCATTCCTGGTTATACTGATTATGGTCGGGACGCTTGCATATTTCGGGATTTTAAGCCCTAGCAAGGTACTGCCAAACAGGTGCAATGTAGGCCCTGAATTTGAATGCCTTGACTTCCAGATTTCAGCTACAGACAACACGTTCAAGGTAAGGCTCAAGAATAATGCCGGCGAGCCAGTTACTGTGCAGTCTATATTGCTGAGCAGCGAAACCAGCACGCAATACTCATGCTCAACGGGACCTGCAAACGCAACATCATGGAAAACCGGCGAGATAATTGACTTTTCATGGAGCGGCTGCAATACAGCTCAAACCGGCATGGTTGCCGGCGAGAAAGGAAAAGTGCTGTTCAAGCTCAGGTACTTCTCAGTATCCAGCGGCTCAAGCTATGCCAAAGAAGTAAACGGGGAAATATTCTCCGGAGTGATTTAGGCAGGATAGGCAGAAGCGCAAATTTTATATACCGAATTCTTTAATTTTTTTATTTGAAAAATGCCTTAAGGATATATTGCAAAAAAGAGGTAAAAATGCGCAGCAAGTCACAGGCAGCCCTGGAATTTCTTACGACATACGCATGGTCATTTTTTGTCATCGTGATAACGATAATTGCGCTGTATTATTTCGGAATATTTGATTTCGGGAAATACCTCCCGCAAAAATGCGTTTTTCCCTCGCAGTTTAAGTGCATTGATTTTGGGCTGAGCCCTGAAAATGTGCAGATCAAGCTTGCCAATAACCTTGGAGAAGACATCAATGTAACCTCGCTCCAGATAACGAACGATGCAGTGCCTCCGGTTGCATGCTCCGCTCCTCCGGGTTTTGAATGGCCGCACTCGACGGAAAAGGAAATCACATTCGCATCCTGCTCGGGCGGCGGCTATCTTGCAAATGAAAGGATTGAGCTGAAGATATCAATGAGCTATCACGCCCCGGATACCCCGAGCAAACCGGAACATGTAATACGCGGTAAAATAAATGGAAAAATCACATCCAGTTAACGGCAGCTGCCTGATGAAATTTGCAAAATTCAAGCCTTCCCAGTCATCGCTCGAATACCTGATGGTCGTGGCGCTGACTTTCGTGATTATAGTGCCAACAACTTACCTGTTCTATAACTATTCAAAAGAATCAAGCGAGGAGATAATTGATGCGCAGACAACCAAGCTTGGCAGGAGCATTGTTGACACTGCCGAGGTTATTTTTTATTCCGGAGAAGGCTCAAAATCGACACTTGAATTAAATGTCCCTGACAATATAGAGGCTGCCATGATAATAGACAACAGGGAGCTTGTCTTCAACATCTCCACAAATTTCGGCGCATCTGAAATCGTGTTCTTTTCATCCGTCAATATAACCGGCTTGAACTGCGAGGCAAATGTCTGCAAACTGCCGGAGCTTGCAAGCTCCGGGCTTAAGAAGCTTGAAATATCTGCCATAAGCGCCGGCTCCATACTCCTTAAAGTAACCTAAAATGCATAAAATGCAAAAATCCCAGTCTGCAATGGAATTTGTAGTGCTGGCTTCTTTCATGCTCCTGATAATACTCGGCTTTTTCTCGCTTGCAAGCTCAAGAATGACCGAAGCAAGGCTGGAGAGCAACAGAAAAATTGCAGAGAGCACTGCGGAATTTGCATATCGCGAAATAGAAAATGCAAAATCAGTGAATGACGGCTACTCGAGAGCTTTTGAGATGCCCCAAAAAGTCAACGGAATTAACTACAGCATATCTATAACCGACAACAGGGAGCTTTCTGTGATTTTTCTTGATGAAGAATATGTAAAATTCCTGCCGATAAATGTAACCGGCAGCATAGTGAAGGGAAGCAATAAAATAACAAAAATCAACGGGATAGTTTTTATAAACAGCTAGACATAAGGCACATTTTCATGGAACTTGATGCCGTAAACATAGACATAATTCCAGAACATTCCTTTTTTCCTTGTTACAAAGACGGAAAATCCGGCATCCCTGAACATTTTTTCTATCATCTTGTCGCTTGAAAGCCATGCTACATTGGGTATTATGCCAAAAAAATCGGCATAATCCGCAAAGACTATCTTTCCTCCGTAAGGCAGCAAGTCGCGCATTTCCTTCAAAACTTTTTTTACGTCCTGCAGGTAGCCCATCATGCCTATGCTTACAATTGCATCAACATAGGGTATTGAAGGATGGACTCGGTTCACCTGGTGCTCGTCGTGGATTACAATGACGTGGGTGTGCCCATGCTTAACAAGCCTTTTTTTTGTTATGGACAAGTCCCTTGTTGACAGGTCTGTTGCATAAACTCTGCCGCTTGCGCTGACAGCTTCAGCCAGGTGCAAAGTCAAAGTTCCCACTGAGCAGCCGAATTCCAGGATTTTTTTCCCTTTCACGTCGCCAAGAAGCGCGAGTATCTCTTTCCTGACATTTTTGGGCAGGATTATCCTTTCTGTCAGCAGAGTCAGGTAGGCAAGCATATCATTCATCTTTATTATTGCATCCGGGTTGTAGTATATCTCAAGCAGCAGATATATGGGCATGCCGACAAAAACAAGCGAAATGGCGAGCTTGAGGGTGTTTAATGCAGATGTGTCAGAAAAAACCCACAGGGCAGCCATCACAATTATAAATGAAACCAAGAGCACAGATGTTGTTTTTGCAAAAGGCACTTTGTAGTTTCTTGGCATGCCTGGCTCTTTTTTTCTCAGAATAGGCACCGATATCACGACAAACACGTACATTACAAGGCCAAGGGGCAGCAGCAGGCTGAGCAAAGCCCTGTATTTTCCAAATGCCATTGCCAAAACCAATAATGAGACAATTGACTGGAAGATTATCGCTTTATGGGGGGTCTTAAACTTTTCATGAATGGCGCTTAGCTGCGATATAAACAGCTTGTCCCTTGCAAGGGCAAGTATAAGCCTTGGCATTGTTATTATGCTGCTGGCAGCAGAGCCTATCAGCGCAATAAGAATCCCAAAATTGACGGCTTTCATCCCGACAATTCCAATCGCCTTTTCAGAAACCAGGGCAAGCGGCGCATTTGATGAAGCAAGCGCTTTCCACGGAACAACCCCCAGAGATACCACATTCATCAGGATTCCCAGAATGCCCACAATCACCGTTCCAATTATAATCGCTTTGGGTATTGTCTTTTCCGGCTCCTGGGTTTCTTCAGCAAGGTAAGTTGCGCTTTCCCACCCAAAGAAGCTCTCGGTAAGAAAGAATATTGCTACGATGATTGAAGTTACCCCAAACGAAAAAAACGGAAAATAATTTGAAGTATTGACAAATAAAAAGCCCGGAAGTATGATGGAAAGCAGCACACCTATGGAAGCCATTGCAAAAACCACAAGGAGCAACGCGCTTGCCTCAATGCCGACATAAGCCACAAGGTTCAAGGCGATAATGAACAGCACGCATATCCCAAATTTCAGCCAAAATTTTGATTCGTCAGGCAGCATGTAGTCAATTGCAGCAACAACAAGCAGTGAAGTTGTCAGGTTGCCGACAAGCCATGCAATCCACCCCATTAAAAACGAAAAAAACCTGCCGTAAGACTGCTTGCTGAACTCGTAAACTCCGCCTGCCTTTGGGTACATTGATGAAAGCTCAGCGAAGTAGAGGCTTATAATAATGG
The DNA here is from genome assembly GCA_016188245.1 of Candidatus Woesearchaeota archaeon. Taxonomy (GTDB): domain Archaea; phylum Nanobdellota; class Nanobdellia; order Woesearchaeales; family GW2011-AR4. The sequence continues at coordinate 95,294 of JACPIE010000040.1, read as the reverse complement.
CAATGGCCGTCAATATTACCCATGCAATGATGGATGCATTGCCTGAGTAGCTTGAGCCTACTGCAGCCCCAAAGAACAGGCCCGTGCCCATTATTGACGCAATAGCAAGGGATAGCACAGTCCAAAAGCCCAGGGCCCTCTTTAACTCAGCCATTATCCTTGATTCTGGAATTAATGTTTAAAAATGATTGTATGTACTTCAATGTGGTAAAAGAAAAGATTGGGCTTTTATTTTAATTGACCAAGCCGGCATGCAAAGCGGAAAAATCGAAGAAAAATTCCCAAAACATTTAAAAGCAGTGCAGCAATACAAAGCCTATGAAAATCATGATGGTTGAAGGGCGCTACAAAGGCAAAATTGACCTGTCGAATTTGGATGCAGGGGCATTGCCGAGAACAATAGGATTAGCCACGACCGTGCAGTTCCTTGATTATTTTGATGAAATTAGGGAGTATCTGGAAAGCAGGGGCAAGACAATATTCGCTGATAAGCTTAGGCAAAAATATGATGGGCAATTGCTTGGCTGCGACACAGGAGCTGCAGAAAAAGTAAAGGACAATGTTGATGCTTTCCTTTATATAGGAACGGGCGTTTTTCACCCGCTGGGAATTGCCTTGAGCATTGACAAGGATGTGTTTTGCTATGATCCGGTTAATGCAATCATGTCGAAGATAGACCGCGCAGAAATCGAGAGGCACAACAAAAAAAGAAAAGGGGCTTACCTGAAATTCCTGGATGCAACTGAAATAGGGATACTTGTTTCACTGAAGCCGGGGCAGAATAATTTCAGGAAGGCAGTCGAATTAAAAAAACAGCTTAAGGACAAGAACTGCTATATCTTTGCTTTTGACACCTTGGATTTTAGCCAAATTGAGAATTTCCCGTTCATACAGTGCTGGGTCAACACAGCATGCAACAGGATACTTGACGACTACAGCAAATTCCCGAAGCCTTTGGTTGACTTAAGCGACATAGAAAGGATGGAGCTGATAACTGTAAGCGTGAAATAGAATTCTGCCTAGCCTGATTTCTTGAATTTCACCCATAAAGCTGCAGATATGGCTGCAGCGGCTAAAACAACCGAAATCATAAAAGCATTGGCTTTTATGGTGATGCTTTTGGCAGCAAATCCGGTTATTTGGTTTCCTATTTTTGAAGCCTGCCCTGCCGCAGTTGCATTCTCATCCTTTTCAATTATACATGGCTTGCAGTTTCCTCCGCAGTCAATATTTTCCTCATTCTGGTTTTTGATATTGTCGCTGCAGGTTTCTGCTGACAATGCAATATTTTTTTCAGCTTCACATTTTTGGCTTGTTATTGGAGGGCCTGAAAGGATTTGGCATTGTATATCGGAAGTGTGCTGCGGCACCTTTACATAATCACACTGCCTTGCTTGCGCTGCATCAATGCATGCAGACCATTCATTGCATTTCCACTCCATGTTGCAGACAAAGAATGCCCCTCCGCCTCCTCCACCGCCACCTCCTCCACCGCCGCCAGAACTGCCGGATGAGCTGCTTCCGCTTGAGCAGGAAGTGGTTTTAGATGCATCGTTGTCATTGCAGTCATTTCCTGCGGCGCACCCTGTGCCGAATCCATCCCCATCATTGTCTCTGCACTGCTCTTTGACAGCAGAATGGCTTAATCCTGTTATCTTGTATCTTGCTCCCGTATCAAAGCAGGCGTATTGGCCATTGCTTGAATTGTCGCATGACAAAAGAGTTTCATTTGCCCCGTCGCAGCTTGAGCTTATTGCATCAAATCCTGCGTCAGCATCCTTTATGCATACTGATTTTACTGTCGAATTAATCTTTTCAAGGAAAACTGTTTTTGTTGCATTAGCCGGCAGCCTTAATCCCCTTATTGAAACTGCGCTGCTGCCGTTTGTTGTCCTGTTTATGGTCAAGTTGCCAAAATCAAGAACATTGCCTGAGTTAAATGTAAAGTTAAATTCCATGAATGTTTCTGAGCCGTTGGTTATTGCTATTGAAAAAGTGCCATTAAACAATTTTGACAGGTTAGATGCCTCATTTATTGTTATACCGAGTTGAGCAGTTGTATTTATAGAAGACAAATTTCCAACCAGGAAATCATTTTCATCGGAAATTCCGTCATTGTCGTCATCGGTGTCATTAAAGTCAGGATTGCCGTCGCTGTCCAGGTCCCTTGCATCCGTCACTGTTATGTTTACGGCTGCTGAGTCCGTATCTGCGCTGTCGTTAATGGAAATGTTTACTGTATAAATTCCGCTGCTTGTCAAATTTGTATGCCAAAGCAGGGCATTGCCGGAAACAGCAAGCTCATTTTTATTTGATGTGAATACCAAAGCGTCGCCGTCCAAATCAGAGCCATCAAGCGTTATATTTACGAGCTGGGTTTCTTGAACCGCTATAGGGGCATTCGTTATATTCATCACTGGCTTTGAATTCAATATGGTTATTTTCGAGCTGTTGGCAAAATCGCTCCAGTTAAATCCGTCAAAAACCCTGACGCTGAATGTCCAGTTCTCAAGCTTTGTCGTATTTGCAGAGTCAATGAACGTTTTGTTGGAGTAATCTGAAATTAATGAATTATTGATGTACCATGATGTCTCATTTGCCGTTATGCTGTCGCCGTCCAAATCTGAAAAGCTCCAGAATGCCCGCAAAGTCCCATTTGTCCTGTTAAGAAAATCCGTGTTCGTTAAATTTACTGATGCAATGTTTGGCGCAAAATTTGAATTGCTGACAGCCATATTCCATTCCATGCTTGCTGTAAAGTTCCCGTCAAAAATTTCCACAGTTATATTGTAAAATCCCGATGCTGAAAAATTGTTCTGAAACGTGAAATTTGAATTAGTTTTGCTAATGCTTGCATTTTGTCGCCATGTTATCGATATGCCGTCATTCTCAGCATCAAAAAAAGAAATGTTGAATGTAAAATTTGAATTTGACTCCGCAATGCTAAAATTAAGCTCAGCAGGCGCAAAATATGAGATGAATGGAGCGGTATTATTTGATATAAAAATCCTGAATTCCGTAACTGCCGCATTTCCGGAACTGTCATTCCCCCACACTTTGTAGGAATAGCTGGAATTTTGATTGTTCGGCACAGTTTTATTCTTGAACCAGTTTAATCCGTTTCTGTTCATTGTTTCGTTTGTGCCGTTAAACTCAAGCAATGCGGCTAATAAAATTTCATTTGAAGTTATGCTTATGTACAATGAATTTATTGAAGTTTTTGTATTATTTGCCGGAGTAGGATTTGAAAAGCTTATTGTGGGGGCAGTTACATCAAGAGAAAGAATTGCCTGGTAAATGTTTATTCTCGAAAAAGTCAATCCGCTTCCGGAGTCTGCTATCTGCTTTCCAGTGTTATTCAAAGCATTTTGTATTTGAGCAGGAGTCAATGTGATGTTTTGTTCCAGCCTCCTGTACTGCCTCAATAAAGCGAAAGCTCCTGCGGCATGGGGGGCTGACATTGAAGTGCCTGAAAGCGTCACAAATCCGCTTGAATCACAATTTATACATCCACTTGTTGGTACTGTTGATTTTATTGAACTTCCTGGTGCGAGCAAATCTGTTATGCTGTTTCTGTTGCTAAAACTAGAAATTGCATCCGCTTTTGTAACAGAGCCTACTGAAGTGGCATTCCTTATACATGCAGGTGATGATATATCTGTTGTGCTTCCACTATTCCCAGCTGCGACAATCACAGATATATTCCTTGATATTGCATTATCAATAGCTGTTTTAAATACAGATTCGCTGCTTTCATCATCGCAATGACTTGTGAATGAGCCGCCCCCTAAGCTCATACTGATAACGGAAATATTGTACTTTGAAGCGTTATTGACACACCAGTCAATGCCAGCAACAACATCACTATCAGCGCAATTTCCACCACTTGTGCTGTCACAAACCTTTATTGCAACTAATGTAGCATCTGGTGCTACTCCCCTAAATGTTTCATTTGCAGAAGCTATTATCCCTGAAACATGAGTGCCGTGCCCCTGGTCATCAATAGGGTCGTTATCATTGTTTTTAAAATCATGCCCAACTATAACCTTGCTGCAGTTTCCAGCAAGAAAAGTATCAGTTGTACAACCTCCTAAATTTTGGTGTGTGTAATCAATTCCGCTATCAATCACACAAACAGATTCGCCCTTACCAGTTATATTCATTTCGTTATAAATCAATCTCTGGGCATTAGTGGCATTAACTTGCGGAACACTTGCATCAAGAACAAGACTTTTGGTCCCGCTTTTTATTATCTTTAAAACTTTAGGATTATTTTTTAATTTTTCATAGCTGGATTTCTTTAATTTTCCCGCAAAACCATTTACAGTTGAATAGGTGTTTGTCGTCTCAAAATCATAGTCCGATTGCGCGGAAATCACATTTTTTTTCTTAATTTTTAAATCCTTGAATACCCTTTCCTGCTGCCCTTTCACCATCATCTTTTTCATCTCAAAATCATCTTTGTATTCGTAATTGGAAATTCCAAATTCGCTTAAAGCACCATAATCATCGTATAATACAACAATAACTTCAGTTTCTTCTTCGCTGCCAAAAATATCCTCAATCTCCTTGTGGGATTTAGAGTCAACAGAAACAGAATAGGCTGCGGCCATGACAATAATCAAAATAACAAGCCATCCTCTTTGCATTTGAAGACGGAAAACAAATTTATTTTTAAAGGTTATCAAAAACATGCGTAGTGTTTTTGAGCATGCTCGGAAATCTTGGATTTCCGACATGTTAATGCAGAATTTTAAGCAATTATTTGCAATATGGACAATTGCGTTGATTATACTGCATTACACGCAATTGCCTATCTCGTAAATTGCGACCATAATTATCTTATAGGACCATTGTTAAAATCTTTTTCCATGCAAAGTGTGGGAAAACTTCGTCCGAAGAGTTATTACTCGGGGCACAAGTCATACTATCAAATAAGCGAAGCGATACGCCAAGAACAATAGTTAAGGGGCACACTTACGTAAAAAGCAGTAAAATCGAGGCGTTTATTGTAGGAATTATTGTATGTGCACAATTTGAAGATTATTCTTTTTTATTGTGCCCGTAACTTCTTACCTGATCAATAATCAATCTGAGCATCCTAGATACATATTCTTTATAATCGCCTTTATCGGCAATATCTAATGATTGGTAGTACTCTTCTCTTTTCTCAAATGGGATATAAAACATAGGGAATCTTTGCTTCATTAGAATGAAATTCATGACTGTTCTTGCAGTTCTGCCGTTCCCATCTTCAAATGGATGAATCCATGCTAATTTCGCATGAACCAATACAGCCAACTCAAAAGGATGCAATTTATTTTTATTTGCACTATGCCACTTAAGGAAATTAAGCATGTGTTTTTTGACTTCAGCATGAGAAGGTGGAACATGCGTTGAACCTTGTATCTGCACATCAAAAAATCTGATTCTTCCTCCATAAACAACCCCTGTGTTTTTTGTTAGAATTCCATTTATTCTTTCAAGGAATTTCGTGTTTAATTCGCCTTTATAAAATTTTATATAATCCAGACATTCTTTTCCGTTTATTGCTTCATTGTAATCTTCTGCACGTACCCCAGAAGGTATTACTTTATCTTTTAGGATAAGGGCAGTCTGCCTTAATGTAAGCCGATTGCCTTCAATTGCATTGGAATGGTATGTAAAACGTATTACGAAATCCTCATTTAGCTTTTCTTTCACACTTTTTGGAATATGTTTAAGCCATGTGCTATAACTTTCTTTTAAATCTTGTAAGGTTTCTGCGTCGTGCTCTGAGAGGTAAGAATAGTTTGATAATTTTAAGAATGGTTTTGATTTATCTTCTATCTCTTTGGCATGTTTTTTCAGTTCTTCTTGTGAAGGTTTTTTATCTCCTAAGAAAATCCTGATTTTCTTCCATTTGTTTAAGCTGAGCCTTACATTTTTTGTAAGGTAGTAATATTCCTTATTATTCCGTTTTATTGTTTCTGTATAGGCCATACAATATTGTATGGGCACATAATATATAAATCTTTCGGTTAATTGTGCACATACAAGTGCAATTATCAAGAGCTACACTAAAAATTTTAAAGAAAAAGATTAACCGTATACTTTTACAACTAATGCCATCATAGCAACTAGCCATATAATGTTGAGAAGCGTATATATTACTTTTTTTGGTCCAGACTTACCTATGGATTTTTACTCCTTCTCAGAATCAGGCTCACGCAGACATAGGTCACGGCGACGTACACGAAGAATTGAATGACCATGGCAAACCAACTAGCGGGCGCGGCTATGACAACAAAAAGCCCAGGAAATACTAGATTGATTATCCACATCAGCTCCCATTTGCAACCATAGGGGCAAGAGTAGATAGGAAACGGCAGGACAAACACCACAAAAGCCGTGATTATGAATTTCCGCCACGACGGGCGTAGAAACTGACCTAAATACGCATCCTTTTTCACCATTGCCAACGTTGTCACCAAGATCAGCACAACGAGAATTGGCGTTAAAGCACTGCCAAAGTGCGTCGCTGATAAGTCGGTGCCATACCACACTAAGATGGTCAGGGAAAATAAGACCATGCACAAGATTCCATATACGCTATATCGCACGTTTACCCGTCCGGCTACACGATATACTTTCCTCATCCCTCCAATCAGTGACACAACTTATTTAAATTACTTTAGGTTGGCGGAGACTGTTACTTTAACTTAATCTTTGGATAAGGTATCATCTACTGGCTTTTTGCAAAGCCTCTGCCAAAAATATTTTAAATTAATTTTCTTTTAAAGATTTCAAAATTTCAGACTCTTAAGCCATTCCTTAGCATCCTTAACCCATCCTTTTATTGTTTTTTCTTTTACTCCGAGAAGAAGCAGGCCTGCAAGCACGAAAATCCAGCCCTGTATTATGGGGATAAATCCGGAGATAACCCCGATTATTATTAAAATAACTCCAAGAATCGACTTAACCAGCCTGATTATGTGCCTGTACATGGAATCAAGTTTCAATCCTTAAATTGCCCTTATCAAGCAAGCTGCTCCCAATGCCCCTGCCGACAAAAAAAGACTGCCTGCTGAAAATTTCTCCCAAAATTTCAAGCAAACCTTTCTCCTTTTTGTATTCGACAATCTCAGCCTTTATGCCTTCTTTTTTTTCAACATAAGCTATAACCTCGTCTTTGCCTCCAACCTCATCAACCAGCCCAAGCTCTTTTGCCTGAATGCCAAGATAAAACAGCCCATTTGCAACCTTATCAACATCTTTTTTGCTCAAATTCCTGTTTTTAGCAACCTCACTTACAAAATAGTCCCTTATTAGATCCAGATTCTGCTGGAAAATTGCTTTTTCTTCATCAGTCATCTCCTTGAAAGGGCTCCCCATGTCCTTATATTTTCCCGAGACAAGCCTCCTGTAAGTCACATTGTAGTCTTCCAATAGCCCAGGAAATTCAAGGTACGAGGCAATAACTCCAATCGAGCCGGTTATAGAAACTTTGTTTGCAACAATATGGTCTGAGGCAGAAGCAATCCAATAAGCTCCTGAAGCTCCAACTTCACGTATCCATGCGACAGTTGTCTTGTTTGTTTTCCTGACGGCATTTGCTATCTCTTCTGAAGCGACTGCCGATCCTCCCGGGCTGTTTATTTCAAGAACTATCGCTTTTATGCCCGGATTTTTATCGGCTTTTTCTATGAGTTCAATGGCGTCCGGAGAGGCTGTGACGCTTTCAAAGAGGAATCCGGAATCATCTGTTCCGACAATGACCCCACCTATTGGTATCAGCGCAACATTCCCGCCCAGGCTATTGACATTCACACCTACAAACAAGCTTAATATTCCGGCTGCCATAAATCCGAGTATGCTTAAGAGCAGCAGCACAAATATCGCATAGCCCCACCTGAAATCTGATTTTTCCATCTAGCCCTCATCTTTCTTGAAAGCCTGGAATATGTCCTTCCTTCCCTGCTTCAGGTTGTCAAGTATCTGGTCTTTTGCCATCTCCAAAAATCCGATTGCCTCCTGGGGAGAAACATTCTGGGTTTTCATTGATGTCTGTATGTTGTTTGTCATCACATCTACCCTCAACAAAAATACTTTTTGCTCTTCTGCCATTTTTGCCATTGGGGTGCCTGTTACTGCTCCAGGCTGTATGTTTCAACCACTCTTGTTTTGCCAAGTATCTCGCTTAATCTTTGGTTTGTTTTGGTAAAAAACATGAATAAAGGGTCCAAAATCCACAGCAATATGAAAGGGAACATAGGTATGAATACGGCATTCCTTGCCAGCAGCTGCCACGCCTTCGGCCCATTATTGCCACTATTGTCGCCTGCAACATACACTTTCATTATCATCTTTCCGATTGTTTGGGCCATCTTTCTTTCCATCATGTAAAAATACATAATCACCAAAACTGACATAACCAAAGAAACTGAAGTCAAAAAGCCCGAATAGCTTGTGCTGCTTAAAATCCCATAAGCTTCTGCAAAAGAATAATCCTGCGGCATAATGCCCCGAAATAATTTTCTGAACGGAAAGAACACAACAAGGTTTATGACTGTAATATCTATGAAAAAAGCCGCCACCCTTTTCCAAATCAAAGCTGGCCCTATGAATGTCCTTTCTTTCGGAAGGTTCAATCGCTTCATCATTTTCGAGAATGAAGATATGTTTATAAAAGTTGGGGTTGGACCCGGGAAATCATCCCAGCCTGCCTTTCTCCCTGAATTTCCTATAAGCCAGAGTAACAAGCGCAACAAGAATTACAAACACAGCCAATAAGACAAGCTGGTTTTTTTTGCCCGCCGCCTGCCTTATTGCTTCTTTTCCTGTTTCAGGCGCTGCAGGCGTAATCTGCTCTTTAACCGCTTCTGGCACAGGTATGCTTTCCGGAGGAATCGGGCGCCCCGGCATCATCTCGCCTTCTGAAGAAGGAGTTTCCACCAAAAGCCGCATTGCAGATTCAGCAGTTGAAGTAAAACTTGTCAAATTGAGAACATCCGGAGCGCTGAAATATTCTTCTCTTTCAACAATTTTGGCGAGCACGCCATCGACATAAACTTCGAGAGGCCTGAAAACAATGTTTTCGCCTGTTCTTTTTGCCCTGAGCGTGTAGTAAGATGTGATTGCGGCGCCGGCATCAACCACTGGCATTTCTTTTGTCCACTCTGTCCTTATGTCATTTCCCGCCAGTATCACCTGGAATTCGCTTAATGGCTCAACTGCCTCAACATCGCCTTCCAAAAATGACTGCACGAGCTTTACATTCCTGATTTCTTTTCCGTTATTCCTTATCACATTCCTAACAGTAAACTGGTTATTTATTATGGTCGGGATATGCCTTTGCACGTCAATATCCACATCAAGGCTGTGCCAGCTTATTGTCAAAGCAGTTGCGTAAGAATCTGACTTGAGCCATTCAAATAATTGCCGTTCATCAACCTTTTGGCTTGATGTCGGCTTTTCGCTTGAGCCCAACAGCTCACCAACTTTTTCGGGCATTAAAATCCTGGCCCTGTAATGAGCTATTGGGCGTGAATTGACATTTCCGTTGAATAGTATGTTTGGGTTTGCCGAGAACTGCTTCAATGGGCTGTTGCCCAGCTCTTCGGTGAATTTTACATTAATCGCCGTTTCCCCCTTTACCTGCAGATTAAACTTATTTCCGTGCTTTTGATTTCCAACTGCAATCTCAGCATTGCTTGGGACATTGTTAAATTCAATTGTGACATCTTCATTTCCGGTTAAAATATACTCCATATCCACATAAGCCTTGTCTTTTAAATCTGCGGTTGCTGTAAAAGAATTCACTTCGACATTGCCCGTGTAAAACTCGATTTTTGCATAGCTTATGCTTGCTAATACCAAAAACCACATTGAAAATAAAACTATTTTTTTCATTTTTATCCGCATATTTCTGTAAAATATGTGTTGTCGCCCTCTCCGTTCCAGGCTGCATAATCTGGGCATTTTTTTGCAGGATTCGGCAATCCGCTTGATCCCGGATAATTAAGGGTGTATTTTGCCGGGTCTGCGCTATTGGTAAAGTGCCTGCCCACTTCATCGTTGTGAACCTCGAATGAAGCATAGACCGCATTACCGAACTTGTTCTTCCAGTTGTATGCATCCGAGCTGAATTTGGAGTATATTGAGCCACTTTGAGGTTCCACGAGCCTAAACTTTCCTGCAATGTTCAAAACATTCCAGCAGTGAGTTAACGCGCAGCTTACATAAGCACATTTTGGGCTTACGCCCATTGCCCTCACAAGAGCTTCAGTGGCAACAGCAAAATCCTCGCAGTCTCCGCAATAGTCATTAGCGCAGCCTTTTCCGCCTTCTGAAATCGGCTTTGCAGAATCTGAAAACAGCCTCTTTGCAGGGGCCGCTTCTCCGTCCCATCCTGTATTCAGCGAACCTTCATCGCCGATAATGCTGTAGCTCATATGCCTTGTGACGTACAGGTTGGCCGCCTCAAAGAACTCAATGCTGGTGTCAATGTCCACTGCCGGAATTTTTTTCTCTTGGGCGTACTCAAGGATTGCTTCAGTTGCCTTTTGCCTGATTAATGGGTCTGTCGGCGTGAACATAAAATAATTAGGCCCGTTTGCTTTTGTTGAATCATAGTCATCATCCAGTAAACAGTTGTATGTGTTGATGTAAACCTTGAATTTTGCTGACGAGCTTAGTTCGCCATCATCAGTAACAATAAGCTCTGCATCATAAATGCCGGACTCATTATATGCATGCAATGCATTCTTTCCATGGCCAATATTCCCGTCTCCAAAATCCCATTCATACTTTGCGATTGTTCCGTCAATATCGCGCGCATTGGCTGTGAAATTGATGGGGACATTCACAAGGCTTTCAATGTCTTTCATACTCGAAGTTGGCTTCAGGTTGCCGGATGTCGGGTAAGCTATCCTCAAATTATCCAACCCAACTGCAATATTTTCGTTGCCCGAGCTTAAAATTGCCTTGAATTGCACATACCTTCCCGTCAATGGACGGCTCTCATTTTTCAGGCTGTACCCCACCCTTAAGCGAACGCTGTCTATGCTCGGGAATATGTCTTTGCATTTTCCTTCCAAAGAAGCGGCAACTTCGCTTATTTCAGCGCCCTCCGGGACATTCAAGCTGAAGGCAGAATAATCCTGGGCATTTAATGTGTCATTGCCCGGCACTATAACCAGCAAAAGATTCTCATTGCTGAAGCCTTCAGATTTCCATCCAAATTTGCCGGTGCCGGCATTTATTGTTTTTACAGTTTCTTTTTCTTCCATTACGGCGCTTCCGATTTTTGCCAAAGTCTGGCCTTTGTCCATTGAAAGGTAGACATTGGCATCGCACCCCACCAAATCAGAATGCCATACATCATTGAAGTAATTTGAGTCTTTAATCCCCCCTGTAAAGTAAAGCTTATTTTTGAAAACAGTTGCGCTGAATCCTGATCTCTGCAATACTGCCGAGTTCGGAGTAGCTCTTGCCCATTTGACTCCATCGCTTGAGAACCAAGCGTCGCTTGCACCGCTTCCACCCAGAACCCAGATTTTGTCATCGTAGACTACAGCTTCAAAATTGCTTCTTGGACTCCATGGGGCATGTTGTGTAGCAAGTGTCCAACTAATGCCATCTTCTGAGTACCATACATCATTTACGACGCCTTCTTTATAGGAGATTCCCCCCATAACCCATATTTTCCCGTCGAAGGCAACTGATGCATGCTGATATCTTCCCGACCATGAGGCATTTTTGGTTGCTTGCGTCCATGCCACTCCGTCAGTTGAGTGCCATACATCATTAAGATATGATTCCGGAACATAGACTTGAGTTCTGGATGCGCCCCAAGGATTTACTGTATACCCTCCAATAACCCACATCTTGTTATCGTGAACCACTGATGAATGGCTCCATCTTGGAACCCATGCAGCCTGCCTTATAACTTCTGTCCAGGTATATCCATCCGGCGAGGAAAAAACATTGGCTCTCGCTGGAAGGAAATTTACATTGTTTCCACCTATATGCCACATCTTGCCATTGTAAACCAAAGTAGTCATTGCGAATGTTTCCATTAGCATGCCGATGTAATCATTTTGGGGCGAAGTTTTTTCCCACTTGATTCCATCACCTGAAGACCAAACATCATTAAACCACCCATACCTTGTTTGCCCGGTGGACGAATGCCCGCCTATCACCCAGATTTTATCATTGAAAGCCAAAGTTTTGTGAAGATATCTTGCGCCCCATTCCGACTTTGGATTCATTAGTGTCCAGATTATAGAATCCCCTTCGCTTTTGCTGAATAGATTAGCAAGATTGAATGAGCGGGAAGTGAATTTTCCATCGGATTGATGCGCATTTTCCGGACTTGACCATGCATTGAATTTAAGTCCGGTGCTGGAAGGGGGTTTAAATCCAGTATCGTAAATTGTCTTTATGGTTATGTTTATTTTTTCATTTTGTTTTGTGAAATAAGTCTTGTCTGTTCCATCGGGCCCCATCCAATCAGTCCAGATTCCTACCTTGCCATTGTTGCTTGGCGCTGTTTTTATCTGAACTTTTACAGATGCGTTTGCCGTGCCTGCCTGGAACCCAGTTGATTCTTCAGGCTCAAAAGCCTCAATCTCCGCAATATAAAGCCATGACTGCGGCTTTACCCTTATCTTGGTCGTGGTTACAGTATCAAAAACTTCTGCCATTGCAAATGTTGATACCACATTGGAATTAAAGCCGCATTCCATATCAAAATAGTCGTTGCTTGCCTTGTTATAGCCTCTTGCAGCCCTTTTCCATTTGTTTCCATCCCAGTATTCTACATCATAGAATGATTTGCACGGCAGAGTTGGCGTGGCCGTATACACATTTACTCTGTTGATTTTTCTCGTGGTGTCCCATTCTATGCCTGCGTACCCATTCACCCATGAGCCGGCGACAAGCCAGTAAAAAGGAATTTTTGATGCAACTCCTTGGAATACAAGCCATTTGTCATTTATAGTTGGAAGGCTCAAGAGCTTGTCATCGCTTAGCTGTTTTGCATTTTCTAAATCGTAATCATCAGTAATCGGCTTTCCTTCAGGGGCTATGTTCACGCCCTTTGATTTTGGAATGCCTACTATCCTGTAGCTCATTGAAATGCTGTCAAATCTTGTTTCTGCATTTTCAGTATCGTGGACTTTTGATACAAACGCCGCATGGTCATAATATCCCCTGTGCCCCAAGTCAAGGTTGCCCATAAACGGAGCGAATCTTAGCTCGTCAGCATCTCGGTTGTAAATATTTAATCTTGCCACTCTGCAGTTCAGGCTGCATTCAGGAAAAAATATTCGCATTGCTGTTGATGTAACAGGCTCGAAGCTTGCTGTCTCAATGAGCCTTGCCCCTTGTTTTTCATTGAAATTGCTTAAATCGGCGGAATAATCTTTTGGGTAATAACTAAGCGATTTTTCTTGAGTTGCATCGACCCAGCTTCCGTCTTTCAAATATTGTATTTTGTAGCCTTTTGCGTGCAGATATGATTGGGCAAATGAGACAGTATCAAACGTCCGCGGAGTTTGCCACTTTATTCCAATATGCTGGTTTTGGTGCCTTGGCTCATTTGTGTCTGAAATCCAGTCGCAGAACAACAAAAGGCTTTTAACGCAAATGGGGCTTGGCTTATAGCTGAGATTAGGGTGCCCGGGATAATTAGAAGAGGCAAAAGGCTCTCCCTGAAGTGCAAGGTCTTCAATCCCTCCTTCTATAATCTCTGCCCTCCTGTGTTTTTTTATGAAATCTGTCTGCTCAACAAGATTGGAATTTTTGTCGAATACGAATGAAGCCTGCTCAAACCCAATGTCCCCCTCTGCAAAGTCCTCTTTCCTAGTGTCTTCAACAAAGCCTGTTTTTGCGCAAGTTCCGCCAGGATAAGGCTCTTTTCCGGTATCGCAGCCGCATACCTGTGATTTTTGCTCCAAAATCCCGTTATTGCAGAAAAATGGCTTTTGCAGAGAGCATTTTCCGCCTTCAGTCCCGTCAGTGCATACCTTAACGCATCTTCCGTCAGGCCTGCACTCTTCTCCTTTATTGCAGCCGCATATATTGCACCTGCTCTCAAGTTTTAAAGTTGATGGATTGCAATACTCTCTTTCAATAGAGCATGCATTTGCGGGGGCTGCCGTTTTATTGTTTTTCGTTCTGCAGTAATCGGCGCATTTTGCATTTCCTTTTGAAATAATGCACGTTTTCCCCTGCGAAGAGCACGCAAGGTCATCGCATTTTGCGGCATAAGAGGCCTGCAGCAGAGACAGCACTACCATCATCATCAGCAAAATTTTCTTTGCAGTATTTTTGTTCATTCAAACCATTCCATCGCACAATTCAGCCTGAGTTTTGCCGCCCGGATGCTTTTCCAGCAAAACCGAATTCTGGCCGTCAACAACAACAAGGCAGAAATCGCCCGTTGCATTGAGCGTTTCCTTTACCTTGCTATATTCCATGTCCTTAATCCCATTCAAAATATTCTCGTCAATTTTGCCCATTTGGATTGCTTCGCCCCTATAATCACTATCTTTTTCATTTTTTGATGTGCCAATGCTGAAAAACACAAGCCAGACTGCCGCAAGCACAAGTGCAGGAACCAATAAATGAAAGTTCCACCTTTTTTTCTTTGCATGTTCTTGTTTTTTCATTCTAGCCGCATGCTGCCACAACAAGCTTGACAGGCTCGCCGTTGTAAAGCACGATTCTTGTAATCTTGACAAGGGTTCCTGATGCGCAGCTTATGCTTGCTTTTAACTCAATCTTGGCTTCAGGAGAGCCTGAAGCGCAAGCAATGTAGTGTGTTTCATTATAATCCCTGACCCAGCCCGGCTTTGCAAAATCGCATATTTCCTTTGCTTTGTCGTCATAAAAGGTGCAGCCGTTTATGTTTGCGCAGGAAGCATGTATCGTCTCGTCATATGCCAGGGTGCAGTCAGCTTCGCATGAGTTTTCAGCTCCCAAAACAATGTCTATGTTATACTGCTGCAATGCATTGACCGTGAAAAACCTGGATTGTGTTGAATATTCATAATGCGAAGCAGACACCTGATAGTTTCCGCATGATAATGAGCTTGCGTTATAATCTCCCTGGGAATTTGTCGTCAAGGATGCAATTTGGCTGCTGCCTTTCCTGACAATCACAGACGCCCCGTTGATTGGGGAGTTTGACCCATCTGTCACTTTCCCCTGAAGCGCGCTGTAGCAGTCGCTATCCTCGCAATCCGCTGCCCCGTCTCCATCATTGTCTTTTAAGTCATTGCATGAGTATTGGCTTTCAGGAGCAGGATTTAACATCCATCTGTTGTTTCCAGAAATTCCGGCGCAGGTTACAGCTCCGGCTTTGCTGCCGATCGAGCTGTTATCGCATTGGGACCATTCATGAAGGTAGCACCACCATTCAGCATTTCCTGTGTTGCTTTTTTGCGAGTCTCCAGTTGGCCAAACACAATCGCTTGCATTATTTGCGCATTCTCCTCCAAAATAGTCTTTCTTGAAATATTCATTTGGATCGTCTCCGCAGCAGTTCCCTCCAGATATTGCAGCATTGTGATTTGCAATGCTGTTTGACGAATCAAAGCAGCTGCAGTTTGATTTGGAGCAGCTTGAAGGCGGGCAGGAAAGCGCATCTGAATTAAACAATGAGTTGAACACATTTAGATTGCTTGAATACTCCTTGCCGGCGTCAATATGGGATGTGGAGTTCCATGACATTAAAGTTGAGTCTGCAACACAATTTAAGCACACGCTGCTGCTTTCATCCGCTGCTTTGCAGTCTCCTGCTGTTGCATTGCAGAATGAATTTTGGGGGCATTCGGCCGAATCGCATAAATTTCTGCTTGTGAGCGCGCATTCATTATTCGCGCAGCTTTCCGCAACGCAGTCGTCCTGCGGGCAGTCATTTGCAGAATGGCAGCATATTGCCCCATTTTGGCCCGGCAACCCATCGCAATCAGGGTCTTGGCAGTCTATCAAAGGATCTGCGTCATTGGTTATTCCGTCTATGCAGTTGGTTTCGTAATTGACAACCCATGTTCCTGGGCTTTCTACTACACACATGTCCATTATTCCGTCGTTGCCAATGTCTTCAATGCTGCCATTGGCATAGCACTTCCCGTTGTAGACGCATGAATTTGGATTTTCGCAGCAAACTGCATCGCTATCATCAGGAGGGCATGAGAAATATTCGCTTCCTTTTATGTATTCTTCCAGCTTTGACTTGTCTTTTTTCCTGTATATTTTTTTGAATTCATCTTCCAACACTTTGGAGCATGTCCTCTTTATCTTTGTGCATGCATTTGCATCGCACCAGTTTGTATAGTTTCCGGAGGGATTGGTCTTGACGTCTTCATCTATCCCCTCATCAATAATTCCGTTTGCGTTGCTGTCAATGCCGTCAGCGTAAACTCCCTTGCAGATTGTGCCGAAAGGGCAAGGATTGGCAAAATCAGCATTTAATATTGATTTTTTGCATTGATAAAAGTTGCAGTTGTTAGCTGGGTCTCTTCCAACTGAGCTGCCGTCAGGACATTGTTTTGAATCTGCCGCGCATACAGCATCTTTTGGCGGATTAACGGTGATAGCAGAGCCTTTGGCAATAATGTTTTTGGTTGAATAGTCAACATAAACCAGCTCATACTTGCCGGGAACAGGAGGTACTTTAATGCTGCCTGTGCCTGCTTTTGCCCCTTTTACATATTCAATTGGAAAGCCGTCATAGCTTGACTGCCCCAAAGGCACAAATGTAATAAAATCATAGTAGTTCGGTGTTGAAGGAGCGCATGTTGTAGTGTTGGTGCATTTTGGGGCGCATTGGCCGCAGTCTTGGGGGCATACCTGGCAGCTTTCAGGGTATGAAGTAGAAGTTTCAGAAACCCCATCGGGATCGCAGGATACCTGCCCCCCTTCGTCAACAATGCGGCAGATGCCCGGTATTGTTGTAGTAACAGTATGCAAATATTCCATGCATTGCCCATTGCCGCACCCTGGATTTTTACCCGCTTCTGCATTGCTTTGTTCGCATATCTGGGAATCAACGCAATTTGCAGTGCCGGGATTGTTCCATGTTACAGTTAAATTTTGGTCTTTATCAAATGTTATTTTATCTGATTTTAGGGAGAATTGCCCTGCAGTCTTGCTGCACTCTACTTCAGTTTTGAAAGTATCAACGTTATCAGGGCCGCACCCGCTGCCGCATTCATTGAATATGCATTTTGCACCTTGAAGCATCCACATTCCAACGCATCGCTGCGGGCAAATTCTTTCACTATCCATAGATTTAATCTTGCACTCTACTTCAGTTTTGAAAGTATCAACGTTATCAGGGCCGCACCCGCTGCCGCATTCATTGAATATGCATTTTGCACCTTGAAGCATCCACATTCCAACGCATTCCTGCGTGCACTTTGTTGTCGGGCTTTGCATTTCCGCATCGCAGTCATTATCTATATAGTCGCAAACCTCTTCAGGCAGCTGCCCGCATTCGCCGCACCTGTTCTTCAAATTTTCATCAATAATTCCGTCACAGTCATCATCAATGCTGTTGCACACTGCTTCCTTGTTTGATTCAGAGTAAATGGCGCCCTGGCACAGTCCCCAGACTCCCTGCTCAGTGCAATTTTGGACTCCCAGCTTGCAAACTCCAAAATTGCTTTGCCCGCATGATTTTGTTGAATTTATGACACATGGACAGCCTTCATCAATCGAGCCATCACAGTCATTATCGAGATTGTCGCACAATGCCTCTACCTGCTCATATTGTCCTGTGTAGTTATAGTCTTGAGTTGAGCATTCTGCAAATCCAGACAATCCGCCGCATCTCTTCTTTGAGTTGTAGCAGACTCCAACTTGGCTATTGCAATAGCCTTCTTCATTTTGTGACGGGGTTATCTGGATGTTTTCATCTATTAAACTATTGCAGTTGTTGTCTATTCCATCACATAATTCAAACTGAGAATCAGAAGAATCTAAAAGGGGCTGCCATTTGCAGTCAACACATTTCCTTACAATTTTGCAGAATCCAGTATCATTCAATATTTCATCAGCATCCCCATCGCATTCTTCATGTATGCTGTCATTGTTTGGAGACTGGATGATTCCATCGCCGCATAGCCCATTAAGGGGAGGGGCAATGCATAAGCACGATGTTCTGCTGCAAAGCGTGCCAGTTGCACAATCATTGTTATTTGAGCAGTTTGCCCCGCACAATCCCTTGATGCACGACACGCTTGCAGGGCTGTCATATTGGCAGCTGCATCCCGAATTGCATTTCCCATACGCATCTCTTATCGCAGTTTTCCTGTTTAAGCACATCAGGATAGGGTTGTTGACGCAGAAAGGATTGTCATTTGTGTTCGGGCTTTCGCATTGCTCCGGAACATTTAATATTCCATCGCCGCAAATCCTAGGCTGAGGCTGCCGAGTTGGAAAGTCAATTGCTGGGTAGTATGTTGGCAGAGGAATGAAGATGGAGAAAGGGTTAGACTCTGTGGATATTGGCTCTTGTTCAATTACTGTGGTAATTTCAGGAGCAAGCTCTATTTTTTTTTCTCTTACATAATTGATTTGAATTGTTGGTTCTACAGGCGGGTACCCGTAATCTTCCACCCAAAATTGAAACTCAACTTTTTTACCATCAGATATTCGGTCTCCTGTTCCCTTAACAAGAGTCCGACCTGGACTAGCTGCACCTCTTTCAAAACTAACATAGGGAGGGGTTACTTCAATAGACTCAACTTCAATATTATTTAATTTTATTTGATTGTTGTTATTAGACTTGATAAATAGTTCTCCATTGTTCATTTGAAATTGGCTTCTACTCGGGGTAGCGATTCCTCCACCAAGATTTGGGTTGATTAGGAGCTTTTCCACCAATGCAGATGGGCTCATTGCCCTAAATTCATTGGCTGTTAATCCGCTCTTGGGACCGATTGACATCATCCTTTGTGACAGATAGTGAGTTGGTGAGGTTCCTACGATTTGAAACATCGAGCCATCATCAAATGCCTCTACATTAGGAGCCCAAACATTGAACCTCGGGTCGCCGGTAATCTCCCTATTTCCGCCTCTGCTGCTGATTGCATCTATCATTCTGAAGCTGTTCCCATCATCTACCATTGCCACTACATTAGTTTCAAGGCTCCCTGCCGTATTCACACCCAGAACTGTGACGGCAATCATTTCTTTACCTGTTGTTTCATGTGTAAACTTACTAATTCCTAAAATTTGTGGCCGGTTTAAATCAATTAAAACATCATTTATTTTTTCTCCATTCGGTTGAGTTTCACTTTTTGTTAGCATAAATCTTTCACTGTTGCTTATGAGCTTTTCTAGTGTATTGCCTCTTTTTGTTTCAATTTCAGCAGGTCCAAACTGCAAACTGGATAAGGATTCAAAGGGATGTTCTAAATTCACAGGCTCATAAGCCATTGGGTTTTCTCCGTTAAAAGTTGCTGTAATCTTTTCATCTTGTTTAGGTGCAAAATCATAAGACAAACCGCCTCCGCTAGCCGTTATTTCAGGACTATGCACTGCACTAACCTGTTTAATTAAGACATGTGTAGCTAAATTAGGGATAGTTGCCACACCAATTACAAATGTTTCAACAATATTCTGGGTTTGTTTCCCTCTGACAGTTATTGTTTGCACTATCGGTCCATTATGAATAATTCCTTCCTCTGTGTTGTATACTGTATTTTTTGGTTCAGACAGCTCAATGCTTTTAACATCGGTAAATTCGATTGCCTTTCCATCACTGGCACTTACTGAAATTGTACCTTTTTCAGCAGTAATCCTGAATGCACTGCCACGGGCGTTGCTGCTAATTTCAATATGAACTCCGAGGGCTATAAGTTTAAGAGCTTTGGAAATGTCCATTCCAGAAGATTCGATATTTATAGCTCCCTCTCCAATAACCTTTATGAATATATTTTTTTCCTGCCAAATTTTTACATTTGATTGATCAGTTACAAGCTTAAAGTTAGGTTTATTAGAAAAGAACTTAGGCGGTTCTTTAACTACACCACTTTCTTCTTCAATGACTGGAATAGCCCCCTCTTCGTAACTTTCCGGCACCCATTCCTCGCCATTCCATACATATGATAATTGGTTTCCATCTTCAAAAGAGATTGTTCTCGTGTTTCCAGAATAAGAAACCTGTGCTGAACCCAATGATTCAGTAGCTTCTAACAATTCAAAAGATTTGGCTAATTTTTCCTGGTCACTCATTAAGTTAACTGCAGCTTGAAGCTTTTGCTGCTGAACATATGCATCCTGTTCTCTATTCTTTTCTGCTTCTTCTTTTGCAACTTTTTCCACGACCCCTGGAAAAAAATCTTTTGCTACTTGGCTAACATCAGGCTTTGTTATATCTATCCACTCTGCCCTTTCCACAATATTTTGGCCGCCATTGGCTATGACTAGTTCTCTTAAATATGATGCTTTTTCTTCAGGAGTTGGAAGTTGGTCAGCGGTTTTTAGAATATCTGATAACTTGGTTACTCTGATTACTCCCCCATCTACTTCAACAATCACTAAGATAATATTCCCATTCTCATCTTTAACTGCCTTTGCATTAGTCTTTAATGCATCTGCATAAATGGAAGCCAAGTCCTCTGGACTCCAGTAGAGAAGGCTGTTTATTGCCTCTTTCACTTTAGCCCAAAATCCCTTTTGCTGCTGGGCAGCATAAGAGACATTTGCAAGTAGGGCAATTATAACTAGGATTATTACTAACACTGCCTCTTTTTTTGACATATTTAAAAATACCGTTCTTTTAATGAAAACTGCAACCAGTCATTAATAAGCTTTTCGGAAAAAAATTACTAAATAAAGCTGCAGAAAGATAAAACTTATCTACCGGCGGAAGGAAAATCGATTAGAGTTTCCCTGCCTTTAGTTTGAAGCAGGTGAGCCAAACTATAATTCAATTGTTCATAAGATGATTCACTCGGATTTGCTGCAAGCTTATCGTTATGTCTGTTTAACTTTGGACTTAATTCCCTGAGTCCATTTTCTATGCTAAGAAAACCATTGTGGTGAACAACCTGATTTCCGGGGTCGTATGTTGCCTGCGCCCTTGGCACTTTTTTGCCATCTACATTCACAAAACTGATTAGGTCAAGATAAATACCTACAAGCGGATTTTTGGTTAACTCCATCGTCGCTAATTTGGCTGCAACATCTTTTGGACTCTTTAAATCAATATCGCCATCAACCCTATAGGCGCCTAATCCAACCAACATTGTTGGATACTTATACGGTTTTCTAAACAAAAGATGGGCGGCTTCCTCCATTGATACATCTTGGATCACTTCTGCCACTATCTTTGGGCCAAATCTGGAGTAAGCTCTCTGTATAGCATCTTGCTGGATTCCAATGACACGCTCAGCTTTGCCATCTGGGTGCCTAATCGTATAATATACCGATCTGGCAGGCATTTTATGCGTTGCAAAGATTTGCGGACCAAACAAATATCGGTCATAACCTTCCAATTGAAAACCGGAAAATCTGTTGCTCCATTTTCCATTATGAAAAAACCCGTTAAAAAAATCTTTTTTGGCTATTCTATAAATTGCAGCTGTTTCAATATATTGATTAGGGCCCTGCCATACAGTATATGATGTTAGAAATACACCTTTAGGTATTAATAATCTGTTAATGTTTTCCGGGAATACCAAATCTCTTTTTACAACTCCTTGTCGCGTCAACTTTCGTTCAGCTTGTTCCTTAACAGCAGCGTCTCCTGTCCTAAATTTGGCATCAAAGTACATCGCAACATCCCTGACAAAAGGGTCCTGTACTGAATCTATGCTATTCGATCTAGCAGTCTGTATAGTTCTATCATCAATTGAAGAATGTGGAGTATTTTTAGTTGTAGCGCATCCGCTTGCCACTAACGCTGCTGAAGCAATCCCTCCCCCAAGAAAACCCCTTCTTGTAATTCCATTTTGATAAGCTTCATGCAATCCAGCCGTTTCACTTCCAGAGCTACCAACAGGCAGTGCCATCTTCAACATATCTTCCAATCTTTGCATGCAAACACCATTGTTTCTGCCCTTTATAAATCTTTTGGTTATTTACTATGAAGGAGTGATAAATAATAAAAAGTAAAGCTTTATATAGTGGTTTACATTGTATGATATTGAATACAATGACAACGACTATTTCGGTAAGGCTTGATAATTCACTTGTCAAGGATTTGTCTGAAATTGAGAAAAACTGGCAGGCAGACCGCTCAGAAGCCATTAGAAGGCTGTTAGCTAAAGCTGTAAGCTCTTGGAAAATACAAAACTCTATTGAAAGATTGAGACAGCACAAAATTTCAATCGGCAGCGCTGCTGAAGAATGCGGGCTTTCGCTATGGGAAATGCTTGATATTGCAAAAGAGAATAATATAAACTGGACGGGCTATTCCAAAGAAGATCTTGAAAGTGATCTTAGGCTTCTAGAGGGAAAATCTTGATATCAGATGCAACAGCGCTGATTTGCTTGAGCAGGATAAGCAAGCTTGACTTGCTTAAGAAAGTATACAAGATTATACTTATCCCTCCTGCTGTAAAGGAGGAAGTGCTTATAGAAGATAAGGATGGATATATAAGCATATACAATGCCATTAAGGGCGGATGGCTGAAGGTAATCAACCCAAAAAGAAAAACTAAAATCGGGCTTGGAGCAGGAGAGGAGCAAGCAATCAACCTCGCTATCGAGAAGAAAGACGGCATTATACTCGATGATGCCGTTGCTATAAAAGCTGCCAAAGCATTTGGCATTAACGCAGTAAGGACAACAACGGTTATTTTTGCAGCTATGAAAAAAAGAATCATAACTGAACCTGAAGTGCTTAAAATTTTAAGCCAACTCATTGAAATAGGTTATTACATTTCTTCAACAGAATATTCTATCTTGATTTCCAAGCTGAAATAATTTTTTTGCGGAATTTATGGCTTCTCTAAATTTCCAACATTTATGCCTGGATGCTGCTTGCCAATGCCTTGTACTTTGGCATGCCTTTATCCAAAATCCCAATGTAAAATATTGGAAGGAACTTAGTTTTATTTTTTTCTGCAAACAGCCTTTCAGATAATATGAATGATTTTGCGGGCTTATATTTTTCAAGGAAACTTAAAAATGATTTTGTAAACTTGGGCTTGATAAGGCTGGATTTAATTTCAACAGGCATAATTCTGTTATTTCTTTCTATCACAAAATCAACTTCAGCCATTGATTTTGTGCGCCAGTATTTAAGCCCGATGCCGGATTTCACCAGTTCGGAAGCTACAAAATTCTCATAAAGGCTCCCTTTGTCAGGCCTATTTTCAACCGGCTGAAAATTTTTTATGGCAATATTCCTGAATCCGGAATCCAAAAAAAATGATTTTGGCGACTTTACGAGCTCTGTTCTCTTGTTTGTATGGAAAGGCAGGCTTCTTGTTAAGATGAATGTCTTTTCAAGAACATTAAGGTATCTTAACAAATCTTTGTAGTTAAACCCAGTAATGTCGGCAAGCTCTTTGTAATTCACAATATTCCCTACCTGAAGAGCCAATGCGTGTATCAACCTGCTTAACTTGTAGTCATCTGGCAGATTTAAGATCTCTTTTATCTCCTTAAGGAAATAGGTGTTGTAGATGTTTTTTAATACAATCTCCTTTTCTGGCTTATCTTTGGATAAGATTACCCTAGGATAGCCTCCGTATATACAAAATTCATTAAAATAAGGCATGACTCTCCCTATCAATGGACGCGTTAATTTTCCGATTCTCATAAGATTATACAAGCCGATATTTTTGCAGCTGAGGTACTCTTCAAATGAGAATGGATACAGCGTGAAAACAAATATCCTTCCAACAAGAAATTTTATGCTTTGTATTGACAACTCGCTTGCAGATGACCCCGATATAATGATTTTAGCTTTGAAGTTGTCATAAATATACTTTAAGTTTTTGCCGCCTTCTTTGGCATATTGGAACTCGTCTATAAACACATAGTCATGCTTTTTTACATACAGCTCAATAAATGAATGAATGTCTTCGCTAAACAGCTCTAATGTTTCCCTGTCTTCAAAATCCAGAAAAACTGCATTTTTGAGGTTTTCATAAAAATGCCCGAGAAGCGTGGTTTTTCCCGATTGCCTTGGGCCTATGATAGCTATTATTTCCCGTTTTTTAATGTATTTTTTAATATCCTCTTCTAAAAATCTTTTTAAGTACATTTTACCCCTGCTGAAATTACCATTTTAGTAATAAAAGTAGGCACTTATATATAAATTTTGTGGTTAATCTATTCCAGATCCATCAGAAATCTTCTTGCCAAACCAACCCTTCCAGCCCCATACTTCCAATATCATTGTTTCTGCCCTTTATAAATCTTTCGGTTATTTACTATGCAGGAGTGATGAATAATATATCTCTAAAGAATTTTTGCTTTGCTGCATAATCATAAACCAATGCTGGTAAAACCCGCTATTATTTCTTTAACAGGCAAGCCCAAGAAAAAATAAAGCTGCATAAAAAGAATGAATTTTTTATTACTTTTTACAGATAAGATTAATAATCCTTTTTAGCTCTTCCTTGTCATGCCCTATCTGAGCAGCTGATTTTTCAAGGCCATCTTGTGTTATTGATTTTAGGCATTTCTTAAGGTTATTTTTAGAAACATATTTTGTAAGATTAACATTCGCAAGTTTGATATCCGAATACCATGCCAATGCAAACATATCACAAATGTCTTTTATCTTTTTATGCTCCCTATCCCTGTTTGGAATTGAGCTTGCTTTCATTGCCAAAAGGACACCTATCTTTGGAAGAAGCAGCTTATTTCCAAATTTTTTTATAATTACAAACTCTTTTTTCTCGAATACGGTTTTAAGCAATGGCTCATCAATGGGGCTAAATCCAAATATTTCCCTAAAATCCCTTGGGATTGAATCAACTATCAGGTCAACATACATTGGAAAAACAAAGTGGGCTTGCACAATTTCTCCATTTTTAATCTCTTCTTCTGTTTCTGTGTGTATTTCTTTCACCAACCTGAAGCTTAATGGCTTAAAATTGAGATTTTTTGTCAATATGGATATTGCTTGAGATAAAGCAGACTGCTTTAAATCTCCGCTGATGTTAAATCCCAAGTCAATGTCCCTGCTGCCCAAATATGGCCTGCCTTGGGCTTTCTCAAATTTCTCATTGACGTGAAAGAAGACAGCCCAGCCGCCTAGTATGCAGATAGGCTCATTCAAGTTCTTAATAACTTCCTTCAAATAATTGTATGATGTTCTGGTTTCAAATTCCTTATACATTTAAATCCTCTTCATAAGCATTTCAGCTGCTTCTTTACAAGGGCCTCCTTCATTAGTCAAATCAACAATAAGCTGCGGCATTGAAACTATTGAAAGCCCGTTTATAATTCTTTTTCCATACTTCCTATGCTCATCGGCAATTATGACTCTGACATTTCCTTTCCCATACAATCCATTTTTTGTCAGAAGGTTGTGCCAACTATCCAAATCACTTTCCTTCATGTACAAGTCCACTCTTGAAGGAAAAAGATAATGCTGTACAATGTTTTCTGCCTGATAAGTTGTCAGAGCATAATCTAGCTTAGTTTTTTTAAGCAGTTCTAATGGCTCTTTGACC
This sequence comes from Candidatus Woesearchaeota archaeon, assembly GCA_016188245.1. GTDB lineage: Archaea > Nanobdellota > Nanobdellia > Woesearchaeales > GW2011-AR4. The sequence goes on along the minus strand of JACPIE010000040.1, from coordinate 69,660 downwards.
ATATAACTCTTGTATTTTTTTGGTCTTCTTGATATGTTAATCCAATATTGCAGAAGTTTTTTCCTGTCTATTGGGGTAGTTCCGTTTACCAGCTTCTTTTTCTCTAATTCCTTCAGGAAAAGAATAATCCACTGCCTGGTGCACTCTGCCCTTTTTGAGAGCTCGTTCTTGCTCAATGCTTCCTTGCTGCTGAGCATTACTCTTAGTATTCTTTCCCTCTTGTCGCCTCGCATAGAGTATAAGTATCATAACTTATATATAAATGTTAGTTACATGTAAGTAAATCAAGGGTTTAATAAAGAATGCTTACATTCATATTTTGAGGCTTTGCAGCATAAGAGACACTTGCAAGTAGGGCAATTATAACTAGGATTATTACTAACACTGCCTCTTTTTTTGACATGCCGGAAACCCAAGATTTCCGGGCATGCTCAAAAACACGCTTCGTATCAGTGTGGGGTGTTTTTGACATATTTAAAAATACCTCTCTTTTAATCAGAAACTGCAGGAAGTCATTAATAAGCTTTTCGCTTGAGAGAAAATTTTGAAAAGACACTTGATAGAAAATTTCATAATTAAGAATGTTAAAAAAAAATCAAAAGAAATGAGTTACCTATAGCTATACTGCGCGCTTATATTAGTCCTATTGAAAAGCAATTCCATAGTTGCATGTAATTGTTGGTCTGAAATTTGCATAACGTCTGTAGGATACCTCCTTCTGTCAATCTTATTAAGTTCCATGGAAGTATGTTGCAAATCTCCAGCGATTTGTTTTAGAGCCCTTATGGTCGCCCCGTGCGTAAAATTGCCATGAAACAATATATCCAATTGAACTCTATCGAATTTGCTTTGAGTAAGTCGTCTAGTCTTAAGATAGTTGTGTAAGTCATCTACACTTCTTATTGGTGGACTTTTCTCTTTTTTATATCCTAACTCAACCATAGTTGCTATATCCTCATAAGGTGTTCGGAAGATTGAATGTCCAATTTCATGCATAGTTAATGCTTCAGCATCCAAGTCAGCTAACTCCGGCCTATTACGAAAAATGCCTTGGATATGCTTATAAGGCACACCAACAACATTCCCGATTCCATCCAACTTGCCCTCTGATCCCCAAGGAGCAACTTTATGAGAAGAGTAAGCCTCATAATCCAACAAGCATTGGGTATAGGCTCCAAACTTGAATCCGAATACATCACTTCTTGTATTGCCTCCGCCATCAACAAAACTGTTAAAGTCTCTAGCTTCCATTATTGGAAAAATTTTTATTACCATGGGAGGAAAGTTCAATGCGCTTACATAATATCTTCTTGGAATCAAATACTTATTGAGGTTTGGGGGATAGCCAAACAGCACTTCTTCCAGCTCAATCCCATACCCTCTTAATTTGGAACGGGCTGCTTGATAATCCTCTCTTTTCCAAGTTGCCATGCTTGTCCTTACCATAAGCCTTTCGTGTAATATCTGCGCAATTGTCTGCACTAACTCATCATTTATCGATTCAAAATTTGGCTCTAAAACTGGCAGAGGCTGCTTGGCATAAACTGTTTGATGGTCTCCTAATGCAGCTGTCAAAGCAACTGTGCCTCCCAATGCAATCCCCCCTCTAAGAAAACCTCTTCTCGTCATGCCTTTTTGTTGAGCATCTGCTTTTTGCACTGCCTCAGCTCCACTACCCTCAAAGCTGCTTCCAACAGGAACAGCTATCCTGACCATCTCTTCCAATCTCCCCATTATTCCAAAGCCATTGTTTCTGCCCTTTATAAATCTTTCGGTTATTTACTATGAAGGAGTGATGAAAAGAAGGAAAGTTAAGCATCGAAAAATCTCTTCAAAATAACCTTAAAGTGGTATTTGTAATCTTCCTCTTTGCCGGAATATGACTTCAAAACCTCATCAAACCTTTTTACCAGCTCTTTCCTGTCAACGTACTTGGAAAGTGCTTTAATGTCTTCTTCGTCCCTTGCATTGAACCTTGCCGCCTTTGTTATTATTATATCAACTGGATGGAGGGCCTTCAAAGCAATGTTTTTCATCTCCACAATAGTTTTTGACTTTTCAAAATAATCAGAGGGCAGCTGCTCAGAAAAAATATAGCCGTCAGTAAAAATGTCAACCTTAAACCTCTTATCCAAAGATTTCTCAAAATCATTTTTCTCATTTGACTTTATGCAAAAATCCACATCTCTGGTGGAAGATTTGAGGCTAAGTAAAGTCATTGCTGTGCCCCCTACTGCTATTAAACTTATTTTTCTGTTAAGCTTCTTGTCAATGGACTTCAGCCATTTCACCAGCTCATTTTTATCAATCATAGGTACGCCTTTGCATTTCTGATAAAATCATCATCAAAAAACCTTCCAAGCAGCCTCCATTTTTTGATTCTTTGAGGGGACTCCTTAAACAAAAATTCATAATCTCCTTCAACTAAAAATGACACCTCATTGTCCTTGTTTGAATCAAGGTATGAAAGCAAGTCTGTGAGGTAGTTCATATGCCTGATCATAAATGCAGTTTCCAAAAGATACCCTACCTTGTTCTTTATGCCATAGCTAGACGCAAGCTCAAGCAGCCTAAACTTATCTATGTGGTTTTTGATTATTATGATTGGAATCGCTTCTATAAATCTTGCTATAGGCAATTTGACAAGTATTCTGACTATCAGCTCTTCTATGGGAATTACCTTTCCCTTTTTCTTTTTTAGAGAAATCATTTCATAACCATAGTGAAAAAGATTGCATTCGACTGCGAAAGTATCCTCTCTATTGTCTTTATTTATCTCATTTAATATGCTTTCTTGTGACAGCATGCTTGCAGCTACAAGCTTTGGCCTTATTGACCTGTATAGATAATTTCTTTCTGTCTGCTTGAGTTTTCTTCCTTCCATTTTCTTGATTATGGTCTCAATCTCAACTTTGCCGAATATCCTCTTCACAGTTTCGTGCCTCAGTACCTGTAATTTTACCATTATAACCCTCAATAAGATTACGTTATATTTAAATATTTCTATTTTTGCCCTTTATAAATCTTTCGGTTATTTACTATGGGGGAGTAATGAAACTTAAACAATAGAGTCTCCAATATAGAAAAAGCAGGCTGACCTTATTTTTTCTTATTCTCAGAAAGCAGAAAAATCATTGTCTTTATCTCCCTAAGTTCCCTCTTGGCCAGATCCACAATCAGGCTTAAAAGTATGAACAGAATCATCAAAGTAAGCCAGCTGAAGATTGCTATAATCATGAGCCAGCTCAGCTGCCCGCTCTCGGCATTATAAACGGAATTAATGAGGTGAAAGCCCATTACGGCAGCGCCGACCCCCACCATCAAAAGAACAACTTCAAACACATTGATCCTGTCCTGCGCCATAGCAATCCAATGCCTCCGATGTATTTAAACTTTATTATTTGGCAGCACTTTACTTTTTTTTGCCGCGCGAAAGAAGGTATATCACCACATCGAGCTTGCCGAGCCCTTTCTTTGAAGCATCCAGAATAAGGCTGAGGAATATGAGCAGTACAATCAGGCTGAGCCAGTTGAAAACAGCGAGCACAAAAAGCCAGCTTATCTGGCTGTTGTTGATGAGGTATACTTCCTTTATAAGCTTAAATCCAAAAAAAGTAGCGCCTAGCCCAATCACCAAAGGGATAATCTGAAACGCATTTAACTGCTTGATGCCCATTGCAAACCTCTTTTTATCAAATAAAAATTCAATTCCTATTTAAATTTTATTATTGGGGCTGCAGTTTTGATGCTCAAAAACGCGTATCGCTTTGACAGAAAGTTATATAAAGCAGCCTGAATCCAGCTGTATCATGAGCAAGAAGAAGGAAGAGCAGCAGAAGCAGGAGCAGATTCAGCAGGAAATTTCCCGGATTCACCTTCCGAGAAATGCGGAAACATTCGGGATAATTGAGCAGAGGCTTGGGGCATCAAGAATGAGGGTGAGATGCCTGGACGGCAAAACCAGAATCTGCAGAATCCCGGGCAGGCTGACAAGAAAATTGTGGGTGAGGGAGAATGATATTGTCATTGTCGAGCCATGGGAATACTCCGGAGACGAAAAAGGGGATATAATCTACAAATACACACCGACCCAGACCTCCTTCCTGAAAAGGAAGGGCTATCTGAAGCAGCTGGAGGAGTTTGAGGAGTTTTGACCATGGAAAAGCCGCTCAGCTTTTTCACTATGGATTTGGTGCTTCTTTTTGTGGCAATAGGGCTCATCTTTGCCGTATTTGACCTGCACAGGTTTGCTTTTGTTGTTGAGCTGCTGCTGCTGCTGGCATTATTCTCGCTTTTTATTTTTGCAATGTTTGCAATATACAATGATCAGCAATGGGGCTGGACGATAATCGCGGCAGCTTTGGCTTTTCTGATGATAGACATGCTTTTCATTTACCTGATTACAGGAATATTTGAAACGGAGCATTTGACTGTGGTGATTTTTTCTGCGATTGGGCTCGCGATTGCGCTGCTAAGCCTGAAATCAACAAAGCCTGGAAAAGGCACTGAAAGGCAAGGCAGTCCAACCCGGTACTACCAGCACCTTGACAAGATGGAGCCTGAAAAATCTGAAGAATCTGCAATATCCGGGGAGTTTACTCCCGGCAGATACATTGCCAGCAAAAAGGCAGGCAAATACCATATTGCAAAATGCGACTGGGCCAAGAGAATAAGCTTGGAAAACCAGCTTTGGTTCGGCTCCGAAGACGAAGCAAAAGCCAAGGGCTTTGAAGCTGACAAGTGCGTTGCATGAGGCAACCTTTAAATTGTATTCTGGCAACCTTGCATTAAAACAAAAATGGATATTATGCATATCGGTTAATATGATATATTGCAAAATTTAATTTAGGCACATGCCCTGCTTTTTCTAGAAATAATATTGCTTAGGTGAACAAACCTATGCTTGTTAACTAAAACTAAGGGGGCGTTAGAATGGATAAACCATACAGGGCAGCAAGCGGGCAAATTTACGGTGCAAAATCTGTTGAAAGCGACCATGACGGCAGGAGGGCATTTCTAAAAGGCGCCGTTGCATTGGCAGGCGGCTTGGCATCAGTAGTTGCAGGCCCAAGATATTCGCCTGTGCATGCTCAAGGCGCTGAACCAAGCGACACCAATCCCGTGATGATTAATTATTTGGCCCATAGATTGCGAGCGGAAGTTCCGAGAAAGGATATTTTTAAATATGGATGGAAGGTCCAAATCCTGCAAGCAGATGATTGCGGATTCCGTTATATAATCTCATGCCAAAACGAGCCGTACGTAAAACCGGGCAAGTATTCTAGGGCGAATAAGACGAGGGTTCTAACTACTTTTCTGGAAATCACCCCATGGGGAGATGCCCAATGGGCCAGGTATGATCCAAAATCGCATCTTGTCGGAAGCAGCTCTGATGTTAATGCAATGACTTTGCACTTAGAAGGCAAATCAATACCCAATTTACGAAGGTTTAACAACACAGTGCAGCATTTTGATCCTTTGGAAATTAAAGTAAGCCTTGATCATTTGGTTGACCAGATTTCAAAAGAGCAAATGCAAATGCACAGATGGCTCAGAGGCGAGAGCGATCCTTGGAGCATAACAACAATAAGGCCCACCGGCATTGCCGAAAACGGGAAAATGAACTATGAGATTGTTGTCCGCAAAGTTGAAGGGGATGCGAGAGCCGTTCATAGAGTGGAAGAAACAAGCCAGCGTGTAGTTTTAGCCGCGAATCTTAACTTTGATAAAGACGGAATAAGCCGCTTAACACGCAGCGATGGCACTGACCTAAGCGCTCCAGATTCAAAGGTTTATGCATGGATTCCGGATGCAAGTGGCCTTGAAATAAAAAAGTATGGGGTAGACAACAGAGGAACAGCTTCATCAGACATCTGGACTCCGGAATTGGCAGCATTAACGGGCCCGTATTGGACTTAATCTTTGAAAGAGGTTTAAAAAGTTAATAGAAAACCTTTTTATATAATCTATTTCTACGAAATATTCATTGGGCCTGTAGTCTAGCGGTCACCACGCAAAACTCCGCTTGCTGAGTTTGCTTGGACGCAAATGACGTCACCCTTACAAGCTGCAAGTTAGGCAACAGCTTAACTTTTTCAGACAGGTGAAGGTCACCAGTTCGAATCTGGTCGGGCCCATTGCGCCAGTGATCTAGTGGCTATGATAGGGCCTTGCCAACAACCGCAAAATCGGTTGACGCTTTGGCGGGCATAAATCCCGCAGTGCAGAAAGGCTCTCACCCGAGTTCGAATTGCAGTTAGCAAAAAGCTAAGGCATCGCAAGTCTCGGCTGGCGCATTTTTTATTTTTTGACACAAAAATAAACTCCCCTGTCATCAGTTAATCCGTTTTTTATGTACTTTGGCTTGAATCCCGACTCTTCCATTAATTTTAGTGTTTTGTCTACTTCAAAAAGACCAAGAATATGGGTTTCTTTCAAATATCTAATCTTGTTCTTGTCTGAGATTAGGTAATGGAAGTCGAATGCTGAACAATTTTTAACCAGCTTTGAATCATTTATTCTTGCTATTTTGATTGTCTTGCCTTCATAAGTCTTTAAATGAGCCATGCCTGGCTTGAAATTTTTTCTTGTAAATGCTGGCTCAAGTACCAATACCCCTCCTGATTTAAGATGTTTGGAAAAATTCATCAGTGCTTTCTTGAGATTATCGTATGTTTGCAAATATCCAACTGCACTGAACAGGCATGTGATACAATCAAATTTTTTCTTTAAATAAAAGTTTTTCATATCGGCTTTTTTAAAAATGACTTTTTTTACTTTTTTTCTTGCAATCTTTAACATTTCTTTGTTTATGTCAATGCCGGTACAATGAAAATATTTTTTAAAATATCTCAAATGTTGCCCCGTCCCGCAAGCAATATCAAGAAGTTTATTTCCGTCGGATTCTTTATATTTTTCAATCAATTTTTTTATTCTTGCTGATTCTTTCCCGTAGTCCTTCCAGTGATAAACCAAGTCATAATACCTTGCAAGATCCTTGTAAAGCATCTCCTTTTTCATTTATTGCACTCCACAACCCTTTCTTCAGTCACAATAAAATCAACAGGCACATCATGCGTTTCTCTTGCGATTTTGTCAACAAGCTGGAAGTCAAACGCCAATCCAATTTTAATCGCTTTTGGCACTTTTGCAAGGAATCTGTCGTAATACCCGAACCCGTACCCAATCCTGTGCCCTGTTTTGTCAAAAACAATGCCGGGCACCAAAACCAAGCCTATATTTTTGTAAGCAATACTCATTGCTTCAATCGGCTCCAAAATTCCGAATTTTCCCTGAATCAGGCTGTCAAAGTCAATGATGACAGAAGGCTCAATCCCGTGATGCATGACTTTTGGGACAACAACTGTTTTATTTTTCAGCGCATCCCCTATCATTGAATGAGTATAAACTTCGCTGCTGAATGAAACAAAGAACATTATTGTTTTGGAATTTTTATATTGCTCAAGGCCCAACAATCTTTTTTTTATTTGTTCGCTTTTCTCCAAAATCTGATTTTTATCCAAAGAACCTCTTTTTTCAAGCATGGATTCCTTAAGCGGAATTTTCATCATAGCCAAAACTTCCAGCAATCAATAAAAATCTTTCTAATCCTTGCCGATTAGGTCTGCAGTGCCTGCCCCTACAGACGCAAGAACTGAGGTTACGGCAATCTGCTTGTAAAGTTCCGTTATATTCGAAAGATTCAGCTGGTTAAAAAGAAAGAAAATAACCGGAATCATAAAGAGTGATGTGAAAAAAATAGCTGTCGCCCTTTTGGGCAGAATACCAAACAGCCTTTTTTCCTTTATCTCTCTGTAGCCAGTCTCATACATGAGGATTATTATCATCACATAGGAAAATGCAAGCAAAATAGTCGCCCGGGTCATTGTTATATTGCTCGCTATCTGCTTGCCATATATGAATGCAAAATGCGCAACAACCCCGATAAAAGCCCCTACAATCCCCTTGCTTAAGTCCTTGATGCCCACTGCCTTCAGCGGCTTGGGTGTGACTTCTTTTTTGATCTCTTTTTCAAGCTTCTCAACATTTTCAGCTTCTTTTTCAATTTTTTTCTCTTCTGTCAAAATTGACAGCTCTTTCTGCCTGATTAAGTCCTCTTTCTTTTCTATGCCGCTAACCTTATCCTCGACTTTCTTTTCTTCCGCAAGAATTTCAAGCTCGTGCAGGGCATCCTTCATCGGCTTTGGGGCTTCAGCAGCTTTTACTGCAGTTTTCAGTTTACTTTTTGCAGCTTTTGATTTTTTGATGATTTTCCTAGAAATGGACTTATCTTTGGATTTTCCTCTTTTTTTTGCCATGGCTTAAAAAGTTATTTTAAAATATTTAAAGGTTTTGATTTTAGTTCAAGACATCTTTCATATGCCTTATCCTTTTCTCAATCAATTTTTTAGTTCCTATGTCTTCCCTGTGAAACAATCTTCCTTTGACAGATTTTGCAGCTTCCTCTGCAATTTTTTCCGCTTTTTCCAAATTATCTGAAATGCCAAGGCATGCAATTGCCCTTGAATTTGTTGTATACAAACCATCCTCTTTTTGCTCCACGGATGAATAGTAGAGCTTTGCACTGCCGGGAATCTTTCCAACTGTGATTTTCTCATTTTTAGCCGGATTATCCGGGTATCCGTCAGGAACAAGGTATTTGCAGACAGTTGCCTTTTTTTGGAATTTTATTTTTATTTTATTCAGATTTTGGTTGATTATTGCGCTGCATACTTCCACAAAATCAGCTTCCATCAGCGGCAGCACGTTCATAGCTTCAGGATCGCCAAACCTTGCATTGTACTCCACAACATTTATGCCTTCTTTAGTTTTAATCAGTCCGGCGTACATAACTCCTTTGTAGAATTCGCCAGTTTCTTTGTGAACGGCATCTGCAACTTTTTGGGTGATTTCCAGCCCTTCTTCAACATCTTTTTTTGTTAAAAACGGAAGCAAATGGTTTTCGCAGGAATAAGATCCCATCCCGCCTGTGTTGCTTCCCTTATCATCAGCAAAAGCCCTTTTATGGTCCTGGACAGGAGGCATCGCAATCACAGTTTTCCCGTCGCTTAAGCACTGCAGCGAGAACTCCTCCCCGTCAAGCTTTTCCTCGATAATCACCGCAGGGTGTGCTTGCAGGACTTCATTGCAGTACTCAAGCGCATCTTTCCCTGTTTTGAAATGGTCGCCCTGGACCTTGACTCCTTTTCCGCCTGTCAGCCCATCCGGCTTTATGACGCACTGCCCAAGCTCTTTGATAAACCCCTTCGCATCGCCAATGTCCTCATCATTAAAAATCCGGAATTTTGGGTTGCCTTCAATTTTGTATTTTTTCAGCAATATTCTTGTAAACGACTTGCTTGTTTCAAGCCTGGCAAGGCTTTTTGAAGGGCCTATCGAAGAAACTCCCATGCCCCCCAGCAAATCAACAATGCCGTTTTTCAGCGGCTCTTCAGGGCCTATGAAGGCAAAGTCCGGCTTTGATTTTTGAGCAAAGAGTTTTATTAGTTCAAAATCATTATAGCTTCCGATTTCAAAGCTTCCGGAAAGCGAGGTAATCCCGAGATTTTTTGATTTTAAATAAGAGTGCAGCGCCGCTCGGCTGTTCTTTTTGAAAGCTTCGGCTATTGCGTGCTCTCTTGCGCCATTGCCAATCAACAAAATTTCCATAATCCCAATGATTAAATGGCAAATTTATAAATTTGTTGTTAATAACGACTTGGCGTTGCACTTTAAAATAGTGAAATGTCAAAAACACTACGCTTGATCACAGTGAGTGAGCGAGTTCGTGTGACATGCGAAAGCTCGCATGACTTGCGAAGCTTTGCTTCGCTCGCGAAGAGACTCGCTCAGGAAATCGAAAAAATAATCATAAAAATTGCGATTTCCGACAGCAAATAATCATGTTTCATATAAACAATGGCATGAGCATATTCCATATATAATATGCACAGAAGATATATATAAACATCTCTTATGCAACTATTTTAATTTGGGGGATGCAGTTATTTCTAAAAAATATAAGCTGCGTCTTCTATGGGGTGAAAAAATGAGGCAGATGAACTTGAGTAGATATATCCATACAGATGGCAGGTTGGATGAGGATGAATTTGATATATTATATGTTGAAGACCTGACAGATGACCTAAGGTACAAGTAAGTTAGTGATGCAGAGTGGTTATTTTTCTTGTTTTTCTTTTAAAAGCGGCTATGCACAAATATATATGCAGACGCTTTTTATATATTTTATATAACAACGATAGATTTAAATACGGTGAAGGCTTACTTTAATACTGAAGTTTTTAGAGGCTTATGGCTTTACTACCAGTCCTTATAGGACTTAAGTTATAAGGTTAAATATGAATGCTATACGAAGACCAATAGACCAAAGAAGTTTAGTTGATAGAATAAACACTTTTTTCTTATTAGATAGAAAAACTTCTGAAATTTTTGATGAAGAAGGGGGCAGACCTATTACAACTACTCTTGAGGCAAGGGGAATAGCTGACGAATCATTAAGAAACTTTGGAATAAATGTTCCAAGGGAATTTAAAGAAGGTCAGCCTTTTAATATTCAAGATTACGATGTAAACACTGGTTGGACTATTTACTGGTTACTGGAAAAAGCCGTCACTAGAATGAGAATAGGTTCCTCAGGTGGTACCTACGAAATGCATTTGCCTGGCAGATCTTTGCATTATGACTTAACTGTTCAATTAATAGCGGGTTTATTTAACGGTGAAGGAATTGTTGATAAAAAAATTTTAGAGGCAGGGAGCGGCAGCGGCTTGACCCTACACAAATTGGCTAAAAGAGGAGCAATTCCTACTGGATTAGATGCCTCTATAGGTGCATTGGATTTTACAAGCTACCTTGGAGATCATTATGGTACAAGGGATAGGGTTAATCTATTGCAAGGCGACTATCACGAAATGCCTTTTAGACCAGGTATGTTTGATGTAGTCCTAACTTCTGGCGTAGACGAACATGAACAAAACCTAATTGGTTTATTGCAGGAAAGGGCAAGAGTTACCAGACAAGGAGGATATGTCATTCTATCTATGCCAAATGAGCATAGCCCATTTTACAAGGGGTTCAAAGATAAAGAAAAAGTCACTAAAGAAAGGTATCCCGCTCTTATTGAAATCCCAGTCGAACACGTTAGATACGAGCATGACATAAAAAATGCAATGGGGGAGGCGGGTTTACATTTTGTGAAAGAGGATGGAGTCCTTGTTGCGCCATCAAGGCCAATTAAGATTGGAGATATCAGAGATGATGATTTGGAACTTTTTGATAATTCCTTACAGAATCCGCGTAGACAAATTCCACCATTTTTAAAAGTCAATACATGGAAAGATTTGGAGCAAAATGCCACAATTGGACAAAGATTGCATTATGGCTGGTCTCGCGTGTATGTGGCTCAAAAACGGGCAGCCTAAATTTTATTTAATACTCCATAGCCATTCTTGTCACTTTTAAAGTGTAGATGGCGTCAACTACTCTTGCCTGGTTCAGCAATACCCTCATTTCGTCCTTGTTTAACTTTTTAGAAAGCATTTTTACATTATTCAGAATTTTGTACCTATCAGAGCTTAATTTTTCCACTAATTTGAAGTCAAATTTATAGAAAAGGTCATAATAATCATGAATTGAGGTGTTAATAAGCTGCAAAAAATTATCGCAAGATTTTGAAATTACAATTTTTGAATTTACAATATCCCGGGCGCTTTCCTTTAGTATGTCGTTTATGTTGTCCAGCGATTCTATTATGTGGTAGAGCAATGCAATTTTTTTGTAATCTGGATAGCCACCTTTGTTTAATAATCTTAAAGCATTGGCCATAAATTTTGTTATTGTGTTATGCTTTTCCTCAAGGCTTTCAACAAGATACCTGTCGCTTTTTGTAGCTCCCCTGGCTAAATCAGCACTCGCATCAGTTAAAAGAAGGAATATCCTCCTTAATATCAAATCAAAATCCTTGACAGAACTTTCTGACAGGACTTTCAATACGCAAAAATTCTCTTTTTGCTGAATGACTTCTATGCCGGTTAATCTATTGACTTCTGTATGTATTTCCGATATCACTTTTATCTTTTTGCCTAATCTATGATGATCTGCAATTTGATTGGTAAAATTTAATTTGATTTCGTCGTAGCCTCTTATATACAGGGTTCTTATTAAAAACATGAAAGAGTCTCTGTCCAATCCAGTGATGTCCACTTCTATATTTCCGGCATCCTGCGTTCTTTCAGTGCTTATAACAATTTTATTTCCATCTTCTTCAACCTCAATCTCGTCACCCTTCTTAACCCCATACTTCTGCGCCCATCTCCTTGGCAGTGAAATCAGCTGTGTGGAATTGGCAATCTGGATTACTTTTCTTTTCATGAATGCACCCCCTAATATTATAAATTTTATAACTTGCCTTAAGCATTGGTGATATCTTTAAGGCAAATTATATAGCCCCTTTAGTCTTTGCAATAAGCTAATGAGAATTTAAACTAATATATAAATATTTCTTTTTTATATAAATTTTATATCGTTTATAAAATTTAAGCATAAATTATATAAAAACAGTTGCCTTTGCCAGGTTAAATAGGGCGTTCTATGAAGTGGCAAAAAAGGTGAAGCATAGAACTGAATATGCAAAAGGCGCAAAATGACAACATCAATAAAAATCAGGAGCATAGGGCAAAAGATTGATGACAATGATGAAACCAGCTTCTTTGAGCAGTTAGATGTGCTGGATTTTAGAGATGACCTAAGGTATAAGTAATTCTTGTAATTCTTTTGGCGCTATTTTTTAAGTTACGATTAATTATTTTACGTTCTATACTGAAAGTAATTTTTTTATATAAATTATAAATTTTTTGTTTAAAAATCCGAAACATTTATATAAAATCAGCGCCAATCCAAAACCAGGGGTGCAAATGCGAGACTTGTCTCTCGCCCGCTCAACTCAATGGCAGAAGCAATGCATAACTGTGCTATAGCTGCCGTTTACATCAAGGAAAACGGCGACTCAGCTAACAGAGCGCTGTTCTATCTCTACAAGCTTCTTCTCAACCAGCAAAATCGTGGACAACTGAGCGCAGGAGTCACAACATACAATCCGGAAAGGATGCAGATCCTGGACACTTACAAAGAGCTTGGCCCTGTCAACGAGGTTTTCAAGACAAGCGATAGGCAGCAGAGCATCGAGATATTCAAGAGATATGCCGGCAACAAGGGCATCGGGCATGTGAGGTATGCTACATCTGGAAGCGAGGAAAGGAGCCTTGCGCAGCCGTTTGAGCGCCATCACGGAAGAAAATGGAAATGGTTCTCTTTTTGCTGGAACGGCAATCTTGCCAATTTCCAGGAGCTCAAGCAGCATTTGATGGACAAGGCGGATTACCACATCATCTACAACACGGACACAGAAATACTGATGCATTACCTGTCAAGGGAGCTAAGAAGCTCGACAAAGCCCAATCTTGTAAAGGTATTTTCAAGGCTGGCGCAAAAGCTTGACGGCTGCTTCAACATTGCCTTCATAAATGCGTTTGGCGAGATGGTTGTTCTTCGGGACCCTTATGGGTTCAGGCCAATTGTTTACGGGTGGAAGGATGACATGTTCCTTGTTGCTTCTGAATCAAATGCGCTGATTAACTGCGGAGTAACTGATTATAAGCACCTGGCGCCAGGCCACCTCATATACGTAAAAAACGGGCATGTTGAAGTAAAGAAATATGCCGAAAGCCCGAAGAAATCCCACTGCATGTTTGAGTGGGTTTATTTTGCAAATGTGAGCTCTGTTTTGGACAACAAATCAGTGTACATAACCAGGACCAATCTGGGCAAGGAGCTGGCAAGAAATGAAACAGAGACAATGGACGCTGAACATGTGCTGGTGCCTGTTCCAGACACCGCAAAAGCAGCAGGCGATGCCATGGCTTATGAGCTTAAAGTGCCTTCGGCGGAAGGGCTGATAAGGAACAGGTTTGTCGGCAGAACTTTCATAGAGGGATCTTCAAGAGAAGACAGGGTTCAGAACAAGTACACTGCATTAAAGGAGATAATGGAAGGCAAAAAAGTGATACTTGTTGACGACAGCATAGTCCGCGGCTCAACGACAAAGCAGCTTATCAACTATATCAAGAAAGTCGGAGGGGCAAAAGAAGTGCACGTCAGGATTTCCTGTCCGCCAATAAGGGGCCCTTGCTTTTACGGCATTGACATGTCGACTGTGTCAGAGCTGCTTGTGCCAAAATATGAAATGGAGCCAAAAAAAGGCGAAGTTGACAATAAAATAATTGGGAAGATTGCAAAAGACCTGGGAGCTGATTCCCTGAAGTACCAGTCAATTGCCGGGCTGGTGAAAAGCATAGGCAAGCCAGCAAAGGACCTGTGCATGGCATGCATCACAGGAGAATACCCGACACATTACGGAAAAAAATTATACCTGAAAGCATGGGACAATTTTAAGAAAGGAATTAAAGAAAGGACTTATGCCTGTTGAACTTTCTTAAATTAACAAACCAATAATTGATTTCCATACGTTTGTGTTAGGAGTCTATGCTCGGGCAAGGAACAAGCTTGATGCAAATTTACTGCCGCCCCCGGCGCAATAGAAAGTAATTTAAGGGGAATAGACGCAGCTATCTCCAAAACATTAAATTTGATTAATGAAAGGCTGGATAGATTAAGGGCAACATTTCCAAGAGGGATGGCGAAGTATTTAGCACCTAATTTTCAAGCCAAATCAGAATAAGATTTATGCAAATCAAACTTAGGGCAGTTTTATCAAACAAACTTTTTATTAAACGCATTCAGAATATATAAAAAAATAAAATGATTATGCCGCCTTCTTCATTTCCTCTGAGTCAATCTTTTCCACTCCTTCAGCCTTTGGGCCCCGGTCGCCCTGGACTACATCGAATGAGACTTTGTCGCCTTCTTTGATTGATACTCCCTCTTTTAGCCCGCTTGCGTGGACAAAATATTCCTTGCCGTCATCTCCGGCTATAAATCCGAAATGCTTCATGCTATTAAAAAATTTTACAGTTCCTTCAACCATTTCTCATCCCTCCTTTGTTAAATTTGGCAGTGCAGCTTTTACAGTAGTTTCTGGAAGCATACCTCTGCCCCATATCCACAATGAATCTCTCTTTGCACGTTCTGCACATGCCTATTATCTTATACAATTTTGGCTTGGATTTATTCATCTTTCTAGTATTCTTTACCACTATAAAATACTATGCTTTACTCATACTCAATAGTTCCTGGTGGCTTTTGCGTGATGTCGTACAAAACGCGGTTAACCCCCCTGACTTCATTAATGATGATGTTTGAGATCCTCTCCAGCAACTCATTCGGCAGCTTTGCCCAGTCTGCCGTCATTGCATCAATGCTTGTGACTGCGCGCAGGCTTACAACATATTCATACGTCCTTGCATCACCCATTACCCCCACTGATTTTACAGGCAGCAATGCGGCAAATGCCTGCCATACTTTGCCATAATGCCCTGATTTTTTCAGCTCATCAATGAAGATGTAATCTGCTTCTCTCAAAATTCTTAATCTTTCTGCCGTCACTTCGCCCAGTACCCTTATTGCCAGCCCAGGCCCGGGAAACGGATGCCTGCTTATGATGTCATGCGGAATCTTCAGTTCATTGCCAATTTTCCTGACTTCATCCTTGTAGAGCTCTTTAAGCGGCTCTACTACCTTAAGCTTCATTTTTTCCGGCAAAGCCAGGTTATGGTGGCTCTTGATTTTAGAGGCGTATTTTGTAGGCTGCGCGCTTTCAATCCTGTCCGGATAGATAGTGCCCTGGCCCAGAAATTTTATCTTCTTATGCATCTTATCCAGCTCAATTACCTTGCTTTCAAACACTTCGATAAAAGTATGGCCTATGGCTCTTCTTTTTTCTTCAGGGTCTGTTATCCCTTTCAGCCTCTCCAAAAATATTTGCGAAGCGTCGACAAAGTAAAAATGCCTGAATTTCAGCCTGTTCTCGAAAAAATTCACCACTTCCCCAGCTTCATTTTTCCTTATCATCCCATGATCAATAAAAACACAGTGAAGCCTGCTGCCGATTGCCTTGTGTAGCAGTGTGGCTGCAACAGTGCTGTCAACGCCCCCTGAAACGCCCATAATTACCGAATTTTTCCCGACTTCCTTCTTGATTTCCCGGATTAATCTTTTTAAAATGCTGCCGGTGCCCCATTCTTTTTTTGATTTGCAGACTCCAAAAACAAAATTTTTTAAAATTTTATTTCCCTTGGGAGTGTGCGCAACTTCTGCATGAAACTGGATGCCGTACAGCCTTTTATCATTATTCTCAAAAGCTGCTATCCTGCATGTGTCTGTAGATGCAAGCACTTCAAAATCCTTTGGAAGCTCAGCCACCAAATCGCCATGACTCATCCACACTTGCTCTTTTTTTGACAAGCCCCTGAGCAATTTGCCGTTATTTTTGACATTAATCTCTTTTTTGCCAAACTCCTTTGACTTGCCTGCAAGCACAGTTCCGCCTGCAAATTTTGCGATCAGCTGCAGCCCATAGCAAATTCCAAGAACCGGAATCCCCAGCCCGAGAATCTTCCTGTCCATTATTGGGGCGTTGTGCTCGTAAACGCTTGAAGGCCCCCCGGAAAGTATGATTCCGCCAGGCTTCAGCCTTCCAATCTCTTTTAGCGAAACATCGCATGGCAGTATCTCAGAATAAACTCCAAGCTCGCGGATTCTTCTTGCGATAAGGTGTGCATACTGTGCGCCGAAATTTAGTATCAGTATCATTTTATTTAAACAATGAAACAAACCAATTAATCATTCTTTTTATTGCGCTTGTTTCTTTTTTCTGCTCTTGTTGCTCCGCTTTAATTTCTTGTTTTTGCCCACTAGCCTCTTTTTCTTTTGTTTTGTTAATTGAAGGTTTAATTTCAGGAATTATTTTTTTGCTTGAATCTGCCGATTTGCTTGCAATTTTTTCATTCAATTGAAAAATTAATTTTTCTTTTTCAATCTCAATATCGGCAGTTATGTTTTCTTCATTTTTTCCCTCAATTTTTTCTTTCATGCCGGATTCATTAATTTCAGGTTTTGTCTCTTCAACGTCTATCAATATGCTGCTGCTACTTAAACTTCCTTTTTTTTGTTTTACCAGGTATTCTACAGCGTCTCTTGTGCCTTTGTCAGTATAACCTTCGATCACCATATGCGCATAATCTCTATAACCATACATAATCACGATAGCTTTGCCGGGTTCCAGCCAATTATCGCATTTATTGGGATTTCCCATTATTTCTGCTGATGTAGGATTGTGACACGGGCTGCCTATTGATATTATATTCTGGTTTAAGCTGCCTATTTCGCTCGATAATTTTGTGTCGCCAATAAGTGATTTTCCAAGATATCCTCCAAAAAATTGGACAAGATTGCTTTGGGCTATAACATCGCTTGCCGGAGCTTTGTCTCCGACTACTATAACTGCATTAAAATTTCCATCTTTTACAAACATATCCGGAAAATTAGATAAGTCGGGCGGAAGAACCCCTGTTACCGGCTGCGACACATCTGCAGCTAATGCAATGCTGATCAACAATAATGCTACAACTACCTGTATTATTATGCCCCTCATTTTAGTTATGTGCAAATCAAGTCAAGCTTTCCGCTTTCAATAGCTTTTTTTATCTCCAACCCTATCCTTTCGCCGTAGCTTATTGAATAGCCGTAAAGGTAGCCGGAATACGGCGTGAACAAGGTGCCGGGAGAGCCTGGAATCCGCATGCTGACATCAAAAATCACGATGTCTTCCTTGCCTTCATCGGCGACAACAGAACCTTGTAAAGCAAAAGGCCCGATTATGCCGGTTGGATGGAATCTTTTTGCTGCTGCAACAAATTTTTCCCCAAGCTCGAAAGCTTTCTCAAGCAATGACTCTTTTATTGTTACAGCATAATGCCCGGTTTCGATCAATTTTGGCTTTATGTGCTTCAGGACTTCAACCTGTTCAGTTGCAGGCAGCCTTAAAATGCCGTCAAGGTTTGTCTGCCTCCTTGTGTCTGTTCCCATCAGCTCCAGCTCATCATTCAGCGGGCTGTAGAAAAAGTTGAAGTTGACATGCGCGCCTATGGCATACTCTTCAATGACTGCTTTTTTCAAGCCTTCTTTTTTAATTGTTTTATTTTTTAGCATTTCATTGGACTTTTCAACAAAATCTTTGTAGCTCGAGCATAAAAAGAAAGCCCTTTCGTAGCCTCTTTTTGCTTCTGCAACTTTTACAATAACCAGCCTGTCTATCTTCTTTGGGTCTTTGAATGTTTTTGGAGTCCTTATTCCTGCCTTTTCCAGCAGAAAATACTGGTTGTTTTTAACATCGCGCTCTTCAAGCCTGACCATGTCCCTTGTGCCGTAAATCGGGACCAAAAACTTGTTTTCAATCTCTTTGTAACTGCAGTAAACCCAGAAATACCTGTTATGGACAAAAATTGTATTTCTTCTTCTTAACTCTTCCTGAATGCCTTTTTTAGTTATTTCCGAAAATTTGTTTACAACAATCACGTCATCAATAAATCCGATTCCTTCCCTCCGCCTGTAGTATTTTGTGTAAGTTTTTTCCCTTCCTTTCTGCGCCACAACAAGAGTTTTGAAACCATGCGAATGGGCGCCCCTGCATACATCCAGTGCAGAATGCCCGCCAAGCACGCCTATGGTTATGCTGTTTTTGTCATAAGTTTCCAGTATTTTTGAGATTTGGTTGCGGGTTATCATTTTTGATATTGTATGATATCAATTGATATTTAAAGTTATCAACTGCAATTAATTTAAACTTTAAGGTTTTGAGCGCCACCGCCGGGACTTTCCTCCAAGTTCAGATTTTGAACCCGGATGCCTGGGAAGACATCTGCTCTTGAGGCAGACGCTCTACCTGCTTGAGCGACGGTGGCTTTGCACACCTCTTTTTTAAAACCGAAACATTTATATATCATCAAGCTAATTTACGTATTGTCTGGGAAGGCAGTCTCTATATGCTTGAGTGACTTTCTTATTTCTTTTGTTTTTTCTGGAGTGTATTGACTATTTTTTTAATATTAATTATGTCTTCTTTGAATCTTTCTTTTTTCTTTAGATGCCGCAACCTCATTTTGCATTCATTGATACAATCTGAAATTGATTTAAAGGGTTCAATATATTGATTACAGAAACCACAAATCGCAACATCATTCTTTGCCCATTTTAGATTATTTTTTTTAAATATACTGTACTTATTGATATTCCCTTTACAATAAAAACAAATAAATATAGAATTTTCATCATATTGATCTAATTCTTCTTTAAAAATCATCTTTACCCCAAAATCTTCTTCATTTGATTTGTCTTAATGGCATTCTTTATTTCCATTGCAATCCTTCTTCCTGTCGACATTGGAATATTGTACTTCAGCCATGTGTAAGGGCTGCCTTCAATGAATGGATTGGTGCCTGCAACTATCCTTGCCGAAATCTCAAAGACAAAAATCTCCTCTTCGGGAGTCAAAATTGTTTCAAGGCAGAACGGGCCAAATAATCCCGGCGGGGCAAGTTTTTTTGATGTCTCTACGACATCTTGGCCCATTTTGATCAGCCTTGGCAAAAATGATTCCCTGACAACTACGGGTATGTTGCCGACAATGACATAGCTCGGGTCTATTTTTGGCAGAACTATCTGGTCCCTTGCCGAAATCCTGCCAAGCGAGTCAACATTACTCTCGTACCTGATATCACACCCCATTATTTCAATTTCATTTGTCAAAGAGGAATAGAAATAATGTATAAACAGCGGAACTCCGATAATATATTCCTGGATTACATATTTTTTCAGCCTGTACGGCTTTATCTTTTTGTTGAAGTCCTTTTCATCCTTCGCCAAAAAATAGCCCCTGCCGCCTTCTGCGCCCATGAACTTTACAATAACAAGCCTGTCAATGTCTTTCGGCCTGTTAAAAAGCAAGGGAACCTTGAAGCCTGCATTTTTCAGCCACTGCCTTTCAAGATGCCTGTCGCTTTCCCATTTCAGTATTTTTTTGTTGCCAAAATAAAGGACTTTCAGCTTTTCGACTTCCTCGTAGCCCATGTAAGTCACAAAAGAGCCGTGCGGTATCACGATTGCATTGCTTTTAACCAGCTTTTCCTGTATCTTTGGAAAGTCCCTGTAAGAATCAACGGTGATTATCTCATCGGCTGCATTGAACATCCTGTACGGGCTTTCAGAGCCTTTTTTGCAGACGGCAATTGTCTTAAATCCTTCGTCATGCGCTCCTTTGAATATTTGCAATGCAGAATGAGAACCGATTGTTGCAATCCTGTATTTTGGCTGCGCCATATCATAGATAAAACGCTTCTTTATTTAAATTTTACTACCAGCAGAGACTATAATCCAGTTCTTTTCTATATGGAAATGATATTGGGATTGCCAATCAAAAACTTTATATAAAATCACTTTTTGCCACTCAAGTATGGCAAAGCAATACGGCCCTTCAAACATTGCAGTAATCGGCATGGAATGGGGCGACGAAGGCAAAGGCAAAATCATCGATTTCTTGGCTGAAAAAGCGGATGTTGTTGCAAGATTCAACGGCGGCAATAATGCAGGCCATACCATCGAGGTAGGGAACAGCAAAATTGTTGTGCATCTTGTGCCGTCCAGCGTCATGCATAAAGGCAAACTGGGCGTGATTGGAAACGGGCTGGTTGTTGACCCAAAAGTTTTGCTTGGCGAAATAAAGAATCTAGAAAAAAACAGGATAAAGATTACTCCTGAAAATCTTGCTGTTAGTGAAAATGCGCATGTGATTCTGCCCCACCATATTGAGGAGGATAAAAAAGCAGGCGGCAAAATAGGAACAACGGCGAGGGGAATAGGCCCCGCTTACACAGACAAGGCTGCCAGAATTGGATTAAAAATATACGAATTTGTTGATGACTCCCTGTTCAGGAAAAGATTCGGAAACGAGGAATTTTACCAGGAATACAAGGAATATGCAGATGCCATAATGCCGTATGTTAGCGACACTGCAACCATCATGAATGGCGCTTTAAGCAAAAATCAAAGAATCCTTTTTGAAGGCGCCCAAGGGACATTGCTTGATTTGGACTTTGGCACATACCCTTATGTCACATCTTCCACAGCCACTGCAGGAGGGGCATGCACGGGCCTCGGAATACCGCCAAAAAAAGTGCAAAGCGTTTTGGGAGTGTGCAAGGCATACAAGACAAGAGTCGGCATGGGGCCATTCCCAACAGAGATAACCGGAAACACCGCGGAAAAGCTGCAAAAAGTAGGGAAGGAATTTGGGGCGACAACAGGCAGGCAGAGGAGAGTCGGCTGGTTTGACACTTTGATAGGGAGGTATGCCGCCATGGTCAACGGTGCAGATTCAATTGCATTGACTAAGCTTGATGTTTTGACAGCAGTTGAAAAATTAAGAATTTGCGTTGCCTACAGATACAAGGGAAGCATCATAAAGAATTTCACGACCAACATGAAAATACTGCAGAACTGCCAGCCTGTTTACGAGGAGCTTGACGGATGGTGGGATGACATCACAAAAATTAAATCCTATGAGCAGCTGCCGAACAACGCCAAAAAATACCTGAGAAGAATAGAGGAGCTGCTGAAAGTTCCAATATCCATCATTTCAGTCGGTCCAAAAAGAGACCAGACGATTGTTGCAAGGCAGGAGTTTTTGTTTTAGAAATTATTTTTGAATGAATACCACCCCTTCTTTGTTTTTAAACTCCTTATCACCAGTCACGAACTTCAGATTATTTTCTAAAGCGTAAAGATAACCAATACAGTCAAATATTGATAAATTTTCCTTTTTATTGTCTATTCTATATTTTAATGCCTTGATTAAAATTTCCCTGCTAACGGGCTTGCAAAAAGACGCCAATCTGCTGAGCCAGTAAACTGCTTTGTCTTCTTTGCCATCCCTATACAAAACAGAATAGTATTCTGCTATTGTTAAATCTGCTATAACAAATTCCTTATTTAGAAATTCCGCAAATTTTGGATTTCCGTTTCCTATTTCAGCAAGCGCATAGGTGTCTAGGCAGAACATATTAAATGTATTTGCTCTCTTTTCCTCGAATTTCTTTTAACAGCTGTTCTGTTGGCTTGCTTAATCTTGCTGAGCCAAACAACTCTCTTAATGGGTTCTCTTTTGGCTTTATATCTACAATAATATCCTGGTTTTCCCTGATTTTAAGCTCTTTAACTACTTTTTGTGGAATAACCATTCCTATTGAACTCCCCCATTTTCTTGTTTTTAATATCATCATTTTAGTTATACTTTCAATATAATAATTAGATGTAGAGTATAACTAACATATAAAGGTTATGGTTTTATGTGATTGTGACAAGAAATGAGTTTTTGTTTTATAAGTTAGTTTCAATAATGTTAGACATTTCTCTGTAAGGTTTTTTCTTAATCTCCTCCAAAATGCGAAGTTTCTTTTTTCTATTAAATTCTAAAAAATCATGATTCTTTGCCAACGCATTCATAATATCACTATTTATTTTCAGCCTTAAACAGAAATTGATAGTATCCGTTAGTTTCTGCCCCAAATTTTTTATGATAGGTTTATCATTACGGATACCATGACTTAAGTCGTGACATTTCCTGCAACAAGCGATTAGATGGTTAATATTTTCAATTTCACTATTTTCTTTTTTTAAGTATTCGACATGGTGAATCATTTTAGCCACTGTTCCGCAAAATTCACACTTATAATTGGCTCTTTTTAATGCTCTCGTCCTCAATTTTTGCCAGTCTTTAGATTTGAGATATTCGTTATAGTCCATTATATTTTATCTTAAGTTATTAATGAACAATCTATAATTTTAAAATCTAAATCCTCTCCACACTCAGTTTCCCCTTCTCAACTTTCAGGACAACCTCGTCTTTTTCGCCGAACTGTGCAATATCTGTAACAATCTTCGGCAGAAGAATTCTTGAAGCCCTGAAGTCAAGGTTTGTGATGATTTGCTGCGCAAACTCGCCGCTCAATCCGAGGTCTTCAAATATCTTCAAAGTCGCTTCATCCCTGTCCCGGGCAGAAAAAATTTCAGACTTTTCAAAAAGGTATTTTGCAATCTTGTCAGCCACATTAATCCCTGTTGCTTTTGTGATTCCCTGCAGTCCCGGAGATAAGTTAGCCTCTATGACTAATGGCCCTTTCGGGCTTTCAAGCATGTCCACGGCGCAAACTTCCGCCCCTATCGAGATTGCAGTGTCAACCGCTATTCTTTTTGTGTTTTGGTCAAGGGTGCATGACTCTCCTGTCCCGCCCGCATGTATATTGGCCCGCATTTCTCCCCTGACAGCCTTCCTTTTCATCGAGGCAACAATTTTGTCGCCTACAACAAAAGCCCTCACATCAACGCCTCCTGTCTCGATATACTCCTGTATCAGAAACGGCTGCTTCAGGGCAATCAATGCGTCAAGCATGGAAGAGGCGGCTGCAAAGCTCTCTGCAAACATGACTCCCTTGCCTTGGGTGCCATGGGGGAATTTCAGCACAATCGGATAGTTGACTTCGTTCAGAATTTTCTTTGCAGCCCTTGTTGAGGAAGCAAGGTAAGTTGTCGGCATTGGGATGCTGAACTGCTGCAGGGCCAGGTGAGTAAGCAATTTGTCATGCCCCAAAGTGAATGTTTCTGCCCTTATTGGCATGTAAGAGCTCCTGTACAAAGTTCTTGTCACAGACCTTAACAAAGGGGCATATCTGAAAGAGCCCCTTGCATAAATGCAGCTATACTGCGGAAGCTGCTTGCCTTCATACATGACTTCAAGCTTGCCTGCCCCTAAATTTACCTCAACATCCCTCAAGTCAATTTTTTCCACAGAATCAAAATAGCCCTTCATAGCTTCAACTATCATCAGCGAGCTTTTGCTTCCCAATGACATGACAGCTGATTTCATTAAACTGTTCCGCCATGTCGGAAATCAATATTTCCGAGCATCATCAAAAATCTTGGATTTTTGAGAGTTGAGTGCGGAATCAAGTGCGATTTCGCAAGATCAATCGCACGGATAAACAATATCAGGCTCAGAATATGATTATCCGTTACATTTTTTTTTGTTTTTTTCATTTTCTGACTTTGAATTTATTAACCTATTTTGTTGGGTCAATCAAAAACCCGTCTTTTAATATATTCTGCCCGATTAATATCCTGTATTGCATGTGGGCCCTGTCAGCAAGCGTGAATTCAGATTTTATTTTTTTCCCTGCCAGCTCAATTGTAGCTTCAATTATCGGCCTTAGCTTTGAGCCGTGGGCTGACTTGACAAGCTTCGACTTTATTACCGGGCCAAGCTTGAGCTCGGCAGCAAGGTTCGTGTCAATCGAGCTCTTTGTCGCCCCTGTGTCTACTTTTGCAATGACGCTCTTGCTGCCTTTCTGGTGATGAATCCGGACTTTTTCAGCCAGTCCAATCACTGTTTTGCCACCCAGCATGCGGTATTTCCCCATACTGCGGCAGAAATGAAAATGGTTTATAAGTTTTTCTAATGCCATCCCGTTTTTAGCGATATCTGCAAAAATTAGGAATTTTTATAAATAAACAGATAGATCATATAATTAATGCAATTCATAAATGAAAGATTGAAGCAGGAGGACATCATCCAAATTGCCGAAACAGTGAGCCATCGAGTTAATTCAAGGGCAGCATTCAGGCTAGGCAGGACAAGCATAGACCCTGGAATGCCCAGAAGCATAGCCGAAGCTGCAGCAGACGAATTATATGAAAGAAGCGGACTAGGGGCATTGGAATTGCCAATGGGAAGAGTACTTGATTATATCTCATCAAATGAAAGAAGGCTTGCGGCAGAACTCAATATGCAGCAATTCAGATATGCCCCTTCGGTGGTTATACTCTAAAATTTTTTTGTTTCTCCAAATCCAGTTCAGCCTTCTTAACACCTTCTGTCTTCTTAATCTTTTCCAGCAATTTATTGACCCTGTCGGCTTTTCCCTTGACAACAATTAGCTCCAGGCAGGTGTGGTGGTCCAGGTAAGTGTGCATTGAAGAAATGATCTGGCAGTGGTAATCGTGCTGCAGGTTCGAGACATTCTTGCCGTAATGCCCAATCCTCTGGTCATAGGTGACTTTAATGGTGCCGATAGCCTGCTCATGGCGGCGATGAAACAGCCTTTCCCTTATTATGTCGTTTATCGCTTCTGACCTGTTTGTGTAACCTTTCTCCCTTATGAACCTGTCAAACAGCTTAAGCAACTTCGGCTCAAACGAGATTCCGGTCCTTGTGACCCTGTCCATACATCAGCTTCTTATCAGCTGATTTAAATAATTTTCGTAACACGCTTATAAAAAGCGTAATATTTAAATACAATGCTGGATTATTTTATTTCATGAATTTAATGCCTATAGGCCTGCTGGGGCTTGGCTTTTTTTCGGGGATGAGGCATGCTTTTGATATAGACCATGTTGCAGCCATTTCGGCAATATCATCAAGACATTCTTCAATAAACAAGTCCTCAATGCTTGGGATGTTTTGGGGCTTGGGGCATACAGCCTCATTATTGGCAGTAGGCTTGGCTGTTCTGCTGCTAAAAACCAAAATTCCCCACAAGCTGGCTTTGTCGCTTGAATTTATTGTCGCTGCAATGCTCATAATACTGGGAATAAGCGTACTGCTTGCAATAAGGAGGGAAAAAATGCACCTGCACAGGCATAAGCACGGAAATATTGAGCATGCTCATTTTCATTCGCATAAACTGGCAGAATATCACGGGCATGGCCATATCCAATTCAAGAAGCCATTGGTAATCGGGCTGGTGCACGGGCTTGCAGGGAGCGCTGCATTAACATTGCTCATCTTGGCAGATATTCCGTCAACTTTATTAGGATTGGCATATATCCTCATTTTCGGGGCAGGCTCAATCCTTGGAATGATGTTTTTAAGCGCAATCATTTCGCTGCCTTTCAGATTAATGAGCAGCAGGCTGCACAATGCCCAACAATTATTGAGAGCCGGCACAGGGCTGATAAGCATAACAATAGGATTTGCAATGATACTATGAACGAGCAGCTGAAGCAGAAATACCAACAACTGAAAGATTCAGTCAAAAAAATTGACAGCGCCATAGTGGCTTTTTCAGGCGGGACAGACAGCACTTTGCTGCTTAAAGTTGCTTACGATGCGCTGGGAGAAAAAGCAATTGCAGCAACTGCAGACAGCCCGTCATTGCCGAGAAGGGAGCTCGAAGAAGCAAAAAGAATTGCAATGCAGATTGGGGCAAGGCATTTAATAATCGAAACAAAGGAGACAGAAAATGAAAATTACCTCAAAAACCCGAACAACAGGTGCTATTACTGCAAAAGCGAATTGTACATTAAATTGAAAGAGCTGTCAAAACAGCTCGGAGTCAAAAACATTTTGAACGGCACAAACCTTGATGATTTGGAAGATTACAGGCCGGGCCTGCAGGCAGCAGACGAGCATCAAATTTTAAGCCCGCTGAAAGAGGCAGGATTCACAAAACAGGAAGTGAGAGAGCTTGCAAAACATTTTGGATTAGATGCATGGGACAAGCCGGCAAGCCCGTGCCTGTCTTCAAGAGTGCCTTACGGGCAGGAAATAACAATGAAAAAGCTGGCGATGATAGAGCAGGCTGAAAACTTCCTGAAGGAGATTGGCATTCCTGAATTAAGGGTGAGGCATTTCGGCAATGCTGCAAGGGTGGAAGTCAAAGAAAATGGCAGGCAGGCAGTTGATTCAAATATTGATTCAATAAGGAAGAAATTCAATGAAATCGGATTCAGTGAAATAACAGTCTCGAATTTCAAAAGCGGAAATTTGAACTTAATGATGCAAAACTAAAATGCAGGAAAGCCAGATACGGAAAATAATAAAAAACGTTGCAAGCAGGAAGATGGATGCAGGCGAAGCCATGAAAGAGCTCAAATTTCTGCCCTTTGAGGATCTGAGCTTTGCAAAATTAGACCACCACAGGGCGCTAAGGAAAGGCTTTCCGGAAGTCGTGTTCTGCCAGAATAAGACAACAAAGCAGGTTGCCGCTATTGTGAAAAAGCTTGCTGAAAGAAATTCCCAGGTTCTTGCAACAAGGGCAACGGAAGAAATGTTCAATGAAGCAAGAAAACATTTTAAGAATGCGCAATACAATGAAATATCAAAAACCATGATTATAAACAAAAATAAAAAGCTGAAAAAAGGCAGGATAATTGTGCTGAGCGCAGGAACGTCAGACATGCCTGTTGCAGAGGAAGCTGCGGTTGTAGCAGAGGCGATGGGCAGCCATGTGGAAAGAATCTATGATGTAGGGGTTGCAGGATTGCACAGATTACTAAGCAGCAAGGAAAAGATTGATGATGCCAATGTGCTTGTAGTTGTTGCCGGCATGGATGGTGTGCTGCCAAGCGTGGTGTCCGGCATCTTCGGAAAGCCGATAATAGCTGTTCCGACTTCTGTAGGATATGGGGCTTCATTTAAAGGGATAGCTCCGCTATTGACGATGCTAAATTCATGCTCACCGGGAGTTGTTGTGGTCAACATTGACAACGGATTCGGGGCAGGATATTTTGCAAGCCTGGTGAACAAGTGACTTTTATGAAAACCGCTTACTTTGACTGCTTTTCAGGAATCAGCGGCGATATGATAACAGGGGCGCTGATTGACTTAGGACTGGACATCAGCTTTTTAAGAAAAGAGCTGGAAAAATTAAATTTGAAGGGATATACAATTGAGTCAACAAAAACAATCAAAAGCGGAATTTCCGCAACAAAATTCGACGTGATTGAAAAACATGCGCACCATCATGAAGAGAGCAATCTGAAGAAAATCAACAAAATAATAGAAAATTCAAAACTGGAGAATGAAGCAAAAAGCACGATTAAAAAAATATTCATGAAAATTGCAGCTGCAGAATCCAAAATCCACAACAAGCCGATCGGCAAAATCCACTTCCACGAGATTGGCGCGATTGACACGATGATTGATGTGGCCGGAGCTGTTATCGGCCTGAAAAAATTGAACATAGGGAAAATTTATTGCTCAAAACTCAATGTCGGCACCGGATTTGTCGAATTTTCCCACGGCAAATGGCCCGTGCCTGCCCCTGCGACATCGGAGATTCTAAAGAATGTTCCGGTCTATCACAACAACACTGAAGCGGAGCTAGTAACCCCCACAGGCGCTGCAATTATATCTTGCCTTTGCGATAATTTTGGAGGCATGCCTTCCATGAAAATTGAAAAAATCGGCTATGGCGCCGGAGCAAAAGAGCTTGGGCATCCGAACGTTTTGAGGGTTTTTTTGGGTGAATTGGATAAAAATCAGAATGACAACATAAACATCATTGAAACAAACATTGACAATATGAACCCGGAAATTTATCCTTATGTTGTGGACAGGCTGATGGATAACGGCGCTTTGGATGCTTATCTTACAAACATTACAATGAAAAAAGGGCGGCCTGCTGTAAAGCTGAGCGCATTGTGTGAAATTAAGGACACTGACAGGATTTGCGGCATCATTTTTGACGAGACAACAACTCTTGGCGTCAGGATTCATGCCGCAACAAGAAAAAAGCTTGACAGAGAAATCAAAACAATAAAGACAAAATACGGCAATGCAAGGATAAAAATTTCTAAATCAAATGGGGAAGTAAAAAACGCAATGCCTGAATATGAGGATTGCGCCAGAATTGCCAAAAGCAAGAAAATTCCGCTGAAAGAAGCTTATAGGGAAGTCAAAAAATTAGCCTAAACACTCTCGAATAGCCTAATCACCTTCTCTTTTCCGACTGCAATTATGAAAGGCGCAAGCTTCGGACCTCTTTCCTTGTTAAGCAAAACCTTGTAAGCTGATGTGAAGAACTCTTCAGGCTTCAGCTGCAGCCCCTTCGAGACATTGTAGAATTCATTGAATAACAATTTTTCGTCATACTCCTTTTCCTTTAGCAGCCTGGCAATTTCATGCAGCGCTTTCTTCTGCTTGTGCTCCAGGCGCAGCCCTTCCGGAGCCTTATGCTGCAGCTTGAACCTATATTGCTCGTCTGCAAATTCCTTGACCCATTTCCTGGCAAAATTCAGCCTTTCTTTTATGCACTCCAATTCTTCTTCGGGCGCATGCGCCGGAAGCTGGCCGGTCTTTTGCAGCGATTCAATCATCTGGTGTTCACTTTCAAACATCTGGACAAGCATGGAAGCATGCAATAAGCTTACCTGCGGGGGAAACCTGTCCGGAATTTTTCCGATATGGCTCAGCTGATAAATCCTTTTCTGCCTTCTGTTTTCTTTTTCCCCCAAATCCTCTTTGTTGAAATAAACCCTCTCTGCTTGGTCGTACCTTTCATACAGCAAAATCAGGTCATTTGAGCCATACGGCTCGAAGTCAATCGCAGCATTCGGCCTTGTTCTTATGAGCATGAACCTCAGCATCTTGGCCGGAGCATAATTTACGGAATCAGCAAATCCCAGCCCCTGCCCTTTGGATGTGGACATCTTCTTGCCGCCGACATTAAAAAATTCGTAGCCCGGGCCAGTTTCATAACCGTCTGAAGGGTAAGGCGGGGGATAACTAAAAACATCAACTGCGAAACGGCACGCTGCAGTTCTTGAGCCGCCTTTTGTGAAATGGTCCTTGCCCGCTGTTTCAACGATAACCGATTTTGTGGGCCATTTTGCAGCCCATTCGACTTTCCATGGAAACTTGCCGTTTCCGTCATAAGGCGATATCCATCCATTGTGGCCGCATCCTTTCGCCCATTCTACGACTCCTTCTTTGCATTCAAAATACAATTTTTCTTTTTCCTTGTCCCATTCAAGAGCAATTGTAGTTGCAATCTTCCTGCATTCCGGGCATTTTACATTGAATGGCAGCTTATTTGCAGAAGCAACATCTTCTCCGTATAATTCTGCATAAATTTTTTGTATTTTGTCAGCGTTGTCTAGCGCAATTTTTATTGTCTTGTTGAATGAGCCTTTGCAATACTCATCTCCGGTACTCTCAAGCTCTGCTTCTATCCCAAATTCTGGAAACAATTCCGTACATTGCCTGAAATAATAATCGCCAAAGTGCTTGTATCCCTTAACCGGGCTCGGAATATCCCTGAAGGACATCCCCCTATATTTTTCATTATCTTCTTTGCTTAATTCTTTTGACGGCTTGTCCAAAGTGTCTGTATCATCGCTGCTCAGGATGAATCTTGCTTTCACTCCTTTGTCCCTTAGAGCCTTTGCAATTGCATCATGGATTATCCATCCCCTGCCTGAGCCGATGTGGATGGTGCCTGACGGGGTTTTCTCGTCATATGCAATATAACCATGTTTTTTTGCAAGGCTTTTCAGAAACTCGCTGCTTTCAACCCTTTCAATTACGTCATCAGCTACCTGGTCCGCCCAGAATTTGTCCTCGCCCTTGTTCTTGACGGCATATTTTTCCATAGGATGAAAAAACTGAAAACATTATATAAAGATTGTGGAAAGAATTTGACTAATATCCGCCGGAATCGTATTGGGTTCTGACGCCATATTGTCCAGAATGCATCAACACTCCTACATCTGAACCAGCTCCAGCAACAACAACTGCTAAACCACCTTCTTCTACTATAACAGCAGGTTCTGCATCAGTCACACTTCCCAATCTCGGTCTCTGTTGCTCATGTCGAAGCAACATTCTCGCAGACCTCATGCGTGCTTCTCTTGTTCCTTCTGAAATATCCGATTTACCTAATACACCAATATATGCTCCATACAAATCGGTTCCACCTAGTATTGAATGCAAGCGTGTAAACATTGAGTCTCCCATTAAATGCTGCGTAGCACATACCCTTATTAGAGAAAGAGCGTTGCCATCTACAGCAATACAATAGCCCCCCCTACTCTCTTTTTCCATGTTCATACCACTTACTTTTTATTTTTTATAACTTGTATTTAAATTTTACCTGAATTTTAATTAAGATATCCTTTTGCCTTCAGCAGCTCAGCCAGTAATATGGCCCCTCCAGCCGCCCCCCTTATTGTGTTGTGGGACAATGCAACAAACTTCCAGCCAAAATAGTCTTTTCTCAGCCTGCCTACTGGTATTCCCATTCCGTTGCCGAAGTTCCTGTCCAGTCTTGTCTGCGGCCTGTCCTCTTCATTAAAATATTTGATGAATTTTTCAGGAGAGCTGGGTAATTTTAATTTTGCAATCGGGTTGTACTTTTCAATCCCGTCAACAAACTGCTTTTCATTTATTTTCCTGCCGAACTGAATTTCCACGCTTGCCATATGGCCGTCTTCTACAGGCACTCTTATGCATGTGGCTGATATTTTGGGGCTTTTGGCAAGTTTAATTTTCCCATTCACTATTTTCCCAAGTATCTTCATAGGCTCCTTCTCGGATTTTTCTTCCTCATTTCTTATAAAAGGATTTACATTCTCCTGCATCTCAGGCCATCCCTCAAGAGTCCTGCCTGCCCCTGAAACTGCCTGCATTGTTGTAACCAAAACTCTTTTTGGCTTGTACTTTTCCAATGCCCTTATCACTGGGATATAGGACTGTATTGAGCAGTTCGGCTTGACTGCGATGAATCCTTTTTTCCACTTTCTGTTTTTGCGCTGAATCTCTATCAGTTTCACATGCTCGGGATTTATTTCCGGTATTATCATGGGCACATCATCTGTCCACCTGTGTGATGAGTTATTTGATACAATAGGCATCCCCATCGATGCATAGGCTTCCTCTATCTCTCTTATCTTCTGCTTGTCCATGTCCAAGGCTGAAAATACAAAATCAGCCTCTTTGCATACCTCATCAATATCTTCTTCCGCTCTTTTTACAATTAGATTTGAAACTGAATTCGGGATTGCGCTTTGCATCTTCCACCTGCCCTCTACAGCCTCTTGATACGCTTTTCCCGCTGAGCTTGGCGAAGCTGCGGTGCAGGCTACTTCAAACCATGGGTGATTTTCCAATAAGCTGACAAACCTTTGCCCAACCATTCCGGTAGCTCCCAAAACTCCAGCCCTTAATTTTTTCATCTTACCCTCCAAAGTACTCTTTGTGCAGAGCCTTTACAGATGCATTGGCATCTTTCCCGCCTACAATAAAAGTGATGTTTATTTCAGAAGCCCCCTGCGAAATCATGTCCACATTTATCCTTTTTTTCCCTAGGGCGGTAAAAACCTTTCCTGCAACGCCCGGAGTGCGCCTCATACCTTCCCCGACAACGCATATGATTGCCTTGTTTTTCAGCACATTCACATCTGATATCTCTTTTAATTCTTTGACAAGCTCTCCAATATTCTCGTCATTGTCTATCGTTAGCGATACGCCGACTTCAGATGTTGAGACTACATCAACGCTTTTGCTGTACTTGTAAAAGATATCAAAAAGCTGCTCCAAAAACCCATAAGCGCCGAGCATTCTTGTTGACTCGATGCTTATCATGGTTATGCCCTTCTTGCAGGCAATGGCTTTTACAATATGGCTGTTTTTTCCGGCTTTTCTGACTATTGTCGTGCCGCTGTTTTTTGGGTTAAATGAGTTCAGCACTTTTACAGGAATATTCCTGTTCATAGCAGGAAGTATTGTTTTCGGATGCAAAACCCTTGCCCCAAAATAAGCCAATTCAGAAGCCTCTGCAAACGAAACTTTTCCGATAGTTTTTGCATTTGAAGCAATTTTCGGGTCTGTTGACATGATTCCATTGACATCAGTCCATATCTGTATCTCATCTGCATCGATTGCAGCGCCTATCACAGCTGCCGTATAATCAGAGCCTCCCCTGCCGAGAGTGGTTATCTCATTATTTTCAGTCTTGCCTATGAATCCGGTTATGACTGGAACAATTTCCAGTTTCCTGATGTTTTTATCCAGGCTTGAGTATGCAATTTTTAACGGCTCTGCGCTTCCGAATTTAGAGTCCGTAAAAAAGCCAAGCTCCCATGAATCAAACGCTTTTGCCTTTATCCCGATTCTGTTGAGCTGCTCCGCAACAATCTTTGAAGATATTCTTTCTCCGAATGACTGGAAATAATCCAGAGCTTCGGCATCAGGGCTTCTGCCGGACTTTGCTTTGGCTGCCAGGCTTTTTAATTCTTCAAGGTTTTCTTTTAGCAGCGCTTTGTCAATATCAAGCTGCCCGAGAATTCCGTAATGGACATCCTCGATATGGGCTAATGTTTCATCGCCTTTTCCCTGCGCGCATTCTTTTGCAAGCCTTATCAGCGCATCTGTGATTTTTGTGACTGCTGAAACCACAACAACCGGATTTCTTTTTATATGGGATTTGACAATACTTGCAACATTCCTTATCCTTTCGGCATTCCCGACAGATGTGCCGCCGAACTTCATGACTATCAAAATTCCACCTCCGTGAAATTTTGTAAGTTCCAAAAACATAATTTTTTTGCAATTGTCATTTTAACGACCTCTCAATCCGCTTGACTGCTTCGTCAACATCCTGCCTGTTTCCCAGGGAGCTTAATCTCAGGAAGCCTTCTCCGGAAGGCCCAAACCCAACACCGGGTATTGTAACAACATTTGCTTTGCCCAGAAATTCTTCAAATGCCTGCCATGATGTTTTTCCCGGAACCCTTACCCAGATGTAAGGCGCATGAATTCCCCCATACACTTCATAACCTAGTTTTTCCATTGAAGCCATGATTACTTTGGCATTTTCAAGATAATAGGAAACAGTTTGCTCCATCTCTTTCATCCCTTTTTTATCCAAGGCTGCCAATCCTCCGCGTTGTGCGATATTGGAAGCTCCGTTGAATAATGTAGTCATTATCCTGTTCCAGTCCTTGTTGACTTTAGTTCCATCCTCAAATTCAAGTTCGTTGGGAATCACAGTCCATCCAAGCCTGACTCCGGTAAATCCGATTGGCTTTGAAAAAGAGCTTATCTCTATGGCCACTTCCTCAGCCCCTTCAATTTCATAAATTGACTTTGGAAGGCTTTTGTCCGAGATGAACTGGCTGTACGCCGAATCATAAACCAAAATTGATTTGTTCTTTCTTGCAAATTCAACAAGCTGCTTTAATTGCCCCCTTGCAGCTGCCGCGCCTGTTGGATTGTTGGGATTGCAAAAAAAAATTATATCGGTCTTTTTTGTTTTTTCCAAGTCAGGGAAAAAATTATTTTCAGGGACGCATTTCATATATTCAATTCCGCCAAACTGGGATTTTTTTTGATTGTAGCCTTTTGCCTGCCCTAGAATCACGCTGCTGTCCACATACACCGGATAGGAAGGGTCCTGCACTGCAATTGACACATTGCTGCCGAAAAGCAGCTGCAGCCTTGCCGTATCCGGCTTTGCCCCGTCGGAGACAAAAACTTCATCCCCATTGATTGCCCCATTGTACAGCTTTTCCGCTATTCTGTCCCTTAATTCTTCAAGGCCCTGCTCTGCGCCGTATCCGCTGTACCCTTCTTTTGTCCCGAGCCTTGAAGCTTCATCGGCTAATCCTTTCGTGATATGCGGCTTTATTGGCTGCGTTGTGTCTCCGATTCCCAGGCTCACTAATTTTGCATTTGGATTTTTTTTGATAAACTCATTTTTTCTTCTGGCTATTTCCGGAAACAGATAGCCTGACTGAAGCTTTGCCATGTTCGGGTTTCTTTTTACCATTTTAGCTGAACTCTTTTGCTGATTTAAAATCCAATGTTGCAAAATAATCTTTTACAGTTTCTGCCCTTCTTATCTGAAGAACGCTTCCGTTTTCCCTTAACAGCAGTTCAGCAGACCTTAATTTGCCATTGTAATTGAATCCCATTGCAAAGCCATGTGCTCCTGTGTCATGGATTGCCAGGATATCCCCAATGCCGATTTCAGGCAGTTTTCTGTTTATTGCAAACTTGTCGTTGTTCTCGCACAATCCGCCTGTGACGTCATAAATATGGTCCAAAGGCTTGCTTTCTTTTCCCAAAACAGTGATATGATGGTAAGCCCCATACATTCCGGGCCTCATCAAATTTGCCATGCAGGCATCTGTCCCGACATAATCCCGATAGATATGCTTTATGTGGTTTACTTTTGTAATCAAGTAACCGTAAGGACCCAGGATTACCCTTCCGCATTCTGTGAAAATTCTTACTGGATGCAGCCTATTCTTTACAATTATCTCATCATAGGCTTTTTTAACCCCTTCAGCAACCTTTCTGTACGAGACTGGCTTTTGTTCTGGCTTGTAAGGTATTCCTATGCCCCCTCCAAGGTTAACAAATTCAATTTTAATTCCAGTTTTATCATGAATTTCAACTGCCAGCTTAAACATCATCCTTGCCGTCTCTATGAAATACCCCTCATTCAGCTCATTTGAGATTACCATTGTGTGCATGCCAAACCGCTTTGCCCCTTTTTTCCTGGCAAGCTCATATGCTTGAAGCATTTGGGCTTTAGTCAGGCCATATTTTGCTTCCTCTGGCTTTCCGATTATCTCATTGCCTTGCCTTGCAGGGCCAGGATTGTACCTGAAGCAGATTAGCTGGGGGATTCCGGCTGCTTTTTCAAGGAAAGCTATGTGGCTGATGTCATCAAGATTGATAATGGCTCCAAGCTTCCTTGCTTTTATGAATTCTTCTGCTGGAGTGTCATTCGAGCTGAACATCACCTGCTCTCCTTTAAATCCAATTCTTTCAGCTATTTCAAGCTCCGGCAAAGAGCTGCAGTCCACGCCCATCCCCTCTTCCTTCAGCATTTTCAGGATGAAAGGATTTGGATTTGCCTTTACCGCAAAGAACTGCCTGAACCCTTCCAGTACTCCAAATGCTTTCAGAAATTCCGTGGCATTCTGCCTTATTGCCCTCTCGTCATAAATGTGGAAAGGCGTAGGGTATTTTTTTATTATTTTCATTATCTCTTGTCTTGTGAATGGCAACGTTTTTTGTGTCATTTGGCTGATACTCCTTTGTTTATATTTTAGCTATTCCTAAATTAATCAGAACCTAAATTATCTTCAAATCCTTCAAGATTTTCCTTAATCTTTCTTTGTTCTCTGGCTTCATCCCGCACATTGGCAGCCTGTAGCTTTCTTTTATCATGCCTTTCATGGCCAAAGCTGCCTTTATCGGAATCGGATTTGTTTCTATGAAAATCCCCTTGAACAAAGGCAGCAGTTTGTAATGCAGTGCCTTGGCCTTTTCAAACTGCCCTTTTAATGCAAATTCTGTCAAGTCATGCATTTCTCTTGGAATTATGTTGCTTGCAACCGAAATGACTCCTTTTCCTCCAAGTGCCATCAGGGGCAGCGTCATGTTGTCATCCCCGGACAATACATCAAAGCTTTTTGGCAGCTCATCTATCACATCCATCATTTGGGCTATACTGCTTGATGCTTCCTTGACTCCAACAATGTTTGAATGCTCCTTTACAAGCCTTGCAAGAGTTGATGTTTCCAGATTGACGGCTGTTCTGCCCTGTATATTATAGATAACCATTGGGATGTCTACTGCTCTTGCGATTGCGCTGAAATGCCTGTACAATCCTTCCTGTGTCGGCTTGTTGTAATATGGGCAGACCTGCAGTGAAGCGTCAGCGCCTGCATCTGCAGCATGCCTTGTCATTTCAATGGCTTCTTTTGCCGAGTTGCTGCCTGTTCCCGCAATGACGGGAACTTTTCCGTTTGCAGCGTCAACCACAATTTCGATAACCTTGTCGTGCTCCCCATAGTCGAGAGTCGGGCTTTCCCCTGTTGTGCCGCACGGCACTATCCCATCTATCCTGTTCTTAACCTGGAATTCCACAAGCTTCCTTAATGCAGCTTCATCAATCTCTTCATTTTCCCTGAACGGCGTTACAATTGCAGTTATAGCTCCTTTAAACATAGTATCACCCTAAAATGCTTTTCATCATGCTGTCAATTCCATAAATCCCTTTCCTGCCCTGTATCCATTTTGCTGCCATTATCGCGCCCAAAGCGAAGCCTTCCCTGTTTCTTGCTTCATGCCGTAACTCTATTGTGTCAGCGCTGCTGTCAAAGCCCACAACATGCGTTCCGGGAATTGAGCCTGCCCTGACTGATGCAAAATGCAGCTCATTCGGGCTTATCTTCCTGCCAATCCTGTCAAAAACCAATTTGTTCTTTCTTTTAATGTTTTTAACCAGGATTTCCCCTATTGACCTTGCTGTCCCGCTCGGGCTGTCGATTTTTTTATTGTGGTGCAGCTCATAACCATAAACATCATAATCCCAGATTTTGTCGGCTATCTTGGCTGCGTTCTCCACGATTTTGAAAAACATGTTGATGCCTATTGAAAAATTTGACGAGTAAACAAGCCCGATATTGTTTTTTTTAACAATCGACTTAACTTCGCTTATTTTATCGTACCATCCGGTTGTGCCGACAACTATGCTTTTTTTGAATTTGGCGATTTTCCTGATGCTCCCAATCACAGCATCAGGAGATGTGAAGTCAATGCACACATCTGCATTCTTCATCGAGCTTTCATTTATTTCTTTATGTGTTGCTTCCTCAGAGTTTGGGTCGATTATTGATGCAATTCCCAGCCCTTTGGCTATTGCGGCCTTTTCAATCTCACGCCCCATCTTTCCGTACCCAACGATTGATATGCCCATCATGCAAAGTTTTATATACTTATATATAAACATTATGTTATTTTAATAACAATTTGTAATTAAGATGTTATGGTAACCATAAGCCATATTGTGAAGAAAATTGTAAGCCAGCAGCCTTTTGTAGAGGAAGGCCTGGCAAGAGGCATCATAAACATTGCAAACCTGGCTGAAAGCCTGCTGCCCAATATAGAGCAGGAGCTCGGCAAAAAGGCAAAATTGCCTGCTATCGCTATGGCCTTAAGGCGCTTCTCTGATGAAATACTGTCACACCGGAAAATAAAGCCTTTCAATTACAGCGGAGAGCTGATAATAAAAACCAGCATCTGCGACTTTACTGTTGTAAAATCGACAAGCCTCATGGCAAAGCTAAGGACAATACACAATTTAGCCAACCTTGAAAGGGGAGACACTTTAAATGTAATAATCGGAAACAATGAAGTAAGCATAATAATCAACGAGAAATATGAAGGAAAGCTGAAGAGCTTTCTTTTTGGGGAGAAAATCCTGAATAAGGAGCATGGCCTTGCATCATTGACAATCATATTCACTGCCGATGATTTTACGCATACCCCCGGAATAATATTCAATGCAGTCAGCAGGCTTGCATGGGAAAACATCAATATTTACGAGATAGTGTCCACAATGACGGAATTGACATTCATATTAAGCAAGAAAGATTCCATGAAAGCCTATGATGTGCTGCAGGAGATGGTGAGTAAATAAAAAGATCATTCACCACCGGAAAACATCCAATTCATAAATTGTCGTTCTGTGAGTGGGACACCACCCAAAGAAATATATGTTCCCATTAAAATTGAATCAATTCTTTTTATTAAATCAATAAGTTCTTCAGGGATTGGTCCTTGTGCTATGCTCAACAAATGCTGCCCATTTCCTATTTCCTTCATTTCTATTTTAACATCTGGAGCAGCCCTTATCGTTCTTCTCTGATTTGACAATTCAAAATTCGCGCTTGCTGTTTGAGAACCATCTTTAAATAATTTTAATAATCTTACTCTATTGCTTCCGCTTAGGTCTATTTTATAAACTCCACCAATTGGTGGATTCTCACTTCGGTTGCTTTTAATAACCAATGAATGGGTCAAATACTGGTCATGCCTGTAGTCCACTCTTAAGCCGCCTATGTATAATGTTCTCTGATTTTCACCGTCAACAGATTTTGCCGGTATAGAGGTAAAGATTCTGTTAAAATCAAAAATTCCAACGGGAGCTATCAACTTAAAGATGCCCTCCGCAAATTCTCTTTGAAGAACTTCATTGCTTTTAGACTTTTTTTCATTTTCAGGTATTTTGGTAAGTTCTCCGTGTTCAAGAACAGATCTCATTACCCCATAGGCAGCTAAATGCAAATCTGCATATCCAAAAATTCTCCCCTCTTTGCTGGACTCATGGTAAACTAATGCGTCTATTCCAGATATATAGCTTCCATCTTTAGCCGGAATTCCCGGGACGAAGCCATCGGGGAATAACTGACCTAAAAGTCCATTTCTTTTAAAATTTTTCCATAGGGAATTATCCCTTGCAATCTCTCCATTAGATAGACGATGCAATTCAAGATGCTCCATAAAATAATCATAAGCCGTAGGATACTCTTTGTTAGAACCCCACAATCCTCGATGTTGCCCCCCTTTCGAAGGACCCACCCTGGCTTTGGGTATCCCCTCCCATTTTCCTTCTTCCTTTAGCTTGTGAGCTAACCCAGAGTCAGTCCTAAACAATTTTGTGCGAGTCAGTGGATGAAGTTCGAAGTGCGCAATATAATAATCGTGTGCTGTTGGAAATCCTCTATAATCTTTCGCCATTTTTATAAATAGTGGGCCCAACGGGATTTCAACCCGCGACCCCCTGAATCCTTTAACAGTTTACTTAAACTTGTCATTTAAGAGTCAGGTGCTCTAATTGCCCCATTTAAAATGTGCAGGCTGAGCTATGGGCCCGATAAAAGAATAGAAAAACAAATAGTTTAAAAAGGTAACTGCAAAGATTTTTAAATTAATAGCGATTTTTAGCTGTATGGTCGCTAATGTTGCTGACAGTTCATTGATTCCAAAAGTAGAAAAAGCCTATCTGGAATTTGCAAGGCGAAAAGGATTTTCTGAAGCAATAGGGGCAGAAGGAAGACCGCTGCTAAAGGAAACCAAACTTTTTTTAGGGTTTCAAGACGCTTTTGATAAAAATCCCAGAAAACAATTTGATAAAAATTCTCGCGCAGGATTAGACCAATTTGAATACAATACCGGCTACGATGGAGGAATGTTCGCAGGTTTCGCAGGCGAAGATTATTTTAGACAACCTTATCTAAGAGATGTTGACGAATTGTTTAGAAGACTAATCGCAGAGGATGTAATTCTATAATGAAGCTACATCATCTTCAGCTTTCCGGTAATCCTGTCGATTTTTTCTGATAAATCGGGCCCTATCCCCAAGCACGTAATTGTTCCCGGCTCGATAACAGTGTGGCCTGCGTCCGTTATTAAAGCTGTTTTTAACCTATTGTCTTCTGCCATCTGCTTGTATTTGAAAAGCTCTTTTTCATCCTTGACTTTCAAAACAATCTTTCCTGCTCCTGTTTTTTTCCATTCCTCAACAGTTTTTTTGTCGGATTTCAGGACTGCATCTACGGCGGCATGGCCTGCCTGCGCCGACATTTTGCCTTTGGGAAGCTTCAGGTCTTCCCTGACTAAAATCACAAGTTTGTATATCATCTTTGCAGTCAAAGCTGGTTTCCTCTCGCTGTTTGCTTTCAGAGGAAGCTCTCGTTTTTTATTAATATTAGGAATGCTACATATTTTCCATATTGTTTTTAATACTTTCTAATGCTAAATTTATTTTATGTAGTCACTCAAGCTTACTAAACAATCTTTATATATTTTGCAGTCTTCCGTATTGAGCATGCAGAAGCTGGAAAAACTGAAAGAAAAAGGCGCTTATTTTGAAGGCTCCGGCAAGAAATATCCAGATATAGACTTGCCTAAATGGATGACTGAAACAGAGGAAGAACTGTAATCATATCTTCAGCAATTCATCATCCAAATAAATTGTCGGGTTCTTGAACACCTGGTCAAGATGGATGATTGCATAAATATTGCCGCCGAACCAGTAGTTCGAGCCTATGCCGATGTGTGCTGTGCCCAAAGTTTTGTCATCAACTATCATGGCCCCGATAATCGAGGCTTTCGGATTCAGCCCAATCCCGAGCTCGCAGATTCTCCTGACATTGCCCGGGTTTTTTGCAACTGACGCAGCCCATTTTAAAGTGTTTTCAAGCTGCTTTGCCTCTTCTCCACCTTTAATCCCGACAATATTCCCGTTTTCTATTTCTAATTCTATCGGATTCCTGATCAAGATTGTATGCTCATGGGTCCTTGATGAGCCGTCTATGACAACTTTTCCATTCACTTCTTTGCCGCTTGGCGCAGAGTAAACTTCACCTGCAGGCAGATTTCCACCGGTGCCGGGCATCGTGTAATTTCCATCAGCCGAGATTGATTTTATGCCGCTTTTGCCATAGCGCAAGTCAGTCCCTGCAGAGGTTGTTACATGCACCTCTTTCGCATTTTCCAGTTTCTGCCTTATTGACTCATGCTGTGCCTGCAGCGGCTTGTAATTGACATCTATCGCTTTGGTTATCAGCTCAATATTGCTCGTGGCCAAATCGCCCAGGCTCATTGCGGAAATGAACCTATGGCTTTTCTTGGCAATCCATTTTCTGAAGCTTTTTCCAAGCTCCTGGATATTGCCAAGCTTGTCAGACATGTTCAAGATTATTATGTTGCCGCTTTTAAGCTCCGACAGGCTTTTTATCACATTCTCGTCAGAAACATCGCCTCTTGACTTTACATTCTGCAGCATCAGCTTTGCGTCCAGCTTCAGCTGCTCGGCTGCAAGATAATATGCTGCCGATATCACAGCGGCAACATTCCTGTTTTCGTAACCCACATCCCCAACTATGAGCACCTTTTCGTCCTTTACAGCAAGGCATGGTGTAAAAATCTTTTTCAGGGAAACTGCCACTTTTGATGCCAGTTCATACAGATTTCTTTCTTTGAGCCATTTCAAGGATTCAAGAGTTTCCATGCAGTTTCAGAATTGAAGGCGATTTTTAAAGGTTGTGATTAGGTAGAATTATTCATAAATTTTAACGAAGCGCATATCCAGCAAAACCACCGGTTGTAGGATTATAACATCTCATTACAAAATCAACTAATTTTTTTGGGTCATAAAATTGTTTTTCAAATTCTCTAAGAGCTTCTTTATCTCTAATTTTATCAGGATGATTAAACCAGAATAAAATTTCTGAAATTTCCATAGCTTCATGAGTCGAAAGCACATTTTGTTCGGACCCAGGCAAAAATCCAAATCTGTTTCTAAATAGTCTGATAAAATTTCTTATTAAAATAGTATTTTCTTTCACTTCTCCAACAAGAGATTTTCCTTGCTCACCTATATAAGGAGCAATGAATTTTAATGTTTCTAAAGCGCCATAAGTGCTGTGAATGTTTAATTTTCCTTGATTAGGAAGTGGTCGGTATGCTCCAAAATTTGGTTCTATTCCAAAAAATTCAGCTACAGGACCTCTTTCTTTTGAAAAACATGCTTTTATAAATTTATACACTTCTAAAAAACCATTATCACCTACAATTCTTTGAAATTCAGGAAATGCTCGTTGTTCGCCAAATGCATCAGCTAATAAATATAAAATTTCAACTCCCCTATGCGTTGATTCTACATCTAATTCTAAACCTGAAGGTGTTGGTTTAAATGCTAAATATTCTCCGCTAGACCCCCTACCAAAACATTTTGCAGTAAATCTAGCTATTTTTATAAATGCATCATCACCTCTTCTATCTAAAAGTCTTGATACAGCATCATCAATATGCAATCCTTGCTCTGCCCACCATAAGGAAGCTAAAGCTTCATAAGTTGAAATTATTGATGGTTTATCTGCTGGCGTATTATCAGCAAAACCAAGGTAACCATTGTCTTCAAATCCAGGCAACACCCCCTGCTTTGGAGATTTTGGAGCTGGAGATGAACATTCAACAATAAAATCAATACTTTTATACATATTTCTCCATAAAGGATCTTCTTTTGATATAGGTACAAAACCTCTTTTCTTAGCTATCTCTTCTTTAATATCAGGTTTCATCACGATAATATTATCTTGAGAGTTCATAAACGTCACAATTTGTAGTTTAGTTTAATTGAATATAAATAAATTTCTATTTAAATGCTGAATTTTAATGACTATTATGTAATAAACTTATGTAATAAAATTTTATGAAATAATCTTTTCGTCGATTTTAGCAATCTTTTTATACTTCCCGATAAACAGGATAAACATGCAAATCTGGCTTAAAACATTATTGTTTGTTGTGTTATTCCTTGTAATATTTTCTTTATTAACATTTCTTATGTCAATCCATCCTAAAAAGATAACAACAAACCTGATTCCATCTGATTTAGGATTAAAATACGAGGAAGTTTCTTTCAAAAGCACTGACGGAATAAAATTAAGCGGCTGGCTCATTCCAAACAACAAAACAAAATCAGCAATCATTGTGATGCACGGGTATCCTGCCGACAAAGCTAATCTTCTCGAAATTGCCGAATTTCTTGCAAAAGATTTTAACGTATTTTTGTTTGACTTCAGAAGCTTTGGAAACAGCGAAGGCAGGTACACGACTGCCGGCTATCTTGAAAAAAAGGACTTGCTTGGGGCTATCAAATATCTGGAAAAAGAAAAAAACATGGCAGAAATAGGGCTTTACGGCTTTTCATTGGGAGGGGCGGTTGCTTTGATGGCAAAGCACGACAATGTCAAGGCTGTTGTAACAGACAGCGCATATGCAAAATTAACCAATATGGTTGAGCATATGTACGGCATG
Source organism: Candidatus Woesearchaeota archaeon (assembly GCA_016188245.1). Lineage (GTDB taxonomy): Archaea > Nanobdellota > Nanobdellia > Woesearchaeales > GW2011-AR4. The sequence continues at coordinate 26,177 of JACPIE010000040.1, read as the reverse complement.
TTTTTTATTTTTAAATACCCGCTGGCTTACCTGACAAAATTGTATGGGCTTCTGTTTTTAAATATAAACATTGGCGATGCAAGCCCTGCTGACAGCATTAAACATCTTGAAATTCCAATATTAATTATACACGCAGAAAAAGATTCCCAGATTCCTGTAAACGAAGCCTATCTGCTGCATGATGCAAACAAAAAAGCAGAGCTTTGGATTGTTGAAGATGCAGACCACGGGATGACGCATTCAGTTAATCCTGAAAAATACGAGAAAAAGGTTATTGGGTTTTTTAAGGAGAGCATCAAGTAATCATTATTTTGAATTTGCTTTTCAATAGTTTTTTATAATAAATTAGTTTTATCCCCCTTATGCTTAAAGCAATCATCTTCGATTTGGACAACACTTTGATAGATTTCATGAGGATGAAGAAATTAAGCTGCGATGCTGCCATAACCGCAATGATTGGCGCCGGCTTGAATGTTAAGAAAGGCAAAGCAATAAAGGAGCTTTTCTCCCTTTATGACAAATATGGGTTGGAAGAAAAGACGATATTCCAGAAATTCCTCAAGAAGCTGACAAAAAACATTGATTACGAAGTGCTGGCAAGCGGCATAGTCGCTTACAGGAGGGTAAGGGCAGGCTTTCTTGAGCCGTACCCTCATGTAATAGCTGCCTTATTTGAGCTTAAAAGAAGGGGCATAAAGCTGGCTATTGTTTCTGATGCGCCAAGATTAAAGGCATGGATAAGGCTGGTTTCAATGAAGATAAACCATTTGTTTGATGTGGTTGTGGCTTTTGAAGACACTAAGGAGTTTAAGCCGAGCGCAAAGCCTTTTGAAGTGGCTTTCAGAAAACTCAAGGTCAAGCCGTATGAATGCCTCATGGTTGGCGACAGGCCCGAAAGAGACATCAAAGGCGCCAAGAAGCTCGGAATGCCGACTTGCTTCGCAAAATACGGAAATCCAAAGGCAAACCCGCTTGGAGCGGATTATGAGATAGATGACATTAAGGAGCTGCTGGAGATTGTGGAATGAATTATTACATTAATCACCTTATTCTCAACCCAGAAGTAACAAATCACTCGTAAAAAACCAAATGTTTATATATAACTTGATATCTTACCAGCTCATAGGTTAAAAATCCTAGATTTGTTTAAAAACCCGAGGTGCGTAAAGAATGGCAAGAGGAAGATGCATGAGATGCAGGAAAGAAGTTGAAATCAAAGACGGCAAGGAAGTCACAATGAAGAATGGCATGAAAGCCATGAAAGGAGTGTGCGGCGCATGCGGCACAAAGGTTTTCAGGATTCTTGGAAAGGCTAAATAAGCCTTTTATTTTTATTTTCTATAAGATGTATATAGGCAACATATAAATACCGATAAATCCTATCATTTTTTGGGGGTGCGTAGCTGTAAAAACTCATTTACAGTTAAAAGTATCCAATAGCAATATTGAAAAACTATAACTGACAGCCTTAAAAACTGGTTGGGAAAAAACAGCGAAGCCCCTACCATTCCCTACCCAACTGTTCCTTATTATTGGTTAAAATTAAGCTTTGCTTTCATCTTAGGCAAAATCACATAAGCAAAAACAGCAGCCACAGCTATAACTGCCCAAAACAAAATTTCATTGATTTTGTTCAATGCAAGCAAGGTTATGTTAATGATTAAAATCAAAACAACAATCAGAACCAGAAACTTATACTTAATTTTCATGACAGCATATTCCTAATCTTTGCCCAGTTCAAATAGGCAACTATTCCAATAACCAGCAGCCATACCCAAAAAGGGACGGAGCTGATAAATTTTATCAGAAGCCACACAACGATAACTATGATTGCAACCAGAAGCATCAGCTTCATGTCTTTCTTCTTCATTTTTAATCAGGTCGTTTTAGGATTCTCTTCTTCATCCTCATAAAAATAATCCCGTTTCTCGTTTCAATCTGCCTGTGGGTGTACACACTTCCGTCTACTGTAATATAGTCCCGCTTGTCATTATCAGAAAAAAGCCTCAAAATGTACACCCCCACGTATAATCTTTATTGTTAGCTTCCTATAAAAATCTTTTGATTTGTCGTATACAGATTAGTATACTGGGGTATTTTTTACGGTAAAATTTCCCCGATTCATAAAAAAGTTATATATAGAGAACTTTGAATAATTCATTAGTTTTATATATTTGATTCAAAGTTCTCTTAGAGAATTTTGACAATTTGATAGTTTTTTCAAAATTCTCTATACTATAAATCAATCCCGCTAAAAAACATGAGTCAAATAATCTGGGAGTCTGATGGCGGCCCATTTTTAGTCAGGGAACTCAAAGGTTTGCTATACCTTATTCAGTCCGTGAGAATTACTGAAGATGCAAAAAAATGGATAGAGTACCTATACTACCCAACCCAACCGCTAATAATCGGTGTTGATGTCGAAGAAAAACTGCTGGAAGGCTTGACGTTAAATGCCATAAATTCGCAGGGAATTAATGTCCAAGCACAAAGAATAGAAGAATGCAGAAAACTTGCTCGCATTTTTGGTTATGAGTATGCGGCAATCAGGGAAGAGGACAGGCTGCTTTCCGGCATTTACAAGCCACAATTACCTGGAGGGTTAGAATCAACGACAGCAACTCCAAGACTTTTTAGAAAAACAGGCAAATAAATCAGTTTTTATAAAATCAGGAAATCTATCTCTTGCTCTTTGCCTTCCTTTCATTCACAAACCTTGGAGGCGGCCTCCTGTAAGTGCGCCAGAAATTGTCAACCAGCTGCTGGTCGGTCTTTCGCTGATGCACTTGCTCTTCCGTCAGGTCCGGCATTGCAACCGTCATAGAAGAAGGCTTTTCCTTCCTGAACTTCAAGTACCTCTCTTTCTTCACGCTCATCTTCTTTGGCTTGTCTTTTTTTCCCATTTTGAAAATGGATATCTAAACTTATATATAAAAATTACGGCTGCAAATATTTGATAAAAATCCGAGAATCCGGGGTGAGATGCCGTATTTGGCAAAATCATTTCCTGAGCCATAAATGAAGCCGGAAAGACAGCCTTGTGAAATCTGCAAAACCCTGATTTAAAAATATGAGTGCGGAGGACAGGATTCGAACCTGCGTAGGCACTAAGCCAATAGGTGTCTTCAATTCATCGCATCAGCTCATTACACCAATGGATGCCTTGCCTAAGCCTATCCCGTTTGGCCATTGCGGCTTGCGAGCGAATCGCTTGCGAGTCTCCGGCACCTCCGCATAATGAAAAGTTTGGAATATTTGTTTAAAAATCTTTGCTAAAAACTTTAAGATTGCCTGTTGATGGGCCAAGAACTGAATTCTACCTTATCTTCTTCTGCCAGGCGTAGCTTCTCAGTCTTTTGCTCTTGCCATAGCCGCATGAGCTGCATCTTTTCTTGCTGCCTATGTTAAATGTCCTTTTGCCGCAGCGCCGGCAGTATATCATGTTCTTCTTGCCGGACTTTGCGCCCATTGATGGAGTGCCTTTCATTTGTTCAACCTCGTGCCATTGAAAATGGCACTTGCGTGCTTTTTATCAAATTCCCACAAAAACTTCAGTTTTTGGGGCACAAAAAATCCTTGATTTTTTAGTGTTTTGCAAAAATTTGATGGATTTCCTTTCATTTTATCTAGAAATCTACTCTGTTGATATCACAGTTATCGTGTCGCCCCTTATGAATACGGTGTTGAACTTTCTTGAAACTTCGCCGTTGACCCTCTCTTCAACATCGTCAAGAACTACATTTATATGAATGTCAAAAGACTTAAGCTTGCCTATGAACTGCTTGTTGTTCTTAAGCTCTACAATAATCCTCTTGTCCCTGGACTTGTTTAATGCGTCCAACGGCCTTGCCTGTTCCATCAAATTAAAACACTAAGCATCCGAAAAATCAGTTCATTTATAAATGTTTTTAATCCCTGTTCGGAATTCTATATTCGTGCCACGACACTTTACTGCCCTGAATTGCAGATTTAATGCTTTTCTGGACATCAGACAGCTGGCTTTTTGCCGTCTTTACTTCTACGAAAACTATCTCGCTTACATTCCTGCCATCAATTCCTCTGAAAACAATGAAATCAATCGGCTCACCCATAAACCTTGCTTCAGTATGATTGTATGGAAAATCCGGAAGAAAAGGCGCCATGTGCTGGTTAAGCTGGCCGTCGCGGACAGCTTTTGACTGGCTTATGGCATCTTCCCTTATTTCAGGTATCCTATCCTCAAACCCTTTTTTGGCAATATGCTTTCCGATTGCGTATGCAGCAAGTGCCATGCAAACCAATAAAACAGCCACCAAGGATAACTCAATAATTTCCATAAGGATAAAACTGGCTGAGCATAAATAAATAACTATCGAAACAAATACAGAAACATATTTAAACCATCAAAAAACCCTTGCTTTATGGCATTATCCCAGTCAAGGCCGAAAAGGAAGGCAACAGGCGGAAGGTACATTGGCTACCGCAAGAAAAAGCAGTACGAATTAGGAAGAGAACCCTCTTTCACAAAGCTCGGCAAGAAAAGAATGCAAACTATAAGGGTGATGGGCGGCAACATAAAGGCCAGGCTGCTCAGCACAGATACTGCAAATTTGTTTGATCCCAAGTCAAAGTCTTTCAAGCAGGCCAAGATAAAGACAATTACGGGCAATCCTGCCAACAGGCATTTCATAAGGCGAAACATAATGACAAAAGGCGCTGTCGTCGATACAGAGCTTGGCAAGGCAAGAATAACGTCGAGGCCCGGGCAGGACGGGATTGTGAATGCTGTGCTGATTTCTTAAATGTTATCACTTCTTGATGGTTAAAAATAGAAAGATTTATAAAGGATATAATCCTGAACTTATTTATGGGGGAATTATCACCAGATAAATTGGCTTTAGTGGTTACAGAACTCTCTAAAGCAGGTCCGATACAAATACGGGTTAGTATAGATGATGACGGTTCTGCTTATGAAATTAGTCTGAATGGTGATAGGCATACCCATGGATCACTGACTCCACCAATTATGCCTAAATCATTTAGAGATATCCTACAACCTAACATTTCATCCGATTATCTTTGCGGCAAGGTAGTGTATGATAAAAAATTTACAGCTACCCCGCCTCAGGGTCATATTTATTTAACAAAAAAAGCTGAACCCATAAACGCAGAGTAATATTCTTATATTAACAAGAGATGTTCTTATCATTCAATTTTTATTAAGTTTGGTTGAAATTAAATTTTGATTAGTGAACATTTAAATAATAAATTCTTACTCTAACTTTATGGACAAAATTTTAGTAATGTATAACCGACTTCTTTCCCATTTAGGCCCTAAGCTTTGGTGGCCTGTTACTGAAAAAGGAAAGTTCCATCCTGAATACTCCGGCGGGCCAAAGAACAAAAAGCAAAAATTAGAGGTATGCTTCGGCGCCATCCTGACGCAAAACACTAGCTGGAAGAATGCTGAAAAGGCAATAACTGGATTAAGCAAAAATGACTTGATTGATGTTAAAAAAATAATTAAAATAAAAAATGAAAAATTAGCGCAAATCATAAAATCAAGCGGCTACCATAACCAGAAGGCAAAAAAACTGAAGAATTTCTGTGATTTTTTATTAAAGAACCATAATGGGAGATTGGATTTGCTGTTCAAAAATGATGTTGCCGAGATTAGAAGACAGCTGTTGTCTGTCAGCGGAATAGGGCCTGAAACAGCCGATTCAATTATCCTGTATGCCGCTAAACGGCCAGTTTTTGTAATTGATGCCTACACAAAAAGAATCATGAGCAGGATAGGGCACAAAGAGCGAACTTATGAAGAATTGCAGGAATTATTCATGCAGGGCCTGCCAAATAGCGAAAAGTTATTTAATGAGCATCATGCATTGCTTGTGGAATTGGGAAAAAACACATGCAAAAAGGAGCCTTTATGCCGGGAATGCCCCATAAGCAAGAATTGCAATCATTTCAATAACAAATAAAATGCCTTTTTCAATATTGACCATAGTTGCCGGAGCTGTTGTTGCATACTTTATTGTAATGTTCGTCATGCATAAGCTTTTTGAAAAATTTTTTATGATTCTTTTTTTTGTGCTTTCCATGCTGTTTGTGGTTGGAGTGCTTTATTTTGTGCTGAAAGGAGCTTAATGCAAAATGTTTATATAGGTATTATCCAATTGCGCATGCAAAGAGGTGTAATAGATGAGTTTCTTGGATAAGGTAGCCTTTTGGAAGAAAAGGGATGATATTGGCGATTTAGGCAAAGACCTCGGGCTGGATAAGGATCTGGGGCTCGATACAGGGCCGTCTCCGGACTTGGGAATGGGCTTGGAGCAGCAGCCTCAGCAGACATTCCAAAAATATCCCTCATACCAGCAGCCTAGCATGCAGTCTCAAAGCTTCCAGCCTTCTTTCCAGCAGCAGCCGGCTTATCAGCAAGGCGCTTCCCATGATGATTATATTAATTCAAAAAATCTTGAAGTGATATCGAGCAAGCTTGACGCTTTAAAGGCAACTATGGAGAGCATCAACCAAAGGATTGCAAACATAGAGGCAATTGCAAGAGGCGAGCAGGAAGACCAGAGAAGAAAGAGATATTATTGAGATGGCTGGGCTTTAAAATATGAATCAATAATTCTAAAAAACTCGTCAAAATTAAATGGCTTTACAAAATGATGCTCTGAACCAGCAGGTTTATTTTTATAGCCGCTCACGCTGACAATAGGAACTTCTGGATGCCTCTTTCTTGACGCATTAATCACTTGTTCACCGTCCATATCGGGAAGCACAACATCTACAATCGCTAGCTTATACTCCAGGCCTCCTTGTATTTGTTGAATAGCATGGCTTCCATCGGTGCAATTTATTGAAGAGTAGCCTGCATCTTTTAGTATACCTCCAAGAACCTCTGCTATTTCATCATCCACTAATAGAATAGGGCCTTTCATAGTATAATTGCCGGTTTATTGTATTTTTAAAGATTTGCCAATATTTTTATATTCTCAACTGCAATAATTATTGGCTTCTTGGCCAATCAACCAATTCATGGCTAGGTAAGATACTCATTTATGATGATGGCAATACTTTATTTTTGGCATGCTTATTTAATTTTTCTTTCACTACTCCCCAGAATAGAAAGATTTATATATCAGCTTATGAAATAAAAATTGATTTAAAAATTAGGCTTATAAAAGGTGATTTTGATGGGATTTTTAAGCAAACTTAAGGAAAAATTGGGATCGCAGAGTTCTGACATGTTTGAGGAGCCCGAGCAGGGGTATGTTGAGCTTGGAAGCGAGGCTCGCGCAGATGCAAAATCGAAGCTCATGGTGAGGCCTTTTGTGATTGAAGAGTTTGAGCACATAAAGCCGATTTTGGACTCTTTAAGGGAAGGGCATACAATCGCATTAATAAATATCAAGCCGTTGAAAGACAAGGATTTGGTCGAGCTGAAGCGGGCAATCAACAAATTAAAGAAGACATGCGACGCATTAGAAGGAGACATTGCGGGATTCGGGGAGAACTGGATTGCAGCAGTGCCTAACTTTGCCTATATTTACAGAGGCCCAAAAGCTTCCAAGGAAGAAGGCAAGAAAGCCGCTGAAATGGCAGAAGTTGCCGAATACGAAGAGTAATTTTATTCTTTTTTATTGTTCTGGTAGGCACATCAAGTTGGTATGTGGGGTAATTAAGAGATGGAAGGAAAATCACCCGCTTCTAACCTAGGCGAGATAGTCGTTAGAGTCTTAAAGGAAGTTCCGCATTTAGTTGCCCATGCACCAAGAGCGTTTGCCAATGGGTGGCTTTACTATCATGGAACAAGGGTGCCATCAAGCGGAGAAATCAGGCAAACTTGGGAGATGCTGGGAAAAAAAGAAACTTACAGACTGATGGGTGCAGCTGCAGTTTCAAAGGGGCGTTCAATCGCAAAAAGTGCTGCTGATTTGCCATCCAGAGTTTATTCTGAATTAGCCGAGGCAATAAAAAGGAGCGGTTATAATCAAGCCGACTACGCAAGGCATGTATCCGGATTTCCAGTACCGCCTGATAGATGGAAAATATACAATGTGCCGATGAATGCCGTATTCGGGACAACTGAATTTTTCTATACGCTGTTTTTACTTAAAAGATTGCCTAAGGGATGGTATGATGATACCCGGGCCAATGGAATTTTTATGGAGCTGCCCGGAGACGGGGCATCGGCCGATTCTGCCCAAAGGAATGGGCACAATCGTGAAGATTGGCGAAATCCAATAGTGATTAAGGCCATAAGCCAACAAACAGCAATAGAGTTAGACAATGCATTAGGGATTACGGAGTATAGAGGCACAAGGCTGGGCCATGAAATAAGAAAGGATAACGAAATATTGGCTGTTATAGATGAAAATGTTGTAAGGACAGGCAGCGTGCCATTTTATGAAACGGTAAGCACTGCCCTAACCTTGAGGGGATACAAAACCAGTATAGAGCTTGTAACAAAAAACTGAATATGAATTTTTTGCAGCCAATCACTTTTTCTGCCCACAAACTGATTTTTTGGAGTTCGCGGAAACTTCATTTCCGAAAACTATAAAAATAAAACATTTTCTTTTGCTTTCATGCCTGAAGAAGAGCTTAAAGAGCAGGAATCTGAGCAGCAGGCATGCCCTTTGTGCCGTGAAAAAACCCTGATTCTTACAGAAAGGGAAACTGAAGTTCCTTACTTTGGCAAAGTTTTGCTTTTTTCAATGACGTGCAACAGCTGCAAATACCACATGGCGGATGTTGAGGCAGCTGACCAGAAAGAGCCCGCCAAATATGAATTTGAGATTTCACGCGAAGAGGATATGGAAGTCAGAGTTGTAAAGTCCGCCCAGGCAACTGTAAATCTGCCACATGTCGCATCAATAACTCCCGGGCCTGCCGCGCAAGGCTACGTAACCAATATTGAGGGGATACTGAACAGGGTAAAATACCAGATAGAGACTGCAAGGGACACTGCAGAGGATGATGAAGACAGGAAAAAGGCAAAAAATCTTTTGAAAAAAATCCTGAACATAACCTGGGGCAAGGAAAAGCAGAAACTAATAATTGAAGACCCGAGCGGAAATTCAGCGATAATAAGCGACAGGGCTGTTAAGTCTGCATTTAAAGTTAAGAATGCGGAAAAATAATATTTTAATTCTATTGTGCTATTTCTATCGAAGATAGATTTAAAAAGAGGCTGTGGTTACAATTAGGTTTATGAGACTGGAGCAAGCTGTTGAAAAACTAAGAAATTTGGGTGTTTATCCAAACGCTGTTGATGGGTGTGCGGAATTATTTAGAGACTGCCCCACAATTGACGTAATTCCAAAAGAGATGAGTAGGCGCAGATGGCAATCTGGAAGTGAACAGTTTATTAATGAATTTCTGCGTGCTGTAATGGGGCAAGACTCCGTATTTAAGCAAAAATTTCTAGCGGAAGCTGTGAAAGGGCTTGCTGATTCAGGAATGCAGCCCGCACATATTGAAGAATACTTTCATATGAGGGGTAGTCCAAAAATAGTATTCAATCTTGATTACGGTCAAGATTATGATGGCACTACACTAAAAGGCTTTTATGCAAGGGCAGACCAATTCGCACTTGACAAGTTAAGGGAATGGCTGGGCTTCCAGGAAGACCAGTTAGAATAATTTTTAAAAAATTTGCGGTGTTCCAAAATCATAAAAATCGGCATAATCGGCGGAAGCGGACTGGAAGATCCAAGAATATTGAAGAATGCGAAAGACATTTCTGTAAAGACAAGATTCGGGGAGCCGTCATCTGCGTTGACCACCGGAAAAATAGGCAATATAGATGTTGTCATCATAGCAAGGCACGGCAAGAAGCATACAATAATGCCAAGCAAAGTGAATTACCGCGCAAATATATGGGCGCTGAAAGAGCAGGGCTGCACGCATATAATCGCAACGACTGCATGCGGCTCCTTAAGGGAGGAAATAAAGCCGGGGCATCTGGTTTTTTGCGACCAGTTCATTGACAGGACATCAAAAAGAGACTCAACTTTCTATGATGAAGGCAAAGTCTGCCACATTCCCATGGCAGAGCCGTTCTGCAGCAGGTTAAGGGCTGTCTTGGCTGAAACAGCTGAGGAGATTGGGCTGGAGCACCATAAACAAGGCACCGTGATTACAATAGAAGGCCCAAGATTCTCGACAAAAGCAGAATCCAATATGTTCAGGCAGTGGAATGCCGATATAATAAACATGAGCACTGTGCCAGAAGTTGTGCTTGCAAGGGAAGCAGGAATATGCTATGCAATCGTTGCAATGAGTACTGACTATGACTGCTGGAGAAAAAGTGAGGAAAGCGTCAATATAGAGATGGTTTTAAAAACCATGAAGCAGAACGCAGAGAATGTAAAGAAACTATTAATTGCAACGATTCCAAAAATAAATTATGTCGACTGCCAGTGCAGTGAAGACATCAAGAGCGCAGTTATTGGCGGAGATTAAGTTTTACCTGTTAGCCTCAACAATAACCTTTATCGAGTCTTTTGCCTCAGCGACAAGATTGAAGCCTTTCTGTATTTCATCAAATTTCAATTTATGGGTTATCATATCTTTCATATTTATTTTTCCGCTTGCCATCAGCTCCAAAGACTCTTTTAGGTCATTTGGCGCAGCCCCGTAAGAAGTCATTATTTTTACTTCATTTCTCCAGAAATCATTGATGGGGATTTCAAATGTTTCATTTGGATTAGGCACTGCAAAGAACATGATTGTGCCGCCTTTATCAACGCATTTTAGTCCTTGCTGTGCAGCAGCCATAGCGCCTGTGCATACTATCACAATATCTGCCAATCTGTTTTCATTAATGCTTTTTATTTTATCAATAACCTCCTCTTTTGCATTAATAACATAATCGGCTCCGAATCTTTTTGCTGCATCCAGCCTGTATTCGCTTATATCGGCTGCAATGATTTTTTTGGTTTCTTTTGATTTTGCAGATTTGATATGCATCAATCCGGAAATTCCGGCACCGATAATTAGCAATGTGTCCTTTTCTTTCAGATTAGCCAGCCTTTGCGCCCTTACAACAGTTCCGAGCGGCTCTGTAAAAGTGCCTTCGTCAAAAGAAACATTATCGGGCAATTTGAAAGTTCCAAGCTCAACATTGATTTTGGGTATCCTGATGTATTCGGAGAACCCGCCCGGCTCAAAATTAGTCCTGTGCAGGGTCTCGCAAGCCGTATGATGATTATTTAAGCAGCAATGGCATTTCATGCAAGGCACATGGTGCGTTGCCGTAACCCTGTCACCAATCCTGAAGTTTTTGACGTTTTTTCCTGCTTTGTCAACAATGCCTGCAATCTCATGCCCAAGAACTATCGGAGCTTTTTTTATCCTGTACCATTCAAGTACATCTGTGCCGCAAATGCCTGAAGCCATTGTTTTGATGAGGATTTCATCATCATTGATTTCAGGCACCGGTCTTTCTTCTATCCTGACATCCTTGTTGTTGTAATAGACTGCGACTTTCATAATAAAAAAGAATTTAACTAGTTATAAAAAGGTTATTGAATATAGTATTATTTTGTGCGCCATTTAAGAATATAACTGAATCTTAACTGGTAAGGACATTTTCACATCTTTTAATCCTTGCGTTCTTTTTCTGAATCCATGTATAGCTATCCCAGTAATCTTGTTCGTTTTTTTATCTATTCTCTGAAAGAAACCTTCACCTAAATTTTTAAAATGCCCTTCTGTATAACCCCCTATATTCAACTCTAAGAAATCTCCTTCTTCATCATAGTAAAGGTTAAGTTCGTTGCTCATTTTATCTTATCGGTATAAAAGCTAGTAATAACATACCCTTCCCCATTTAAATATTTAACGGAAATGAACAGGTATTCCTTTCTGTTTTTGTAATGCCTATAATAAAACCTCACATTAGGGTCATGCTCCACTGTTGTGATAGAATCTGGATGCAGCAAAGTATCTTTAATCTGTTCTACTTGATTAGCCATTTCAGGATGCTTTATAATATGCTTCCATCTTTCATCTGTAAGGTAGATAATTCTTCCTGACTTGTCTTTTGTTTCAAATATTCTAGGCATAAATTCAGCCAATTGATTGCCATATTTAAATATTTAGGCGCACAGAATTAACTTTGATAAGTACAATAATCTATTCCACAACCCTATCAACAACTTTCTGCCCTTTCAGTTTGTTAAACAATTCAAAAGCTTCATCCACAGAATAATTCTCATGCACGACAGCCCTTATTGCCTGTATCATTGCAGCAGGATGTTCGCTTTGGAAGATATTCCTGCCCATGTCGACTCCTGCAGCGCCTTTGCTTATTGCGCTGAAAGCCATCTGCAGGGCATCTTTTTCAGGAATTTTCTTGCCGCCTGCAATAACTATAGGAACCGGGCAGCCTTCGACAACCTTTTCAAAATCCTCTTCGCAATAGTAAGTCTTGACCATGTGGGCTCCAATTTCAGCAGCAATCCTGCACGCTAGTCCAAGATATCTTGCATCCCTTGCCATTTCTTTTCCGACTGCAGTTATCGCCAGAACAGGCATTCCGTATTCTTCTGCCTCGTTTACCAGTCTTCCAAGGCTTGAGATTGTCCTGTCCTCGTTTTTTTCTCCGACAAAGATTGACATTCCAACTCCAGATGCATTTAATCTTAATGCCTCTTTCATTGAAGTTGTTAAATCTTCATTCGAAAGCTCTCCAAGAACGCTTGGGCCTCCGGAAACCCTTAAGAAAATGGGAGTGCTGATTGCCGGGCTTACGCAGTTTCTTAAGATGCCCCTAGTAACAAACAGGCAGTCAGAATAAGGCAATAATTGCGTGATTGTTTCCCTTGGCTTTTTCAAGCCTGTTGTCGGGCCCTGGAAATATCCGTGGTCAACGGCAAGCATCACAGTCTTGCCGCTTTTAGGATTGAAAATCCCAGACAATCTATTCTTCATCCCCCAGCCCATTTTACCCCGATTAATGATTTATGGTTTATAAAGGTTTGTTGGTTTGGGTTTGTTTATCTTTCTTTTTATTTTTCTGGGATTGTCATCTTGATTATGATTATAGCAAAATTTAAGAATCCATAGAATAACCTCATACTAAATGGGTAAAAATGAAGTTCTGGTGGGGTTAAGAGCAATAAAAGGGTTGAAAATACATCACTTTCCGTTATCCGCAACATATACATTATACACCAAAGTGCCTTATGACGGACAAGTTGCAGAACAAATTGTTGGAAGACTTAATTTTAGAAGAGGTGAATATACAACTCAATATCCACCCAACTTCGAACAATTTGCACCTGGAGACGAAACTGCTCGAACATTAGGGGGGTTACAGCAAGAAGTTTTGAAGGTGCTCGAAAAAAATGGCATGGTCCATCAAGGAATTGCTAGAGAAGTGCAAGACGCTGGCTTTGATGTATTAGCAGCACATTCCAGAGACCAAAGAACAACTCCACAAATCGCACATGACATATTAGAAGCTACATATCCAACTGGTCGCCCACCAAGAAACAGAATTTAATTGTTTATCTCATTACTTCTTTTTATCTCAACCAGAGTAATAGTTTAATGATTTTTCCTTTCTTATTTTGAAAGATTTCTTTTTCTTCTTTGATGTCGGAAATTTTATTATTATTTAGATTGCAAAAATTTCCGAGCATGCTCAAAAATCACTTAATGTATTTGTAAAATGTGATTTTTGACATTTTTCTTTTTGAACTTCCTGTTCAAGAATTTTTAAGAGGTGGGTGTCCATTTTCAAGTTTGAAAAAACCTCTGATATAAAATTTTTCTATTTCGAAATATTAATTTTCACAAACCTTTCAATCTCTTCTTTGATTGGCTTTATAACTCCTTTCTCAGTTATTATTCTGGTTATGTATCTTGTGGGAGTCACGTCAAAAGCCGGGTTTTTCGCAGTGCTTTCAGCCGGCGCAATCCTTATTTTTTTTATTTTATTGTGCTCATCAATGCCGGAAATGTACAAAACTTCATCCTCGCTTCTTTCTTCTATCGGAATGTCATCCCCTGTTTTTGAATTGATGTCAAAAGTGGACAATGGCGCTGCAACATAGAATGGAATGCTGTTTTCTTTTGCCAAAACAGCTTTTTCATAAGTTCCTATCTTGTTTGCAACATCGCCGTTCATCGCAATCCTGTCTGCCCCGACAATTGCAAAGTCTATTTTTCCGTTTTTCATGAAATGCCCGGCTGCATTGTCTGCAATTATCGAGTGAGGTATCTTTTCCTGGGCAAGCTCCCACGCGGTCAAAGAGCTTCCCTGGTTTCTGGGCCTTGTCTCGTCGACATAAACAAAAACGTTTTTTTTGCTGTAATGCGCCATCCTTACCGGCGACAATGCAGTGCCGAAGTCCACACAAGCCAAAGCGCCTGCATTGCAGTGCGTCAGTATATTTTGATTATTTTTAATTAATTTGTTTCCGTGCTCCCCTATCTGCCTGCAGACTTCAGCGCTCCAGTCGGCATATTCCCTTGCCAATTCAAAAGCCCTCATTTTTGAGTCTGCTATGTTAAGGGAAATCATCTTGGATTTTACAAAATTCAAAGCGTAATTCAAATCGTTCGCTGTGGGCCTTGCAGAATCCAAAGCTTCATAAGCTTCGCCAATATGCTTCTTAAAATCATCAAAATTCTCGCCTTCAAACTGCAATGCGCCTTGCGCCAATCCATAAGCCCCTGCCGCCCCTATTGCCGGAGCCCCCCTTATAATCATTGTTTTTATCGCATTTGCAGTTTCAATGTAATTCTCTGAGCGGTAAATCTCAAATTTATGCGGCAAAAGCTGCTGGTTTATCATATAGACAGAAGTGTCCTGCATCCAGACTGTGCGGTAGTTGATGTTGTTGATGAGCATTGAAAATAATAATGCTGTCTTGTTTAAAAATTTTGTTTTGGGCAGATTAAAACCGAAAGATTTATATATTTCTAATGCATAATTAATCATTAAACATGATAGTTACTGTAAGCAAAGGGCAGCAGATAACCATTCCTTCAAAATACAGGAAAGACTTTGGTTTGCGAGTTGGCAGCAAAGTGGAGATTATAAAAAGGGGGAACGATATGCTTGTTAAGCCGATTGAAGAAGATTTGAGCAAGCTGTTCAAGGAAGCCCAAAAAATCAGGCCCAAGTATAAGCTGACCGCAAAACAAATGGATGAACTGATTGAAGATGAGATTCTTAGACAGTAATGTTTTGGCTTACGCATTTTATAATAATGAGCACCTTATTAAATGCCAGGCTGCGATTATGGAGGGCGGCCTGACGGATACATTTAACCTGATAGAGGCATTTTTTATAATTGAAAAGGAAACAGGCAGCAAGGAAATAGCTCAAAAATCCATTAAAGGGCTGTTGAAATCGAATATCCGCATTGCTGACACGGATATAAACTTGGTGTTTGAGGCATTAAAAAAGGTAAACAGGCTGAGGCTCAGCATTTTTGATGCAGTTCATTACTCATGCGCCTTAATCAATGGCTGCAGCATTATTTTAAGCTACGATAAGGATTTTGACAATCTCGATATCCCTAGAGAAGAGCCTTAATTAATAAAAATTATAAATACCACTTCAAATTCTGTTAAACCATGGACCTAAAATCCACCATAAGGACAATTCCGCACTGGCCGAAGCACGGCGTTATGTTCAGGGATATCACTACCCTGCTGAAGGATGCCAATGCCTTCAATTATGTGATTGACAGGCTTTATGAAAGATACAAAGATGTGCCAATCGACATTGTTGCCGGAATTGAAAGCAGGGGCTTCATCATAGGCGGTGCTCTCGCCAACAGGCTGCACAGCGGCTTCATTCCAATAAGGAAAGAGGGAAAGCTGCCGTCAAAAACAGAAAAAGAAAGCTACGAATTGGAATACGGCAGGGCAACAGTTGAAATTCATGCTGATGCCATACCAAATGGCGCAAAGGTTCTTCTTGTTGACGACTTGATTGCAACTGCCGGCACAATGGTCGCTGCCGCCAATCTAATTGAAAGGCTTGGAGGAAAAGTGGCTGAATGTGCAGTAATAATAGAACTGCCGGATTTGCACGGCAGGGAAAAGATGGACAACAGGGGATACAAACTGTTTTCTTTGGTTCAGTTTGAGGGAGAATAGCAGGGTTCATATAAGTGAATTCTAATTGAACCTGACCCAAGACCGGGCATATGCGAATTTTTGCCTAAATTTTTAGCTGAATTGCAGCCAGATGTTCATTCTGCATTAATCAAACATTCCCTTGAACATTCCCTTTTTGCCGCCTTCCTTCTCGAACTCTTCCAGCAGCTTCTTCTGCTTCGCAGTCAGCTTTTCAGGAACTGCTATGAAAACTTCAATGTGCTCGTCTCCCTTATGGTGGCTGTGCAGGTCCGGAATTCCCAAGCCTTTCATCCTGAATATTGTACTGTTTTGAGTGCCTGCAGGAACTTTCAAGCTGGCTTTTCCCTTTAAAGTCGGGACTTCTATTTCTCCCCCTAATGCAGCTGTTGTGAATGAAACAGGCACTTTGGCGTAGATGTCGTTTTCATGCCGTTCGAATATTTTATGGCTGTTGACATGAATGACAATGTACAGGTCGCCGGCAGGCACGCCTTGCGAAGACTCCCCTTCGCCCTGAACCCTTAAATTAGTGCCGTCAACAGCGCCTTCAGGAATCTTGACTTCTATTTTCCTGCTTTTTCTCACATCTCCTTTGCCGCCGCATTCGCTGCACCTGTTCTTTATGTATCTGCCGCTTCCTCTGCATTTCCTGCATGCTGCGGTTGTTGAAAACAGCCCGAAAGGTGTTCTTTGCGTCCTTGTTTGGGCACCTTTTCCGTTGCACTCGTCACATGCGATTATATCCGATTTGCTTTCAGCGCCTGTCCCGTGGCATTTTTCGCATGATTCCGTCCTTGGTATTATTATTGTCTTTGCAGCTCCAAAAGCAGCTTCTTCCAGCTCAATCCCCATGTCGTACCTCAAATCAGATCCCCGCTGCCTTCTTCTTGCCCTTGTGCCTCCTCCGAACACATTTTCAAAAATGCTGTCGAAGTCCATGCCAAATCCCCCCATGTCTGACATGAAATCAGAAAAATCAAATCCTCCAAATCCGCCTTGGAACTGCTCTCCCGCTGTTCCAAACCGGTCATATTGCGCTTTTTTCTGCTCATCGCCGAGCACAGCCGCAGCCTCGTTGATTTCCTTGAATTTTTCAGCAGCATCCGCATTTTTATTTAAGTCAGGATGATACTGCTTTGCCAGCTTCTTGTAGGCTGCCTTGATGTCTTCTTTAGTTGCGCCCTTGCCTATTCCAAGTATTTTGTAATAGTCTTTTTCTTTTGGCATTTTATAAAATCCCATACTCCAGCATTTTCCTTAATTTTTCCCTGTCAGGCACAAGCTGCCCTATTCCTGCGCCTTCAATCAGCTTTCCGCCGCTTTTGATGTATTGGGCGTACTGCCTTATGCTTTCAGCATCATTTGTATCAACAACATGGTTGGCCATGAACCACACGCTTAATTCTTCGCCATAATCCTTGCACTGGATGGAGGTTTTGCATTCCAGCGGCTTTACCTCATGAATCGTGCAGCCTTTTTCATCGTCAAAAAACACGCACCTCCCATATGGCTTGCCCTTCTCCCTTATCAGCTTCGGGCGCAGCAATTTTTTGTTGAACAGCTCAGTCTCCTCCAAAAACCCTTTTTTTAAGTCTTCCTCTGAAACGCCCAAAAAATTTGCTATGTTCTTTGCATCGTCTCCTGCAAGCGAGCCCGAGCCGAATTTGCACCCATGATTGCATGAATTGCACCTGCACGGGGCAGCCAGCTCCAAAACTTCTTTCAAGGGAGTGTTTTTGGTTATTATTTTTATCACTCTTTTTTGTCAAAAGCATTAAAAGCGGTTCACTTTTATCATGCCTTCATTTAAAAGTCGCTCTCGTTTTT
This sequence comes from Candidatus Woesearchaeota archaeon, assembly GCA_016188245.1. Taxonomy (GTDB): domain Archaea; phylum Nanobdellota; class Nanobdellia; order Woesearchaeales; family GW2011-AR4. The sequence continues at coordinate 8,252 of JACPIE010000040.1, read as the reverse complement.
GTTTGATTTTGAAATTGATTAATATTTGAATTTTTATTGAGTATTATTTAAAGCTATAACTTTTCATCTCCAAGCAGCTCTTTTTCTATCTTTTTTGTGAAATCAATCTCATTTTCAACATCCTCTTTTTTATATTGCAAACTGCAAGAATCACTTGAATTAGTTGCAGTTTGCAAGCTTTTCAACCCACTCAAATTTAAATCTTTCGTGGGTTGAAAATATCTTTGTTTTATGTACTCGAACCTTTCATCAACGCTGACAATTTTGTCTCCTTTAACCCTTTTGTCAGCGTAAAAGACAATCTTCTCTTCCCAGGTCCCTGGCACGAAACCTTCATCATCAAGGTGCGCAAGGCCGTGCTTTTTTATCACCATGGCAACTTCAGGATATCCAAGAGATTTTACATATTCATACCCTTCAAGAACGTGGTCATTTGGGCTTAGCTTTTTGACATCATGCAGGAGGGCGCCTGCTGAAACCAAATCTCGGTTTACAATGATGCCTCTTTTTTCAAGAATATCAGCAACTTTCATGGAGAAATCATGAACTGCATTTAGATGTGCAATGATATTGCCGGGAACATTGTTCTCTTTCAAAATCCTCAGGCATTCTTCCTTGGTTGGGATTTTCATTTTTTGGGTTTCAATTTTTGCCTGTTTTTATTTGCGTTCAGGTATCTCCTCAAAAAATATTTTGCAAAGTAATTGGACTTGCCATTTATCTGGCTTGCTTCAAGACTTTTGTAGTAAGCCATCCTGTCTCCAAATTTTATATTAATCATTGGATAACCGTTGCTCTTAAGAACGTAATTTGCCAGAAGCCTGCTTATCCTCCCATTACCGTCGGAAAATGGATGTATTGACACAAATTTTAAATGCGCCAGCGCAGCAAACTCCACAGGATTAAGCTTTTTTTCTTCTTTTTTATACCAGATGAAAAAATCCCTGAGCAATTTTGGAACATCTTCCGGAGTTGGAAAAACAGTTCTGCTTCCGGTAACAATAATCTTATGAATTCTGATTTTGCCTGCAATGTAATCCACAGTGCTTTTGAACATCATCTCGTGCCACTTTTTTATTATTTTAAGGCTTAATTTGCCTTTGAAGCCGAGCATTGAGTGAAATGCCTGCCTGTAGCCTTCTGCTTCTTTTACGTCTTTTATGGGCTTGTTTTTAGGAGTTATATTATGGAGGAACAGCCCTTTTGTGTCATTAAACGATAAGCTGCTTCCCTCAATCTTGCTTGAATCGTAAATGAAATGCACAAGGAAATCCTCAACTATCTTTTCCTTTTCGTTAGCTGGAAGTGATTTCTGCTCCTTTTGGTAATTCAATTTTATATTTTTCAGTTTGTTGGAAATTGCCAGCATCACTGCTTTGCGCTCTATTTCTTCCTTGATTTTTTCTATATTCTTGGGAATAACTTTGCCGAGGTATCTGCTCAAAACTTTTACTTTTCCATCTGCCTTAAAGCTGTGCTCGGCATAATAATATTCCTGCCTGCCTATTCTTCTCTTCTTTACGTTTGCCATAATGTAAGCTTATACCTACTTTTTTATAAATTTATCTATTTTTCATGAAAAGTAGGGGTAAGATTTTTGATTGGATTTTATTGTATTTCAGTATTTTCAGGTATTCTTCCTTGGTGGGGATCATCATTTTCTTTTCCTTTTTAGACTATTTATCATCTTTTTATAATTTTTTTCTAAAATAATCGAAATAATAGCACCTATAACGGCACCTATAAACGCACTTGTAATTAAAGTTAGAAAGAAAGAATTTTTTTCTTGATTTAAATCAATATATTGTACTATAATCTCTTTATAACCGTTCTTATTATTCGGAATTGTAAAATCATTCCAGAACACACCTATCCTATTTATTTTTGCTGATGTATGTAAAGTTTCTCCACTATCCGTATAACCTTTCAAAAGTGCATTTTCTGGTAATATCACATCCTTATATAAATTTCTAGATGGTGGGCAAAAATTACTGCCAGTACACCCACTACCTATAACTACCGTTTTATCTGGGCCTATTGGGATGAATCCTAGAGCATATTCTTTTGATATGTAATTTTTTATAACATAAGATATTTTTAAATGAGAAATTCCATATTCGTGAAAGCTATCCCATTTTAATTTTTCTCTCGGAATGTCTATTCTATAATCACCAATGCCAAGAGCAGTCGTATAGACTGGCATAGTTTCATTACAACCCTCACACGATAATGATACAATCAAATTTTTTGTAAATTTAGCCTTATTAGAACTTGTAAACTCACCAGTATTGAATATAAAACTCAAATTTCCTCTATTTTCAGAATCCTTTATAACATGTAATACTAAGGTCAAATCAACATGCATATCTAAATTATCAATATCATTTCTTTCGCTCCAGGATAAAATTTGAAAATTTCCAGTCTTGTGATGTATAGAGTCTGCTTTAGAATAGTCCATTGACAATAAAAATAAAATTCCGAATAAAAATAATAAAAATTTATTTTTCATATTTTATTTCTTTTTCTTCCCTTCATCCTTAACTTCATAGTCAGCATCAACTACATTCTCACCATTTGATTTTTGCCCTTCTGTTCCTTCATCTGGCTGCCCCTGCTCTCCGTGCTGCTGCTGGTACTGCTGGCCTGCCTTCTGGTAAAGCTCTGTTGACATTTTCTGTACTATTTCATTTATCTCGTCCATCTTTTTCTTTAGTGCGTCAACATCTTTTTCAGCGGGCTTCAATAATTCCTTCAGCTCAAGAATCCTGCCTTTGACCTCTTCAAGCTCCTTGCCTGAAACTTTCCCTTCAAAGTCCTTGAACAGCTTTTCAGTCGTGTATACTAAATTGTCAGCCTGGTTGATTGCTTCAATCTCGTCCTTCTTTTTCCTGTCGACATCTGCAAACTCCTCAGCCTGCTTCTTCATTCTTTCAATCTCGTCATCGCTTAGCTTTTGCGATGCTGTAATCCTTATGCTCTGCTCTTTTCCGGTTCCCAAATCTTTTGCGCTTACATGAAGTATTCCGTTTGCATCAATGTCAAACGCAACCTCAATCTGGGGAATACCTCTCGGTGCAGGCGGAATTCCAATCAAGTCAAACTGGCCAAGTACTTTATTGTCGCCAAACATCGGCCTTTCGCCTTGGCCTACTCTTATTGTGACGGCAGTCTGGCTGTCAGCGGCTGTGCTGAATACCTGCTGTTTTTTTGTGGGTATTGTGGTGTTTCTCTCGATTAATTTTGTAAAAACTCCCCCAAGTGTTTCTATTCCGAGGCTTAATGGCGTTACATCAAGCAGCAAGATGTCTTTCACTTCGCCTGCAAGCACTCCTGCCTGCACAGCAGCGCCCATCGCAACACACTCCATCGGGTCAACTCCCCTTTCAGCCTGCTTGCCTATGAAGTCTTCTACAAACTTCCTTACAATTGGCATCCTTGTCGGGCCGCCTACCAAAATTATCTTGCTGATTCCGCTGGCAGAAAGCTTGGCGTCTTTCATTGCCTGTTCCATTGGATGTTTGCATCTTTTTATTATTGGATCAATAAGCTGCTCAAGCTTTGCCCTAGTAAACTTAATCTGCAGATGCTTTGGCCCTTCGTTTGTTGCTGTTATGAAAGGAAGGTTTATGTCAGTCTCAAAAACTGTAGAAAGCTCTATCTTTGCTTTTTCTGCCGCTTCTCTCAGCCTTTGCATTGCTGTCTTGTCATTTTTCAGGTCAATCCCCTCAGTTTTCTTGAATTCGCCTGCCAAGTAATCAATCAAAGTCTGGTCCATGTCAGTTCCGCCCAATTGCGTGTCTCCGGAAGTTGATAAAACCTGGAAGACACCTCCTCCAAATTCCATTATCGTGACATCCAAAGTCCCTCCACCCAGGTCAAAAACCAGGATTTTCAGCTCCTTGTCCTGCTTGTCAATGCCATACGCCATCGATGCGGCTGTTGGCTCATTTACGATTCTCACAACTTCCAGGCCTGCAATTTCGCCTGCATCCTTTGTTGCCTGCCTTTGGTTGTCGTCAAAATAAGCAGGAACCGTGATTACAGCTTTGCTTATCTTTTCTCCTAAAAATTCCTCTGCGTCTTTCTTTATTTTTTGAAGGATGAATGCTGAAATCTGCTGCGGAGTGTACTCCTTTCCGCTTATTTTGTACTTATGACTGGTGCCCATCTTTCTCTTTGCGGCCATTATCGTGTTTTCTGGATTTGAAACAGCCTGTCTCCTTGCCGGCTCTCCTACAAGAATCTGCCCGTCTTTTGTAAACGCCACAACGCTCGGAAATGCCTTTCCGTAAGCTGTAGTTCCCTCTGCGCTCGGGATTATTGTGGGCTTTCCCGCCTGCAAAGCTGAAGCTGCCGAATTTGATGTCCCTAAGTCAATTCCTATTATTTTTTCTTTTGCCATTTTAACTGATTCCTCCGATTTGTTTTTGTTTTAAATTTATTTTTATTATTCAATCCATCGCCTCGCGATAATATTTACTGCTCGGCATTTCTCCGATTGCCACATCGAAATGCCTCGCTTATTTATTTCAATAATGAAATCAAAAGCGGTTTACTTTGAACACTTTTGCATTCAAATGTCGATAAATGCTCTGCATTTTCGATTATGCTCAAAAATCTTTGATTTTTGACAAGTCGCTCTCATGGTTTTTATTAAATAATTTTTATTGATTGTTATGTTTTATTTCCCGCTTATCTTTACCTTGCTGTGCCTCAGCACTTTTTCATTGAGCATGTATCCCTTCTGGAACTCTTCCAGGATTGTGCCTTCAGGCTTGTCGCTTTCAGCTTTCATCAAAACTTCATGCCTGTAAGGGTCAAATTTTTCTCCTGCCGCTTTTATCGGCCTTAAGCCTTCTGCCTCCAGAACAGAATGAAGCTGGCTGTAAATCATTCTCATGCCTTCGGCAAATTTTTCCTTGTCATTTGTGCTCTTCAGGGCAATCTCGAAGCTGTCGATAACCGGCAATAATTTTTCAATCATTGCGGCGTTGACATATCTCAAAAAATCTGCTTTTTCCTTTGCGCTCCATTTCTTATAGTTCTCAAACTCGGCTTGCAGCCGCTTTAGTGTGTCTGTAAGCTCCTCGATTTTTTGGGATTTTTCCTCAAGCTGTTTTTCGCAGTCTGTTTTTTTTTCTTTTATTTCTTCTTCAGGTTTTTTTTGCTCTTTTTTATTTTCATCATGTGATTTTTTTGAATCTTCAATTTTTGCATAATTCTTTTTATCTTCCTTTCTTTGTTCCATTTTTAACTCATCTGCAGCTTAAACAAATAAAAAATTATTTTATTTCAATCTTTTTCTTTTCCTGCTTCTTTGCTTTCGGGATTTCCACTCTTAAAATTCCGTCCTTGTAGCTTGCGTCTGCATTTTCTGCAATGACTTCAGCAGGCAGCGGAAGAGCGCCGTAAAAGCTCCGGCTTCTCATCTCATGAAAATACTTGTCTTTTTCCTCAATTTCTTTCTCGGCTTTCTTTTCCACCTTTACTTCTATTCTTCCTTCTTCAACATTAAGCTGTATGTCTTCTTTTGAGACTCCGGGCAATTCAAATGTGGATATGACTGAGCCCTCTGTTTCCTGCATCCTTGCAACAGGAATCCTCGAGACAATTTCCAGCTCTGGCTGTTTAACCAATGCCAGGCAGCTGCTGCCGCATCCTATCTCCATTTCCTTTTCAAATTCGTCAAAAATATTGCTTCCAATCATTTTTCCCACCTCATATGCTCTTTCTTTCATTGTTGAGCTTAAGTCAACGAAACGTTGGTAATATCAACTAGTATATAAACTTTTCGGCAAAAGTTTATATATTGGGGCTTTTAAAGAGGGTTTATGGTTTTTATAAGGCAGAGAATCACGATAGTAAACATAAGAAAGCCGGCTGAGCACAATCTAAACCATGAGCTTCAATGGTTTGGAACTTCTTTGGGACTGTTTAACCTCAGGGACAAAGATAAAAGCACTTTCAGAGTGTTTATAGAGCTTTTGAAATCTGCGAAGGCTGAAAAGACATTGACAAGCGATGACTTGGCAGCAAAGCTTGATTTGTCCAGGGGCACAATCATACACCACATTAACAAGCTCATGGAATCAGGCATAGTCATCCACGAAGGCAACAGGTACATCCTAAGAGTAGACAATCTCAAGTCCCTTATTGATGAAATGGAGAAAGACCTTAAAAGGGCATGCGATGACTTAAAAGAAGTCGCAAAAGAGATTGATGAAAGGCTGAGATTGTGAAAATTTAATCTTTTTGGACTGCAGCTTTTTAAATCTTTTGAACGATAACCACTATAAAGTTAAAAACAGTAAATTATATAAACAAGCATTGGGAGTTTCAGTCCATGAAAAAAATGATTTTATTCTTCTTGATATCTTTCTTAGCTGTGCCGGCTGTTTTTGCAGACATATCAATAACAGCAGACCAGGGCATCTATAACCTTGGCAATAAGATAAAGGTGTCTGCTTCCATACTTCAGGCAGGCAGCTTTGACGGGCTGTTTAAGGTTGTGATTTCCTGCAGCAATTACAGGCTGGAATACTTTCTGACGCCTGTAAATTTAGAGGCAAACTACAGGACTGCAGTCAATGTTCCTGAGCTTGCGGCATCTTCCCAAATGCTCGGAGACTGCATTATCTCTGGGCAGCTTGCTACAAACGACAACTCTGCAGCAGAGGAAAAAAGCTCCAATGCTTTCCAGGTCACAAGGCAATTGGCAGTCCTTCCGGTAAACAGCAGGATTACGGCTTTTCCGGGCGATTTAATCCTTGTAGCCGGAATCGTAAATGAAGCCTTCGGCAACAATGCTCCGAAAGCTTCTGTAAAGGTCACTTTGGACAATAACTCACATTCAATAGACGCGCTCAGCGGGCAGTTCTCCCAAAAAATTGAGCTGCCAAAAAAAATAAAATCAGGAAAGCACGAAATTCTAATAAGCTCTTTTGACTCAAAAAACAATTTTGGAGATGCTTCAATAGAGCTTGATGTCACTGCAGTTCCTGATTACATAAGCCTGGAACTGGACAGCAGCCAGCTGCTGCCCGGGGAAAAAACAGGCATTGTCGCTTCATTATTTGACCAGGCAGATGACCTCATAAATGTGTCTTTGGAGCTTGAGCTGGCATATCAAAAAGGAAGCAATATTTTCAGAAAAAAATCCCAGAGCAGTGAAAAGATGACCTATGAGTTCAGCCAGTATGCAGAGCCCGGCCTTTATACTTTGACGGCCAATTATAAGGATCTGTCTGCGCAATCTTTCATAAACATTACAACAATAAGGGAAGTAAAAATAAAGTACGAAAATGAGACGGTTTTTATAGAAAATATAGGGAACGTGCCTTTTGAAGATGAGCTGACATTCATCCTTGAAAGCGAGCTTAAGAAATACCCAATAACAAAAAAAATCAGCGTTGAGCCGAGCAAAATACTGAACATTGATTTGTCAAAGGAAGTGCCGCTTGGCGTTTATAACATACTTGCGCCGCTGAAAGAGGGAATGGCATCCGGAGAAAGCTCCAACGAAACTTTGGAGAGAATGAAATTTGTGCAGCAGGAGATTATAGATTCAAAACCGGATCATCAAAGCGTGCTCGCATCAGAAGTTACAATCCACGATAACAGGCCTGCATACAAGAAGATTGCCAGCAGCTTGTCTTCCATAAGCGGCAGCTTGGTCGGCGCAGACGGAATATTGACAAAAAATCCCCTGATGGCCCCAATGATACTTGTCATAATGCTCATGCTTGTAGCTTTCAGGTATGGCAGAAAACCCATAATGAATTTTATAAAAGGCAAAAAGGAGGAGGAGAAGGAAAAGCAGGCTTAAGGAATAGTATTGTCATCCAAAGAATGCCCTGTGCAAACATTAAAAAAATTAAGAATTAGTTCCTTCTTTCCCTTTCTTCATCCATGATGCTTGCTTCTCCGAGAGTTTCGTTCAGCAGGTCCTGGGCTGATTTCCTCAGTCCGACTGCGCCGTCTTTTGAGCAGTAGGGGCATCTTGGAGGATGCTTGGCACTCTTGAACTTATATCCGCAGCTTCTGCATTCAAGCTCAAGCATTGCCATAGCCCTACTTTTGAGTAGGAAGTATATAAATTTTATGAAACCCGCGGCTCAGTAGAAAGTCTTAAGTAAAACACCCCCTCTTGCATTGCAAAAGAGGGGTGGGGAAGGATAAGTTCCCCATGAAAAAGCAAGAAAGACTAGTAAATAAAATAAGACGTTTGATAAGGCAAGCAGGATTGCCAAGAT
>JACPIE010000041.1 GCA_016188245.1 Candidatus Woesearchaeota archaeon | reverse complement strand
GGAAAGCGGATTTGCAAGCCTGAAGAGAAGATTTGGAGCCAGCGTGGGCTCCAAATCTGTGCGGACAATCCGCACAGAATTATTTTGTAGGCTGATATGCCACAATATTTTTTTATTGAGAATGACTTTTAGGACAGAGCCCAGATCATCACAACCTTTTTAAATAAACTTCTTATCCCAATAGCCTAAAATGGCAGACAAGCAGGCACTATGCACATCGTGCAGGAAAAGGATAAGCAACACTGTTGGCTCGACAAGATTTAACTGCCCCAAATGCGGCAGGGCAGAAATTGTAAGGTGCAATCACTGCAGGCATATAGCTGCAAAATACAAATGTGCTGAATGCGGATTTGAAGGCCCTAATTAAATGGCAAATGTAGTTGTAACCTTAAGGATAATGCCGCAAGGCACAGATACGAATCTTGGTGAGCTGGAGTCAGAAGCAAAAAAAGAGATCATCAAGTTCTGCAATTCCAAGGAGTTCAAGACCCAGATACACCCTATTGCGTTCGGATTGAAATCTTTAAACATCCTTTTTGTAATGGATGAGGCAAAAGGCAGCACGGAAGCATTGGAGCAGAAAATAAGCAGAATAGAAGGCGTTGAGTCTGTTGAAGTGACTGATGTCAGAAGGGCTGTTGGCTGAGGGCCATAATGTTTGAAGTGCCTTAGCTGAATGGCTTGATTTCCAGCTCGCCGGGCATTTCCTTCCATTCCCCGCCAATTGCAACCACGATGCCTGTTCCGGTTTTGACGCACAAAGTCTGTTGCGAGAAAACCTGCGCCACTGCAGTGTCTGAAAAGATGCAGTCTTCTTTTTCAGCTTCAGATATCGGCTTGTCAAGCACATTTATTTTTGCAGGGGTTATTGCAGTAAAATGAAGGTAATTTTCGTATTTTCTTGAAAATAAGTCGCTTCCGTCCGTCCTTATCTCTGTAAATTCTGCCTTTTCAAAATCATAGTACATTGCAAAGCTGCTTAAGCTGATTTTGCTGGATTTTGAAGCTGCAGATGTGTTTTGCGGCATCGCCTCCGCAGGCTTTTCAGTTTCTTTCGCCGGCTTTCCTGCGCTTGGATTTGTTTCTCCAGCCGGAATTAACGCTGCGCTAATCTCTTCAGTCCTGCCTACCCTTATTGTTACTGCTTTTTTAAAATCAGCATAGCCTTCTTTCATTATGGTTATCTCATATTGCCCGACAGGGAGATTGTACAGGCTGACAGGGGTGTCTCCCTTATATTCTTCACCGACATAGACCTGGGCCATGCCGGGAGACGATTCAATTTCAGCAGAGCCCGTGTCCACGAGCTGCTCTTCTGCTGTTTCAGCAGGCTGTTCTTTTTCAGCAGCTTTGCAGCCTGCAGAGAATACAAGGATAACTGCAAACAGCACTGCCAAGAAATTTCTGCATTTCATCCTGCTAAACTGCGGCAGCATATATAAAAACCTATTTATTTTTTAGCTGTTTTTGCAGTAATTTTGCCAGCTTTTCTGCTGGAATGCCGCTTCTTATGCCTTCGCCCTTAAAATGAGTTTCGCTTGCCTTGTGGCCTGATTTCCTGATTTGGCCGATTGCTGATTCTTTTTTTTGTATGCTGCTTATTTTGAGCTTCTCGGAGATATTGTGCAGGTCGTGAAATCCCAAGGAATTTATTTTTGACTCTTCTTTGATTATTTTCAGGAGTTTTGCCAATTCCCTGTTGTTTTTAAAAATTTTATTTTTGGATGCGCTACTGTGCATTTTGCCTGCTAATTCCGCATCCCATAGCCTTCCTGCCCACATAGGGCCGGCGCCATTAAACATCTGGTGCAGCTTCAATATTTCATCCACTCTGCTCTTTCCTTTTTCATTTCTTAAAAAAACCCTCATATAGTGCTCTTTTGAATAGGAGAATATCGGAGTAAGCGCCTTGCCATATTGGGCGCCAATAAGCTGTATTTTCCTTATTAAAATCCTAAGCCCTGTTTCATGCATGATTGTGCCTTTTTTCGGCAGCGCCCAGTATTTTCTCAGGCATGCGTTTGGAAAAGTGCCGCATAAAGCGCTTGTGTCGGTTGCTGTTACAGCCAAAATTCCATCTCTTGCGATTCTTCTGCATGCCGCATCAAGAAATTGGTTTGGGGTTCCAAACGGGTCAATGTCAATATAGTCAAATCCGCTGGAGCCCAGCAAAAAGAGGCTTGCGTCTTTGTTGCTTATTGATATTTTTGGATTTCCCTTATGCTGAATCTTGTTTAATCTCAGGTTTTGTTTAATTAACTCAACTGACTTTTTGTCAAAGTCATTGATGTAAATTTTCTGTATTTTATTTTTGCTTAATTCTTTCAGCATCCTTATGCTTCTCACTCCTGTTGCAGCCAAAGGGTCTGCTATCTGCAATTTATTTTTATTGGTGGAATTCAGCAATAATACAGAAATATCCCTGTTCAGGCTCATCACTGGATTGTAGAATACCCCCATCTCCTTTGAGATTTTATCTGTTTTTGGGGCTTTTAGCCTGATTGAGCCTTCGCTGACGGTTTGCATAAGGGCAAAAAACTGAATATTCATTAAAAAACCTTCTATTGCACTGCCGCACAAACTTTTAAAAGCATTGCGCCTTTGCTTCGGTATGATTAAAATGCTGCGCCAGCTCATTATTACGGTTATGGGAAATGTCGATAGCGGAAAGACTCAATTGCTCGATACAATTAGGAGCACCGCTATTGTTGAATCTGAGCCGGGCAGAATAACACAATGCATTGGCTGCTCCCAAATACCTGCCGAAACAATAAAAAAAATATGCGGCACCCTGATGGAAAAGGCAAAGATTGAGCTCAAAATGCCGGGATTCATCATTCTGGACACCCCTGGCCATGCGGCTTTCACAAGCCTAAGAAAAAGAGGGGGCAATCTTGCTGATATCGCAATCCTGGTCATAGACATAAATGAAGGCGTCAAGCCCCAGACAGAAGAGTGCATAAGCATACTCAAGCAGTATAAGACTCCTTTTGTGATAGCACTGAACAAGATTGACTTGATTGGCGGATGGTCTTCAAGCCTTATGGGCGGCCTGCTGGACAATATACAAAAGCAGAATGAAAAGGCAGTTTTGCTGCTCGAGAAAAAGCTCTATGAGGCTGTAGGAAAGCTGGCAGAGCTGGGCTTTAACTCAGAAAGGTTTGACAGGATAGAAGACTACACAAAGCAGCTCGCAATAATCCCAATATCGGCAAAAACAGGCGAGGGTTTGGCCGAGCTGCTGATGGTTTTGGCAGGCTTGTCGCAGAGATTCCTCGAAGAAAGCCTGAAGGTGGATGTCGGGGGAAATGCCAAAGGAACAGTTCTGGAAGTCAAGGAAGAGAGGGGGCTGGGAACTACTATCGATGCCATCATATATGACGGAACTCTGAAGCAGAATGACACAATTGTGATAGGCTCATTGGGCGAGCCCATTGTTGCAAAAGTCAAGGCGCTTTTTGAGCCAACGCCATTGTCAGAGATGCGCGACAAAAAAACAAGATATGAGTCTGTCGGGCAGGTATCGGCTGCAACTGGCGTTAAGATTTCGGCTCCGGAGCTCGATAATGTTGTTGCCGGAATGCCTTTAAGAGGATGCTCTCCCGATGATGTCGGGAGTGTAACTCGGGAAATAAAAAAAGAAGTTGAAGAAGTCGTAATAGAAATTGACAGGCAGGGAATTGTGATAAAGGCAGACTCTCTCGGGTCATTGGAAGCATTGTCAAAAACACTAAAGGAGAAAGGCATTGACGTCAAGAAAGCGAGCATAGGCAGCATTTCAAAGAAAGACATAAGCGATGCAGAGGCAAGCTATTCAAACCAATTGCAATGTGCAATACTTGGGTTCAATGTTGAGGTTATGGCTGATGTCAAGGAGCAGAATGTGAAAGTTCTTACAAATAATGTGATATACAAGCTTGTTGACGAGTTTGAGAAATGGCAGCAGGAAACTAAAAAGCAGCTTGAAGCAAAGGAAATCGAGCATGTTTACAGGCCGTGCAAGCTGCAGATAATGAAAGGCTATGTTTTCAGGCAGAACAATCCCGCCATTGTGGGAATCGAAGTGCTTGCAGGCGCTTTGAAAGCCGGAATGCCATTGATGAAGAGCGACGGAAATTCAATAACAGAGGCAAAAAGCATACAGCAGGAGCAGGAAAATGTTGAAAGCGCCGAGAAAGGAAAGCAGGTTGCTGTTTCAATGCCAAGTGTGACGGTTGGAAGGCAGGTCCATGAAGGCGACATTTTATATTCCGCAATCCCGGAAGGGCATTTCAAGAAATTGAAAGAGTTCAGGAAGCTCCTGTCGCAGGAGGAAATAGGAATTTTAAAGGAGATAGCAGAGATTATGAGGAACCAGAATCCTATGTGGGGGGTTTAAAAAAAGTTAAATCAATCTTATTAAAAATTCAATCCATTGCACTAAAAAATGCAAAGCATTTTTGGTGCCCCAAAAATCCTATGGATTTTTTAGGGCTTCGCAATAAATTTTAGTCTCGGCGAAATCTGTTTCGTCAAAAATCATATATTTTTGAGCGTGGTCGAAAATGCTAAAGCATTTATCGACATGCCACTAGATTTCGCCTCGTACTTATTCAATGAATAAATAAGCGAGGCTTTTGCGAATGGCTGAATAGCAAAAGCCGAGCACTAAATTATGCCGAAGGCGGATTAAAAATTTAAAGTTAAAAATAATAATAAACAAACAATGCCGGAACTAAAGATTCTCAACAGCAAGGAAATAAAGGAAACCTATAAGCTGGTTGAAAGGCAGTGGGGTGCAGGGATAAAGCTTGATTACGGGTTTTTAAGGAACAGCAAAGGCAGGGTTTTTGTCGTAAGCAAAGATATTGCCAAAATCGACTTTTCGAAATTGAGGATGAATTCCGTCGGAATGTATTTCTGCGAGGCTGGCAGCAGAGGGATAAGGCTGAGCATTGAAGGCAGCCAGATTGTTGGCCCAAAAGCAGCAAAAAACATGGTTGAGCTTGATGATGAGGAAACAAAAAAATGGCTTAAAGGGGAAGATTTGGAGAAGGAATGCAGGGAGTGCAGCGGTTTTGTTATTTTAAAAAATAAAAAAGACTTTCTTGGAACAGGAAAATACTCCAATGGGAGGATTTTGAATTATGTTGGGAAGGCGAGGAGGATTATCGTGCATAATCAGTAGAGTTTATCATTCTGTATATCTCTGTATCATCTCCAATTTTTCTGAGAGTATCTTCATTTAAACCTATCAGATTGTCTAAAGGAGGCATTTCTTTAGGCCGCATTTGAAAATCTGCCATTAAGATTAATGCCCTGATGAAGTCTGCCTTATCGGCATTATCCAAAGTAACATGCTCAGCAACCAGCCTATTCCCCCTCATCAGGGGCACAATAAGCCCTCCAATGCGCAAAGCCAACGCGTTGCCATCTTTTAGAACAATATCAAACCCATGGTTTTTTTCAGGGTGCAGATGTCTAAATATATAGTTCCCTATAACTGGATATCCCATAAAGATGGATTTGGGAAATTATATTTAAATTCTTTGTTTTTTTATTCGCTTATTCACTATTCATGACAAATTTAAATTTAAGGGGTTTCAATTGGCTTTTGAAACTGAAAGCAATGACATTACATAGCTTTCTTCTGCTCCTAAAAGTGTGGCAACAACAGGTTTGACTTGAAAAGGAATTCTTGAAAGCAGTCGCATTTTTTTTGCCTTGTAAGCTGTATCATGCTCTGAGTTTGGATTTGTTTCATTGTTTCTGTCTCTTGGGTGGTCTGTTATCTGCAGAGAATAAATAATGCCCCTTTTGAATGGTTGATTTCCTTCTGAATTATTTGAAGGTACAAACCTTATTTTAAAGTGATAGGCGCTGTATGTATTTTTTTTTGGCTTGGTTATCCAGTCCTTTTCTTGAACAATCAAGTCTTCGCCCAATTTCCTGAATGCTTTGACTGTTTTCCAAATATATGCATCTTTAGCATCAGGCGGAACAACAATTCTAAATCCATAAACATCTCCAAGAATTTTTTGTACATCATCTTCATCATCCCTTATATCCCACCCGACTTCTATAGTTTTATCAATAGTTCTTAATCTTTCCTTGACGCGGGCATGCACTACGGCATAAGGCAGTTTTATATGTTTTTCGATCATAAGGTCAATAGCGTCTCTTGTTAATTCGTCGAAATGGGCAACTTGGGTTAAAAAATAGTTTTTTCTGACTACCCATTCAAAAAGTCTGTGTATCTCCCTATAACTAATTCTGCTCCCTTCGCTTATTTCCGGGAATAAAGGAAGAAATCTGTCTACAACATACTTTTTAGCAGCGTGGTAAGCGCCATTAGGATTTTTTTTGTAGCTGCTTGGATCAATCATCTCGGCAACGCCTCTTATGACTTGCTGCACCCTCTCCATAGGCACCCTATTTCTGTCTTCGAATAATTCTCTGTATAAATGTATAGAGCCTGCTCTTCTATAGCCTAAATCTGTGCTCCCGCAACTATCGCATCTTAATTGTTTCCTTTCATTAAATATTCCAGCAAGATTAGTTGCGTATAATGTGCTGCGCGGAGTAAATCTAACATTTTCAGCTGCTATATCTGGTTTAAAACGCCCAATTGCCACTCTTCTTGGCTCATGATTGGTAGAATTGCAAAATGCCTGAACTTCCTGCCTTTCAGTTCTATGATAGTTTTCAGGCAACCCAATTCTTGGCTCTAAAACACGGATTATTCCGTCCAAAGTTTTCTGGGCACTGCCAAATTCTACATCAAGAGCGGCGTGCAATCTTTGGACCTCTTCCCTCCCTCGCAATTGCCTTAGAAAGCTGCGCAGTCTTCTCTGGCTAAACCCTGCAAGCATAGATGGAGATTTATTCCTGAATGTGAGAGTAAACACATCAACAAGCAAGTCGCCATCGTAGAAAGAATGACCAAGATGCCTGAAATTTTGAAGAGTGTATTGCCCCTGAACCACTTGATTTCCCAAAGCGAGAAATAGGCATCTGCTTATTTATCTTTTGATTTTAGGCTTTAAAGGCTTAAATTCCCCTATAAGGCGCAGGTGTTATATCAAAGTGAATGCCTTTCCCTATCCCCTTAATTACAAATAAATCAAATTTTCCAATTTTTAAATCCACAATATTTCTTTGCGGATCCCTGAAATTGCCATTTAATCTGCGGAGTCTTAAAACATCATCGTAATTCCTTCTTAATTGATGTTCATTGCCATTTTCTTTATTTTCGCGGTAACCTGTTTCATACCAAAAGCCATTAGTAATAGGCCCTTCTCCTGTCACCATATCAAATTCATGGGGCGGCAGACTCGCTACATTCGCTTCAATCTCTGCTGTAACTCTTCTTCCCAAATCTCCTTTATAAGATTTTACTAGTCCCGATTCTTCTCCCGGTCTTGTACTTCCAATAATTTTATCATTTTCCGCTATTAAATAATCTCTTGCCTTCAAGATTGCCAATAAGTACATATAAGCCATTGGATTTCTTTTTTGTTGTCTTGCAAAATTTTTTCCATAATTTTTTAATGCATAACCAACATTAGTTAAAACGACATCATTCCTATAGACTATATCTAGAAGGTCAGGTCTTGAAAATCCAGCATCCACCTTAAATCTAATACCTCTTTCATCAGGCTCCTTAGCAACTTCTCCAAACAATTCTCTTAAGAATTTGTGCTGCCCAAATTGAGTTTCTAACTCTGCTGCCTGTTGCTTTGTGTATCTTGGCATTATTTCTCTTGACTGCATTACCCTGTCTAAAAGCCTTAGGTGCATTCTGGCTGACATATTCTCCATAGGCTCTTTTCCACTGGTTAGATTCAATCTTCCCATCAATTTTGCTTGGAATGGTCCTCCTCTTCCATGCTCTACATAATCTCTAACGGAAAATCTTTGGCATAGATAAAACATTGATGCTGTGAAGAAATTTTCTTCAATATGCCTTGCAGA
Source organism: Candidatus Woesearchaeota archaeon (assembly GCA_016188245.1). Taxonomy (GTDB): domain Archaea; phylum Nanobdellota; class Nanobdellia; order Woesearchaeales; family GW2011-AR4. Next base: position 3,235 of record JACPIE010000041.1, on the reverse strand, counting down.
CCAATCCATTATTCCCATAGCTAAATCTCCGACCAGAAGCAATCCTGCTTTTTCTGTAGCACTAATTCCTAAGTCTTCAATGAATGCTGTTTGCATTTCATGCTCCTTTGCCACAATTTCTGCTCTTAGCCTTTTAATTGTGCCTCTCCAATCCATCATTTCTTGGTATTCTGGAGCTGACGGCATCAACCTTCCGTGCTGTTGGATAGTTTTTGCCCTTGCGGCTTTAAATTCCTTTACAGGCACTTCAAGATTCGTGTGATCTTCGACACGGTCATGCCCTTTGGTTCCAATAACAAAACTTGGCTCCATGAACATCTTTAAAATCTGCTCAAGATCCAACCCTGTAATCTGAACCATATCTGGAGCTATTTCAGCGGCAATCCTATAATGCATTAGCACCATGTCAAGCGGATGTGAATCATAAACACCACCCATTTTTCTGCCTTCACCCTTATGAATTTCTTTGTCCCTCCTATCGGAATAATCTATAAGCGAGATTTCTCCGTCTGAAAAAAATCTTTTCGGAAAAGAACTCATGTTGACTAAATAGCCCAGTTCTTCACCCCATGAAGTTTTTATAACACTATCTGCATTCTGATTTGGGTCGTTTTGAGAAGGAGGGCCGGGATTAGGCCTAATTAGATGAGGTAACCTATTTAGAAAATCATTTCCTAAATTTACTATCCTGCTTGAAGACATGTACAACCGACTAACCACATCATCAAATGGAATTGAAATACTCATTTTTTAATTCCCCCATTATTCAAAATTTTCAGTCCAGCCCCTATCTCTCTATTTTTCCCCATTCAGAATATTACCTTACCTGCCCCGAACAAATTGTAATGATTTATTTATTTAAAAAACTATCTGTTTTTAGTATGGGAAATTTTTAGAAGTGATTCTTTTTTGCTTTTATTTGGCTTATTTCTCTTTGTTTTCAACAACAACCTTTATTTTATTCTTTTTTTCCTTTAAAAAGGCTATTAACTTCTTATTAAGCTCAAAAGCAGCCTTGTTTGAGCTTATTGCAAAAGTCCTTTCTGAGACGAAATTCGTCTTTCTTATTACGAGTTCTTTGCCGTCATCGAATTCCGGATTGATTGTGGCTAAGATTGTTTCATGCATTTCTTCATCATTGTTTGCGACTATTGTCATTGATATTTTGCCATTTTTCGTGTTTTTAATGAAATTCTTTAGATTGCCCAGTTCAAAATCGGCTTTCACTCCAATGATGCAGTCTCCTTTAATGCTGACTTCTCCATCTTTTGTAAACTCCAAAGTTGTTTTATGTGTTGCCAGAATGTTTGGATGCCCGTAAGCATGGAATTTGTAGTTCATTGTAATCAGTTAATCATAACATCAATAAAATTGGAATGATAGAATTGCTGCCTTTTTCCTTAATGATTTCTTTGATTTTATCATATCTGTCCATGTTCAAATAGTACTTCCAACCATGTTCTTTCTTTTTCTTGTGGCATATACTTTGCTTTATTAAAGCTTCCAGAACAGTCTCAACTTTGTCCAAATCTTCTTTTGATATTCCTGATTTCAGAACATGGATATACACAGAGCCTTTTCCAAAGCAGTTTAGGTCAAATAATTTTTTTACAATTGTCCTGCTTATCCTTATGTATTCGCTTCTTTTTACTTTTGCCATTGAAAAAATAAGAAGCAAGGAATATATAAATATGTGGTCTAATTTTAGTCCCTTATGAGACTAGATAGAAACCTTTAAATATTCTAATGCTCAAACTATCTACAATGCAAAAATCAATATTTTTACAGGAAGAGGGAAACACCCCAAAAAACAGGATATGGGGCTTTTTAATCGTTCATTCTGAGTATGATTATTCTATGAAGGACATAGCCAGGTATTCCGGAGTAGGCTACACCACATTAAAAGATATATGGAAAGATTTCAAGAAAAAGAAGATAGTGATACAAACAAGGGCCGTTGGAAAAGCTAAAATGTACAGGCTTAATTTGAAAAATCCTGTAGTAAACAGGTTTATAGACTACTATTGGGCTGTTGTAGATGCTGTTGTAAAAAAAGAGAATAACATAGAAGAAGAAAACCCGCATAATACATCTTTAGCTGGCGCAGTTCCTGTTTTTGCCAAACATACATAAGGTTTTTGTTATTTTACCAGCAGGCTCTGCAGGTATTCTTTCTTGAAATTGAAACCTTTCCTTTTTGCCAGCTTCTCTATGCCATTCACGAAATTGCTCCCGTATTGGGCAGCCTGTTTCCTGCGCCATGCGAATTCTTTTTTCAGGCCGATAAATTCTGCAGCTTCCCTCAATATGATTTTCTTGTTTTCTTTGTCAAGCTTGAACATTGGATGCACATTCATTGCAGCCTTTATCACATCCTTGTCCAGAAAAGGGGCCCTTAAATCCAGCCCAAGGTGCTTTGCTATTGCAAAATCCCTTGTCAGGTCTCTTTGGCGCATTCCCCTTAAGCCGTTCCAGCATTCCTTGTGCAGTGACTCGAACCCATTCTGCAGCGCATCTTCGTGCCTCTTGTAGCCTGCAAATATTTCTTCGCTTCCCAAGCCGCCAAAGAGCACTTTGTCGCCGTTTGACAAGGCAAGCTTTCCTGCTGAGTAAAGCACAGAGCCGACACTCACTTTGACAATATCCGAATCATTAAGCAGTTTTACAACGCTTTTCACAGCATCTTCCAGCTCGTCCAAGCTTAAAATTTTATATTTGAAATTAAATCCGTACTCTTTTGCAGCCTTTTTTGCCCATTCAATATCATCAGAGCCTTCAATTCCTGCCGTATAGCAGGTAAAATTGCATTTAAGCTGCTTTGCCACAAGCGCTATGAGCGAGCTGTCAACCCCTCCTGAAAAAAGGATTCCGAACCTGGGCACAATCCTTTTTTTGACTGAATTAAGCACAGCTTCCGCAATCTCCCTTTTTGCCCTCTCATTGTTGGTTTCAAGGCTCTCAAAATCATTCTCCATCCCATTGACAAACTTTAGCCACAAATCCTCCGGAATGAGCTTGCCTTTCTTTACAATGCCCAGTATTTGAGTCATAAGGCATAGGGAATATGTGATTTTAAAAATGTTTAGTTTGGCATGGCTCTGTCCTAAAAGTCATTCTCAATAAAAAAATATTGTGGCATATCAGCCTACAAAATAATTCTGTGCGGATTGTCCGCACAGATTTGGAGCCCACGCTGGCTCCAAATCTTCTCTTCAGGCTTGCAAATCCGCTTTCC
>JACPIE010000005.1 GCA_016188245.1 Candidatus Woesearchaeota archaeon | reverse complement strand
TCGCTCTGTTGGCAATGTAACAACTGATGTAATTCAGCACTACATTTCCCAATCCCAAGGAAGCTGGAATTTTGTGCAACAAAGGAAAGTTACTTCCTTTGTATGATACCTTGGGCTTTAGCCCAAGGAGGTTCATTTTTTGTGCGAAAGCTTTAAATATATGCGATACTCCATCATCCATTGAGGAACAGACCCTGACGAATCCCGTTCCTAGAGGCGGTTAGTAGGATGGTGGGTCTACTTACTCATCCTTTCTATTACCAACATATTATCAATGATGAGGCTCAGCTTATATTCAACAGAGCCTTTTTTCAAATCACTCTCTCTTACTAGGACTAAATGCTCTTTGTGAGGCACTAACTCAATTAGCTTGGTAAAAGCAGCATACTGATTATTATCGACAGAAAGAAAAATTGCGCAGTTGTCATGCTTCTTTACGAATTCAATGACTTCAACAAATATCGATATGTTGTCTTTCAGATACCTTATTTTTTGCTTATGCAAGAGGCCCGATATCTCATCTTTTTTGACAATTTTCTTTATTTTTATCAGGTATGTCCTTACATGCCTTACTTTTTTGTAATGCTCGAACTTGGATATTTTTGTTAATAGCAATCCTATATTTTTATTTTCAATTATATTGTACCCGATTAAGTCATGCGAGTAGTCAATGTAAATATAATAATCAATCTTCCATTTTTTTGAAATTTCCATTTTTTGTATTGGCGGCTGAACTGCCTTTAAATAGTTCACGTGAGCATGTCCAATGCTATGGTTTGTGTCATTTTTTGGTTATTTTGGGATACGCCAGTTTAAAGGCTAAGGCAATAAAACCAATAGTTAAAATTATTGTTATAGCCCATATTAAATATTTATTAACATAAGATTCAAATTTAATTGAATTATTTTTGAAACAGATAACCACATCAATAATATCACAAGATAACCGTATATTATAATCTTGCTTTTACCTTTTAATTCAAGTTTATTTTTTTTCCCAAGTTCCCAAAGGTAACCAAGAATAGCCCCACCTGCTGCAATGGGTAAAATTAAGAAAAACAGAGAATTTTCGCCAAATAAAATCCAGATATAAGAACTAAACAGCATTCCACCAATTAATCCAATTATTCCTCCCCTTTTCCAATATTCCAATTTGCTCCAAAATTTTTTTATCTTTTTCATTTCAGCATCTTCACAAATTCGTCAAACAGGAAATTGGTGTCTTCAGGCCCGCTATGCCCCTCAGGATGAAACTGCACCGACATAAACGGCTTTGTCTTGTGCTTTATCCCCTCATTTGTGCCATCATTTGCATTGGCAAAAAATTCCTGCCATTCATTGCTTAATGATTTCATATCGACAGCAAATCCGTGGTTTTGTGTTGTGATAAAGCACCTTTTTGTTCTAGATAAAATTGCTGGCTGGTTTTGGGAGCGATGGCCATACTTCAGCTTGTAGGTGTTTCCTCCTGCTGCAAGCGCAAGAATCTGGTTGCCGAGGCAGATTCCAAATGTCGGAATGCCGTGCTTCAGCGCCCTTCCGACATTGTAAATCGTTTCTTTGCACATCTTTGGGTCGCCTGGGCCGTTGGAGATTAACAATCCGTCAAAAAACTGCTGCAGAAAATCATGATAGTAAGGCACCCTTACCACCGTCAAGTTTCTTTGTATAAGGTTGCGAATGATGTTATTTTTGACGCCGCAGTCGACAACAACAACTTTTTTTTGATTTGGCTTTTCGTTATAGATTATTGGCTCTTTGGCTGTCACTTCCTTCACAATATCCGCCGTATTTGGATCATAAAAGTTTACATCTTCACCTTCAAAAACAATCTTTCCGGGCATAGCGCCTTTTTCCCTCAAGGTTTTTGTCAGCCTTCTTGTGTCAATGCCATAAATTGCCGGAATGTCTTCTTCTTTCAGCCATTCGGCAAGGCTTTTTTTTGCATTCCAGTGCGAATATTCGGATGAATAGTCCGAAACAGCCAGTGCCTGAACCTGTATTTTGCCGGATTCAAAGTGCTTAAGGATATTATTTTCAGCTTCCTTCCCCGGAACGCCGTAGTTTCCAATCAGGGGGTAAGTTAGAACAAGAATCTGCCCCCTGTAGCTCGGGTCCGTAAGAGATTCCGGATAGCCTACCATCCCGGTGTTGAAGACAACTTCGCCTGAAACAGAATGCTCTGCCCCAAATGAAAATCCTTTGAACTCTTCGCCGTTTTCAAGAATAAGCTTAATCTCTTTACCACTGCCCATTAAAAAACAGGGATAGTCTTAAGTTGTTAATAAATGTTTTGATTTGAATTAAACCAGCCCTTCCCTTTCATCAATCCCGAACATTATGTTCATGTTCTGCACAGCCTGCCCGGAAGCCCCTTTCAGCAGGTTGTCAATCGCAGAAACCACAACAAGCCGGTTGTTTTCGTCAATTTCAAAGCCCCCAATGCAGCAGTTATTATTGTTTTGAACGTCGTGCAGCTCAGGCAGCTTGTCTTCCATTATTTTAACGAACGGCTCTTTTTTATAGAAATCTTTGTATATTTTTTTCGCGTCAATTTTTTTCTTCAGCAGCACGTGCATCGTGCACATCAGGCCCCTGAAAACAGGGATCACATGCGGTGTAAATGAAATTTTAGATTTAATAAATTGTCCAATTTCATATTTATGGCGGTGCCTGGTTATATTGTACGGGATTACATTGTCGGAATAATTCTCGGGCTGGTTGACATAAGCTGGCTTGGCTCCTGCGCCGCTGTAGCCTGACTTGCAGTCGAATATTATGTGCTTTGAAAATTTCTGGATTGGCAATGCGGCAAGAAGGCAGGCAGTTGCATAGCATCCCGGGTTTGCAACGGCATTTGCATTTTTAATTTTGCTCCTGAAAAGCTCAGGCAGGCCATAAACTGCCTTTATTTTAGAGTAGTTTTTTATGCCATACACTTTCTCGTAAACTTTGGCGTCTGAAAATCTGAAATCCGCGCTTAAATCAACAATTCTTCCTTTTAGTTTTGGCACAATCTCGATTGATTCTTTGCTCGGAAGCGCTGTAAAAATCACATCAGCATTGCTTCTGTTAACCTCATCCAGGCTGAGATTTGTAAACTTCAGGCTTGCATCCCAAAAATCGCCATAAACAGACTTAACAGCTTGCCCATTGCGGCTTTTGCTGTTCAAAAACTTTAAGTCAACAGATTTGTGCCTGCTCAGGATTTTTATAAGCTCATAGCCAGTATACCCTGAAGCGCCTATGATTCCGGCTTTAATTTTCATTTTCAGCCACTTCCCTTAAAATCCCAAGAGAATCATCAATAATCTTCCTGCTGATTGTAAGCGGTGGCAAAAATCTAATCACTTTTTCGGCAGTAAGATTGACAAGCAGTCTCTTGTCCATGCATCCTTTCTGGATTTTGCCGGCATCTTTTTCCATTTCCATGCCTATCATCAGCCCCTTGCCGCGGATTTCTTTTGGCCCTGATTTGACTGAAGCAAGCTTTTTCATAAAGTATTTTCCTTGGATAGCTGCGTTTTTCACCAGCCTTTTTTTTAGTATATAATCGACCGTGAAATTTGCCGCGCAGCAGGCAACAGGATTTCCGCCGAAGGTCGAGCCGTGGTCGCCTTTGCCGAAACTTTTTGCAATCTCATCCTTTGCAATTGTAGCGCCGATTGGGATTCCATTTGCAAGGCCCTTGGCCAATGTCACAATATCCGGCTTTATTTTATCATGCTCATAAGCAAAAAATTTGCCTGTCCTTCCGCAGCCTGTCTGTATCTCATCCAAAATCATCAATGCGCCGTGCATGTTGCAGGCTTCCCTTACATGTTTCAGGTAATCTTTGCAAGGCATAACTATTCCGGCTTCTCCCTGTATTGGCTCAACTATGATGGCAGCTGTATCTTTGGTTATTGTATTATTTATTGCATCTGGGTTGCCGTACTCAACGTGCTCAAATCCCGGCAGCAGCGGCATAAATGGACTTTTTATTTTTTCCTTGCCGGTAGCAGAGAGGCTTCCGAAAGTCCTTCCGTGAAATCCCTCTTTTGTAGCTATTATCCCAGTTTTTTTAGTGTGCTTCCTTGCAAGCTTGATGGCTGCCTCGATGCTTTCAGCCCCTGAATTCGAGAAAAAGCACTTGTCCAGGCCCGACAGCCCCGCTAACTTTTCCGCCAGTTTAACCTGTTCCTCGGTGTAATAAAGATTTGTGGGATTTGTAATTTTTTCTATCTGCTTTTTTACAGCTTCCGCAAACTGCCTGTTGCCGTGGCCCAGGATGCATGTTGCCAGCCCCCCCACCAGGTCAATATACTTCTTTCCGCCTTTGTCAAAAACATAGCAGCCATTGCCACGTTCTAAAACTATGCTTTGCCTTGAGTAAGTCTGCATTATATGCTCCTTTTCCAGCGTCATTATTTTTTCAGCGTCCATTTTTATAAACAACTTCCGTGCCTATTCCTTTGTCAGTAAAGATTTCAAGCAGCAGCGAATGGTGGGTTAACCCGTTTATCAGGTGAGCCTTTGGGCACTTGTTCTTGACAGCGTAAATGCACGCTTCCACTTTTGGAATCATCCCCTTGTTTATGTTTCCATTCCTTATCTCTTTTTTTGCCGTCCTGAAATCTATGTGGGTCAGCAGGCTGCCGTTGATCTTGATTCCGTCAACATTTGTCAGTATTGTGAACTTCTCGGCATTTAATGCAACAGCAATCCTTGAAGCCGCAGTGTCGGCGTTTATATTGTATTTTCCTTTTGAGCCAATTCCTATCGGGGATATTATAGGGGTGCAGTCTGAATCCAGGTGGTTCATTATGGTATTTTTTTCAATCTTGGTTATCTCCCCGACAAGCCCCAATTCGGGAGATTTTTGCTTTACCCTTATGCAGCCGCTGGCATCGACAGATTCAACATATCTGGAGTTCAAGCTCTTGACAATCCGCTTGTTTATCCTGCGGAACACTTTATCGACAGCAGCCATCACCTTTTCGTCAGTATGCCTCAGCCCTTTTATGAATTTAGGAATTATCCCGAGCTTTTTCAGCTCCTTGTCTATCTCCGGGCCGCCGCCGTGAACAACAACCACTTTTATTCCAATTCTTCTCAGGAACGCTATGTCTTCGGCTGCATTTTTTATTTCAGGCATTGCATTCCCCCCAAGTTTTATGACTACAATCTTGCCGTGGTACCTTTCAATATACGGCAATGCCTCGATAAGCACTTTTGTTTTTTCGTTGGGAGTCATCGGAAAATCCTGTTTGCTCAAGTTGTATATCGCGCATTTATCTTTATATACTCATAAGTCATGTCGCAGCCGTAGGCAGTCGCGCTTTCTTTTCCCTGCTTTGCATCTATCGTTATCCTTATCTCTTTTTTGCCCATCAGTTTTCTTGCTTCGTCAAAGCTGAAATCTGCCGCAGTTCCGTTTTTTACAATCAGCATACTTCCAAAATAGACATCAATCGAATTTTCCTTGAATTTTGCCGGCGAGTTGCCTATTGCGCACATTATCCTTCCCCAGTTCGGGTCATTTCCAAAAAGGGCACACTTGACAAGATTGGAAGACACGACTGACTTGGCAATCTGCTCGGCATCGTATCTTGTAGCCGCATTTTTAGCTTCAACTTCAACCAATTTTGTCGCCCCTTCTCCATCTCTGGCTATTTTTTTGGCAAGCTCAATGCACATAAAGTCAAGCGCATTCCGGAATTTTGCTTCATCAGCTTTGCCGGCCAGCCCATTCGCAAGAATCACTGCCATATCGCTGGTGCTTGTGTCCATGTCAACGCTCATCATGTTGAATGACTTGCTGACGGAATTTTTCAGGAACGAATTCAGCTTTTTTGGGGAAAATTCTGCGTCTGTTGTTATGAAACAGAGCATTGTGGCCATATTTGGGTGGATCATTCCAGAGCCTTTTGCAATTCCCCCTATTGTAAAATTGCCGGCTTTGACAGCTATTCCTTTTTCAGCAGTGTCCGTTGTCATTATGGCTTTTGCTGCATTGGAATTTACGCTTAATTCGCTTTTTATTCCTTTCAGCCCGATTCTTATCTTGTCCATCGGCAGGCAAGCGCCAATCAGCCCGGTTGATGCCACCACAATCTCATCCTGCATGAGTCCAAGCTCCTTGGCTGCAATCTTTGCAGTTTCTTCTGCATCATCAATTCCTTTTTTGCCTGTGCAGACATTTGCAATGCCGCTGTTTATCACTATGGCTTGGGCTTTGCCGTTTTCAAGGTGTTTTTTCGTGACAAGAAGAGGGGCTCCTTTGACTTTGTTCGAGGTATAAACAGCAGCTGCATTCGCCGGAGCCTCGCTGAATATTACTGCCAAATCTAGCTTGCCTGATTTTTTTATTCCTGCGCATTTTCCGGCTGCCCTGAATCCTTTTGGAGCGCAGACATTATTGGTTAGGAGCTGCATTTTATTTTACCAGTTTGTTCAGCTTGGAATGGAATTTGGCGGATTCAGAGCCAAGTTCACTGCCTATTTTCTTAATCTGCCTCTTTAATTTGCCGAGCCCGAGATTTCCTGTTGAGCCAATGTGCTTTTTTGACAGGATATTTTTAGCAGGATTAATCTTAGGCAAGTTCTCCATGTTTTCAGCCGTTTGCCTGTAAGCATCCCTGAACGGCATTCCTTTCTTAACCAGTCCATATGCATGCTCTGTGGCAAACATCTCTTGGGTGCACGCTGCAATGCACTTTTCTTTGTTCACGCCTATTTTTTCAATCACCATTTTGAATATTGCCAACGTTGAAATTGCGATATCGAAGCTTTCAATCAAGGGCTCTTTGGCCATCTGCAAGTCACGGTTATATCCGGACTGGAGCTTGGAGCATATTGCTTTGACTAAATGCAGGTTTGAATCGACTTTTGCTGATTTTGACCTTGTAAGCTCAAAAACATCAGGATTTTTCTTTTGCGGCATTATGGAAGAGCCTGTGCAAAACTCATCCGGCAGCTTGAAAAATCCAAATTCATCCATGCTGAATATCACCAAGTCATTTGAAAGCCTGGCAAGGTCTGCCATCACGCTGCCTAATGCGAATATTGAAAGCGATTCAAATTTGCCCCTGCTGTTCTGGACATAAAGGGAATTGTTTTGCACTTTGCCGAATCCGAGCTGATTCGAGGCAAATTTCCTGTCTACATCCAAAGGCAGCCCGTAGCCTGCTCCGCTTCCCAGCGGGCACTGGTCATTCAATTCATACGCTTCTTCCAAAATTTCCATGTCATCAGCAAGCGATTCCGCAAAGCTTCCAAAGTACATTCCAGCTGAGGAAGGCATTGCCTTTCTTGAATGGGTGTATCCCGGCATTGGAACTTCTTTGTATTTTTCAGCCTTGTCAGCAAAAGCAGAAGCCAGCTGCAAAACAAGCGTCTGGACTTCAATCAGCTTGTCTTTTGAGTACAGCCTTAAGTCAACAAGAACCTGGTCATTTCTCGAGCGCGCTGTGTGTATCTTCTTGCCCAGGCTGCCCAGTTTTTTTGTCAGATGGTTCTCGATTGCAGTGTGGACATCTTCATCCTTGGGAGTGATTGCAAACTTGTTTTTTTCGCTCAGCTTTAAAATTTCAATCAGCCCTTTTTTAAGCTTCCTGAACTCATTCTTGTCCAAAATTCCTATTTTGTTAAGCATGCCTGCGTGCGCAATGCTGCCGTAAACATCATATTTTATCAGGTTTTTATCTATCAAATAGTCATTTCCTACTGTAAATTTTTCAATCTCCTCGTTAAGCTTGTAGTTTTTTTGCCAGAGTTTTGCCATTTTACATCTTCCCCAATAGCTTCAGTATTATCGCCTTCTGCATGTGCAGCCTGTTTTCCGCCTGGTCAAATACAATGCTTTGCCTGCCGTCGATCACTTCTTCAGCCTGCTCGTATCCCCTCATTGCAGGCAGGCAGTGCATGAAAACAGCGTCTTTTTTTGCAAGTTTCATCAAATCGCTGCTTACCTGATACGGCTTCAATAAACTTACTCTTTTTATTTTTTCATTTTTTGGAACATGATAACTCATCCATGTATCTGTATATACTACATCTGCATCCTTGGCAGCTTCCTTTGAGTTATTATTAATTGTGATTTTAGAGCCCGAAGTTTTGGCTTTTTTCATTGCAATGTCAACAACCCATTTTTGGGGCATCAGGCTTTTTGGGCATCCTACCGATATATCCATCCCGGCTGCCGGGCATCCCAAAAGCAGCTCATGGGTTATGTTATTGTTGCCATCGCCCACAAAGCTCAGCTTTAATCCTTTCAGCCTGCCTTTATTTTCATTTATCGTAAAAAGGTCGGATAAAATCTGGCACGGGTGGAACGTGTCTGTTAATCCATTTATGACAGGAACTGTTGAGCTTTTTGCCAATTCGATTATATCTTCCTGCCTGAATAATCGTGCCATTATAATATCGCAATACCTGCTTGAGACTTTCGCGGTGTCTGATATTGATTCTTTTTCGCCCAAAGGCGAGTCTTTTGCATCAAGATGAATTGCATGCCCTCCCAGCTGAGTCATGGCGACTTCAAAAGAAACTCTTGTTCTTAAAGAGGGCTTTTCAAATATCATCAGCATTGTCTTGTTTTTTAAGGCTTGATGGTATTTTTCAGGGAATTTTTTTATAGTGGCTGCAAGGCCAATCAAATCCAAAATGCTTTCGCTGTTCCAATCAATCAAAGAGGCAAGATGCTTCATCTTATCTCTTCCTGTTTCTTAAAGAACTAACTTTCAGCCTTAATGCGTTCAGCCTTATGAATCCCAATGCGTCTTTCTGGTCGTAGCCGCCCAAAACATCCATGCTGCTCAGGTCCTGGTTGTACAGCGAGTCTTTTGACTCCCTTCCGATTACCATGCAGTTTCCCTTGTATAGCGACAGGTAAACCGTGCCGTTTACATATTCCTGGCTCTTGTCAAATGCAGCGCTTAAAAACTCCATTTCAGGGGAATACCAGAACCCATAGTAAATAAGCTCTGCAAACTTAGGCATGAGCATGTCGCGAAGATGCATAACTTCCCTGTCTAAGGTTACTCCCTCAATGTCACGGTGCGCAATATGGAGGATAGTTCCTGCCGGGGTTTCATAAACTCCCCTTGATTTTATTCCTACAAACCTGTTTTCAACCATGTCAACCCTTCCAATTCCGTTTTCCCCGCCAATTTTGTTGAGATATTGGAATAATTCCAGTGGCTTTGTTTTTACAGTTCCGTCGCTGTTGTTTTTGGCTTTTACAGGGTTTCCGCGCTTGAACTCTATTTCTATCTTGGTTTCTTTGTCAGGTGCAAGCTTCGGGCTTTTTGTCAGCTCAAACATCTCTTCGCCTGGAGTAAGCTTCGGATCTTCCAAAATGCCGGCCTCATAGCTTATGTGCATGAGATTGGGATCAGTGCTGTAAGGCGCATCTTTTGTGGCCTTTACAGGAATTCCGTTTTTTTGTGCATATTCCATCATATCAGACCTTCCCTTGAATTTTGCAAGAAATTCGGCGTCTTTCCACGGCGCAATAATTTTTATCTTGGGGTTCAGGGTCATGCAGGTCAATTCAAATCTTACCTGGTCATTACCTTTTCCGGTTGCGCCATGGCTTACATATTCTGCCTTTTCCTTTGCAGCAATCTCTATCTGCTTCTTTGCGATTAACGGCCTTGCCAAAGAAGTCCCGAGCAGATATCTTCCTTCATAAACCGCATTTGCCCTTATCGCCGGAAAAATAAAGTCCGTGACAAACTCTTCCTTTACATCCTCAATATAAACTTTTGATGCCCCGACTTTCAGCGCTTTCTGCTTGGCCGCATTGAAATCTTCATTTTGGCCCAAGTCAGCTATGTACGCAACTACTTCGTAGCCTTTATTTATCAGCCAGCTTAAGATTACTGACGTGTCCAGCCCCCCACTATATGCGAGCACAACCTTTTGCTTCATGAAAACAGCCATTAATTGCCTCTTTTTAAACCTGATGCCCGAATTTGAACAAAAATAAACAAAAATGTCCAAAACAAAACATTTAAAAAGGCGGAATGAAGATTTAAGCAAAAGTTCAATAAAAAATGCCAAGCATAACCAAATTAACTGAAAGCTACATTCTGGAGCACCCTTCAGTCAAGGACTGCCTGAAGAATGGGCTGGTGAACTATTCATCACTGTCAAGGCTGATAGCTTCCGAGCTGGGCTTAAGCTTAAAGAAAAATTTTGACGCTATCCTTATCGCATGCAGAAGGCTGAGAAGAAAGCTGAAAAAAGGGCACATTTTCGAGGACAGGATACTGAAGATACTCAAGGAAAGCAAGATAGAGATAAAAAACAAGGTGATTGCAGTTGTCCTGGAAAAGGACATCTATTTTGACAACCTTACGAGCCTGGCAAAAGAAATCAAGAAACGAAAGGAAATTTTTGGCGTCATAGAGGGCGCGTCCGGAATAACTGTGATTACCACCGAAGATTTTACGGATTTGATAAAAAAGTACTTTAAAAACAAGATAATCCTGGAAAACAGGAATCTTGCCCAGATAACGATAAAAAGCCCGAAGGAGATTGAAACAACTCCGGGAACTTACGCTTATGTCTGCTCCCTGCTTGGGGAGAACAACATAAATATAGTTGAAACTCTAAGCTGCTGGACAGATTCCATCTTTTTGATTGATGAGGGGGATATAGGGAAGGTTATGGGATTGCTGAGGTTTTGATGCCTCAGAATTAACTTAAATAATATTTACCGGTTTCATAGTCAATCTTTAAATGGGAATGTCTTACCAAAGGATTTCTTAAATTCTCTGGAAGTATACCGATTGCTCTGCGCCCATGAAACATCTCCCATATATCAAATGTATCTTCGCCCCCACTTCTTATTCTAGTTAGCATATCGGAGACTGAAGTATACATTTCGTCAGGCAGAGGATTATCATCGATTATTAACTGCAGTTGGTTAGTTGCTGCTTTTACAGCTGCTTCGAGTAGTTCAGGTCGGATTGATTGTATCACTTCACAACCCCTTTCTCCTCCAGATAATGCCCCAGCTTTTCCTTTTTTGTCTTAAGGTATCTCTTGTTGTCTTTATTCGGCTTGATGATAATTGGAACTCTTTCGACTATTTCAAGCCCGTATTTTTCAATGCCTTCTATTTTCCTTGGGTTGTTTGTCAGAAGCCTTATGGTTGACAATCCCAAGTCAGCAAGTATCTGGGCCCCTGTTGTGTAATCTCGCGCATCGGCCTTAAACCCAAGCTTTAAGTTGGCCTGCACAGTGTCCATTCCATGATCCTGCAGGTGGTAAGCCGCAATCTTGTTTATCAATCCAATACCTCTTCCTTCCTGCGCCATGTAAAGAAGAACTCCGCCCTTTTTTCCTATTACCTCAAGCGCTTTTTCAAGCTGTGAGCCGCAGTCGCACCTGAAAGAGCCCAAAGCATCGCCTGTAACGCATTCTGAATGGACTCGTACAAGGACATTCTTTTTGCCTTTGACATCGCCCTTGACTAATGCAAGATGCTGTCCCTTGCCAAGGTCTTCATAGCAGACAACCTTAAAATTGCCGTATTTTGTAGGCAGCTCTGCTTCAACTGTCTTTCTTATGAGCTGTTTCATGCAAAAAGAGGTTTACTGTTTTTATTTAAACTTTTTTAAAATACCAAGGTTTAAATATTAGCTGCCATAATACAATTTTATGCAAATAAACCGGACAATCCTGATTGGAGTGTATGCTGCAATTGCCCTGTATCTTCTCTACAAGGTGCTGTTCAGGAAAAACCCATTTCAAAACGAATACGAGAAGCTGTATAACCACATCCTGACTTCTAACAAATACAAGGTCAAGGGGCAGTTTGACAAGGAAGAGTAAGGTTATTTCCAAATTCTAAAGCTGAATAAAACCCAGATTATTAATAAAGCTGAAGAGAGTATTGCAACAAGCCATACCAGTTTCTTGTCATTCCCAAAGCCGAATGGAATGAAGCCGATAAATCCCCCTATTGCTACCTTTGTTTTTGAGTTTGAATCTTTGGCTCCCAAGAATGCGCCGATGAAAACTATGATAAACCCCACTACAATCAAAAAAACTCCAAGGCTGATTAATTGTTCTGTCTTGAGCATGTTACTTAATTTATCAGATTAAAGCTAAAAATCTTTCTATTTTGTGATTTATATTCTCCACAATACACTAAAACCAAAAGATTTAAATATAAGGAGTATACTAAAAGGTATACTGGTATATCTAAACACAATTAAAGTATACTAGTGTATCAAGAAAGAGGTAATAAGTCATTAGCTGAGTGTTTCACTCGTAAAAGCTACATGATGCTTGGAAGGCAAAGAAACAATCAACTGTTGGCGAAGAAGGCCTATGAGTTTTCATCGCTGCCTTTGAAGAACTTTGCCTCTTTTTTGAGATTAGAGGCTGAAATGGAACCGGAACTCGAAATATTCAGGGAGAACGTTGATTCTTGGATAAAGCAGATTAGGAGGGAATTTGCTGATTTTTCTGAACTGCCAAGCCTTGTTTCTGAAAACACAGACAACCTGCAGCACAATTATGAGCTGATATATGAGCTTAAGGATGAAATCGAGGAGCTGAAACAGGAGATAAATGCGCTAAAGCTCATACAGATAATAAGCCTAAAGCAGAAAACAGCCCAGAAAGCAGAAGAAACGCAGCAGGCTTGATTTAAAGCTGTTAAGAATTCTGAATTTTTGCTGAAAGGTTGAATTAACAAAAGAATCTGCTCAATATTATTTTACATTAATAATCTATTTGCAGCATAGCCAAAACTTAGCCTTTGTTCTTACGCACAATCTCTGTAGATTATACGTACTTTTATTCCCTACTCCCCTCAAAATTCAATCAAAAATCGTAACATTTAAATATTTACACGTATTTTCACATATTAACACGAGGTGAACATTATGGTAAACGTGACTTTGTCAATACCAAATGAATTGAAAGAAAAAATGGACACATTTGAAGAGATAAATTGGAGTGCTGTAGCCAGAGAAGCCTTTGATGAAAAAATTAGGGATATGGAATTCATCAAAAAGCTTAAGGCAAAGAGCAGGATAAAAGAAGAAGATGCCCTAAAATGGGGAAAAGAAGTAAGCAGAGCCCTAAGCAACAGATTAAGGGCGATGAAGTAAAATGAATTTGGCAGTTGACGCGAATGAAATTTTCGCCGCCCTTATAAAAGAAAGCAAAACTCATGAACTTATTTTTGACAAAAGGCTGCATCTTGTTACTACAGAATTTTTCTTTGCAGAATTTAAGAAACATTCAGAAGAAATAAGGGAAAAAACTGAGAAAACCGAAGAAGAACTAAATCATTTACTTGATGTCTTGAAAAAGAATATTGCCATTGTTCCACTGGAAGAGCTTTTGCCTTATGTGGATGAGGCGGAAAAAATCAGCCCTGACCCAGATGATGTTGCCTATATCGCCTTGGCTTTGAAATTAAAGTGTGCAATCTGGAGCCAAGACAGAAAATTAAAGGAAAAGCAGAACAAGGTGCAGGTTCATACTACAGAAGATTTGGTCAGGATGCTTGCCCAGTCAAAATAATTCCCTAATCCAACTCATTAACCAGTTTCTTTAAAGCATCGTCAACAGCTGTAAACAGGCTCCTGTCAGTCGCTTTGGACACGTATGCTTTTCCGTTGTCAATTATTTTGGCATGAACCTCATATTTCTCGCTTTTCTCCCTCTCATGGATTGGCTTTAAAGTTATATGTATGGCATCGATTTTTTTTGCCAGTTCAGAAAGCCTTTTGGAATGCGTGCTTATTACTTTCCTTAGGACATCCATTGATGAGCTGTCAACATCCCTGAATCCGGCAAGCTGAACATTGCTTAACGCGTCATTCATGGGCATTGCGTTATCTTCAGATTATAAAAAGATTTTGATTTATCCAGTTTTAATACCCGTTATAAGATAAAACATATAAACAAGATTGCTTAACAATAGCTTATGGCATTGATTGAATCGTTCTCAGGCATAAGGGGAATATACGGCAAGGATTTGACAGAAAGCATAGCAGTAAAATATGCATGGGCTTACTTGGCTTTTTTGCGCAATAAAACCAAAAAGAAGAATGTTTCCATAGTTATTGGCATGGATACCCGGGCTTCCGGAGCGAAGATAAGCGATGCCGTGATGGGGATCCTTGACTGCAATTTTCTTGATGTCGGAATTGCGCCTACGCCGGCAATTGAGTTCGCTGTAAGGCATTTTGAGGCAGACGGAGGAATTATCATAACTGCTTCACACAATGAGCCGTACTGGAACGGATTCAAGTTTCTTGGAAATGACGGGGCTGTATTGAATGAAAATGAAATGAGCCAGGTCATCCAGAATTTCAGGAGCCATCTAAAAAATTTCCATAAAGTGCAGGAAAGGAAGATTCTTGAGAAAAATGCCGAGGCAATTGGGGGCTATATCAAGTTCATACTGGGCATTGTCGGAAAAGAAAGCATTGAAAAGATAAAAGAATCGAAGCAAAAGATAGTCATCGACCCAAACGGCGGAACAGGGGCAATTGCAAAAAAAATTTTGGAACAGGTCGGAGTTGAAGCTGTTGGGATAAGCATGCCATATGGCGAATTTAAGAGAAAAATTGAGCCGACCGAGGATTCATTATTTTATCTCAAAAATATAATTGACGAGAACAATGCTGATTTTGCAGCAGGGTTTGACTGCGATGCAGACCGGGCAGAGATACTGATGAAAAACTGGCAGCTTCTTTCAGGCAGTTACACGCTTGCGCTGATTGCTGATGAATTCCTGTCAAATGCAAAAAATCCGCAAAGCCAGACAGTTGTTGTGAATGACGCGACATCCGGCATTGTCAGAGAGATTGTTCAAAAATACAAGGCAAAAGTCAAAGAAGTTGAGGTTGGCGAAACCAATGTTGTTGTGGAAATGCAAAAATCAAAAGCCATAATCGGCGGAGAGGGCTCAAGCGGCGGCGTTATAATTCCCCCGTCAAAATGTAGGGATGGCATGCTTACTCTGCTTTTTGCCCTTTCGATAGCGGCAAAAAAGGAAAAAATGCTGCATGATTTAGCTGGGGAGCTTCCAAGGTATTACACGCTAAGAAACAAGGCGGAGTTTAAAAAGAAAAACCACGACAATATAAAAAGGCGCCTAAAATCATATTATTCCGGAAAAGGATTTGAATTAAAGGAGAACGGCGGCATTAAGGGAAGCCTGAAAGTTATCACGGGCAAAAGCTCATTTGTATGGTTCAGGGCATCTAAAACAGAGGAAGGCATATTCAGGATAATAAGCGATTCAAACAATAAAGCTGAAGCTGAAAATCTGATGGAAGAGGCAGTCAAAATTTTTAACGAAGCAAATGGCTGAAACAAAACCCAATAAAGGCAAATTTGCAGAGCAGTTGGAACTTGAATTATTGTCGGCCTTGTTCACTTATGTTGCCACGTTCATAGGGAATAAGCTGAAGAAACCGCAACAGCCACAGCAAAAATCCCCAAATCTTGAAAATATCGTCAATAAGCCGAAAATAAGCTTCGAGGATGTAAAAGAACTCGAATCGCTGATTTTAGCGAACTTGCAATCAAGTGCCAAATCCAATAAAACATCTGTAACCGGAAAAAATGATGTTTTCTACTCGTTGCATTTAAGCAGGAAAAAAATCAGCGGGAAGAAATCTGGCGGATATTTGATTTCCATACAATACGGTGAAAGCCAAACTGGCGGCAGGCTTTCAGTGTCAGTCAAGGAAAATGGAAAAGAAAAATATTTTTCCGAGTCAACAATCCAAAAAGATGAAAAAGGCAAAATTGCGCCTTACAGCTTTAAGGTAACCTATGAGGACAGGTATGGCGAGGAGAGGTTAACTATCACTTACAGGCAGCAGCTGAAAAGCTATATGAAACAGCACATTGAATCAAAAGAGGACATGACAAATATGGTGCCTTTGAAATGGCTCAACATCCTGCCTGAATCAACAATGGGCGGGGTGCTGGGCTTCACATACCTTGGAGAAAACTTCATGGGCAGGAGAGCCGATTTGACAGGCAAAACGGCAAGGATGGTTGACATCCATGAAAGCATACATACTCCTGATGAATATGAAACAAGAATTCTGACAAGCTGGATAATGGAAAAGGCAAGGTCGAAATATGTCAAATAGTTAATTATTTAAGATACTGTTTATTTCCCGCGCATTTTCATAAGCTTATATAAATTTTAAAAATGGCTGAACAAATAGAAAGAGTCAAAATCCGGATTAAGTTTCTTAATGATGCGGAAACTGATTTGGAAGGGCATTATTTTCACACCATGGTGCCAAATGGAAATGGAATCGCCTATCTTGCGTTTGTCAAATCCCCAGTTTCTGTTAGTCCCAAGAATTTAATCTATGTTCCTTTTGAATATTGTGAGAAAATAAGGATGCATGATGTGGAGAAAGTCGGTAAAGATTTAGCAGACATAATAAAGTCTGTAAATGCCGTTTTATAATCTAAACACATTTAAATCTAGCAGCTTTTTCTTTTTCTACCGTGCCAAAAATTAATATTATAACTCAAGGCTGCAGCTCCAATCTGAGAGAATCCGAGCTGATGGCAGGCATGCTGGAAAATTCAGGCTACGAAGTTGCGCACAATGACAACCACGCCGATATAAGCGTTGTCAACATTTGCACCGTGAAGAGCGACACAACGGCTTTAAGGGAGATAAGAAAGCTGAAAAAACAGAGTCCGGATAAAAAGCTTATCGTAGCAGGCTGCATTACTGAAAGCATAGTCCCAAAAATAAAGCAGATTGATGAAAGCGCAGGCTTTGTCAATACCCACAATCTTGGAAGGATATCTGCAGCTGTAGAAAATTCAATGAGCGGCACCGCTCTTGAGCTGCTGGACAGAAGATACGAGCAAAAAGTCAATCTTCCGTCTGTAAGGAAAAATCCGGCCATCGGAATCGTTCCTATCCTCAACGGCTGCAATTATTTCTGCTCTTTTTGCTCGACAAAATTAGTGAAGGGAAAATTATTTTCTTATCCTGTGGACGCAATAAGGCAGGATGTCAAGTCACATCTTAAGGCAGGCTGCAGGGAAATCTGGATAACAAGCAACGACAATGGCGCATATATGGCGGAGCAGGGGGGAAATCAAAAATTAATTGAATTGTTGGAGCAGGTTCTGTCAATCCCTGTTGATTTCAAGCTGAGGCTGGGGATGATGAACCCCGGCAACACAATGGCCTTTCTTGATGAATTGATTGAAATCTACAAAAACCCGAAAATGTTCAAGTTCCTGCACATTCCTGTGCAGTCCGGAAACAACGAAATTTTAAAATTAATGAACAGAAGATACGCTGTTGAAGATTTTGCTAATGTTGTTGGCGCATTCAGAAAAGAAATTCCGGAAATAACAATCTCAACAGACATCATAGTTGGGTTTCCTTCTGAGACAGAACCGCAATTTGAAGATTCATTAAATGCTCTGAAAAAAATAAAGCCGGATGTGTTGAATCTGTCAAGGTATGCTGCTCGGGAAGGCACGATGGCGGCAAAAATGAAGCAGCTGCAGACAGGTACATTAAAGCAAAGGTCAAGAATAATGGCGGATTTGCACAGGAAAATTGCCCTTGAAAACAATAAAAAATGGATTAATTGGGAAGGGAAAATCCTGATTGACGAGAAAGGCAAGCATGACTCATGGGTTGGAAGAAACTATTGCTACAAGCCGGTTATTATGAAGGGAGATTTTAAATTAGGAGATGAGATTGATGTTAAAATCGCAGATGTTGCGAACTTTGATTTGAGGGGAAAAATATCAATCTAAAATTTCATTTTATCCCAAAGCATTCATTCGTCATTTCGATTGATTTCTGCGCGTCTTTGAACCCGGTCATTGCCCTTATGGCATCAATGTTTTCAGGCACAACATCAGACTCCTGGTGGACGGCCTGCATATAGAGCAGCTTGTTGTGGGCATTTGATATGACGCCTATTGCTTCCTGCCAAACGCATATTTCAGGCATGTCCCCCCTCAATCTTCCCAAATCTCTTGCAAACTCAATAATTTCTGCTGTCGAGCGCAAATGCTCTGCGTTCCTTACTATCCTTATCCTTGTGGAATTCTTAAAAAGCTCGACTACCTCTTCAACTGTTGCTTTTTTCTTTATGTCAACTGTCAATGTATGCAAATGCATCAATGTGGAAGGCACGCTCAAGGCTGTTGTAAAAATCTCTACATTGTGCAAAACAGTCTGCACATCAGGGCCGTGGTGGCTTGGCATTTCCAATACAGGCACGATTGCGTTTATGGGCCCGTGATGTATGTCGCCAGGGTCAGCCCCCCTCCTGATCATTGTCGCATGAACGCTTTGAATGCCATATTTTTTGTTGACAGCATCCAGTGTCCTGCACAGCCCTGTTGTATTGCAGCTTACAATCCTCACATAATCCTTGCCAAGCGCCTCATCGTAGTTGCACTGCGCAACAAAAGAGGTTCCTGTTGTCTTGTGCTTTTCCCCTCCCTGCACAATTGCCTTTATTTTCCTTGGCTTGTATAATTTTTCAATATTGTCCCTTCCGATGTCTTTTGGGGTCGCGTCCACAATGACATCAACTTCGTCAAGAAGGTGATTAATGCTTCCATCCGGGGCAATGCCATTTAGCTTCAAGTCATCTTCTCCTGTTGTAAATATCTTGTAGCCCTTTTGCTTTGCAACTTCTGTGTTGAAGCTGTATGAATGCGCTGTCACTCCAGCTAATTTCATGTCTTTCTGCATTGCAACTGCATCTGCAACTCTCTTGCCGATTGTTCCGTAGCCCACAACGCCGACTTTTATTGCCATTTTGTTTCACCAAAGCTGATCAAGACCCTTCGTAAACTTTCATTGCCTCTTCAACGCCCTTTCCTTCAAGAGTTATTGCTGAAATTGCATTTGCCATCCTGATTGCCAGCGGCAGGCTTTTTTGATGGATATTCCTCCCTGTTGCGTTTCCGCAGCAGCCGCTTATGTTGATTTGGTCCCATGTTTCCTGCAAAAATTCCTTGATTCCTTTTGAGCCGCCGCCGGCTGTAATCACTTTTGTACGCTTTCCTGCCGCAAATATCGCTTCTTTAAACGCTTCTGCTGCCTTGCCTTCTTTTGGCTTCGGGTAGTTTACCTTTACAAAATCTGCGCCCAAGCATGCACCTACTCCTGCTGCGCCTGCAACAATGTGAGGGTCTTTTTCGTCAGGCACTGCCTTTCCTCTTGGGTACATCCAGAAAACTGCAAGCATGCCGTTTTGATGGGCATGAAAGGCTATCTGTGCTGCATCCCTCATCATCTCTCCCTCAAACTCACTTCCAACATAAACTGTATAGCCAAACCCAACTACATTTAATCCGGAGTCTTTTTTAAACTTTAAAACATCGCCTATTGTATTCGTACAAAGACTTAAAGGGTCTTTCTGGCTGGTCTTCACAAGATGTGATTTGGAATTCATCTTTACAAGATAAGGCACTTCTTTGTAGCTTTGCCCGTATTTTGCAATAAGCCCAAGCTGTGTTGCAAAAACTCCGATTTTTGAGTGGCTTGCAATCCTGAACAGGTGCTCGGGGTCTGCATCATCCATCGGTATGCTCACTTCCTCATTTCCGGACTTGATTTTGCCGTAAAAATCATCATTTAAGTGCTCAATTTTTTGGTCGCCTGCAAAGAGCATAAGCCTGCCTGTACTGCGGGTTACTTTTAGGTAGTTCCTGATGTACTCTTTTTCCATGGATTTCGGCACATCTGCCGGCACAGCCACGTCTTTTTCCGCCATATGCCCATGATTGCTCATTCTCTCACCTTTTTGTTTGATTTTTTTATTTAAAAATTTATATTCAATCCAAAAATTTGCATTGCAAATTTTCAATATCTTGTGCTCAACACTCGCTGTCTGCCACACGCTCGTGTTTCGCCCATTTATTGTTATAATCCGAGGCAAAAAATTATTGGCAGTAAATTTTTTGCCGAGTGTAACTATCGTGTTTTGCGAAGCAAAACACGGATTGAATTATTTTATTGTTATACTGAAATTCCTCAATAATCCGGAAAATGCTCAAACTTATGCTTGGCCTGTATAAACCTTACAGTTTTTGTCTTTGCGCGCATGACGATTGAATGTGTTTCGGCTCCGCCGCTTAAAAACCTGACTCCCTTCAGGATTGTGCCGTCGGTAACTCCTGTTGCGGCAAACATTGCCTCGTCATTTTTTACCAGCTCATTCATTTCAAATTTTTTTTTCAAATCGGCGATTCCCATTTTTTTGGCTCTTGCCCTTTCTTCGTCGTTTCTGAAATTTAGCCTTCCCTGGATTTCCCCGCCGAGGCAGTTCAGGGCAACAGCAGCAATAACCCCTTCAGGAGCGCCCCCTGTGCCCATCAGTATGTCAACCCCGGAATCTTCAATTGCCGGAGCTAGTGCCCCTGCAATATCACCATCCCTTATAAGCCTTATCCTGCAGCCGCATTTTCTGACCTTTTCAATCAGCTCTTTGTGCCTGTCTCTGTCCAGTATTATGACAGTTACTTCTTCAATATCTTTATTCAGCCTTTTTGCAACAGTATGAAGATTCTCTTCAGCAGAAGCGTCCAGGTCAATTGCGCCGGCACATTCCCTGCCGACTGCAATCTTGTCCATGTAAGTGTCGGGAGCATTCAGCAGGCAGCCGGCAGGCGCTGCAGCAAACACAGACATTGCGTTTGGGTCCCCTCTTGCCGTTATTGTTGTGCCTTCCAGAGGGTCAACAGCGATGTCAAGCTTCATTCCCTTTCCGGAGCCGACCTTTTCCCCAATATAAAGCATAGGCGCTTCATCCCGCTCGCCTTCGCCTATGACTATGGTGCCATCCATATCAATAACAGAAAAAGCTTTTCTCATCGCCTCAACAGCGGCATGGTCGGCAGCCTTCTCGTCGCCTTTGCCCATCCAGTAGGCAGAGTTTATAGCTGCAGCTTCTGTGGCCCTGACAAAATCAAGCGCTAAATTTCTGTCCATAAGCAGTATGCCCCGCTAAAGCGGTGATAGTTTTCTTATATTTAAATTTTTCCTATTTATCATACTTTATCATATGAAAAACAAAAGATTTATAAATGAGTTTAAACATAGCCAGGAAGGGGGCAATCAATGAAAGAGCGGATTACAATCACTCTTGATATTAACATCATCAAACAGATAGACAAAAGAATAAACAATGTTGACATAAAGAACAGGAGCCAGGAGATAGAGTTCCTTCTTGCAGAGTCCCTTGGCATCAATATACCGGGCAAGGCTGTGCTTCTTGTCGGGGGAAGGGGAACAAGATTAAAGCCGCTGACAGACAAGCTGCCAAAGGCACTCCTGGAAGTCCAGGGCAGGCCTGTGACTGAGCATTTGTTTGATTTGCTCAGGAAGTACGGGATACGCGACATTATCCTGTGCGTAGGCTACTTAAAAGACAAGGTAAAGGGACATTTTGGGGATGGCTCAAAAAACGGGGTCAGCATAGAATATATTGAAGAGGACAAGCCTTTAGGCACAGCAGGCCCTTTAAAGCTGGCCAGAAGGCACTTAAAAGACAGCTTCATAGTTTCCAATGGCGATGAGCTGAAAAATATCAACATCCCGAGGATGTTCAGGCTGCACAAGAGAAAAAATGCGCTGGCAACAATTGCCTTGACAACAGTTGACGAGCCCTCCAATTACGGAGTGGCAAGGCTGGACGGCTCAAGAATTATTGAGTTTGTTGAAAAGCCGCAAAACCCGCCTTCAAACCTTATAAACGCGGGATTTTACATAATAGAGCCCGAAGTGATTGACATGATTCCGGACGGGTTTGCAATGCTGGAAAAGGACGTTTTTCCGCAGCTTGCAAAAATGGGAAGATTGAGGGGGTTTCCGTTTGCAGGGCAGTGGTTTGACATCGGCAATATTGAAAGGTACAAGCTCGCAGAGAAGAAATGGGAGGGGGTAACCCCTTTTGAGGAAGACGAGATGAATCTGGGGTGATTAAGATGCTATCAGGAATGTCGGAAATCGTTAACAATAGCACTTTTAAAACTAAATCACTGACTGCTCCAACGATTTCCGAGCATGCTCAGAAATCTATGATTTCTGACATCTTCAAGGCCTATGACATAAGGGGAATTTACGGCCAGAATTTAGATGAAGATACCGCGTACAAAATCGGGAGGGCATTTGCCTATTTTCTTAAGTGTAAGGATGTGGTTGTTGGAACCGATATGCGCGTTTCTTCCCCAAAATTAAGCAAAGCTTTCATGAAAGGGATTGTGGAACAGGGTGCAAACGCAATCTTTATCGGGCAAGTGTGCACTGATGCAGCTTATTTCGCATCCGGATTTCTAAACAAGCCTTCAGTAATGTTTACCGCTTCCCACAATCCGAAACAATACAACGGGATGAAGATGTCCAAGGCAGGCGCCGTGCCCATAAACGAAAATACTGGGCTGAAAGCAATGCAAAAGATAATAGAAAGCGGGGAGTGCAATAAGGTGAAGATAAGCAGGAAAGGAAGAATAATAAAAAAACAAATCTTAAAAGAGTATGCAAAACATGTTAAAGGATTCATAGCCATCAAAAAGCTAAAAAAATTAAGAATTGCTGTTGACGCAGGCAACGGAATGGCCGGAAAAGTTGTTCCGCTCGTTTACAAAAGCCTGCCTGCTGAAATCGTCCCGCTTTATTTCAGGCTCGACGGCAATTTTCCAAACCATCCTGCTGACCCTTCCAAATTTGAGAATTTGGTTGAGCTGCAAAAAACTGTCAAAGAAAAAAACTGCGATTTTGGAATGGCTTTTGACGGCGATGCCGACAGGATATTTTTTGTGGATGAAAATGGAAATGTTGTGAACAGCTCTTTGATTTCATCATTGATCATTAAAAATATTCTCACAAAAAACAAAAATAAAAGCCAAAAAATAATCCATAACGTTGTATGCAGCCATATAGTTCCTGACACAATCCGAAAGTTTGGAGGAGTCCCGATAATTGAAAGAGTGGGGCATTCATTCATCAAGGAAACCATGAGAAAAACAAAGGCGCTTTTTGCATGCGAGCATTCCGCGCATTATTATTACAGGAAAAATTACAGGGCTGACTCCGGGATTATCACAAGCCTGATTGTTTCAGAGATTATTTCAAAAGAAAATAAAAAATTATCGGAATTGTTGGACGAATTTAGGAAATACAGCACAATTGAAGAAACAAATGCAGAAGTAAAAGACAAGCAGTCCAAAATGAGAGAGATTGAAGATGCTTATAAAAAGCAAAATCCAAAAAAAATCTCAAAGCTCGACGGAATTACAATTGAATTTGAAAACTGGTGGTTCAATGTCAGGCCGAGCAACACGGAGCCTTTGCTGAGATTGAACTTGGAAGCGAGTTCTGAAAGATTGATGAAGAAAAAAAAGGAAGAACTGATGGATATAATCGAAAAGTAGCACTTTTTATCAGTATCTGCCTAATTTAAATCTCTTTTTTCGCAACCTTTATATATTACTAAGCTATCCTCTGCCTTAACAGAGAGAAGACGAAGAAAGTTACTCAATTCTTCTCATTATTGGGATGATAAAGACGAAACTGAAGCCAGTCCTGCCAAGCCTAAGGGAAAAAAAGCGATACCTGGTATTTGAAGTCATCTCAAAAGAAAAGATAAATGATGCTGGCCAGGTTTCAGGCGCCGTTTGGAATGCTTCACTGCAGTTCCTCGGGCAGCTCGGAACAGCAAAAACAGGAATAATGGTCTTAAACAACAAATGGAACGCAGAGCTTCAAAGAGGCATTATCAAAGTAAGCCACAGGCACGTTGATTCCGTAAAGGCAGCTTTGGCATTTGCCGGCAGGATAAGCGGCAAGAATGCAATCTTCAGGAGCGTAGGGGTTTCAGGAATCCTGAAAAAAGCCGAAAGCAAGTTTATGGCAGCATGAATAAGAATAACAATGATGATTAAAACAATAAATGAGGTGCAATAAAAAATGCAACAGCCAATGCCGCATCAGCTGATGGGTTATGACAGGGCAATAACAATGTTCAGCCCTGACGGAAGATTATTGCAGGTGGAATACGCAAAGAAGACAGTAAGGCAGGGCTCAACAGCCATCGGAATGGTGTGCTCTGACGGGATTCTGCTTGTAGCAGACAAAAGGGTGGTTGACAGCTTGGTTGTGCCGGAATCAGTTGAAAAAATATGGCAGATCGACGAGTATATAGGGGCCACTGCATCAGGCATACTGAGCGATGCCCGTGTCCTTATTGACAGGGCGCAATTAAGGGCTCAGCAAAACAGGGTGACTTATGACTCGGAAATCGACACGTCAACAGTTGTAAAGGACATGTGCGACTTGATGCAGATATGCACACAAAGCGGCGGCCTAAGGCCTTTTGGCGTTTCCGTGCTTGTTGCAGGCATTGACAACCACACTCCGAGGCTTTTTGAAACAGACCCTATCGGGATATATTTCCAGTACAAGGCAACTGCAATCGGCGAAGGCGAAGTTGAAGTCGAGGAGATTCTGCACAGCGAATACAAGCCGGACTTGAGCATAGAAGAAGGGCTGAAGCTTTCCCTGAAGGCATTAAAAAAAGTGCTGGGTGAAAATTTTAATGTTGAAAGAATTGATGCGGCCTACATCAGCACTGCTGAAAAAAAGTTTAAAAAGATGGCAAAGCAAAAGATAGAGAAGCTTGCATCCGAGCTTAAAGACGAGAAGAAAGTAAAAAAATGAATCTAGCTAAATAAATTTCAAAGGAATTAAAAAAAATAAGCAAGAAA
Source organism: Candidatus Woesearchaeota archaeon (assembly GCA_016188245.1). Taxonomy (GTDB): domain Archaea; phylum Nanobdellota; class Nanobdellia; order Woesearchaeales; family GW2011-AR4. The sequence continues at coordinate 19,417 of JACPIE010000005.1, read as the reverse complement.
AACAAGAGACTTTATGTCTCTTCAAGCTTGACGAGTTCTTTTTGGTCAAGCTATCGAAAATGCAAAGCATTTTCGGAAGTCCCAAAAACCTCAGAGGTTTTTTAGGACTTTTACTTGTAAATAAAAAGGTTAAAATGGTTAATGTTGACCAAGCGGTTATAGCGAGGCTTAAAATGCAGGGAAGCTCATTTGAGATACTTGTTGACTGCAACAACGCCCTTGCCCTGAAAGAAGGAGGGAATATTGACATGCATGACGTCCTTGCAGCAGCCAGGGTATTTTCAGATGCAAAAAAAGGCCTGGAAGCATCTTCGACTGCAATCAGGCAGATCTTTGGCACGGATGATGTCGGGGAAGTTGCCAGGCAGATAATACGGAAAGGGGAAATACAGTTAACCCAGGAATACAGGGAATCATTGAGGGAAAGCAAAAGGAAGCAGATAATAAGCATAATCCACAGGAACGGAGTTGACCCAAAAACCCACCTTCCCCATCCTCCCCAAAGGATAGAAAATGCGTTTGAAGAGGCAAAATTCCATGTTGACGAGTTCATGCCTGTACAGGGGCAGGTTCAGGAAGCCCTGAAAAAATTAAGGCAGATACTGCCGATAAAATTCGAAGTCAAGGAGCTTGCAATCAAGCTGCCTCCGGAATATGCGCCAAAATGCTATGCAATCGTAAAAAGCTTCGGCACAATATTGAGAGAAGAATGGCAAGCCAACGGCAACTGGGTTGCAGTCGTTGAAATGCCAGGCGGCATGGAAAGCGACTTTTATGACAGGCTTAATAAGATATGCCACGGAAACGTTGAAAGCAAAGTTTTGAAAATAAAATAAGACCATGACGTTACTTCAAAAGTTACAGGAAATTGAAAGAACCGAAGATTTTAGTATTCCTATCGGTACAAGAGAGGCGCGCCTGGCGGAAACTGAGAGAACATTTAAAATGGCAAAAACCAATTTGCGCTGCAATAAGGGTATGCTTGAAGCAAGTGCAGTAGGAGCCATGGAAGATGCAATTGCAAATTTATTTAGGTGTGGAGATGTTGACATAATTAAAGAGTATACTATAAGATATCTGTTCATTGTACAATTGTCAGATTATACTTCAAAATCATTAAACTAAAGGTGAAACAAAAAATGTCAGAAATAAACGTTAAGGACAAGGAAATTTCAGTGCCCGGAGAGATTTTGGCAGTCGGAATGGATGTGCTGCCGGGAAACGGAACCTATATGGACGGGGAAAAGATTGTTGCAAACAGGCTCGGGCTGGCAATGGTCGAAGGAAGGACCATAAAGCTTATCCCCCTGTCAGGAAGGTACATCCCAAAGGCAGGCGATACAATAATCTGCAAGGTGATTGATGTCAGCTTTAGCGGATGGAGGCTTGACACAAACTCGGCTTACTCTGCAATGCTGTCGATGAAAGATGCAACCTCTGATTTTATTGCGAGAGGGGCGGACTTAACCCAGTATTATGATCTGGGCGACCATATTGTATGCAAAATAGCCAATGTCACAAGCCAAAAGCTTGTTGATGTCACGATGAAAGGCCCCGGGCTGAGAAAGCTCAAGGGCGGAAGAATAATCGAAGTCAACACCCACAAAGTGCCAAGGATCATAGGCAAGCAGGGCTCAATGGTGATGATGATAAAAGATGCCACAAGATGCAACATATCTGTCGGGCAGAATGGCCTTATCTGGATTGACGGCGACCCAATGAATGAGCTGCTTGCGATACAGGCAATAAGGAAGATTGAGAAAGAAAGCCATTTAAGCGGGCTGACTGACAAGATAAAGGAATTTTTGGAGATGAATATTAAAAAATAAAATGGCAAAACTTGTTGAGAAATTAAAAGAAATAGGTAAATATGAAATAGGGTTAAAGGAATTTAAAAGATTTAGGGAAGAAAAAAATCCAATTGTATTTGCGGATTTGGCTGCAAGGGTTGTTGGAACAACATTAGAGGCAGGGGCATTAGCTTATGCAATAAGTCAACTGTATTATGGAAATTCTGATCAAGCTGCAACAACTTTGGGTTCAGCGGCTAATGCAGAATTAATAAAATATCTATTCCACAAGGGTATGGAATGTTTAGACCAAAAATTTCCGACATCAAATATTGCACAAACAGGACAAAATCTATAAAAAATCAAAATTAGAAAAATCAGAGGAGAAAATAAAAAAATAACAAGAAATAGGATCAGAGGCTTTATGCCTCTTCAAGCTTGACGATTTCTTTTTGGTCAAGCTTTTTCTTGTGAAGAAAAAGGTTGAAAAGAATGACTTACAAAACAAGAATTGACGGAAAGGCGCTGAAATTAATAAAAGCCATAGCCAAAAAGATACGGGACAATTATAACCCTGAAAAGATTATCCTTTTCGGCTCTTATGCTTATGGGAAGCCAAAAAAAGACAGCGACATAGACTTGCTTATAATTAAAAAAACGAATGCAAGGCATATAGACAGGTCCACTAAGGTGAGGGGAATCCTTCGGGAAGAAAACCGATTGATTGCCATTGAACCTCTAGTTTACACTCCGGAAGAAATTAACCAAAGGCTAAAAATTGAAGACGACTTCATAAAAGGCATAATAAATGATGGCAAGGTTCTTTATGGCTAAAATAAAGATTGTTCAGGAATGGTTCGAAAAAGGTCAAAAAGACTTCCAGGATGCAGAATTTCTTTTAAAGAACAGTAGGGCTAAAGAAAGCATATCCTTTCACATTCAGCAGGCTGCAGAAAAATATCTTAAAGGTTTTCTGATATATAATGGATGGAGACTGGAAAAGGTTCATGACTTAATAAAACTGCTGGAAGAGGCAACCAAGTTCAATAAGTCTTTTATCAGATTTATAAAGCCAATGAGAAAAATCACTAATTTTTACTTTGAGAGCAGATACCCTGTTGGCTATGAAGTGGAATACACAATACAAGAATTGAATGAAGCCATTAAGCAAACTAAAGATATGATTGATAAAATAATTAAAACTATCAAAATTAAAAATACAAAAGGTGTTAAAAAATGACTTACAAAACAAGAATTGACGGAAGAGGATTTGACGAAGCAAGGCCGATAGAGGCAAAAGTCGGAGTTATCCCTAGAGCGGATGGCTCTGCAATGTTCAGGATTGGCAACACATGGGCATATGCCGCAGTGTACGGCCCAAGAAATTTGCACCCAAAGTTTTTGCAGGACCCCCAAAAAGGGATTTTAAGGTGCAATTACAACATGATGCCGTTTTCAAGCTCCGGCGAGAGAGTAAGGCCGGGCGGCTCAAGAAGGTCAAAGGAAATTTCATTGGTTACAGAAAAGGCTTTGCTGCCTGTGCTGAACCTTGATGAATATCCTAACTCAGTTGTTGATGTTTTCATTGAACTGCCCCAGACAGAAGCCGGCTCAAGATGCGCCGGAATTTGCGCTGCCTCAATGGCATTAGCAGATGCAGGGCTGGAAATGAAGGATTTGGTTTCAGCTGTTTCTGTCGGAAGGGTTGCTGACAAGCTGCTTGTTGACCTGGATTATTCAGAGGAAAGCTACCCTGATGTGAAGGTTGCAGATATTCCGATTGCAATGATGCCGAATACCGGCAAAATAACTCTGCTGCAGATGGACGGGGAAGTAAAAAAAGAAGAGCTGATGAAGCTGATTGATATGGGCAAAAAAGTCCTGATGGAGATATACGAAGTGCAAAAAAAGGCACTAAAGGAAAAATATCACGAGGTTGAGGTTTAAAATGCACCGCGAACTAAGAAGCCACATTATAAATTTGTTGAATGCTGACACAAGGCTTGACGGAAGAAAGCTGACAGAGTACCGAAAGCCGATTGAGCTGGAACACAGCGTCATAAAGACTGCAGAAGGCTCTGCGCGAGTCAAGATAGGAGAAACAGATGTGATTGTAGGGGTAAAGCTGGATGTTGGCGAGCCTTATCCGGACACTCCTGATGAAGGGACGATAATTGTAGGGGCAGAACTGCTGCCTTTGTCCAATCCAGAGTTTGAGCTTGGGCCTCCCGGAATACAGGCAATAGAGCTTGCAAGGGTTGTTGACCGTGGAATAAGGGAAAGCAAAGCGCTTGATTTCAAGAAGTTGTGCATTGCAAAAGGCGAAAAAATCTGGATGGTCATAATTGACATCTGCCCAATTAACGATGCAGGCAATCTGTTTGATGCAGCAAGCATTGCTGCTCTGGCTGCCCTGAAAAACACAAGATATCCGGGCTTTAACGGCGAAAAAGTAGACTACAAGAATAAGACAGACAAAAAACTGCAGCTGGAAAAGCTGCCAATTGCGGTTACTGTGATTAAGATAGGCGACAAATTCATAGTTGACCCGGACACAGAGGAAGAAAAAGTGGTTGATGCGAGGCTTACCGTCTCGTCCATGGAAGATGGGACTTTGTGCGCCATGCAGAAAGGCGGCGATTATCCTCTAACTGTGGAAGACATCAGCAAAATGATTGACATCGGGATTGAGAAGGCAAAGGAATTGAGGGGATATTTGTAGGTGAATCAAATCAACACAAAGAGATTGGCTGAATTAACGCAAGATGCATTAGGTCCGGAATACATTGCGAAAGCATTGGATGCATCCCTTATCACAATTTTTCCAGCTGGGGCAGCAAAACCGGAGCCATTTGCCGATGTATACAATACTAACGGCAATAAAACAAAGATTATTGACGTATTTGTGCGTGATTTGCCACCTAGCGCACACCAAGCTATTTTGAGGGTAGTGAGACAATACCGTGCAGCAGACCTGGAAGTCCTAGGTGTTGACGTAAGGCCGTATGGAATGCATTGATTTGCCATAATATTTATTTTTTAAAATGTTTTATTCTAAAAATGCCGCAATCCATTGAACAAAAGCTTGCAAAATACTTCGAGCTTACTTCCAAAGCCCTGAATAAGGTAAAAATTGTTGAAAAGCACAAAAAACAGGCAGAAGACATTCTTGACCTGGCAAAAAGGTATTTTGACGACGCCAAATACTTCGAGAAAAAAGGAGATTTAGTCAATGCCTTTGGCGCAGTTTGCTATTCCCATGCCTTCCTTGACATTGGGGCAAGGCTTGGGTTATTTGATGTCGGGAATGACAGCAAGATGTTTATGGTTGATTGAGAAAATTGAGATGTTATTTTTTAAAACTTAACTCGTATCCAATAATATCATAATTTTGAATGAGTAATCTGCTGATTTTTTCGCCTAAAACTCCCCTTAAGTGAGTATCAAACTGATTTTTGTTTAACCCTACCAAGATATGCTCATCAGACATGGCATGTTTTGTAAGCATGAGAAATGCATACAAATATTGGGGGTGGGATTTTTCGAGCCCTTGAGCCTGCTCAAATGCACGTAAATATGCGTCACTTTCTTTCAAATCACCCAGAACTTCTGGATGAATTTTCTGGAAATTTGTGCTGTCTATCTTCTGTTGGTCGGGAATTACAATTCCATCGGCATTTTGATCCCCATGGGCACTTTCATGCCTGATGGAATACCTTAACCTTTCTTCAAGAGGAATTTCTACCATTCCCGAAGGGGTTTTTACGTATGTTGTTTCCTCAAAAGCTCTCGCTAAAAAATAGGCATCTGACTTAAAACCCAATCCAAAATCTAAAGGGTACTGAATAACAAATGCATCCGCTTTTTTCAATCTTCTCTCATTACCATACGACCAAATATATTTTAAAACTTTTTCTAACATTTCGGGCGATTTTAACGCTTTCCTAACTGTCTCCGGTTCTGCTCTTCTGCCATATTTATCGCTGTGTTTTGCGAGTTCAAGCAGGTAAGCTTGAATTCTAGGATCTTTCAATCCTCTTTCAACGTACCCTTCTTGTGTGGAAATGCCAATCTCTCCATCTTCATCATAAACTAATCTGCTTATATTCGGCAAGAATTCTCCTTTTGCCATTCTATCAATCAACTGCTGGCGCTGTGCTATAACCTCACTACTCCTACCGATTATTGCACATCCTTCTAAAACAAGTGCTGTTAAACCCAGAGTTAGCCCCTTTATAGTTTGCCTTTTGTCTAAATTTATTGTCATTGCAGTTCTAAAGTTATCAATTTAGATATCTTTATAAATTTTATGATTTTGTCATTACTGGATAATGAATATTTATCCCATTTATCATTGGAAAAATCCGAACTTGTTGTGCCAAGAGTCAAAAATAGCAAAAAATAGCGTATATCTCCTAAATCACATCCAAAACGGCATCGTCAGAAGCCATAAGGCATTCGTGGCTATGAGGAATATTCCGGCTCCAAGCAAGATTGGCTCATTCTGAAGGTGCGGAACAAGCATTGATGTTACATAAGGGATGTTCAGGCCGCTGAAGTAAGAAATGAAAGCAAGCGAAATGGCCATGTCAATCAGGTTGTGGGCTATTGACAGCAAAGTCAGGCCAATCTGCGTCCAGTCCTTGAACTCATTTATTATGTCAAGAAAGATAAAGATTATGAATACGGCAAATGCAGCCACATAAATCCAATTATTCAATTTCAGGGGGTAAATTCTGCCCGCATAAGCCAAAACCAAAAGCCCGCAAATAATTCCTATTATTGCGTCTTCTGCCTCAATGGCAAACTTCATTTTTTGAATGTTTTGCGTAATCTGTTTATATACATTGCGAAATAAGAATAAAAATAAGCCCATAGTGGCAACAAAAGGGAAATTTTTTATATATCAATAGTTAATTTTATCCAAGATGCCAAGATCAATAGTGTACATACTGCAAGCTAAAGACCATTATGAAGCAAGGCAAAAAAATAATGAACCAGAATATCAATTTGATTTAGAAATAGCAAAACGAATGAAAGAAAAATTGATTATTGCGTTTGATGTTCCTCCGCATCTTGCATCTAGAGCTTGGAAATTTGCGTCCGATTTTGCAGTAGATTATAACTCTGGGAAAAAACCAAATTTAAGAGATTTAGAAGAAAAAGTAAGGCAATTAATACAAAAACAATAATCTCCTCATTTCCTTCCAAAATAAAAGAACTTGTCTATGGACACATCATCAGGCTGGTAATCCCCGTATCTTGGCTTGATGGGCTCTGAGTTTCTTGCTGCCCCACTCTTGAATTCCTGCTTTCTTTCAGCTTCAGGCCTGCAGTCAACTATCTTGACTTCTTTTTTTGGCTGGGTATCCTCATTTTCAGCTGTCAATGTTCTTTGCACAGCATGAGTTTGGGGCTGGAACTGCATTCTTGAGACCTGGCTTTTCAGCGAGCCCATTTCAGCATTTAATGACGCCATATGCTCGTTTAAGGCTGCAACTTCCTGCTGCAGCTTCTTTGTTGCCATCTCTATCATCAGCTCAAACCTTCTTTGGGTAAATGCATCCATTTGCTGCTCCATTTTTATCCGCCGTTTGCATGAGGAAATCCCCTTATTGCTAAATCGAGGGCCCTCCTGTGTTTTTCCTGAGGCTTGGCTTTTGTCTCGAGTTCTTTTTTTACTCTGGCAAGCTCTGCCCTGAACTGGTTTGCCAAGCTTATCAATGCCTGTGATCTTTGTATGCTGTCCGATTCCATCTCGCTGAAGCAGCCTATAATCTCTTCTACACCTTTAACCAACTCTTTTGCCTTTTCAGAGTTGTCTTCATTGATTGCAGCAGCCCGCGATATGTCCTTCAAATCTTCCATAAGAATCTCAAGAAAGGTGCTTTCAAATCGCTTCATAAATTCCTCAAAGCTGTTCAGCTCTTCGAAAAGCCTTTCATCAATCCCCTCCCGATTCATTACGAATGTGTCCCTGCAATTCTGAAGGCTGTTAAACATATTCACAGAATGATGCAGCCTTTCAAAGATGTTGTTGCCTACTGTTGTTACCACTTTAGTGTATGACAATTGTTACTGTTTTTCCTTTTAATTTTCTACGCTCTTCTTCCTTCATATTAAGCTGCTTTGCCACATACTCTTTTGCCTTTGGGTCCAGAAATATTCTGACTTTGGCAGTGCCCATACCAATTGGGCATTTTAGCTTTAACTCTAAATTTTTCAGCAATATCGGAGCAGCATATACCTGGCCTACCAGCTGGACAGCAATCTTGAGCACCTTCTGTTTTTATTCTTTCACCTATATCAGCATATGTTAAAATTGGAATTATCAAAAATTTGAGAGCTTGTTGCCGAAGTTCTCCCTTATGAACTGCACCATCATATCATTTCCCGCCTGCTGGTATGATTTTAATGCTGTTGCCAATAACCCTTCCCTTAAGCAGACATCGCCTAAAGAGCTTAGCTTGTCTTTGTCATGGGCTAATTCATAAGCTTTTGCAGCATAGCCTATCTGCCTGTCTTTCAGGCATTTGTCGCCAATCTCGACAAGCTTGTTGACCGAGTTTATTGCGCTGAAAATCTCAATTGCATAATCCCATTTGCCTTTCTGGAAGCATTCATCTCCCACTTTCATGAGGCTTTCAACATCATTGCATAATCTGAATGCCTTTATTGCATCCGCAAAATGCCCATTTTCAAGGCATTTCTTGCCTATTTTCAGCAAATTCTCATTTGCATCTGCCAGCCTGTAAGTGTCAATTGCATTGCCAAACAATCCAACTTCTTCATAATGCTCGCCAACTTCAACAAGCCTCTGCCTGTTGCCAGCAAGAATGAAAGATTTGACAGAGTCATTCATATTGCCCCTTCTGATGTACTCCTCTCCCAGTGCATTCAGAAGCTTTGATTTTGTGCCTTCGTCAAACATTGAAAGGTTTACATTGTCAATTCCCTTTTCCAGAAGCACCGGAACGATTCTCTTGAAATTCTCTATATCCTTAGAATTTGATTGCCCTATAAATTTTTCATTTGAATCGGCTATCTCAGCCACCATTTTTTTGACTATCTGGTTTTCATCTACTGTCATTTTTGGTCACCTTTTTTGTTTGATTTTATAATCTTTTATCATAAAATGTGATTACAAAAGTGGTGTTTGGAGATTTATTCCTATCTTCGCCTTTATGAAAAAAAGCTTCGCCTTTCCTTTCAATTTCTCCTGTTTCCTCTAAAACTCGTAGATTCATAAATAAGTCTAACTGAGCAATGAAACCTCTAGCTTCAGGATTTATAGCTATTAATTTAAAATCTAATGGCCCATATGAGGGGATATATTTTTGAGAGATACTTATCATTTCTAATTGCAAAAAACAATTTTCCAAACTTCTTCTTAATTGCAGTGATTTCACCTCGCCAAAACATTCTAATTTATTAACACTCTTCCAGGGTTTTTTCCAAAATGCCATTTCAATCACTACCTCTTTCTAGCATAATTAATCAAAAAAAATTAAATCAAGCTTAGTCCGTGAAGTAATCAATTCCAAGCTCATCGCTGAATCTCTTGGCTTCAAGCACTCTTGTCTTCTTGTCTGCCTTGCCAAGTATCCATGGCGAATTGACTCCAGTGATTATTGTCATCACGGCAACTTTTCCCTTCATGCTCTCTGAAACTCGGGCGCCCCAGATGACGTTTGCATCTGCGTCAAGGTTTTCCGTGACAATCTCGCCGACTTTGTTGACTTCGTCAAGAGTCATGTCCGGGCCGCCTTCAATGTGGATCAAGGCGCCTGTTGCTCCCTTGTAGCTTATCTCAAGCAATGGGTTGCTTAATGCCCCTTTCACAGCTTCTTCTACCCTGTTGGTCGTATCAGAAACTCCAACTCCGATTGCTGCTACTCCTCCGTCCTGCATGATTGCCTTTACGTCAGCGTAATCCAGGTTTACAAGTGAAGGAACTGCAATTGTCTCTACAATTCCCCTTATCATTGTTGCAACAAGCTCGTTTGCAACTGCAAAAGCCTGCTGGACAGGCAAGTTTCCTGCAATGTTCACCAGCCTGTTGTTGTCAATCACGATAACTGTGTCGCTGGTCTGCCTTAGCTGCTGCAGCCCGAATTCCGCCTTGTCAATCCTTGCCCTCTCAATCTTAAACGGCATTGTGACTGTTCCGATTACAATAGCTCCTGAGTCTTTTGCCACCTGGCCAACAACCGGTGCAGCTCCTGTTCCTGTTCCGCCGCCCATGCCTGCGCACACAAATACCATATCAGAGCCTTTCAGGACTTCTTTGATTTCCTGTATATTTTCCTGGGCTGCTTTGTTGCCTTTGTCCGGAAACCCGCCGCATCCCAATCCTCTTGTCAGCTCTTTTCCGATTAGGAATCTTTTGTCGGATTCTGTGATTTCCAAATGCTGCTTGTCTGTATTGCAGGCGATTATTTCGGCGCCCCTTATTCCTTTCCGGTACAGCCAGCTTACCATATTTGAGCCGGCTCCGCCGCAGCCAATAACTTTTATATTGGCGTGTCCAATCATCATGTCCTCATTTTGCGCTACACCCTGTTTTAGCGCGCTTTCAATCACAAAATCCATTGCCATTTTTTATACACCTCATTTCAGATTCTATTGTTTATTAAAAATCGGAATTTATCAATATATGAACTAGTATATAAATATTACTATTTTGTATACTGGTATACCCCACTGCTTTCAAAAGAAAGTGAATTTTTTTCTATATTGAAAGATTAAAACGGAGTTTATATAGAATAAGCAGACTATTAAAAAGTAGTGATTTAACAATATTTAAAAATATCTTAAGAATACCTCATTGCTATGCGAATAACTCCATTTCAGAAAGGGGACGATATCGTAGCTTATGCAAGCGGACTAACACACCAGCTTTTCAAGGGAGTTACCCGCGCAAACGGACTTCCTTACACACAAGAGCATCTTGCTAAAGTTGCAGCTTCAGCTGAAAAAGTCTTGCTTCCCTCTCGCTATAAAGAATCAGGTGTTGCAACTGGATGGCTCCACGATGCCGGAGAGGACATATCGGAAATAGACGTTTTTAATCCCTATAATCCTAGGCCCAAAACATCCGGTGCTGTGACTTTAAACGATATTTTGGAAGAAGCCGGGAAAGAAGGCGAATACTTATGCTACATGGTAAATCTACTGACGCATAGGGAAGGAATGCCTTACTTTGATTACATAAACAATATTTTCTCTTTTCCTGAGGAAGGAATTCAAAGAAATTTATCAATCATAGCTGGCGTTTTAAAAGTTGCTGACAGAAGAAACAATACAAATCCCAATGAAAGGAGTAATGTTGATAAATTGGTTACTGAATATCTTGGGCTTAAAGACGCATCACAAGCCGAACTGATGGGGTTCTATAAAAGAACAAAAACATTCGTTGCCTTCAAGCAATGCGGAGATTTTTCCGTTAACGTAGCCCTTTTTGTTGAAACGTTGTTGGATTCATTTAAAGCAAAACAGCAAGCAATGGCAATTGACAATCTTGCATTTTATCTTCCATTGGCTGAGCGCAGGCTTCTTGTTGACGTCGGCGACAAAAATGGCTTATTTGACTGGGGAAAAGTAAGAAATCTGCTAAAAGAAGCTTATGCAGATTCACTTAGATTATACCCGGGAGCGGATGCCCTTTATGTTGTGGATAGGTTGGGCGTGAATAGAAAAGCCCCCCCTATCCCCGGTTATAAACCAATATTAGAAGAGGTAAGAGAAGGGCTTGTACATGTAAGATAATTTTCAATAATCAAACTTGGTCAGAAGCATCCTTTTATTGACTTAACAGCTCAAAAAACTCATCTCTTGAAAGTCCAGCCTGCCTTATGATTGCCCTTAATGTTCCTTTTGCTATTTCTTTATGGTTTGGAATCGTCAATCTTCTGTGTGGTGTGCCTTTATGCCTAAGGATTATATGGCTGCCGGTTTGATGGTCTATCTCGTAACCAATTTTTGCAGCCGCCTTAATCAAATCCTTACCAGAAATAATTGGAAGTTTAGGCATTTACTTCTACTAATTCTTCTTCGATGGAAGGCGGGATTGGCTCATCATGCTGTTTTAAGCTTTCCAAATATCCCTGAATTGCGTCTTTAATATTTTTTACAGCTTCGCTTCTATTTTTACCTTGGGATATGCAGCCGGGCAAAGAAGGGCACTCTGCTGTAAAAACGCCATCTTCATCTTGTTCTAAAATAATCCTATACTTCATAGAACCCATTGTAATAAAGTTCTATTTATAACTTTTGTTTTTCAATAATCAAACCTTGGGTCAGAAGCATCCTTGATCAAGTCGTCTTCGTCCTTGTATTTTTTCACGAGCATCAGCTTTGTCTTGCTGCAGTACGGGCATTTTGCGTCTTTCTGGCTGCCTTTCTTTATCGAGAACTTGAATCGGCAGCTTACGCATATGAAGTTTACAGGCTCGCCTTCTCCTGCTTTTTCCAGATGCAGTTTTTCTTTCTTCTCAATCTTCTGCTGCTTGTCAAGGCATTCAACACAAATCAGCTTGTTATTGGAGTCATACTTGATATTGTCAAAGTCAAATTCCCTTCTGCATCGCGTGCATGTATAAGAGGATGTTAGCGTCATTTTAATTCAATTGGTGCCTCTTAATCTGGAATTATAAATAATTTGCGGTTTTTCAGTTTAGGTAAATTTTTATAGTTATATTCCTTTCTTAATGCAATGAGAGAGATACTTGCATTGCCGCCTAATCTTATCCTTCATCCGACTCATCCAGATTTTAGCATAGTGGACAGATTTGATGAATTAAGACAAATGGGCGTGGTATATGCTCCTCGTACTGTTGACGAAAGTGTAATGCAAATGCTTGATGCTATACAAAATGGGTTCAGACTAGAAACTCCAAATAGGCGATTTGTAATGGGAGTTGAATATATGGAACGGATGAGGGTGCCTAAAACCGGCAATTTTGCGTTTGGAGATTTTGTGATTGTTGGCAATGATCCGCATTTTATTGCGGCATGGAATTATGTTCTTCCAGTTACGCATCCCAAAGTTATAGAAACATTATATGGCTAATTTTATCTCTTTCCCTTCTCAATCTCTTCTGTTATGCGCTCAATCTCGTGCATGTCTGTAAGGTCGTGCTGCTCCTTTCTTGGAGAAATATTTTTGTCAATGAATTTCACCAGCCTCCTGCTGTACTCCTTGTTTTCATTGCTTTCCACGAGCTTCTTCTTATCAAATTTCAGGTATTTGCCCGCCTCCCTTACTTTTTCCTTTATTTTCTTGTATTTTCCAATAACTTCAAAAACCAATCCTTCGCTTGGCCTTATTGTCAGGTACCTCTTGAAGAAAGAATGCTCGACATTAACCTCAATCAGCCTTGCTTCTTTCAGGGTTGGCAGCAGGGCCGCTGAAATAGCAAACCTCAATATGCCTGAAATCATGAAAACAACCAATATTCCATTAAGCAATACCCATGAGGGAACATGGCTGATTATGACTCCTCCAAAAGCTGCGCCTATGACTATTGCTATGCCTTCAAAGAATTTGTAGTAAGAAATGCACCTGACCCTGTTTTCCGGCTTTACAACGTCAAATATAAAATTTGATGAGCTCAGGTTAAAGCCTGCCCATGCCAAGCCTGCAAATAATTCAACCAGAATCAGGTAATAGAAGTTGCTGGAGAAGAGCCACAAGAAGGGTATGAGCGGGGTAAGCATGCCGCTTGTGTATAAAACAAACTTTGTTCCCCTTTCATCAATCAGCCTGCCCCAGATTCCCATTGCTATGAAGCTGGCTATCAGCTCTGCAGCAATGATTATTGTGAACTGCAGGTATGTAAATCCAAGATTTTTAAGCATGTATACTGCAAAAAAAGGCGCTGCAAGGTAGGTTGCGAATTTAAACAGCACTATGTAAATGACAAAATGCCCGTAATTTGTCTTGTCCATTCTCTTTACAAAATCAACAAGCGAGAATTTCTCAGCAGGCTCCGGATTGGGAAGCGGATCCTGAATCATTGACTTGAATGCTCCAGAAAGCGCCCGGGCAAGAAACGCAATTACAAACAGTATCGTAAACCCTAAAAAAGGGTGCTTTGGCGAGAAAAAATTCAGGGTAAGCCCGGCAGCCAGGGCGGAAATAAAGGAAGTTGCCCCTACTGCCTTGTTTCTCAGGCCGAAAAACCTTCCTCTTTCGTATTTTGGCACAAGGTCTCCCAGCAATGAGTTTCCGATGGGCTGCATCAGCTGTACAAGTATGGTTTGAAGTGATACATAAACTATAAGCAGGTACTTCTGCCCGGGTGTTGCATAAGGTATGATCAGCAGCGGAATCCACAGCACTGCATGCATAAATGAGCTTGCAACCAGGATATTTCTCCTGTCCTTCAATATCTCTACAAGCTTGGATGTAAACAGCTGGAAAACAGCTCCCAAAAGCTGCGGAACATATGTCAATGCCGCTATCATGTTTACAGAAGCGTTCAAAGCAATGGCAAAAGGAGTAAGGAAGGAAGCGGTCATTCCGTCCATTACCGCAAAGGAAATTCCGTCATAAATCGAATATTTCAGGCTCTTTTTTGTTTTGTCTTCGGGCATTTTAACCAAAATCTAGAATTAACGTAAAATTTTTCGCTTGTTTTTAAATCTATACTCCCGAACGAAATAAATTAGGCATTAGTCGTTCGCTCGTAATAAGCAAAGAACATTATAAACTGCTCAATTATTTGTGTTCTTTGCTATATTTTTTCCGGATGCGAAAAATCTTTTCAAGCTTTATCCATCTTGTATGTTCCCGGCTGCATAAACACTTTTTCAGTCTGCACTGCAATCCCCTTTTCCTGGAGCATCTCTTCCGAGCTTGCTTTTGCAGTTCCGAGCGCAACAAGCTCATTTTTTAAAGTCATGACCGCAACGGCATCATCTGGCCTGATTCCTGCATTCAGCCTGCTTATTCCCGGCATTTTCAGGTCAACTCCGTGACACATGCTTTCAACTGTTGTGTCAAAAACCCAGGCTTTTGCCAGATGGCTTGCCCCATTCTCGACAGGCTGGATGACTTTTCTGACGAATTTTCCATTGCCTTCCTCTTTCCAAAAAGAATAAGCGTCTATAAGCTCCTGCAAAGTCACCAAAGAGGATTCATCAAAAGGGCCTGCTTTTGTCCTCCTGAGCTCAGCCATGTGCGCCCCGGTTCCGAGCTTTTGCCCGATGTCATAAATCAGCTTTCGGATATAAGTTCCTGCTTCTGTTCCGACCCTGAACAGCACGTCTTTCCCTTCAATCTCCATGATGTCAAAATAATAAACCTCCCTTGTCCTTAGCTGCCTCTTGACTGAGCTCTTTAGCGGAGGCATCTGCCGTATCTTTCCGACAAAATGGCTTTGGATTGTTTTTCTTAAAGCATCCTCATCAGCTTCTTTGTGCAAATGCATTATTGCAACGTATTCCTTTCCTGCTGTAAGAAGAGTTTGAACAATTCTTGTTGCCCTGCCTAATGCAACCGGAAGAACGCCAGTAACTGCCGGGTCCAAGGTTCCGGAATGCCCGCTTTTATTGATGTGGAGGATTTTCTGCACATAATCTGAGACTTGGTGGCTTGTAGGTCCTTTTGGCTTGTCTATGTTTACAATGCCATAATTGATTATCTCTTCCGTTTTCCTGTCTTCAGGCCTGCATCCCAGGTCCGGGTTTGTTTCGGCTTCTTTTCTGATAATGACTTCTCTTTCTATTTTTTCAAACGGCAATAAATTTTGCATAAGAGAGGGAAAAGACTGGATATTATAAATATATTCAAAAGTAAAATATCAAATACAAAAAAGAAACATTTAAATATAACTTAATGTTATATTTTATAACATGGAAAGTATCACTAAATTAAGGAAAGTAGGGGGCTCGATCATAGCTACGGTGCCAAAAAAAATTATCGAGCTTGAAGGCCTTGTGCCGGGACAGACTGTAAGAATCAATGTTGAGAAGATAAGGAAAAGCTTTTTCGGGGCTGCAAAAGGCATAGGCTCTTTTACAAAGGAAGACAAGCGATGGATGGAAGGAAGAAGCCATGACTAATTTTGTAGTGGACGCTTATGCATGGATAGAGTACCTAGAAGGTTCTCAAAAAGGGAAAAAGGTTACAGAAATAGTGGAAAACAGTTCTAATGAAATTTTTACATCGTCGACAACTATTGCGGAAGTTATCAGCAAATTCCTAAGGACAAGCAAAGACATAAAAATAGCTTTGACTGCTATAAACACTTTGTCTACAATAATTGCCATTAGCAATGAAATTTCAGCTTTAGCAGGGCAAATACATTTTGAAGCCAAAAAGAAAAACAAAGAATTCGGCATGCTGGATGCCTTTGTTGCAGCTACGGCCAAGAAAATAGGTGCAAAAATCTTGACTGGAGATAATGATTTTAAGAATTTTAAGGAAGCGGTTATGATTTAAATAAACTTTTGGTCATTTAAGAAGCTGCAAAACATCATACCTAGGCACCCATCTCCCGAAATCTTCGGTAAATCACATGTTTTCCATTGCTTTAGGCACGCCTTCTGGTGCATGTTCTGGATTTCGTCGTAAAAGGCGTTCCATTCCGCTTAAATTAGCTTCACTAGACGCATATGCGGATGAATTAACCGTTAAGGAATAGGTTCCCATGCAATCAGCACATGGCTGAATAAACTTTCGCGCACCTTCCATAATTTCATGCTGGGTTTTTCCAAATGGTGAGCACGCCTCGTATAACCTTGCTAAAGCATCTTCCTCCTGCACTAAATCTGCAATATCCGGAGATTCTTCTATATCTGCTGGCGTTGCAGTGAGTCTATGCGCATAATTTATTAGGTCAGTAACCTGTTGTTTGGTTACGTGTTCATGCTCTCCCATAGTGTAAAGTTATAAACAGATTTAATTTAAAAATCTATGCTAAGAATTCTCAAACACTTCTCGGCGCTGTCGGATGCGATTCCTGCATTTTTGGCTTTTGCGGCATTCTTGGAGCATGCATTTTCGGGTGCTCTTTCTTTAGTTCCTTTATCTCTTCCTTCTCAATATTTTTTGCCTCTTCAGCCTTTTCTTCTTTGGATTCTTCAGCCTGCTTTTCGAGCTTTTCTTCCGGCTTCTCCTTAAACTCGGCTTCCTTTATTGTTTTTTCTTCTTTTTTTGCAGTTTTCTTTTCTTCTTTGGGCGCTTCTTTTGGAGCGTCAACAAGCTCAACAAAAACCTTGCCCTTGTCATCTTTCACAGCATTTACTTTAATTTTACCTGGCGGGTTTTTTGCCCCATGATGCCATATTTTTAAGTTGAGGTATTTACCGATATGGACATCGTCTGATTTCATGTGCTTTGAGATGAACTGCCTCACTGCCTTTACTGCCTTGTTTGCCTTCTTGAAAAACGGCACTTTCAAAGTCTCTCTCCTGAGAGGAATTACATAAGCCCTTTCAAGGACTGTTTTTGATGATTCTTCCTTTTTCTTTGCCATTTTAATCTATTGTTGTGCCACCTATTTTTTCGTAGGCTGCTATTTCTTCAGGAGATAACCTTACTCCAATTCCACTCAAATCGCTTGGATCACTGTAAGTTGTAATTTTCCCTGACCTTTGCAAGTCTGCTATAACTGCCCTTACTATATTTCCAGGAACTCTTTGGTCAAATTCTTTTATATGAGCGAGCTGGACTGCAACGACCAATCTGGATTTTCCAATTTGCTCCGGAGTCTGTGAAAATAAAGTGCCTGTAACTAATGCAGCAATGGAACTATCTTGTATCATTGGTACTATCGCTTTATCATCCGCATTTGGAGCATCAGTCATTTTAAGCCTTGTTCTTTCTTCTTCTCCAGTGCCTTTTCAGCTTTGTGTGCCTGCCCGGATGCACTCTTCTTGTCTTGCCGTATATTTTCGGCACTGTCCAGAACGGAGCCCACCTGGTCTGCTTTCTCAGCTTTGTCAGCCTTTTTTTCCTGCTTGGATGCTTGTACCGTGCCATTTGTTGTTTGTTAAATTTATTTTTAATTTTTCAATCCGTCCTTCGGACAAATTCTTGTGCTCGTCTCTCACTTCCCTGCCAATCGTTCGAGACTCGCCATACATTCAAAGCGGTTCGCTTTCTGCACCTATACGGCAAAAAGCCGCTCTCGTTTTGACTGAATTTTATTTTTAATGCTTGAATTATTAATTATTGTCAAATTTTAATTAATTCTTTTTATTTAAACCCTTTTAATCTTAATCTCTCTTTTCTTCGGCGTCAGCTGCTCCAAAATTTTTTTCAGCGTTGAATCGTCAACTTTTCCTTTTATCTGGCCCTTCTGGACAGCCTGGATCAAAACAACAAGCAGCTGCAGCGCCTTTTCCTGATGCGCTGTTTTCAGGCTCCCGTACCTTGCAAGCGCCTCTTTGGTCAGGATCTGCCTTAGCGCATTTTCCATCAGCCCTATCTGCTGCTGCATCTGGGCCTGGCCTTCGGCTTGCTCCTGCATCCTTTCCTGCTGGAGCGCCATCAGGTTTTCGAGTTTTTTTCTCTTTATCTCATCAAGAGTGGGCATTTTATGCTTGCTGCGGTGATTCTTCAGTTTTTTTCTCGGCTTTATGCTCTTGCTTGGCTTCCTTTTTGGCTTCCGTTCCCTCTTCTGTTTTTTTCACGGATTTTGGCTCCTGCCTGATCTCAGCCACTTCTTTTGCGGTTTCAGTTTTTTGCACAATCCATTGCTCCTGCTTTGGATTTGTACCGTGAATCTGGACTGCAATTTTGTCCAAAAGCGACCTTCCTTTTGGGGTTATAACTCTGCCTTTGTGGACTCCATTTTCCGTGAATTTCACGAGGCCTGCTTTCTCAAGCTGCTGCAGTGATTTTCTCAGGATATTTCCGGAGCCCTTGAAAAAATGCTCTTTTTTTACTCCCCTGTTTTTCTTGCCGCCGTATTTTGTCCTTAACTTTTCAGTTCCAATCGGCCCAAGCCTGTAGACTGCCCTTAAGACAGAAGCTGCTCTTGTGTACCACCAGTCATCCTTAACAGGCGGCCTCTCCTTATGCATGCCTGTCTTTACAAACAATGCCCATTCAGGAGGCTTGATTTCAGGGATTTTTTTCAGCTCTTCAGCTGTTTTTAAAATGAGTTCCTGCGCATCCGCATCATACATTATTGCCATTTTCGGTTTAAAGGTTTATTTTAATTGTTTATATTTCAATCCGCTCACTTTGTTCGCATAATCTTGTGCTCGGCAAAATTTTCCCTGCCAATCAATTTAGCCTCGCCTATCAATTCAGATTCGTGGGATTTTTGAATCCCACTTGATTAAAGTGTCAACTGATTTTGCAGTTGAAGCGGTTTACTTTCTGCAGTTTTACAGCGCAAAGTCGCTCTCGGTTTTTTGGAATTTATTATGCCAAAATATTGTTTTCTTCACACCTTGCGGTGTTAGATTTGCTAATTGAATTAGCAGCTTGTTTTAGAATAACTAAGTTATTTAAAAATGTATCTGTTGAAAAGGCTCTGTCCTAAATCTCGCAAAAATTAAATACCACAGCAGCCGTAAGGCTGCTTGTGGGGGAATCGAGGCACGATTCCCATGAGGAAAAAAACAAGACTGATAAATAAAGTTAAGCGTTTGCTAAGGCACATAGGCTG
>JACPIE010000037.1 GCA_016188245.1 Candidatus Woesearchaeota archaeon | reverse complement strand
GCAGCCTATGTGCCTTAGCAAACGCTTAACTTTATTTATCAGTCTTGTTTTTTTCCTCATGGGAATCGTGCCTCGATTCCCCCACAAGCAGCCTTACGGCTGCTGTGGTATTTAATTTTTGCGAGATTTAGGACAGAGCCGATGATCTGCAATCACACAATTGAGATTGTTTTGTTCTCTTCATCAACCTCAAAAACATCCCCAAAAAACTGCCGTATGGTGTAGATATTGGTCTTGCAGTGGTCAGTTATCTCAGAAACTTTAATGGAAGAATTCCCTGCCAAAGCCATGAAAGGCAGTATCTGGTCAGCCAGATGCCTGTCAACAGGCGCTTTGCTTTCAATTTCCGTTATCAGATTTCTAGCCGCCTCCTCTCCGACAATTTCAGCTTTTTTCCCCTGCTCTCCAAGCGCATCTGCACCCAGCCTGATTGGATTGTTTTCATCAATATCATCTTCTTTTTTTGAGAATACTGCCCAAAGTGTTATTCCGGACCCTGTTGACAGCGTATCCTGGTATTCGGAGATTATCTTTACAGGTACGTTGAATTTTTTGCCCAAAATTGCCTGGGCGGAATGCGCCTGCCTTTCGGCAACCCTTGCATTCTCCAGGTTTCTTGAAGCATGTGATACTCCTTTGATTTTAATCAGAATATGCTGCCCTGCAAGGCCATACGGATTTACATTCTGCTTTATATGGCTGTGAAACTCTTCGAAGCTGCTGAAATCATTCAGCTTGAACTTCGGGCTTATCTTAATCTCTATTTTTCCGCTGCCTTTTGGGTAGTACCCCCTTCTCAGCAGCTTTGCCTCAATTTTTGCAAATCTTTGAAGCTGGGGAAGAAGGATATTGCTGAAGTAATCGAAAGGCTGGCTGAATTTCGTGTCTGTGCCGCCAATTACTGAAATTGTTATCGGCTTTGATACAAACATTGCCGGCATCATCAAAGCCTGCATTAAGAGCGTGACAGAGCCGGCAGTTTCAATGTCTATGCTAAGATTTTTTGCAACCAATTTTTTGGGATAATATTTCAGCGATAACGAGCCCAGCCCATCTCCTTCAGCAGCAGCATTGCATAATTCTTTCAATGCTTTTACACAGTACAAGTGCTGATTTTTCAGTCCTGGGTCTTTTCTTCCTTTCCTTATGTCAAAAATCTCAAATGGCTTTTGGGTTATTGTGGATAAAGCAAGGGCTGTGCGCGCGATCTGGCCTCCGGACTCCAAGTAGCCGCCATTAATCTTTATCATAAAAAATAAGAAACAAATAGCAATATAAAAACTTATCAGATATTCTGCACATCATCAAATCCGGAATCCAATTCGCTCAGCTCATCGTCGCTCAGGTCTTGGTCAACGCCGTCAACATTATTCAAGTCATTTCCGACGGCATCAACAGCAGCATCCCCTGTTGCTGCAGGCACTTTTTCCATGGAATCTGCCTTGTCAATTACAGGCTCCTGTGCAGCCTGATTGCATGCAGCGATTGAGATAAGCAACAATGCAAAAATTAACAGCATAACTTTTTTCATTATTGGACACCATTCCTTCCTTATATTTAAACCTTTTTAAATTAAAAACCCAAAAATCACACCAAGCTGCCGGGATTTTTAAGCCCAAGCCCAACAATCCAATCTGGCCAATCAATAGCCAACCACTATCTTGGTTTTGACCTTTATTTTGCCGCCGTCTATAGAAACTTCAGCATCTTTTGATATTTTCCTTCCAATCCCGACATTTCCATTTTCATCCATGCCGACATTGACACTTGTTTTTACAATGCCGCCTTTGATGTCTACTGTATTGTCCGCCTTTATTTCAACATCAGCGTTTTCCTTCGTTTCCAGCTTTATTACAGGCGCCATTATGTATTTGCCATTGCCTGTAATGTGCAGGGACTCATCCGCTATAAAGTCAAAAGTTGCAGTTGATGTTGAGTTCGCGCCTACGACAAGCGTGCCGAAAATCTTCAATTCATTTGAAGGCAGCTTTGCTTCCTGCTCCCCATTGGCATCAGCCACCATCACTTGCGACACATCAAGCCTTATCTGGTTGTATACGCCTGGCTCAAGATTGGCGCTTGTAATTAAAGCCTGTGTGCCTCTTGCCTTCAGCTCAAGCAGATCAAATGTTTGAGGCGTTGCCGAGACATTGACCCAGCCTTTTGCATCGCTGTGAACCATTACTTTGTCTACTGTTATTTTCAGGCTTGTCACGCTTCCCATATTGGCAGCTGCATCCGTTATCGTGAAAATTGCATTGCCCTTGGCAGCAGCTTTAGCAGAAATCTTTTGGCCTATACTAATGGAGCCTGCATCAATCGAAATTTCAATATCGGCTGGAATGCCCAAGCCTGCCCCGACATTGCCTTTTGCATCCATACCTACCTTGACATTTGTTTTTATTTTACCTCCTTTTATCTCGACTTCATTGCCGCTTTTGACATTAGCATCCGCATCTTCTCTGGTTTCAAGCTGCACAACAGGCGCCATTATGTATTTGCCATTGCCTGTAATGTGCAGGGACTCATCCGCTATAAAGTCAAAAGTTGCAGTTGATGTTGAATTGGCATCTACAACAAGGTTCCCGTTAATTTTTAACTCTCCGGAAGGCAATTTAGCTTCCTGCTGGCCATTTGCGTCAGTAACAACAACATTTGATATATCCATCCTTAATTGGCCATATGTGCCTTCATCCAGCTCAAAATCTGCCAAAAGCTCATGTTTTCCTTCTGCTTTGAGCTCTAATAAGTCATATGTTTTCGGTGTTGAGGAAACTTCAATCCAGCCCTTTGTTGCGCTGTGCACTTGCACACTATCAACAGTGATTTTAACACTTGTTACTGTGCCCATGTCCGCAGCAGCGTCTGTTATTGCAAATACCGCCCTGCCTTTTTCAGCGCTTTGCTGGCCAGCCTGAAAAGATTGCTGGCTTTGCGGAGCACATGCCGCAATCAATAACAAAACCATACTCAATAATGCTATAAACATTTCTAGTTTTTTCATGAATAACACCCCACGATTATTTTCAATATTGAGCATATGCCTTATGCTTATTTAATCATTTCTGCCAATAAAGCATATCCAGGCATACTTTTTAAGCGGTGGCAGAAGCCTCCACTTCAACCTCAACATCCGCTGAAATATCAGCTTCCGGCACAGACTCTTTTATTTTCTTGACTATTGCCTTTAAGATTTCGTGAGCTTCCTTTATGGATTCTCTTGCTTCCTTAAGCAGCGCCTTTGCCTCGTCAGCTGCCTCTTTCATCTGCTCGTTAGTTGCATTGCCTGCCTTAAGTTCAAGCATTGCTGAAAGCTTTGCCTGCGCTTGGGCGTATTTGTCCTTTGCAGCTGCTATCTTTTCGCTGAAGGCATTCACTTCTGCTGCCACATTCACTTCTATTCCCTTTTCGTTTGCTTTTGCAAGCACATTGTCAAGCCTTTTTTCAAGCACTACTCCTCTGTTGATAAGCCCTTCAACTCTTGCTGAAACAACTCGTTCAGAATAAACCTTTGCCAGGTGCTTCAGCATGTTCCATTTTGCCCTTAGCTTGTTTGCAGCCTCCTTTACCTGCTCTTTTGTAGTTGCAGCCTGCACTTCTGCCTTTATTGCATTTATTTCAGCAATCTGCGCATCTATTTCTGCAACGATTCTCGCTTCTGCGCCTGCATCTATGTTTTCGCTTTCCTGCACTTTCGCCTTTATCTTTTCAAGGTGGCTCATCAGGGCGTCAGCAGTCCTAATCAAATAGTTTTTGGCGTGCTCCAAAGAAGCCTTGTCATCCTTCTTGTCTTTTGCCTCTTTCAGCTTTTGCCTTTCATCTTCCAACTGCTCAGCAGCTTCATGAAAATCATCTTCTGCCTTGTCAAATCTATCCCTGGCCTGCGCAAGCCTTGCAGCAGATATGTCTCTCCTGTCAAGATCTTCCGCGTTTTTGATTCTTACAATCTTGAAGGCCTTAAGCTCTGCCTTAATCATTTTCTCATCAAGCTTTGCCAACTGTTTCAGCCTTGCCCTTCCCAATGTTGCTAACTTGTTGAGGTCTGTCTCGTTCAAATCTGAAATCTTCTCAAGATTTGCCTTTTCCAGCTCCGACAGCCTTTCAAGCTTCTCTTGGCTAAGCTGCGATATCATTTCCAGCCTTTCTTTCTTTAGCTCTGCTATCTTCTCGAGGTTTTTTATATCCAGCTCCGACAGCCTTTCTATCTGCTTCTTGTCAAGCTCTGCTATCTTCTCGAGCCTTTCTTTGCTTAAATTTGAAACCCTGTCCAATCTTTCTGAATCAAGTGATTCTATTTTCACTCTGTGCTCTTCCTTTAGGCTTTTTACCCTTTCAAGATTAGCGTTTCTTCTTTCCTCAGCTTTAACCCTCATCTCTGCTTTTGTCTCCAGCATATTATTCTTTGCTTCTTCCCTAATCTTTATCTCTGTCTTTGTTTTTGCGCCATCATCGGTTCTTGCCTCTTCCTTAATCATTACTCTTGTTCTTATTCCGGCATTATCTTCAGAACCTTCCTCAGCAAAAGCCAAAGGAGCCAAACTAAAAACAAATATCACAATCATTGCCAATGCAACTGCCTTTTTCATTTTTTAAAACCTCCTATTGTTCATTTGAATAACAACCAATTGCCAGTATTTTTAAAATACCGGACTTCAGCTTTTATACTTATACATAAGCCAGCCTTTCTTCCTTTTCAGCCATCTTTACCAGCATATAGCACTTCACACACAAATCGTCATGCTTTTCAGACGGCTTTATTATAACGCTTCTGCAGTAAATGCAGACTTTTGCCATTTGTGTTCAGCCTCAATTTTATTTTTTTTATTTTTTATTTTTTTTATTATATTTTTTTATTATTTTGCTTCCTTTTTTAGCCAACAGGCAAATCAAACCTTTGGATGTGATATGGCCGCGTTATTTATAAACAAACTTTTTAAATTTAAAAATTAAAGATTTTCAAACAGTTTTAAAGCTTCATAAAGCTTTATTTAATCTTGTATCGCTTGATTGAGCATGTTTATGCCTTCTCTGGCTTTAAAAATCATTAAACGAGAATCTTGCTTTTTTCATAATGTTTTTAAACCAATATTGATTACTATTTTGCATGTTGAAATTCAGGGCATTAATCTATTTTTTCGCATTGTTCTTTTTAGCAAGCTATGCCGGCGCAGCTGCAATTCACGGAAGCATTTATGACTTATCATTAAAAAAAATTAACAATGCAAGGGTCGAGATAAACACAAACCCGAAACAAATCATTGTTGCGCAGAATGGGACTTATTTCTTCAGTGTCCCAAACGGGGATTATACCCTAAAAGCCCAGTTAACAAGAAAGACCACAGTTATTGCTTCCGTGCAGGAAAACATCACGATAAGCCAGCCCGGCGATTATGTGCTCGACTTAATATTGTTTCCTGACATTGAGGAAGGGGTTGAAGACCCCGGCATTGAGGTAAATGGGGATGTTATTGAAGACGGCAATAAAAATTGGATGTGGGGCATCATTATCATTTCTGTACTATTGATTGTTGCAATGTCTTATGTTGTTTATACCTCCAATAATAGGAAAAAGCCTGCAGAAGGCATGAAGGCAGAAGAAACCCATAAAAAGGAAGATGAATACGAAGATGATGGGCTAAACCGAATATTGAAGATAATCAAGCAAGAGGGCGGCAGGACAACCCAAAAGGAGATTAGGAAGCAGATTCCGCTGTCAGAGGCAAAAATAAGCCTGATGATAGCCGAGCTTGAGCATAAAGGAGCTATTGAAAAAATCAAGAAAGGAAGGGGGAATATAATCATTTTGAAGAGAAAATAAAATGAAACACAAAATCATCGGATTTGCCGGCATAGGGACTATGGGCAGCGGCATGGTCCGGAATCTGCTTAAAAACGGATTTAAAGTGATTGCATACAACAGGACAAAAGACAAAGCCAGGCAGATTTCCCATTCAAGCCTTGCTGTTGCCGATTCTCCTAAAGAGATGTGCGGGAAATCTGATATTATAATCACCTGCGTTTCAAACGACAATGCGGTTGAAGATATTCTGTTTGGAAAAAATGGGATTTTTGAAGCCATGAACAAAGAAAAAATACTGATAGACTGCAGCACTGTTTCAATTAACTTGACTGAAAAAGCCGCGGAAGAATGCAGGAAAATTGGCGCTGAATTCCTCGATGCCCCTGTAACGGGAAGCAAAACAGGAGCGCATGGCGGCACGCTTCTTTTTATGGTCGGCGGCAGCAAAAAAACTTTGGACAGCCTGATGCCGCTATTCCAATCAATGGGAAGCAAAATTGTCTATTGCGGAAAAAACACTTTTGGGCAGCGCGCCAAGCTCGCATTGAACCTTGCGCAATCGCTTATCTTGCAGAGCTATTTGGAGGGTATTGCACTAGGCATCAAAAATGGGGTCTCGCTTGGCAGCATGGTTGAAATATTTGACAATTCAGGGGCTAAAAGCGGAGTTGCCTCGGCAAAGCTGCCAAAAATAGCCGGAAATGAGTTCTCCCAACATTTCAAGCTGGAACTTATGAGCAAGGACATCAATTTAGCTAAGTCTGAAATAGGGAAGCTCGGAATGAAACTGCCGCTTAGCGAGCAAATTGCAAGCATTTTTGACAAGGCAATGGGGAGCGGCTGGAAAGGCGAGGATTTTTGCTCCATAGCAAAGCTGATAGAGAAAGAAAACAGGATAAGCTTCTCCAACAGCTTAAAAACAAAAGAATTATAAACAAGAAAGCAACTTTGCACAAAAGAGGGGTGGGCATATTGAGCGCTGAAAAGGAGATAGTCAACTACTGGTACAACAAGAAAGGGCTTTTCACGATTAACAATATCAAGACCAGCAGCAATAAGGATGCGGGAATCCTTGCCCTGAAGTTCGAGAACAGCAAAATCGGCGAAGTCTTTCACGTTGAGGTCAGCTGCTCAATAACAAACAATATGTCGGTAAATCGCAAGGCGATTTCCGAGCATGCTCAAAAATCTTCGATTTTTGACATTTCTGAAACAACCAACCTTGCAAAGTCAATAGGCAGAATCACAGAAGAAAAATTTGAAAACAAGGAGATAGGGGGGGCCATTGGCAGCTACACCAAAGACTTTCCAATTCAAAAAAATAAAATAAGGAAAATAATCATCCTTGGCGCAATGCCCAAATCCAGAAAAAACGAAATAATAAAAGAGTTCAAGCTGAGAAATGTCGAAGTTATCGAGTTTGAGAACGTTCTTTACGATGTTTTCGAGATGCTTGACACCCAATATTACAAAAACGACATCATAAGGACCTTGCAGCTGATGAAATTCCTTTTTTTGAGCGAGCCTGAAAAGCTGGCAAAGCTGCTTGTCAACGGCTCATTCACATCCAATTCCAGAAAAGAATTCCTCTTCAGCATACTGGGCAACGAAGGAATCGTGAAGGAGTTCAGGAAAACAAACGTAGAAAGGCTCGGGGCAATACTCAAAAATTCAAGCCTGAAGCCGAATGAGCTGGCAAAGATGCTTGAAAACAATGTCCTTAGCAGGAAAACCAAGAAGATATTCTTCAATTCTTTGATGGAGCAGGAAAAGGCAAGGAATTCAGTTAAAAGGCAAAATAAGGCCAAGAAAGCCAATGTTCCTCTTGGGAAGTTTTTTTAGAATTACTAAAAATCATCATCATTACAACTACTAAAGCGGTTCTTTTTTATATTGTTACCAAAGAATATCAATTCAACTAATGCTTTGTTTGACTTATATTTTGATTTGATTGTCTTTTTTGGTATGTTAAATATTTCTTTTGTAATCAAATCCACAGCAATTTCAATTTCTTCAATATTTATTCCGCCAATATGGATTATTAGAAAATCTACATGATTCTTATTAATATTATTAAAAATAGTTTTAAGTTGCTTTTTAAGTTCAATTTCATTTAATTTGAATTCTTTATCAATTTTCTTATTCTTTGTTGTGAATTCTAAAATATTGTTTAATCTGATTGATTCTGTATAATAATCTCCATATTCATCATAAAATCTTATAATCAACTTTCTAAATTCTTTGTTTTTTCTTAATCTTCTAGAAATTTTTGAAAATCTATAGCTAATATCATAAAATTCGTTATCGTCTTCTTTATTTTCTCCATTATCCGAAGAAGCAGCATTTTGGTTATTTTTTGCAGAATTTATGATTTTTCTTAGCTCTTTTAAGGCAATGTTATTTATATTTCCATCTAACTTTAATTTTAAATCTTCTTTTTTCAACTCAAAATTGATATTTGGCATGTTTAATTGCATCAAAAATAAAGAATTTTATTTCATCATATTTTTCCTTTAATCTCCTTAAAATAGCCAAATCCCTTGCTGTGAATCCTTTGTCATCATTAATAATTATAAGATATCCATTTTCTACTTCATTTTTTGGGTTTGATAATTTATTTAAAACTGATTTTAATTCATTATAAGAGTCTTCTAAATTGCTTACCCACTCAATTTCAATGCAAGCTAGGTTATCCTTTGCCCTTTCATTAAAATCTTTGTCGGAATTTGTAATACATAAGTCAAAATGTCCGCATTTGCTTTTAATTTTATCAAAAGTTGCAAGTTCTGAATGAAGACGCCATGTCATTATCCTTTCTCCTTCATCGGTTGTATATTCTAAATCTTGTAAAAATTCTTTGTTGCGGGCAATTAAATGATACAGATAGCATTTTACAGAACCTTCAGTTGCGAAAAAGGCATATTTATACTTCGGATTGATAAATTTTTCACCAAGTTCTAGAATAGAGGATTCTATGTGTTCTGTAAGTTGTTTTGTTTTTATGTGTTCTAATTCTTGCATGTTTTATCTCATCTTTTTATTCCTTTTCTAATTCTTCTACTTTGTGTTTTAAATTTGGGTTTTTCTTAAGTATCTCTTTTATGAATTCCTTATATTCTACATCTTTAATCTCATTTATTGTGCACCTTGAAGTACCTGGCTTGTGAGGTTTTGAATTCTTAATAATTGGGTTATCCTCAATTTCTCTTTTTAATATTGGTCTTGGTAGAGATATCTTTTTTCTTATAGTAACAACTTCTTCCCCACTGTTTTTTGATACATGCTTTCTTTGGGCTATAACGGAAATAGCAGTTATCCTTGGCCGTGGCACGAATTTAGGATCTTTTGATGAACCCATATTCATATAACTAGAATGACATATGAGTATATCCCCAACATCTGCTTCAAGCCAACAATTTGTATTTTTATGGTATGTAAAAAAATCTTCTATTTCCTCGTCATCTAAAAAGTCCCAATCGCAGTATTTTTTGTTTTCTCTCTCCCATTCTTCTAAATTGACTTTGATATAAAAATATTTTTTCATATTTTTTTCACCGAGAACTAAAGGAGAGTTCTCCTATTAAAACCTTTCTATTTCCAAAACCTTTATATATACAATCGTATTTCAATCGTAATACAATGCCTATGCAAATGACTCAGGTTAGATTGACTAAAGGATTGATAGACAAGATAGATGGATTAGTCCAAAAAGGCTACTATCCAAACAAATCCGATGCTATTAGGGATGCTGTCAGAAGGCTTGTATGGGAAAAGGAGATTAGCACAATTCCAAATACCGGTGATTCTGTTCAGGAAGTCAGGGAAATAAGAGAAAAATTATCAAAAGAAAAATTTGCTTTGAAAGATATCAACAGCTTATAAAAATTCTTCTGGCTTGCCGCATTTTAAGCCTTCACTTTTTGCAAAATCCAACATTAACCTGTCTCTTGTGACAAGCACAAGATTCAATCTTTTGCAAACCGCTATGTGCAGGCAATCATAAAAACTAATATTAAATCTGCTTTTTGACTCCAATTTTCTTGCATTGTTATAATCTTCTTCCAAAACCTCAACCTTTTGATATGTTGATTTTAGCAAGTCTGATTTTTCCTTAAATTGTTCAGGGGTTAATTTGTATTTCAGTTCTTTAAGAATAAGTCCAGAAAATGTAATGATGGAATTCTCTCTTTCAGATTTATCCATAAAATCTTTTGCGAGCTTCCAGTAAGGAATGCCTTTGGTTGCATCGCCTTCTTTTTTCCAGAGATTTAAATAAATATTTGTATCAACATAAAATTTCATAAAAAGAATAAAATCGGCTATTATTTAATTGTTTGCAAAATTGGATAATCAACCTTTTCTCAGCATTTTTACAACACTGTCAACAGCCCTTATGGCATACTCTTCGATTCTTTTTTCGCTCTGCTGCCACGTTATATTCGGGCCTGAAATCCCCAATGAAACCGGCTTTTTGTGCTGGCATGACAGGTCAAGCAGCTTTCTTGCAACAGAATGGGCAACAACATTGTCATGGTCCGTGCCTCCTTTGATGATTGTGCCTATTGTGATAACGCCTTCAATCTCTTTGTCATCAAGCAATTGCTTAACGGCCAAAGGAATCTCAAACGAGCCCGGCACTTCTATTATTTTTATGATTCTGGCTCCTGCTTCTTTGGCCCTTTCCTGGGCTCTTTTGCTCATTTCCCCTGTTATCTCATAATTAAACATTGAGACAACCATTCCAAGCTTTTCTGTCATTTTGTTTTTATAGGGCCTTCGTCTTCTTTTCCCTGCCTTCTGCCCATCCCTGCATATTTTGTTAATTCTGCTTTTCCCTTCAGCAGCGCCAAAGCATTCAATGCGTGCTTTTCAGCCCTGCTTTTAGCAATATTGTATATCTCTTTTTCTGTTTTTGCCTCGCCCATATGGACAAATACTTCAAGTATATGCTTGTTTGTAGCCAATTGCGCCTGCTGCAGGCCAAGAGATGCTTCGTGCGCGCATTGCTTGTCAATTGGCATCCTGCCTGCCATTCCAAGAGCAATGACAATATCACATTTGTTTTCTTCAATCAGTTTTTTGCATGCCACAGGCAAGTCCTTGAATCCGGGAACGGTATACCTTTCAATCCCGGCATCGGATTTTTTTTTAATCGCATCTATTGCAAACTTTGCCATGTCCACCCTTGCAAATGTTGTGTCAGCAATGCCTATCTTTTTCATTTGATTTTTATGATTTTATTTATTTGTTTTTAATTATTACTTTTTAATCCGCCTTCGGCAAAATTTTGTGCTCGGCGTCACTGTTCGCGCACACGCTCCGCCTCGCTTATTTATTTATTAAAATTAAACTACTAATTCAACTTTTATTTTATCCCCATCTTCAAGCTTTAATTCCGATTTCAGATGGACAGGGGCGATAAACTCCATTACATCTTTATGTTTTGTCATTTTTGGAACTATTATTGCTCCGAGCGTGCCATTAATCTTGGCTTTGTAGCAGTCAGCCTCTCCAAAAATCTTGTTTTCCTGCTGAAACCCATCAATCCTGATTGGCACGGCTTCTTCCAATAAATCCATCTGTTTTTTGCTGACTTTCAAGTTGAGTGTGCCGGGATAGGCGTCAAACCCGAGCTTTTTTTTAATCTCATCCCTGTAATGCCGCATTGACATGAAATAAGCCCCTTCCCCCAAGCCGCGGACTATGACACCTTCAACAGACTTTTCCATATGCCTAGAATTCTATTTTTGCTTATAAAGGTTGCGGGAATTTTTTGAAATTTATTCTTTGCCGCTTCACAAAATTTTTAAATTCTAAAATCATGCAAACAAAACAGATGGAAAACAGGAAGCTGCTAATTGTGGGCATAGACCCTGGCATAACTACAGCCTATGCAGTCCTTGACATTGGAGGAAACCTGCTCCACCTGGAATCTTCAAAGCAGCTTGACTTAAATTCTTTGATATCCAAGACAGTCAGCATCGGCAAAGCCATTTTAGCCGGCACAGACAAAATGAAAGCTCCCGACATGGTGAAAACATTTGCAACAAAACTTGGAGCAAGAGTAATAAGCCCGGATGAAGATTTGAGAGTTGAGGAAAAAAGGAAAATGACGGTTAGCCACAATCTTGCAAATGAGCACCAAAGCGACGCCTTGGCATCCGCGCTATTCGCGCACAGGCAGGCCAAGCCATTGCTGGACAAAATAGGCTCATTTGCAGAAAAAAACGGGAAGCTCCACATAAAAGACAAGATAAAAGAGCTCGTAATAACCAAAAAAATAAGCATAAGGGCTGCTGTTGATTTAATTGAGCAAAAAGATGAAGAATCCGGCATAATCAAGAAAGTTATCGAGGAAAGAAAGCTGAGCGAGAGTGATTTCCTAAAGATTTACGACAAGCTAAAAATGCACGAAAATGAGCTTAAGATTGTAAAGATGTACAATAACAAGCTGAAAAAGCAGATAGACATCCTTGCTGGCAGGCTAAACCGGGAAAAGCCGAAATCAAATCCAAAGCTTGACGACTTCAGGCGCAACAGGATGATGTTCCTGGAAGGCATAATCAAGTCAAGAGAAAGAGAAATTGAGCACCTCAAGCTTGCAGCTAAAAACCTCAATGGCAAAATCTCAAACATCGGCAGGCTGTATATCCTTAAGAAACTCGACAATCTCGGGATAGGCGAATTCGAGCACAAAAACAGAATCCTGAATATCCAGAGGAATGACATTCTGCTTGTTGATAACCCGAATGTTATAAGCGACAGCTTGATAGGCATGCTGAAAGGAATGATTTCAATAATTGTTTATAAAATGCCGGTGAGCAAAAAAATCGAAAAAAGCCTTCCTTTTATTTTCATTGACGCAAAATGCCTTAAAATCGACGAAGATAGGCACTTTGGCTTTATAGAAAAAAATCACTTTGAAACGGAAAAAAACAAGATTGACTGGGTAAAGAAGATTGTCGAGGATTACAGGCTCGAAATGTCAGAATTGCAAAGGCACAATCCTTAGTGCTTCAGCTCTGGGTGTTTTTGACAAGGAGCAATCAGCGCAAGTCTTCGCTCCTTATCCTGGATTTTTTCCCGGTCTTCAGGTTCCTTGCGAATATTTTTTCCCCCATGCTTATTATCCTGAAATATTCCCCTCTTACCAAGACCGTAGAGCCTACTTTGAATTTGGACAGCCTGAAAAGCGCGTTTATCCTGTACAAATCCTTTCCCTGCCTGCTTTTTGTGTGTAGCGTTGAGCTTATTTTGAGCTCGCCTCCAAAGTTTTCCTTAAGCTTTTTTCCCAGGCTTCTGATGAATTTTTGAGATGTCAAGTACAAATCAAAGCCATTCGGAAACTTCACCGCTTTTGTAACAAAAACATCGCCTTTTTTCTTTATTTGGCCGTGCACAAAAGCAAGCACCTCGTCATTGGCATCCCTGAGCTGGAGTATGCCCTGGAAATAGTTTGATCTTGGAATCATTTTAGTCATGGATCTCCACAAACCTGTCAAGTATGGACTCTCCCATTTCTGAAGTGCTGTTGTGGCCCCCCAAATCCTGCGTTCTTGTCCTGCCTTCTTTAAGGACATCTTCTATCGCCCTTAATATTAAATCACCGGATTTCCGCTGCCCAACAGAGTCAAGCATCAATGCCCCTGCCCAAATTGTCGCTATTGGGTTTACAATGCCCCTGCCTTTCAGCTTTGCTGCGCTGCCATGGGCCGGCTCAAACATTGAAATTCCTTCCGGGTTGATATTCCCCTGAGCTGCAAAAGAAAGCCCGCCCTGAATGGCGGTGCCCAAGTCGCTTAAGATATCCCCAAACATGTTCGGGGCTGCAACAATCTCGTATTTTTCAGGCTGCCTTGCGAAGTTCATGGCAGCTGAGTCTATAAGCTCAAATTCCGCGGCTATGCCGGGAAATTCCTTGGAAATTTTTTCAAAGCTTTCCCGCCAAATGCCGTGAAAGTCCAGCATATTCATTTTATCCACGGCGGTTAAGCTTTTTTTATTCCTGCTTTTTGCATATTCAAAAGCGAATTTTGCAATCCTCTCGCAGCTTTTTCTGCTCATTACCCCAAACTGGTAAGCGATTTCGCTGCCTTTTACTTCTATGTTCAACCCGAATTTTGCCTTGAAAGCGGCCTTGTTTATTTCAATTTGGTGCTTGTTTTTCCCATTTTTTGCCTTGCCTGCCGCTCCGATATAGAAACCTTCTGTGTTCTCCCTTATTACGGTGAAGTCAAAGCTGCTCCCTGCCAATGGGCTTTCCACGCCCGGCAGCAGCTTTACAGGCCTTATGCTCGCGAACTGCCCAAAATAATCCCTTATGATGTTCGGGACTCTTTGCCCATTTGCCATTTCAAAAGTGCCGCAGTAAACCGCGCTGCAGGAACTTTTAATATCCTTGAGGACGCTTTCGCCTAATTCCTCTTTTGCCTCAAAGTAATGCTCTGCCCCGTGAGGATAGCTAACCCATTCGATCTCAAATTTGCCAAGCTCTGCCGCCCTTCCAATTATCCTGATTCCCTCATCAATCAGCTCAGGCCCAACTCCATCCCCGGGAAAGACTGCAATCTTGTATTTCATTTTCAGGCATTTTGGATGATTGTGCTCCAGTTTAAATGATTTTTTATTTTAATTGCGCAAGATTTATATACAAATCACGTTCCTGATTAATTATGAAAAAAGAGGAAATCCTCAGGATGGAAGAGGATGAGCATAGAAAATTCCATAGAAGGATCATATACATCACAATTGTAATCCTCCTTTTTTTGTTTGGCGGCGCAACTTATTACCATTACATTGAAGGATGGCGCTACCTAGATGCACTGTACTTTACATCATATACCTTAACAACAGTCGGGTATGGAGATATAGTGCCTAAAACAGATGCCGGAAAGATATTCACCATCTTCTATGTTTTTGCAGGTGTTGGTATGGTTTTGTACGGATTGTCCATAATCGCGTCCCATTTTGTCGAAGTCAGGGAAGAATTTTGGCTGGAAAAGATTTCAAATATCAAAATAAAACATCCAAAAACATTTTTTGAGAAATTAATGAGCTTTTTTAATTTTGAATCGGATAAGCTTGTGAAAGGGTATGAAATACCGGGCAAAAGAAAATAGCCTATTCTACCAAAATAGCGGCTTTTCCGGGCAATGCCTGCCTTGATTTTTGCTCTTTTGAATCTTGCGCCTTTACAACTTCAAATTCAGCTTTTATCTGGCCCTTGTACAATTCAGCAGCTTCCTTCATAAGATTAAACTCAGTTTCCTGGCCAAGCACGTGGGCAGGGATTCTTGATGCGTTTTTTAAGAGCTGCGGCACAAGCTTGACTATCTCATCCCCATGCCTCTTGAGGTCCGATGACATACATTTTTTGATAATTTCGGCGGCATTCATTGAAGATTCAACCCCCCCTTTTAATTGAGTGATAAATTCATATTTCCATTCCTCGGCAACAAAAAGCCTTATCTTTTTCGGATTTTCTTTCTTTAGAAGCTTTAGAACTGCCAGAACATCTTTTCTGGTATTATCGATGATTTCTTCCATGTACATTATTCTTTTGTCTATCCTGCTCTCGTCATATTTCGGCCAGGCTGCAATGCTGATAAACCCTTTTTTGCCGATTTTGCGCCATATTTCCTCGCAAATGAACGGAGTGAAAGGGGCAAGCATCAAGAGCTGGCATTCTATCGCCTTGCTGATAAGCTTCTTGTTTGGCATGTTTTTTGCAAGCTTCATGTACTGCCTTATCACTCTCTGCATTTCAAAGCATCCTGCCTGCAAAGCGCTCCTGAACATCGCTTCCTCCATGAAGCCGGTTGCGGCTTTTATTATTAAGTTTAGCTGGGACTCAAGCAGCTTTTCCGCGTAACCATGCTTTGATGCCCCTTTATTGTAATTGTTGATGCAAAAATCGTAAAGCTGCGATAATCTTTCCACAGTTGATTGGGCAAATTCACCATCCCAGTTTGGGTCACTCACTCCTTCCCCCGAATAAGCTATCGTCAGCCTGGCAGCATCCGGATTGTATGTTTTTATGATATCCCTGAGCAAAATAATATTCCCGAGGCTTTTGCTCATCTTCTCATCATTTATCGTGACCCATCCGTTAATTCTTAATCCATTCGGCCACCTGTCTTTAGGGAATATGGCGGCGTGATTAAACAGAGAGAAGGCAATATGGTTCTGTATCAGGTCCTTTCCGGAAGTGTTGAAGTCAAACGGATACCAATATTCAAACTCATGCCTCATCTTGTCAATATCGGGCACATTGGGCTTCTTGCCCTTTCCAAGCATTATGTAATCAAAAATACCGTCATCAATAATTTCAGGGTCAATCTTTTGAATCAAATGGGCTATTGGATAAAAAGCAAAGTAGATTGTGGAGTCGCTTAGGCTCTCAATCAGCCATTTTTCATCCCATGGAAGCCTTGTCCCAAGGCCTTTTTCCCTTGTGCATGCCCAATCCTTGAGCCAGTCAAGCGCATTATTCAGCTGCTGCCTTGGAATTTCAGGATAAAGTTTGAGCTTGTCAAGCGCCTCATGGGCAAGTTTTTTCCACTCTTTGCTGCCATATGCGATAAACCATTGGTCCGAGACTATCTTGACCGTGCATTCTGTAAGGCACCTGCAGACTACTTTTCCTGTAAGCTCATGCATTATCTCAGCAGAGCCATTTTTAACCATTTCCTGCTTTATTTCTTCTTTTGCTTTTGCAACCTGCATGCCTGCATATTTTCCGGTATATCCTTTCATAGTTCCGTTAAAGAATTCCTTTCTATAGAGCTCTTGCGTAGCTTTATCAAGCAGCTCACTGTCATTTTGCGATTTTACTCCCATTTTTTCAGAAATCTCGACTGCAGGATGCTCGCCCATTTCTGGCACACTTATAACTGAAATTGGAACTACCTTTCTTATATCCTCAAAATTCAGATTGTATTTCCTGCATTCCTCCTTGCTGCGCTGCAAATCGTTCAGGGCTGCCCAGTCAAAAGGCGCATGGCTCGGAACACTTCTTACAATTCCCGTTGCAATGCCAGGGTCGCTAAATTTAGACGGAAGAATCAATAATCTCCTGTTTATCATTGGGAATGTGCATTCCTTGCCAACTAATTCGCTGCCTTTGATAGTTGCCTCAACTGCCACAACTCTATCCTGAAACTTTAATTTCTCGGCGCATTCCCTGCTGATAATCCATTTTTCTTTGTCAACTCTTGCAACCACATAATCTGCATCCGGATTAACCCAGATATTAGTATCTCCAAAAATTGTTTCCGGCCTTAGAGTCGCTGCCGCAATATATCTGCCGCCAAACTCATATTTCATAACCACAAATTCTTGCGGGGTTTCACCTTCACCTTGAGCCCTGTCATGGTCGCCGACAGGCGCATTGTCCTTCGGGCACCACACGACAGGAAATTTTCCCTTGATGACGTAATTTTTTTCCTTCAGTTTCCTGAACTGCCACCTTATGAACTTGTCATAATGCGGGCTCAATGATGTTGTTATGTAGCTTCTCCTCCAGTCAGTTGAAGTCCCGATTGCCTGGAAATCTTTCTTGAATTCGGGAGCAAAAAAATCAATCCAATGCTTTGGCTCTTCAAATTTTTTTAATTCGCTCTCTTTCGTTATGCCCATTGAAGCAAGAATCTTGAGCTGCTTTTCCTCCCTTTCCTTGACTCTTTGGGCGGCGCTGAGGATAGGAGAGCCTGTTGCATGCCAGCCCTGCGGCAGC
This sequence comes from Candidatus Woesearchaeota archaeon, assembly GCA_016188245.1. Lineage (GTDB taxonomy): Archaea > Nanobdellota > Nanobdellia > Woesearchaeales > GW2011-AR4. The sequence continues at coordinate 5,104 of JACPIE010000037.1, read as the reverse complement.
AGTACATTAAATCCCTGAAGCCGTTTATAGCGCGCCATTATGTCGGCCTGCATAAGCGTGTAAAAATGGCCTATGTGCGGGAATGCATTTACATAAGGGTAAGTGAAGTGCGCGAAGAATTTCTTTTTTTTCGGGTTGGCATCCGCCTCAAAAACTTTATTTTCTTCCCATTCCTTCTGCCACTTTTTTGCTATCTCCTGAAAGTCCGGCTTATTTTCCATTATTCTGGAAGTTTATTATCCTGATTTTTAAAGTTTTGGAAATTAAAACTCTTTCCTCTTTCTCAGATAATCCACTAATTTTTCAGAAATAATCACTTTATTTCCATCAACAGCATACCTAAAAGGCAGAACAATGCTTTCATTTTCATTTATCTCAATTTCTGCTTCATCAGCAAACTTGAAATAATTTAGCTTTTTTCCTTCCAGAATTTTTTTTGAAACATAAACAGCAACGTCAGTCGGCATCTGCACACTTCCCAAATTTCTAGTTTCAAACTTTATTTTTTGCTTTTTTAGCTTATTGATAACTTCATTAGTTCTTTTCTTTGCCGGGTTGTCGCCAAGAATGCCGCCCAAAACAAGATATCTGAACTTCTTTTTGTCTTTTGCAGTTAAAGTTTTTTTAGAATATTGGGATAAAACACAGATCTTTTTAAAACCCGATTCTGAAACGCTTTTTTCGCAAACTTCACCGTATTTTTTTAATTTATCCTGCCATTTTTTATTTTTTATGTTTGTAAAAATCAGGTTTTTCCTGCCGGCGATTTCGGAAATATGCCCGTACTCTGCCAGGCACCATTGGTAAAGCTTAGGCTCCAGATGCTCTATTATGAATTTCATTGCATTTAAACCGAAGAAAAATAATAAAAAATCAAAATTTCTTGAACTGGGCTGCTGTGTCAATAAGGTCGACGTGGCCCAAAAACATCGTCCTGCAGCAGTATCTCTGCATTCCCAGTTCATCCAAGACCTTTTTCCTGTCTTCGCCTTTCTCTGTCCTTTCCTTGTATTTTTCATACAAATGCGCGATCGGCTTGCCGCACGAAAAACAACGGATTGGTATTATCATTTTGCCTCCTAACGGTATGATTTTTGCACGTGTGCCCTTGCCTGCCCGTGCCTGTTGGGCTTTGCAGTTTCCTTGAACCGGACATCTGCAACAAGCAGATTCCTGTCATAGCTCAAAAACACTTCCTTTAATTTGTCATTCTTTGTGAAATTGACCAGTGCCTTGGCTATCGCCAGCCTTGAAGCTTCTGCCTGCGAATTTATGCCACCGCCTGCAACATCAACATCAATATCAACTTTGCCGGCTACCTCCCCTGCCAATATCAATGGCTCCATCATCTTAAGCCTTGATATTTTTGGGCTTATGAGCTCAAGAGGCACGCTGTTTACCCTGATAAATCCTTTTCCCTGCCTTAAAGTTGCCCTTGCTACTGCACTCTTTCTCTTTCCGGATGACTGTATCGGCTTCATTATTTTCCGCTCGCTGCCCTGCATATCTCCCTGACTTTCAAGTAATCAGTTGAAACTATTTTTTCTGAGCTTGCATTATCTATCTTCCAAGGCTTCCCGCTTTTTAAATTCTCAGGAACCCCGACATGGCATTTTATTCTTTTAAATGCTTCTCTCCCCCTTGACCTCTCGAAAGGAAGCATTCCCCTTATGGTTCTTCTCACAAACATGTCAGGCCTTCTGTAAAAATACGGGCCCTTGCCGGGCGCTTTCCTGTGCATCCTGCTTATATAATTGCCCAGTAAATCCTGCCTTTTTCCGCTCACGACAGCTTCCTCGCAGTTTATGACATCAACGTCATTGCCCAACAGCACTTGTTTTGCGACAAAGCTGCTTAATCTTCCCAAAATTGTGTCTTTAGCGTCTATTATCATTTTGTTTTACCCAATTATCCTCACGCCCTTTCCGCTCGGGTTTTCTTTTGACAATTCCAGCAAAGGAACAATCTTCGCGCCTGCTTTTTGTATCTTTTCTTTTGCGCCATCTGAAAACTGGAATGCTGAAATTGTAATCTTATGGCTCAAGTCGCCTGCCCCGAGGACTTTTCCGGCCACCACAATAGTTTCGTTTTCTTTTGTGTGCCTGCTTATGCTTGAAAGATTGACAACTCTTCTCTGACGTGTAGGCTTCTCTAAGCCATCAGCCAGCGTGTTCCACAAGTTTACAGACTGCTCCCTGCTTTTCTTCTTCAGCTCATGAATCAAGTTCTGCAGCACTGGATTTGTCGGTCCTGTTCTTTTTGCCATTTTATTGTTTGATCTGTCTTGATTATTAAATGCGGGGGAAGGGATTCGAACCCTCGCAACCACTAAGGTATACGGCCCTCAACCGTACTCATCAGGTCTTCAGTTATTGATTGAAATTGACCAGGCTCTGACACCCCCGCGTGAATGGGAGTTGGGATTTTTACGATTTATTTTCCGTGCCATTAATGGCACAATTTTTGATGAAACTTTTTCGCAAAAAGTTTCCCGCCGTCAACTCGCGGAAGGGTTGTTCACTTTGCTTTCTTCAGCTCTTCGACAAACTCGTCAAGCATCTCGTCAAAAATGTCCACGGCTTTGTTTATAATCTCCTTTGCGCTCAGCTGCCCGAACGATTCTATGAAAAAGACAAAGTCAGTGTCGCTTGCTGTGACTTTGACATTCTTGTCTATCTCTGAAAAATCAAGGGACAAGTCGCATTCAAGCACCCTGTCCTTGTTTATGGTGAGCTTCCTGTCCTTTATCTCGAAGATGTTATTGTGGTCAACTTCTATGATTGCTTCAGGATTTTTCACGTCTCCTGTGATTTCTATTATGGGCTTGTATTTGTAGTAAACATGGCAAGGCGCCCATTTGGAATGCTCTTTTCCCCTGCCAAGCACTGCGGTTGCCTCAAGCTCCAAAGACTGCCCTTTCAGCAGCTTTACTATTAGAGTTTCCCCTTCAACTGGCTTTACAGCCGGATCTTTGCTTTTTATTTCAGAGGCGTACACATTTCCAATTTTTGAAGCTTTTAAAACCATTTTCAACTGGCACCTGTTGCACCCTTTGCCTTCGCACTTGCATTTGTCAGGAAGATTGTAGGATTTCAAGTCAGTCTTTAGGGGTGTCAGCCCAAGCCTGTGGGCAATCGCCTCATCATAGAGTATTGAATTATTCTTTGAGATTTCAACATGCTCAATAGCCATTGTCGGGACTTCGTCCACTATTGCCCTTCTTATAGTGTTCACAAATACCGGAGTTGAATCTTTTAAAATAAAAGAAAGCTTGCCCTGCTCCTTGTTGTTTTCCAAAACGCGAACTTCCATTTATACCCTCCTCCCCCTTTTGCCGCCTTTTTTCCTGCAGCCGTCATGCGGCAGGGGAGTGACTTCCTCTATGATTCCGATTCTTAGCCCCATCCTTGACAATGCCCTTATTGCTGCCTGCGCTCCGGGACCCGGGCTGTTTGGGCCGTTGTGGCCGCCAGGAGCTTTTATTTTCACATGAATTCCTGTAACACCTTTGTCCATTGCGGTTTCGGCAGCTTTTTTTGCAGCAATCATTGCAGCGGTTGGAGAGCCCTCCATCCTGTCGCTCTTGACAACCATGCCGCCTGAGCCTACAGCCAATGTCTCTGTTCCGGTAATGTCAGTAATGTGGATTATCGTATTGTTGTACGAAGCGTAAATGTGCGCGATTCCCCATCTTTGCTGCCTTTGTTCCATTTTTACTCTGCCTTTGCTTCAGCCTGCTTCGGGCTTTCTGCATTACGTATACTCAAAGGATTCACCAGGCTTATTCTGGGCTCTTCGTTAATAGAGACAAGATAGCTTGGCGCTGTTATTTTCCTGTTTCCGACTATTACATGCTCATGCGTAATGAACTGCCTTGCCTGCATCATTGTGCCTGCTATCTGCTTCCTGCAAACTAGAGTCTGCAGCCTTCTTTCCAAAATGTCCTTAAGCGTCAAATTTAAAACATCCTCGACCCTTGAGTCTTTTTTTAGCAATCCAAGGAGGTGAAGCCTGCTTAAAAGCTGCTTCTTTTCCACTTCTGACTGGGCAGTTTTTTCACCGATTATTGTCTTTGCCCTGTTAAGGAAATTCTTGAGCATTGAATCCATTTTCCAAATTTCATATTTTCTCCTAAGCCCGTACTGCTTGATTATGCCTCTTTCAGCCTCTATTCTCTCCTTTTGCCATGGATGAGACGGCTTTGAGAATTTTTTCCTTTGCCTTCTTGGATCTCCCATTTTATGTCCTTCCTGCCTTGGTCCCTTCTTTTTTCTTTACTCCGAGGACCTTTCCCTTGTTTTTCCTGAAATTTGATTTTGTCCTTTGGCCCCTGACAGGCAGCCCAAATATGTGCCTTATGCCCTTGTATGATTTTATCTTCTTCATCATTTTTATGTCATTATCTTGAGTAAAAGACAGTGTAGTGCCGACCAGATGCTTGTCTGTTCCTTCCTCGGGATCCTTTTTCCTGTTGAACATCCATGCAGGAATCCCGAATTTTGAAGGCTCTTTTATTATTTCGTCTATCTTTGAAGTCTCGCTGTCAGAGAGGTAGCCTGTTTTTTTTGCCTTTTCAATCCTGGCAGCGTTCAGCACTGCGTTAGAAAACATGAAGCTTAATCCTTTTATCTTTGTCAAGGCATGCTGGATTGGCCTGTTTCCGTCCAAATCAGTGTTTGCTATCCTTACAAAATATTTAAGCTCCTGCTTTTGTTCTTCCGGCATTTTGTTTTAGTCTTTGATACTTTGATATTCTTATTTTATTTCAATCCGTCCTTCGGACAATATATTTGTGCTCGGCTTTGTTTTTTCTGCCATTAAACAAAGCCTCGCTTATATATTGAAAAACACATAGCCGAGAATAAAGCGTTATATTGTTTAATAACCCTAAAACGCCTGTCAGACTCGGGCTGATTTATACAGATGAGAAGAATAGCCCCATTTAAAAAGGTTACTGATTTTTTGGCTCTGTCCTAAATCTCGCAAAAATTAAATACCACAGCAGCCGTAAGGCTGCTTGTGGGGGAATCGAGGCACGATTCCCATGAGGAAAAAAACAAGACTGATAAATAAAGTTAAGCGTTTGCTAAGGCACATAGGCTGC
>JACPIE010000036.1 GCA_016188245.1 Candidatus Woesearchaeota archaeon | reverse complement strand
TTTTCTCGATTTAACTGTTTCTTAGAAATTCTCCTACCGAGCATGTCTGCTTTAATCCAGTTTCCAAATAAATCTCTAGGCATATTTTGTATATATTTTTGAAGATATATAAATAAATTTCTCTTTTAAAGTTCGTCTAATACCTACAAATAACTCTACTATCAAACCCTTTTTTTTCTTTGAACTGTCACCAATCTATTTTTCGTGGGCTGATCAGTGACCTGAGTAAGATAGAGCGAACTCTCTCATCCCATTTGCGAAGCCTACATTTAGCTAATAAATTGCTTTGCAATTTTCAGTCATGCTCGAAAATTTTCAATTTTCGACATTTGATGACATTTTTTTCACAAAAAAGTTTCCCGCCGTCAACTCGCAGAAGAGTTGTTTTACTTCAGCATTATCTCGACAAAAGATGAGTAAGCAGGCCTTGTGACGAAAACTCCGATTGTAACGCCGATTATTGTGGTTATAGCAAATCCTTTCAGCAGGCCTGCGCCTGCAAAAATCAAAGGTATCATTGCAACGACAACTGTAGCATATGCGAGCATGATAATCACGAATGCCCTCTTGACCTTTTCCCTCCAGTTGTAAACGTTTGCGGTTTCGCCCTTCAAAGTTTCGTCTGTTATGACAATCTGGTCATCAACTCCAGTGCCGATTGCGACAAGAATTCCTGCTATCGCTGCCAAATCCATGTTCCAGCCGATAAAAGCTGCAACTCCAAGCAGAATTATCACCTCGGAAAGCATTGTAATCAATATTGGGATTGCAATCATCAGTTTCCTGTATCTTATCGCTATTACGGCTGCAACTGAAAGTATTGCAAGCACTGACATGAGTATTGAATTCCTGACAAATCCTTCTCCCAATACCGGGCTTATCGCATCTGTCTTGACAATATTCAGCTTTACCGGCAATGAGCCGGTTATCAGGATTGTCTGCAGCCTTTTCATGTTCTGCAGTGAATTAAAAGTTGCTTCCTGCTGGTTTGCTCCGGACCCCGAGCCTGAAATTGCAATCTGGGTTGCGGCCTGCCCCTTTAAGTCAGCGCCTATGCTGAGCTCGTCAACTTTTGCATCATCAAGGTAAAGCTCAAGCTTCTCGCTTAAATAATCGCTTCTTCCTGAAACCGAGTCATACAAAACTTCCAGGTCTTTTGTGGCATCTGCCTGCCTTTGCGCTGCCTCCTGGCTTAGTGTAATTGAAAATCTAAAGCGGCAAAGCCATTGTGAGCCCTGCTGCCCGCAGCCGGCTGACGGGTCAATGCCTGCCTCATTTGCGCTTCTTGCAACATAAACGACATCGTTGCCGCCTTTGAAGACTGTTGCATTTCCTATCCTGGCTTCAAACTTGCCCTGCTTTGCAAGCAAATCCTTCACTTCCTCTTCAGTTGCGCCTGCTATTTCAACAACTATGTACTGGTTTCCGGTTCCTAAAGGTGGCGGCAGGTCATTTGCCTCCCTTATCGTCAAATCTGAAAGCCCGTAAACATTAAGCCTTTCCTTCATATTGTCAATCAGCACACTGATATCGAACTGGTTAAGCTTGATTTCCGGCTGAAGAAGAACTCTTGTGCCGCCCTGCAAATCAAGGCCTTTCCTTACATTTGTTGCTGGAGCATCATAAACCCTTAATCCAATGTCTTTTTCATTGATTAAAATCCTGTACGAGCCTTTTGTGGTTTTGACTGTGATTGTCCTGTTTAGCCCGGCTGCTGAAATCTGCCTGTAATACTCTTCCACATCTTTCACAGGCTTGTTATTTACCGAGATTATCTTTTCCCTTGCAACAGGCTGTATGTTCGGCTTTGGCTGCTGGATGCCTGCATTGCTTGCAGTGCTGTTTGTCAGCACGCTCCTTATGGCAACTCCTTCGCTTAATGTCGGGTGGATGGCTATCAGCGAGATTATTATGAATGATGCCAGCAGCAGTATTCTCCAGTTTGTGAGCAATTTTTTGATTTTATGGTTCATATTTGGATGCCTTTTTTCGCTTTTCTTTCAATGTGTATCCTCAACAGGCCTACATTCTGTATCCATGTATTGAAAATGTCCGCTATCAACCCTATAAGCAGGATAAGCATGATCTGCCTTATGACTTCAGATTGAGTCACCAGCATTGCAACTGTGACTGCAACAATTGCAGTTATTGTCTCAGTCATTCCTGTCTTTATCGAGCTTATTATCCTGTCCATTACAGTGCCTTCCTTTCTTTTCAGCACCCTTACTGTCAGCAGAATATCAGTGTCAACAGAATAGCCAATCAGCATTAGGAATGCTGCAATTCCGGCTGTTCCTATTTTAACACCGAGAATGTTTACCACAGCCAATGTGACTATCATGTCAGAAAAAGCAGCAAGAATGATGGCTGCACTCGGAACCAATGACCTAAAATAAATAAGGACAACTGTTCCCATGAACAAAAATGCAACTGCCAACGCTATCAAGGACTCCTTAAAGAAGCTTGAGCCAAGCGAAGAGCCTATTATTTCAATGCCGTAATCAATTTTGCTTAAGTCAATTTTCAGAGATGATTCAACTGCATTAAGCAGGGCTTCAACCTGGGCTTTGTCATTTCCATTTATGTCTGCCTCGACTAATATTCCGGCAACGGTTCCAGCACTCCTCAAAATTCTGACAGAAATGTCGTTATTCCTGAAGTTTGAAGAAATCTGATTTTCAATATTGCCTGTGTCAACATTTTGATTGAAAGGTATAGTTACTGTCACGCCGCCTTTCAATGAAACGTCCTTGTCTACAAAATCCCCTGTTGTGTATATCTGATAGCCAATCTGCACTAAAGACAGGAAAAACATCAGGAGAGGGATAATAAGCAATAGCCTGTACTTTTTGTCGTAGATTTCAAACAAGGCATGCTTTATTGATTTTTTTTGCCCGGATTTTTGCTCTTCCAAAATGAACCACCAAAGCTGCTGAGAATAAATAACGCTTAATAAATGTTATGATATCGGATTTGCAATGTGATTATTTCCTGCATGCATTTACAAATCCCCAAAACAAAGGAGACGGGTTTCCAAGCCTTGACTTGAATTCTGGATGGGACTGCGTGCCGATAAAATATCCATTTTTTGGCAGCTCGATATATTCCATCAGCTTTGTCCTGTCAAGCCTTTCGTAATGCCCTGAAAATACAATGCCGTTTTTCTCAAGCAAATCAGCATATTTTGGATTAACCTCGTATCTGTGTCGGTGCCTTTCCAAAACAATCTTCTTATTTTTATCAATAATCCCCAATCTGAAAGCCTGGCTCCTGTCTTTTTGCAATTCGCTGATTCTTTTTTCGTCTTCCTTTAGCCTTCCGGTTTCCTCGTAAAGCTTTAATATCTGGCTCTTTTCCTTTAAAACAGCGGCATATGCCCCGAGTCTCATTGTTCCGCCAAACATGCTCTTCTCGAGGATTTCCTTTTGGGCCGGCTGGACATCTATTACCGGAGCTGAAGTTTTTGGGTTAATTTCAGTGGTGTGCGCATCTTTCAGGCCGCAGACATTTCTTGCAAACTCAATAACGGCAAGCTGCAGCCCATAGCACAGGCCAAGATAAGGTATTTTGCTGGTTCTAGCAAAATTTATCGCGCTTATTTTTCCTTCAACTCCGGAAGCGCCGAATCCGCCAGGCACAATAATGCCATCATAATTTTTCAGCTCATTCAGTGATTTCTTGTTATTTTCAAATGATTTTGAATCAAGCCAATTGATTTCGACTCCTGTATTCAATGACGCCCCTGCATGAAGCAAAGACTGGTTTATTGAAATGTATGAATCTGCCAGATTGTAGTCGCCTATGTCGATGTATTTCCCAACTATTGCCACTTTTACTGTTTTTGCAGGGTTCAGTATGTTATCAACCAATTTTTTCCAATCGCCCCAGTATGGCTGCTTTTTTGACTTCATGCCAAATTCCTTAAGCAGCTTTTCACCAAGCTTTTCCTTTTCAAGGTCAAGCGGTATCTGATAGACTGTTTCTATATCTGGTTCAGAGATGACGTGGTCTGAGATTATGTTTGCATATGTCTCAATCTTTTGTTTCCTGACAACATCCAATGGCTTTTTTGCCCTGCATATGATAAAATCAGGGAATATGCCGGACTCGCTTAGCAGCCTTATCGCCTGCTGGGTCGGCTTAGTTTTCATCTCTTCAATATGGCTCGGAATCGGAAGGTAAGTGACAAGAACATAGCTCAGATTCTGCTTTCCGATGTCTCTTTCAAGGCTTTTCATGGCAAACAAAAAAGGTATGTTTTCATAATCCCCTATTGTGCCGCCCACTTCAACCAAAACAAAATCATAGCTGTTGCTGGCTTCTTTTATCCTTTTCTTAATCTCGTCAGGAATATGGGGAATGAATTGCACTGTCTGGCCAAGATATTCTCCCTGCCTTTCTTTGTCAATAACTGTTTTATAGATTTGGCCCGTGGTTATGTTGTTTTTTTTCGGAATGTCTGCGTTCAGGAATCTTTCATAAGTGCCAAGATCCTGGTCAATTTCGCCCCCGTCATCTGTAACCCAGACTTCGCCATGCTCAGTGGGCCTTAAAGTTCCCGCATCGTAATTAAGGTAAGGGTCAATTTTTATTGCTGTTGCCCTATAACCATGCTCCTGCAGAATTTTGCCGATAGAGGCTGTTGTGACGCCTTTTCCGACGCCGCTCATTACTCCGCCGGCAACAATGATATACTTGGTCATTTTAATTCCCCCTATTCAAGAAATTAAATTGTGCAGCATGCTGCTTCACAACAACAAACTCAGAACTGGCATTGTAAAAATTAATTGAGTGCATTAATTGGAAATGCAACAAGTTTTATTTATAATTTATGGTTTAGTGAATGAAGATTATTAATTTTCTATATTGAAAGTATTACAGTATAATTTAGTATATTGGATGTCTTGGATAATACAAATATTCTCCAGTTTGCATAATATGCACCTATATTTAATAAAACTGTATTGCTCTCCTTGTGATTGGTGAAACATATGAGAAATCAAATTTTAAGCTTATTTTTATTGGCTCTTGTAGGAGTGTTAGCAATAAGCTGCACAAAGGGGGTTAGAGAAGCTGAAGGCATTCCGGATGAGAGCGCAGCACAGATGCCTGTGATTAATGAAACAGCGAACGAAACTATTGTAAATGGAGCCATAACAGAAGAAACACCTGCTGAAATAGGACCCAGTGAGGCGCCAGAAACCGCTCCTGAAGGCGGCAGTATTTATTAATGATACCGAAGCTGTTAATTATTTTCATATAAGGGAAAGATAGTTTTAAATATTTTTCGGTAGTTCCATCTCTTGTGAAAGAGGTAAAAGTAGTTAAATTTTTAATTTGGACGATAATACTTCTTACTTAGTTTTTGACTAATGTTTAAAAGTATTTGAATAAAATCTATTTGGTGGATTAATGAAAACGGATTTGGTTGTAGCTGGATTTATTTTCCGCAAAAACAAGGTTCTTCTTGTCCACCATAAAAAGCTGAACTTGTGGCTTCCTGTTGGAGGGCATATAAATCTGGATGAAACTCCCGATGATGCGCTCTTAAGGGAGATAAGGGAGGAAACGGGGGTTGATGCTGTTACTTTGAATAAAAATGAGACTGGTATGGGTGGAAATGTAAAAAATAATCTGGCAGTTCCATTCCATGTGAATGTTCATTCTGCAGGAGACCATAATCATTGCTGCTTTTTTTATGTTTGCAAAGCCAAAAATAAAAATATCAAGATAAACGATGAATTAAAGGGATTTAAGTGGTTAGCAAAGGAAGGGCTGGACAAAGATTACATTCCCAAAGATGTCAGGGAAATCGGGCTGAAGGCTTTTGAAATGGTTGAAAGATTGGATAAATGACCTACAAGAGATTAAATTGTCAAGTAAAACTCCTTATCAATCCTATAAAAACCTTGTATCCGTCAAAACCCGGGATTGGGAGCATGTTGAAGATGAAAAGAAACATGTTGATTTTTTGAGTCAAGATTAGGATAAGATAGTGCTTCTTCTTATACAGCTTATTTTTAAGCAGGTACAAGGGTACAATCCATAAAACAAGATTGACAAATGGCCCTGCAAACGCAGCCAGTGCAAACTGCAGATTTGTTCCGTTGCCGCTTATTCCGACGTAGCCAGGAACAAAAAACATGAAGCCGAATCCTGTCAGCTTTGCGATGACTGTGAATACCCCGAGCATCAAAGTGAATGTGCTTCTGTAAAAGGCGTAAAATACTGCATCCAGCCCAAATCCAAGCGCAACAAACTTATGCGCCAGTTCGTGCAGAATAATTGCAGGCGCTGTTGCCATAACCGCAAACTTCAGGCCTTCAAAATCAAATCTTTTTTTGTAATGCTGCAGCGGGTCATAGCTCTCTCTCCTAATTGGAATCATGTCTGCAAAGATATAGCCTACAAAAAATGTCATGGCAATCAAGTCTATTATTTCCCCGAAAGTTATCAGTGGCATTTTGTTTTGTAATTCTTGATAATTATTAAAACTATTGTTTTAAAGTGATAGCTTCAATCCATTTTGAAATTAAGGAAAGGTATTTATAAGGCTATAAATTGATGCTGTTGATGGCAAAACAGTCGTTTTTGTTGGTTTCGTTGCAGGAGGACAAGGCAAAAAAGCTCGCCCAGGCAGTCTCAAACGAAAGCTGCAGGAAGATACTTGATTACCTGGCTGAAAAAGAGGCGACAGAAATGGATCTTGCTGAAAGGATTGGATTGCCGGTTTCCACAGTGCATTATAATTTGAAGCAGCTTGGGGATGCCGGACTGATTTCAGCGGAAGAATTCCATTACAGCAAGAAAGGCAAGGAAGTGAAGCATTACAAGCTTGCAAACAAGTACATAATAATAGCCCCAAAAAGCACTTTTGGCTTAAAGGAAAAACTGAAAAGCCTGCTGCCGGCATTGTTGATAGCAAGCGGCGCAGCCTTGGCAATAAGCCTGTTTTCAAAGAATTTTCCAATAATGGCTCAAAGTGAGCAGCCTATGGTAATGGAAAAAGCTGCCGCAGCGCCGGCTGCATTTATGGAAGCCGGAAGAATAAATGAGCCAAACATTGCAATGTGGTTTTTTGCAGGGGCTGTTTTTGCGCTATCAGCTTTTTTCATTGCAAGCCTTATAAAGCAAAGGAAAGACTGACATAACTTCAAGCCAATTTGAAGCCATGGCCAAATATTTATATATGGGTTGTTTACCAACAGAGTAAACCAAAATGACAATGAAGGACCAACTGGTTAAAATAAAAGAGAATTGGCTAATGCTGATTCTGGTATTGGCCGTAATTGTATTTCTAAAAGGCGGGAACATACCCATGCTGCCTGCAGGTGTTGTTTCAGAAAAATTTATGGCTGCAGATGCCTCCTATTCAAGAGCAGGCTATGGATTTTTGCCACCTGTTGGCATCCAGGAGGACTTTGCGCCGGATGTTTCAGACCGAAAGATAACAAAATCATCAAGCATCTCGATTGAAACTCCAACTGGAAGGTTTGGCGATGCAGAATCAAAGCTAAAGTCCATAGTAAGGTCGAGCGGCTCTTATCTTTTAAACGAAAATGTCAATAAATATGATTCAGGATGGAAGTCATATTACGGCGGCTCCTACCAAATAAAAGTTGACAGCAAGAAATACAATGATGTTGTAGCACAGCTAAAAGGGATTGGAGAGGTAAAATCATTTAATGAAAATGCAGAAGATATAACTGCTTCTTACAAAAATCTTCAGATTGAAATCGATGCTGAAAAGCAGAAGCTCGAAAGGTACAAAAAGATGTACGAGGAAGCCACTTTAATTGCCGATAAATTGCAGCTGAGCGACAGGATATTTGAGCAGGAAAGAATGATAAAATATCTGGAGGACTCGCTAAAGAATGCCAGCCAGCGCGTCGAATATTCTACAGTTTACGCTTCATTAAATGAGAAGAGATCCGAGTATGCCGACATTGTATTTGTCAAATTTTCAGAGCTTGTAAGCAGCTTAATTGCAAGCATAAACAGCCTGCTTAAGCTGATTTTTGTGGCGCTGCCTTATGCAGCGGCAGCAGCTTTAGCATGGATTGCGGTAAGGTTTTTTAAGAAGGGAAATCAGAAAAAATAGCTATGTGTTGGCTATTATTTTTTGTGCCAAAACATATTAATATACGTTCTTTTACTCCAATAAACTATGACTGATTTAGTTGCCTGCCTTTCAGCAGGGGAAAAAAGCTGGAACCATGTTGCAAGGCTGATTAATGACGGAGACTGGAAAAAAATATTCCTGGTTACAAACGAATTTGGCAGGCAAAGTTTTAAAACTGAAAAAGATGCTGATTTTGTAGTTGTGGATTTTAAAAAGCCAGTTTCCGCGCTTATCAATGACATACAAAATGGGTTAAAAGGCAGGATTGCTGATTTTGAGGTTGCACTAAACCTCGTTTCCGGAAGCGGAAAAGAACACATGGCAATCTTGTCTGCGCTGCTTAAGCTTGGAGTCGGGGTAAGGCTGACGGCTGTGACAAAAGACGGGATTAAAGAACTATGATTTTTTCCTGCTGTTTTTTATAATCCTTATAAAATCTGAAACTTCTTTTCTTACATTCCCCGGCAAGACCGCAGAGATGGCTGCAACAGAATCAGCCCCGGCTTGCATCACTTCGGCTGCATTTTGCTTCGTTATGCCTCCGACTGCCACAATGGGCAGGCTTGTGTTTTTTCTGACTTTTTTTATCATGCTAATTCCGCATGGCCTGCCTGCGTCTTTTTTTGTTGAAGTCATGAATATTGGGCTCAATCCTACATAGTCAGCTCCAATTTTTTCGGCTTCAATTGCCTCTTCAGCATTGTGGACTGTCAATCCGATTATTTTGGCGCCGAGCATTTTTCTTGCAACAAGGTAATCGGCATCTTCCTGCCCGAGATGAACCCCATCAGCATCTGCAGCTACTGCCAGCCAAACATCATCATTGATTAAGAATATTGCACCATTCTTTTTGCAGACTTTTTTCAGCTTAAGAGCTTCCTGCAGCTGGCTTTTATTTTTCTCCCTGTATTGGATTATTTTGCAGCCTGCATTTATGGCTTCCTGCGCATCACTCAGGATTCCTTTTTTGCTCAGGCCGGAATCCGTTATGAAATAAAAATCAATGCTCTTCAATTTTTGCCATTTGGCTGATTTTTCGCGCATCGAGATTGTATGCTTCATCGTAGAAGATTTCCTTGAAAGTGCCAGGGCCTTTCGATTTTTTGGCAGCAAGCTCGCCTGCAATGCCAAAAGAAGCCAAGGCATACGCTGCCGCCTTTGCATAGTCTTTTTCAACTCCTGCAAAAGCCCCGATTATTGATGCTGCCATGCAGCCAGTTCCCACTATCGAGCCCATCATTGCATGGCCGTTGTTTATTAAATAAACTTTTTTGCCGTCTGTCACAATATCCTGCTTTCCGGTTATTACAACTGTTGAGTTTTTCTTGTTGGCCAATCCATTTGCAACTTCAACAAGGTCAGCTTCTACATTTGTGGATTCAACCCCCCTTGTCGTTACATCCATGCCTGCAAGCCTGGCAATCTCTGAAGAGTTGCCTTTTATTATGTCAACTTTTATCTCTTTCAGGATTCTTAAAGCTTCGTTGTCTCTCAGCTTTGTCGCGCCGACGCCGACTGCATCCAGTATAACGGGAATATTTTTTTTGTTAGCACTCTTTCCCGCCATAATCATAGAATCAACAAGCTCAGGGGTCAAGGTACCTATGTTCAGCACCAATGAAGAGGCGATTGATGCCATTTCTCCCGACTCTTCTTTTGCATGGGCCATGACAGGCAGCGCTCCAAACGCCCTTGTCATATTAGCGCAGTCGTAGATTGTAACCCAATTAGTTATGTGGTGCACTAGAGGCTTGCTGCTTCTTACTTTTTCAAACACTTCAGATATCATGGTTTTCAGGAATTAAGTGCCATATTTAAATGTTCCCCGCAAATTATTTAAAGCATAAAGAAAAACTGGTTTTCGGGGTGATTTTTAAATGATGGGCAGCAAAATAAGAGAAGTTGATGTTACAAGGGCGATTATTGAAAATTTCATGAAGGATTTTTCTGAATATGCTGAATGCGATGTTGTGGTTGTGGGGGGAGGTCCGGCTGGAGCGACAGCAGCATTGTTATTGGCAAGGGAAGGTGTAAAGACTTTAATTATTGAAAAAGACATAAAAGCCGGAGGCGGAATGTGGCAGGGAGGAATGCTGTTTCCTAAAATAGTTGTTGAGGAGCCAGCAAATAAATTTCTGGAAGCATTTGGAATAAAAATGAAAAAACAAGGAAATTTGTATATTGCTGATAGTTATTACGTAACAGCTAAGTTGCTTGCGCAGGCATTTGAGCATGGAGCTAAAATGCTTAATTCTGTAAAGGTGCAGGATGTTATTTACAGGGAGGATGGTCTGCATGGGGTTGTTATTAACTGGACTCAAGTCGCCCATCTTACAGCAGAATGTGTTGACCCGTTGTGCATAGAAAGCAAGATTGTAATCGATGCCACTGGGCACAATGCTGAGGTATGCAGAATTGTGAATGAAAAAATTGCAAAAATCAAGGGTGGATTTGTAGGGCACGAAGGCTCAATGTGGGTTGAAAAAGGCGAGATTGCAACAGTCCAAAACACAAAAGAAGTCTTTCCAAACCTGATTGTTGGAGGGATGGCAGCGAACTCTGTTGCCGGATTGCCAAGAATGGGGCCGATATTTGGAGGGATGTTCTTGAGCGGGATAAAAGCGGCAAAACTAGCTTTGGAAAAATTGAGAAACGGCGGATTCGAGAAAAATAATATTTCGGCAGATGTTATGGATGCCATAAACGCTTGATTTGTTTATTTTTTTAATTTTTCACACTCAAATAAACCCAGTATCCTGACTTCTTTGCGATTGCCTTTACATTGCCAAAAACATCTTCCATTTTTTTGCTCAGAGTTTTTCCGCCTTTGTTGTGCCTTGCAACCAGCTGAAGGCTCCCCCCGTGTTTCAGATGGCTTTTTGAGCCTTCAATCAGCTTGAAGCAAACATCCTTTCCCGCTGCCTGAGGCGGGTTTGAGAGTATAACCTCAAAATCATTGCCCTTTATCTTTTCATATAAACTGCCTTGGCAAACATCAGCATCCACATTGTTTAATTTGGCGTTTTTTTCAGCCAGCATCACGGCCCTTTCATTGATGTCGCCCATTACAACATCTGCATCAAATATTTTAGCGGCGGCAATTCCAAGAATCCCGATGCCGCATCCTATATCAAGAACTTTGCTGTTTTGCTTAACAGCCATGTTCTCTGCCAATATCAATGTCCCTTTGTCAATCTTTTCTTTTGAGAAAATTCCGGAAGCAGTATAGAATTCCAGCTCAACACCTTTAATATTCTGACTTATTTTTTTTAGATTTAACGGCGATTTCTGCTTTTCTGAGTAATAGTGTTCCATTCAAACTTCTTCCTCTTCCATTATATTGTAAAGATTGTACAGTACCCTGTCAACGCCTTTGACCAAGTCAAGGCCATTTCCCTCAACAACAATGCAGTTGCCGTTGTAATATGTCCTGAACCTGTCAGATTCCTTTATGTAAAGGACCAGCTTGTCCTTGTCTTCGCAGGTCACTATAGGGCGGCTCATGCATGGCTCTGTTTCGTTCCTGTCACATGCTGCAATTGGCTTTTTCTCGAATACTTTCGACATGTGGGTGTTAAAGTCAGCCACGGCCAGCCCGACAAATGAAAATTCTTTTCCTGTAGGATTAAATGTCACAAAAAATTCGCTTTGGCTGTTGAACAAATTGCTGTCAAGCTGGCCCTCTATCACAATATCCTTCAAATCTTTCGGGGAATACCTCAGGGCAAGGCTGTATACTTTTGTCCCTTTTGGAGATGTAATCTGAGTGTACCACAGATTATCGAGAGTTACAAAGCTGTACACTCCCTTGTAGACATAGCCCTGCTCAGGCTTGAGCTTCCCTTTAAGGTTGGAAACATGCATGTCTTCCAAAGTCTTTGGCTGCTGCTTGTAAATCACGCTAAAAGAAAGTACTAAGGCAAGCAGCACCAGGATTACCAAGACGGCGATGAATAACGCCTTGTCAGACGATTTTTTTGGCTCTTCTTCAGGCTCTTTGATTGCATATTCGATTTTTTTGTCAAATTCCTTGACATCCGGCTCAAGCTTTTCCTTCCACTTTTCATATTCCTCTTTGTTAATGACTTCTGATTCAAAGCTTCCTTTCAGTATATCCAGCTTTTTTTTAGAATCAATCATTTATAACACCGAGCATCCCGTACAGCAGCCTGTCTTTAACTCTGATAAACTCAGCATTGGCATCGGCTTCAGCTATTATGCAGTCTCCTTCCAGATGAATTTTTGTTGAATTCCCCTGCCTGAAATAGATTACCGGCACATTTGATGTCGAGTCACCGCATGTTATTATCGGAAGGCTGAATGTGCTGTTTGATGTGAATCCTTTCCTTACATAAACATTGAAATTTGCCAAAGTCAAGCCCATCTGGTGCTGGGCAAGCGCAATTGCTTCCCTGTAAGTGCTGTTCAGGTCGTAAGTTGAATCTATTTCGAACTTATTCTGCAATGCCTTGGCAGAGTTTCCTGAGGGAATGTCTTTGACTTCATCCGGCAAAAAGCTGAAAGCAGCCTGCTTTTCATTTATCTTTGCAGCCCATATTCCCTGGGCAGGCATGAAAGTGAATGAAAATTCCCCATACCTTGATTTTTCGCTTGACGGGGAAAACCCGTAGAATATGAAGCTGAAAGACGTGCCTATCATTATTATTACCAAAAAAATCATCAGGCCAACTTTCTTCTTTTCTTTTTGAGGCTTCATCAAAAATGCGAACAAAGCTGCATATTTAAAACTTTTTGAAAATTTATTATAATAATGATGATGTTGTGAATAGGCAATGAAAGTTGCACTTCAAACTATAAACACAAACATTTAAATATTAATATATCGTTACCGATACATCGGAATCGATAGATTCCGAGGTCAGAAATTGCTCTGGCAATTTCTTTACATCGAAAACGATATAGTGTTTTCGAATGCTCGAAATTGCATTAGCAATTTCGTTGCAGCGAATTCGATATATTGAGGATGTACAATGATGCACGGCTACCTGAGACTGATTGTGATGAAAATCCTGGCAAAAGGCAGGATGTCGGGCTATGACCTGATAAAGCAGATTGAAAAGCAAACAGGCGCATGGAAGCCTAGCTTCGGCTCGATTTACCCTCTTCTTGAGAAACTTCTGAAAGAAAAACTTGTCGAGGTTGAATTGCAGGGAAGGAAAAAACTCTATTTCCTGACAAAGGAGGGGAAAAGGCACCTTGCCCTGATTGACAAGTCAAAAAATACGCTTGTTGACAGGCTTATTGCCATGTGGAATGCATTTGGAAAGATAACTGACAAAAGGGAATTGAATTTCATGCTCGAAATATTCAACAGCCTAAAAAAAGGCCAGCTTCCATTCAAAGAGCTGCATCCTGAGCTCAACGAATTTCGCGCGACAATATTTGAGCTCTACTCAGCCGGCAAAGACAGGAAAAAAATCAAGTCAATATTGAAAAGTGCCGTCAAGAAACTTAAGGCAGTCAAATGAAAAAATCAGTAATAAGGCTGGAGAATGTATGGAAAACATACAGGATGGGGCATGTAGAAGTTAATGCCCTGCAGGGATTGAATCTTGACATACAAGAGGGGGAATTTGTTGCCATAATGGGGCCTTCAGGCTCCGGCAAATCGACGGCAGTCAACATGATTGGATGCCTGGATGTCCCCACAAAAGGGAAAATTTTTCTGGACAGCCACGATATATCCAAGCTTGGAGAATCCGAGCTTGCCCAGATAAGGGGCAGAAAAATCGGGTTTATCTTCCAGCAGTTCAATCTTGTGGCTACGCTGACTGCAATTGAAAATGTGATGCTGCCGATGATATTCCAGGGAATCCCGGAGGATGCAAGGATGAAAAAAGCCGGAGAGCTCCTTAACCTTGTCGGCCTTGGAGACAGGATGAACCACAAGCCGTCTGAATTAAGCGGCGGGCAGCAGCAGAGGGTTGCAATTGCCAGAAGCCTGGCAAATGACCCGGATGTGATACTGGCAGATGAGCCCACAGGAAACCTTGACAGCAAAACCGGCGCTAATGTGCTTGATTTTCTTGAAAAGCTGCACCATGAAGAAAACAAAACAATTATTATGGTCACTCATGATCAAAACCTCGCAAAAGTTGCAGAGCATATAGAGTTTTTGAAAGACGGCAAAATAATAAAATCCACAAGGAGTTGATAAACATGAAAAAATTGGTTTGGCTGGTTGTTTTTGTTTTGAGCGTTGGGCTTGCTGTTGCAGCAGTCAACACACAATATTTTGGCAAGGTGCCTGACTTAAGCGTCAGCATATCAATGCAGGATCCTGACCCTGTCGAGCCTGGCAAAGAAGTCGAGGCCAGCTTCAAATTAGAGAATAACGGGACAATTGCGCATGATGTGCTGTTTGAGATTGTGCCGGAATACCCGTTTTCTTTGGTTCCGGGAGAAAGCGCATCAAAATCCGTAGGCATAATCGGGACTTCCCAGGACGGGAAGCAGAATGTTATAGTGAGGTACAGGCTCAAGGTTGCCCAAGACACTGCTGACGGAAACTACAAGATAAAGGTGAGGTACCAAAGCGAGGGGTTTGACACCTGGGTAACGCTGGAAAATTTAAGGATAAAAGTGCAGAGCCATGACGCAATAATCTCAGTGGACAAGTTCGTTGCAGAGCCTTCTGTAGTGGAGCCGGGCTCGAAAGCAAAGCTAACAATACTGCTTAAAAATTATGCGACTTCGCTGCTCAAAGACATCAAGGTAGTGCTTGATCTTGGGAAAAATGACGAGACAATCCCTTTTTCCCCGATTGGCTCAACAAATGAGAAAGTTATTTCATACATGGAGCCGCAATCTTCCAAATCAATCGAGCTTGAGCTTCTCGTGGATCCTGACGCTGCATCAAAGACTTACAAGATACCGGTCAGCCTGAGGTATTCTGATTCACTGGGCAGGAATTTTTCCAAGTCCAATTTTGTGACTGTTGTTGTGGGAGGGGAGCCCGATGTCTCGGTCGGAATAGGCTCAACAACAATATACAAGGCAAAAACTACAGGAGAGATAACCGTGAAGATAGTTAACAAGGGGCTGCCTGACATGAAGTTTGTAAATGTCCGGCTTGCCAACAGCTCAAGGTACAGGATAATATCCCCATATGAGGTCTACATCGGCAACATAGACTCAGATGACTATGAGACAGCTGATTTCAAATTATATATTGAGGGCACTTCTGATAAAAAAATAATGCTGCCATTGACTGTTGAATACAAGGATGCAAACAATAAGAACTACAAGAGCATAGTCAACCTGGAGCTTCCGCTTTACAGCTCTTCCGAAGCAAAAAAGCTCGGGCTTGCTGAAAAGAACGGCAGCTTTACATGGATTGTGCTGATAATCCTTGCAGCTGCAGGATTTTTCGGGTACAGGATGTGGAAAAAGAAAAAGAAACATAATTAAAATTTTTTATTTATTTTTTGATTAAGGGGATAATGCTAAAAGACTACGCAGTTTTTTCGCTGAAAAACCTGAGAAACAGGGGGCTCAGGTCATGGCTGACCATGATAGGCATATTTATAGGGATAGCTGCAGTTGTTTCTTTGATTGGGCTTGGGGAAGGGCTCAGGCTGGCAATAATGTCGCAGTTCGGCTTTTTGGGGCCTGATGTGCTCAGCGTACAGGCATCAGGATTGGCTTTCGCAGGGCCGCCGGGCAGCGCAGTGTCCAATCCGCTGAGCGATGATTTGGTTCCCAAGATTGAAAAAGTCAATGGGGTGGAATCATCATTTGCAAGGTACCTTGAATCATCAACTATTGAATTCAATGACAAGCAGAAGATAGTAATTGTCATCTCGGTTCCTGAAGGGGAAACGCGCAAGATATTTGAAACTATGGTGAACCTAAAAGTCGAGGACGGAAGGCTTTTGAAAAATGGCGACAGCAGAAAAGTGGTGATTGGAAACGATTTCAAGCAGGATGATGAATTCGGAAAAAGCGTCAAGGTTGGAGACAGGATCCTGGTAAAAGACATTACTTTTGAGGTTGTCGGGATTCTTGAGAAAAAAGGCAGCTTCGTTTTTGACAATAACGTGTTCATGAATGAAGGTTCAATGATAGATATTCTCGGAACTGAAAAAGAGAAAGTTGACGTCATAGCAGTCAAAGTGAAAGATCAATCAAGGATTGCTGAAATAAAATCCAATATGGAGGAATTGCTTCGAAAGGAAAGGAATGTGGAAAAGGGGGAAGAGGATTTCCAAGTGCAAAGCCCGCAGCAGACTCTTGAAGCGCTGAATTCAACCTTGTTTGCGGTGCAGCTTTTTGTGTATATCATAGCTGCAATTTCCCTTGCTGTCGGGGGCATCGGAATAATGAACACAATGTACACTTCTGTTTTAGAGAGGACAAAAGAGATAGGCATAATGAAATCCATTGGAGCAAAAAATTCGGCAATATTTACTATTTTTTTTATTGAATCCGGATTTTTGGGAATGGTCGGAGGAATAATCGGCCTTATTATCGGAATGTCTTTAGCGTATGGTGTATCTGCCTTAGGCAGAATATTTCTAGGCTCTGATTTGATACAAGCAAGTATTCCATTATGGCTGATTTTTTTGGCGCTTTCAATCTCGTTCCTTTTAGGGTCAATGTTCGGAGTGCTGCCGGCTTACAGGGCCAGCAAGCTGAATCCTGTTGATTCGCTGAGGGCTGCAAAATGAATATTTATGAAGTTAAGTATGCGCTGCAGAATTTCAGGAAAAGAAAGCTGAGAAGCGGATTGACAATACTTTCAATACTCATAGGAATAACGGCCATATTTGCATTGCTGAGCTTTGGGATAGGAATAAAGCAGTATGTCAACCAGCTGGCAGAGGAATCAGGGGGCAACAAGCTGTTTGTGCAGGCAAGGGGCGTTGGGGCGCCCGGAACTGACGAAAATTTTTTCCTTTCAAAGGATGATGTGGATTTCATGGGCAAGATGAAGGGGGTTGATGAGCTTGTCGGGATGTACTTCAAGGTTGCCGAGATAAAATACAATGACCAAAAAAGGTTCTATTTTGTCTCAGGAATGGACACTTCCAAAATTGACTTCATAGAGGAGACTTTTTCAATAAAAATCATAAAGGGCAGGCAGCTCAAGAAAGGGGATGATGACAAGGCAACTCTCGGGTACAACTACCAGTTTGATGACAAAATCTTCAGGAATGCGGTAAATGTAGGGGACAAAGTTGAGCTCAACGGCAGGCGATTTGAAGTAATCGGGTTTTATGAGGAAGTCGGAAATCCGCAGGACGACACAAACATCTATGTGACAGGCGAAGCATTCGAGAGCCTATATCCTAATTCAAAGGACAAATTTGGGTTTGTGATGATTAGCTCCCAAAAAGGGGTTAAGCCGTCTGAACTTGCCTCCAGGCTGGAAGAAAGGCTGAGGAAGTTCAAAGGCCAGGAGGGAGGAAAGGAGAATTTTTTTGTGCAGACTTTTGAGGATGCACTTGCAACTTTTACTACAATAATAAACGTGATTAACGGGATGCTCGTGCTTATTGCTTTAGTGTCACTTGTTGTCGCTTTCGTGAACATAATGAACACCATGTACACTGCAATACTCGAAAGGACAAAGGAGATTGGAGTCATGAAGGCGATAGGCGCAAGGAACAATGACATTCTTCTTATCTTTGTAGTTGAAGCCGGATTGATTGGGCTGATTGGAGGAATTCTTGGAGTGCTGCTTGGCTATTTCATATCAAGCATTGGAGGCTCAATTGCTGCTGCTTCCGGGTTTGCACTTTTGAAGCCGGCTTATCCGCTTGCTTTGATTATTGGATGTTTAGTTTTCTCTCTTTTGGTTGGAGCAGCAGCAGGATTTTTGCCGGCTAGGAGGGCATCAAAGCTGAAGCCGGTGGATGCGTTGAGGTATGAGTAGAGGTGGGGGCGAGAAGTATGATTAATCAGCATTGCATATAAACACATAGATGAAAAAATTAATAAAGAATCTTAGCATAAGATAATCACGTCGCCGCTACCCCCTTTGCTCTTTTGGATTTGAGTTCTACTAGAGCCCTAAAAAGGAACGCCATAAAATCTTTTTTGTACAACACTCCGACGTCATGAGAGAATTGATGTGCCATTTGGATTACTCCAGGTAAAATTATCCTGCTCTCGTTCATGAAAAGATCGGTATAAATCTCCAAAGTTCTCGGATCAATTATTGCTTTAGCTACTCTTTTGACATGTTTTTCTAAATTACCAAGATCTTCTAGCTTCTGATGACTTAGCATTATTTCATAACGCGGTAATGTAAACAAAGAGTCTTCTCCCATATTGTGCATATGGCTTTTCCAGATATAAAAAGAGGCAACAGAAGCCTTAAAGCATAGTTCCGCATATTCGCTTACGTCATAAGGTAGTCCTTTTCTTTTCACATTAGCCTCCAGATGTTTTTGTAGTTCATCTGGGGTATTAAAATTACCATTAAATGAATATTCTTCTTCTGAAGAATCTTTCAGCAATCTGATACATTTGCACGTCATCCAAAGATCGTTGTCTCGAAGTTCTTTTGCCAATGAGGAGAATAATTGGAGTATTACTCCATTATCTGAGATGGGAGGGTTTAGTACATAACGATAAGCCGTTTCTGGGTCAAGATCATTCCAAATATTTTTTTTGTAGATCATGTACCAAAAAATCAACGGAGACATAAACTCTATTCTTGGCAGTTTAACAACTCCGCAATAAGTGGTAATATCACTATCTGCTACTCGTGATACCATTTGCCTAAATGCAGTCATCGCCCATCGGACAAATTCCCCATGATGGCCCCCGTCAATATAATCTTCAAAACGATGTTCAAGAGGGAATATACGACCGTCGCGGAATATGATGTCGGTGCGTTGACCGTCTTTTCTAATCCCAAAACATTCCAAATCTTTATTGTACAGTCTAAGATCCATTGATGCTTCCAGAGTTCTTTCCCACATATTTGGGTCTTCTATGTAAACCAACGGTGGGATCAATAATCCTTTTGACAATGCTTCTTGTGTTGAATAGGTTGTCCAATCTTTGGGTTCAGGATCTGCTTCCCTGGAAACAAGTTTTTGAGAGATTAAGTCAAAAATTACCGAAACTGCCGTAATTACCGCAATAGGGGAGTTTCTTTCCAGCGATGCTGGAGCTATCTCTCCTGCCATCATTTTTTGTACTGAAGCATCGGTACCAGTTTCTCTGAATGAAACCTGATTACCTTCGACCTCAATTTTTTCCAGAAACGTTTTTCCGACAATTCTTTTTTTCAGTTGTTTCTTTATTGCCGCGGCCTCATATACAATATCTTCTCCATTCCTTGAATAGTTGAGCTTGAATGCATCAAATGTAATCCCAAACTGTCTGTTATAGATGACTCTGCTAAGACGTTGAATTTTATTTAATATTTGTTCGTTTTCAAATCTCCTAGGAGGAATTTGAAATTGGTTGAGATATTCTTTTACATGTTTTTTGAAGTTTTCTACTAACCATACTGCAAATTCTCCGTAAAGCTCTACAGGATCTTCATCTTTTAGTTTGGGTGCAATTTCTTTGAATTTTGCCCGCATTTTTTGATTATCTGAATCACTCAAAATTTGGCTTGCCAGTGCAATGAGAATATCATCTTTTAAATCTTCAATTCTTCCTCTTTTGTCAATGTCCGTTTTGGACAATACACTCATACTAAATCCTAGAAGAGATTGCATACCATTGCTATAAGTTGATTTTCCGTCCTTCCTCTGAGTTTTTATTAGTAAACCTTTCTCAACGAGTTTTTCAAGTGCTTTTCTGACAGCGGGATACTCATTAGTTACTTCTATTTTATTTAACGCTTCCATCACTTCTTCAATAGTCATATCTTTAACTGATTGTTTGCCGATCATCTCTTTCAAGTATTCTTGGAGCGTTTTTTTCATGTAAATCACCTCTTAGTTTCCAGCATTTTCGGAGTTACTCCTCCGTGAGTTGTCTTACGTTTTCTTATTTTTACGATTGTTGAATGGCGGATACTGTCTCTGCTTCCAGTAAGAAGGCAAGTTCCAACTTCAAATTTTGGAAGTTTGTTGATTATGTCTTTTGGAGCGTCCGCAAAAACTCCTTTCAAAGATTCAAGCTGGTCTTGCTCTATTGAAAATATCAACCTTGTGTTTGTCAACTTTATGGAACTCCTATCAATATCGTTTGGGTTTTGTGTCATCAATATAAGTCCAATTCCCTTATGCCTTCCCATTCTGATCGTTTCTCTAATCACATATGAAGAAGAAGCATCAGCAGTATTTGGAATAAACATGTGGGCTTCGTCAATAGATAAGATAAGGGGGGGGATCTGTGGGCTGTCTACATCTCTAAGGCGAATTATGTCTCTTGCAATAGCACCTGCTATAGCCTGTAATTCCACATATCCAAGTTTTCTGCAATCAATATTAACGATTAAGTATTTAGAAAGAGTGTCTTTCCAATTAATTCCGTCTCCGATTATTCGGACAGAGCGTAATGTTTCAACTCTCCTAGTAATCAAATGCATGGTTCTTCCCGCTCCACCAGAACGTTCTCCTGCTTCATCGATAGCTGTCAATAATTCTTGAAGATCAAATTGTATTCCCCTCCTTCGCAAATCTGTATATGCAGCCTTAAAAATATCTTCTTGAAGTTCCGTCAGCTTCGGTATGAGACCAAGAATTTCTGGCTCGGTCAATGAAGATAAAGGAACAGTCAAAGATTGCCCAGGAACAAGAACGATGCCTCCAAGTTCTTCCGTTGCTTTGTTGTATTCGGCGTGAATGTCAATATTAATTTGAGGTAGATTAAGTTTTCTTATCTCTTCCATAAGTACCCCTCTGCAGTAACTTTTTCCAGTTCCAGTCCCTCCAACTATTAGCGTATGGCGCGGTAGTATCTTCTCAGGATCCAGAATAACTTTAGCAGCTTGGTTGCCGGCTGCATAGCCTATGGATAACCCATCTTTTTCTTGATCAGGCGGCATAAGATTCAACACATCCGTGAACATCTCAGTGTCAACACGAAATATTGGAGATCCAACTTTTGCCAGTGAATGTGGTTCATGCAAATTGACATTCTGTCCATCAACCTCAGCTTCTTCCAATATATCCAGAAAAGCAACCCGAAACTTTCGGGGCAAACCTTCGCTCATTGATTGAGATTGCAATCCCATCAAATGTCTAAGATTTGTATGTTCTGGTTCTTCGTAGGGATTAATTTCAGTTGCTTCAAGAACTCTACCTATAAGCCATTTATCTTCCTCGTTTTGTATCTTAAGGAGCTCACCTGGTCGTACATCCTCTCCTGGATTTAGGTACGATGTTACTTGACCAAAACTAGGGGTCGATTCATAATAGACAATTTTTCCAATGGATTGTTGCGTCATGCCATATCACCTATGGATTTGCAAGACTTAGCTCCTATATAAATATATCGTTTATTTTAACTATTTTGGTTAAAATTAACCAATTTCAATCCAATTACCTCCCCTACTCTTACGGGCACTGCATTTCCTATATGGACAGTAATCCTCGTCGGCAAACCTTCAAAAACATAATTATCCGGAAAGGTTTGTAGAGCAGCAGCTTCTCTTATTGAAATTGCCCTATTTTGAACTGGGTGCCCATATCTGCCATTGCTGATACTGTTGCATTTGCATGTTAGGGTAGGTGCTGGCTTGTCCCAATACATCCTTCCGTAGGTATCTTTGTGACCTGCGTGAAATTTATGGCATTTGAGTATGAGGTCTTTTGGCCAAGACTCTCTAGTGCCTCCGTCCTTTGGTGTATTCTTTAATCTCATTAAATTTATTGGTTCGATGTTTCTGGCAATATGATTTGGATATTTTGAGTTTTCTGTTCCAGCTTCAATAGGTGGATATTTTTGTATAGCGTCTCTTACCGTTCTGAATGGAATATTTTTGCCATCATAAATTTTTGCCGGGAGTTTGATTTCCCCTTTCTTCGTTGCGATTAACATAAAACGTGCTCTGCTTTGAGGCACTCCATAATATTTAGCATTTACAACGTCAACGTCAAAATAATATTTATTCTTTCTCAAGACTCCAAGAAACCTTGAATAAGTCGAATTTCCGTATTTTTTGGAAATACCTGGTACATTTTCCACAAACAAAAAATCTGGTTTACATTCATCGACAATCCTTGCAAATTGAGAAAGAAGAGTTGCTCTTTTGTCCCAATCTCCTTTGTTTTTATTTTGATTGGAAAAAGGCTGACATGGTGCACATGCGGCGAATAATAACTTTGATTTTTTTCTGTCTATTCCAAATATTTTAATTAATTCTTTTCCTTGTATATTATTAACATCTTCAGGAATAAAGACCGAACCAGGATTATTTTTTTCGTATGTTTCTTTGGCGGTATAATCTATATCTATACCAGCTAAAACCTTTATTCCAGTATTTAATAACCCTCGCGTAAGTCCTCCAACTCCGCAAAAAAAATCTATCGCTACTATTTCATTTTTTAATTTTTTTTCTGAATACGTTATAGCTTCTTTTACTCTTAGAATACAATTATCAAGATCATTCCTTATTTCATGACCCCAAAACCTTAATACTTTCCATCCTTGAAGCTGCAATTTAATGTTTACTTCTTGATCTCTTTTAATATTCCCTTCAATCTTTTTTATCCAGAAGGGTATTCTGACTTTTATTTCACTTTTAGTTTTATTCCAATTATATCCGTGCCAAAATTCGCTGTCGCAAAAAATGGCAATCTTATCTCTCTCAAGGACAAAATCTGGTTTTCCAATAATTGACAAATGCTTTTTGAATTTAATTCCGACCGCTAATAATGCTTTTTCTAATAATCTCTCCATCGCTGAGCCGCGCGAAAAAATACGCGACATGTTAAAACTGATTTGCTCTTTACTTCTCCTTTTTCTTGACGACATTTTCAAATACCTCTAAAGATTCAATAGAAAACTTATTATCAAATAACCAACGACTGATGATCTCTTTAGCTAACTTTGATTTCTTGGTTTTGCGTAAATTTACAGCTTTATCAAAAAGTTCTTTATCTTTTGATCCAAGGTATGTTGTGATTCCAGTTTTTGATGGCATTTTAATACTATACTTTATTAAATAAAAGTACTACACTTTTATTATTAAAAGTACTATATCTATAAATAGTTTTCGGTGGAATGAAATAGGGGAAATTCCTCATTTCTTCTTTCATCTTTCTTAATATACCAATACAATTACATTCTCATCAAAAAACGATAAATTTAAATAAATGTAATTGTATACCGAGTTTATGAACATCGTCAAGCACAAGGATTACTATTATCTGGCGCATTCTTTCAGGAAAGAAGGGAGAGTAATGCACAGGGAAAAATACCTTGGAAAAGAAATCCCTAAAAACATAGGGGAAATCAGGGAAAAATTCATGCAAGAATGCATGGAAGATGTGATAAAAAAGCTGAAAAGCATAAAAAATAACTTCCGGAAAGAGTGGAAAAGGTACCCAAATTCCGTAAAGAAGGAAATGCTGATAGACCTTTCCATATCCTTCACCTACAACACCAATGCGATAGAAGGCTCTACAATCACTTTGGAGGAAACCGAGGAAATAATAAAAAACAAGATTTCCCCCAACAAGCCATTAAGGGATGTGCAGGAAACTATAAATCATTCAAAAGCCTTTTTCAGAGCATTAAACGAAAAGAAGGAATTGTCCAATAATCTGATAATGCAATGGCATGAAGAGATTTTCAGGGACACAAAGGCTGATATTGCAGGAAAGACAAGGGATTATCTTGTAAAAGTAGGCAGTTATGTCGCTCCTGACTGGCAAGACTTGAATAAGCTGATGAAGGAATTTATTGGGTGGTTCGGCAAGAGCAAGTCCATGAACCCTGTTGAGCTTGCGGCAAGAGCGCACTATAAATTTGAGAAGATTCATCCATTCGGAGATGGAAACGGAAGGGTAGGCAGATTAATAATTGCATACGTATTAAAAAGAAACAGATATCCTCTGCTGATAATAGAGTACAAGAGAAGGAAAGCCTATTACCATGCATTAGGCAAGCCTGAAAATGACTTCGTTAATTTCTTTCTGAGAAGGTACATAAGCGCCCATAAGAAACATCTTAAGTATAGGTGACTGCAAAAAATAAGGCATTGTCACTCAAAGGAATTCATTTCCCCTTGTGCATCTTCCTTAACTCTTCCTTCAGCATCTTGCCCATTGAGTTTTTCGGAAGCGCGTCAAGAAATTCAACAAACTTCGGCTTCTTGAAAGAAGCAAGATTATCCTTGCAGTAAGCGATGACTTCATCATCTGTCAGCTTGGATTCTCCATTAAGGACAACATATGCTTTGACAGACTCGCCAAACTCTTTGTCGGGAACGCCGACAACAGCGCATTCTTTTACTTGAGGAATTGATTCAATAACATCCTCTACTTCTCTTGGGTAAATATTGATGCCCCCTGAGATTATAACATCCTTTGACCTGCCAATGATGTAGACGTAGTTTTTCTCATCAATTTTGCCAACATCTCCTGTCACAAACCAGCCATCCTTAAACACCTGCTTGTTATAAGCTGGCTTGTTCCAGTAGCCATTAAAAACATTCGGGCCTTTAATCAGAATCTCGCCCTCTGTTCCGGCAGGCACATCATTGTATGTCTTATCAGTTATCCTTATCTTGACGCCCGGCAAGCAGGGTCCAACACTTCCCGGAATCCTCTCGCCTTCATAGGGGTTTGAGAAATTCATCATGGATTCCGACATTCCGGCCCTTTCAAGTATTTCGTGCCCAAGCGCCTTCTTGAGCTTGTAAAACAAGTCTTTTGACAAAGGAGCTGAGCCTGAAACAAACAGCCTCATTGAGCTCAAGTCATATTTTTCCAGCCCTTCGACTTCAAGCAGCTTAAAGTACATTGTTGGCACGCCCATAAACAAAGTGGCTTTCCTTTTCTGGATTGCTTCAAGCACTTCATCTGCAACGAACTTTTTCCTTAAAATAGTAAAATTACCAACGTACAAAGAGCCGCACAAAGCAACCCCAATGCCGTGGATATGGTACAGAGGAAGTGTCAGAAGGAAAATATCATCTTCTGCCCATTTCCACGCCTGAGCAAGGGCCTTTACATTTGAGGTTATGTTAGTCTGGCTTAAAGCAGCGCCTTTCGGCTTGCCTGTTGTTCCTGAAGTGTAGAATATGATTGAATGGTCTTCGTCTTTTATTACCACAGTAGGCTCCTTGTCAGAGGCTTTTTTCATCAATTCATGGAAATTGTAAACGCTTTCTTCATTGCCGTCAACAAGGATTATTGTTTTTAGATTCGGAAGGCTTTGCATTACATTCCTGACTATGGGCAGCCTTTCTTTGTCAACAATAACTGCTTTTGCGCCTGAATCATGCAAAATGTGCTGGATTTCCTGCTCCTTGAAGCCGATATTCATCGGAACTATAATCGAGCCGTTCTTAAAATTTCCAAGAAGAGAGTACACAAGCTCCAAAGAGTTTGGCATGAACTGGGCTACCCTGTCGCCCTTGACGATGCCTATGCCTTGGAATGCGTTCGCAGCTTTGTTGGACTGGAGCTGGAGTTCATTGAAAGTTACTCTTTGCTCTTCAAACTCAATAGCCACTTTATCTGGCAATCTTGAAGCTGTCTGCTTGAACAATGCTGCTATCCCCATGTTTCACTCTTAACAGGCTTAATATGGCTTGTTTTTAAAATTAACCTTAAAGTATATAGTGGAGAATATAGTTGCTATATGAAAATAAAGCCTCTGAAGGGATTTGAACCCTCAACTTGCGCTTCTTCCAAATTGCGAACGAAGTGAGCACTCGCAGCTTTATGCTGCGCAAGGTGTCAACGGACTTCGCCGTTGTACGAAAGCGCCGCTCTAGTCTCCAGCAAGCCAGCGATTACTGGCAGCTACCAGGTTGAGCCACAGAGGCAATACAACAGCAGAGAACAACATTGACTTTTAAAATATTCTTAAAAAATCATTTAATCGCTTTCAAAATCTCCTCTTTTGAGCTGAACTTCTTCTGGCACTCGAAGCAGACGGGGTGCAGCTTTCCATGTTTATCTTTAACATGAGTGCCGAGTATCTTGCCTAAGAAGGTTGTGCCAATTGATTTGCCGCAGACTGAGCATTTCATTTTAGGGTAAGATTTATATTGTCTGAATGTTTAAATGAGCATTATGAAAGTATTGTTTATATGCAACCAAAACCAAAACAGGAGCAAAACTGCTGAAGATGTCTTTAAAGGCAGGTTTCAAACCAAATCTGCCGGCCTTCACAACGTAAGGCCTGTCACGGAAAAACAGCTTTCGTGGGCTGACGTCATCATAGTCATGGAAGACATCCAAAGAAGCGAAATAGCCAAAAGGTTTCCTGAACATTACATGCAAAAGCGCATTCTTTCTTTGGGTATTCCAGATGTGTATCATTACAACCAGCCTGAATTGATTGATGTTTTAAAATCTAAGGTTAATGAATTACTTTAGCCACTCATTAAATTTTTGTATTGCTTTTTTCTTTGACTTGAAAATTTTGGTTTCCGCAACATGCATTTCAGGCATTCTTCTTGTCACTTTAAATTTTTTTCCCTCATGGTTATGAATTTCCATAATAGAAACTTCCCATTTTTTTGCCGGGTGTTTTTTAATTTTGGGCATTTTAGGATGTGATATTCCATAATATTTAAAAACTATGCTTATTCTTGCTGGATTATGGCTTGTATCTTATCAAAATGTCAAACAAAGCAATTTTTCTAGTAGTTCTTTAATCATACCTCTTAAAAAATGACAAGAATAGCTATTGTTGACAACCAGAAGCTGAAGGACATGCAGCAGAAGCTGCACATCCAAAGCATCTGCCCGGTCAACAGGACCGGAAAGGAATGCATCAGGATAATAGACAGCAAGCTTACGATAGACGAGCATTTATGCACAGGATGCGGAATCTGCCCGAAGGCAGCTCCAAATGCAATCAAGATAATCAATCTTCCTGAAGAGATGAAGACAAAGCCAATCCACCGCTACGGGGAAAACAAGTTTGTGCTTTACTCCCTTCCTACTCCGACATTAGGGCATGTAACCGGGATTCTTGGGGTCAACGGAATCGGAAAGTCAACTGCGATAAAGATACTTGCTTCTGTTGTGAGGCCCAATTTTGGCGACTGGGCATCGCATGAAACGGATTATGATAAGCTGATATCTTTCTTCAAAGGCACGGAAGCCCAGGGATTCTTTGAAAAGATAAAAAACAATGAGATAAGAGTGGCATACAAACCGCAGCAGGTCGACCTTATACCAAAAACGACAAAAGGCAGCGTCATTGACTTGCTGAAAAGGGTAGATGAAAAAGGCTCGTTAAAAACAATAGCAAATGAGCTTCAGCTGAACGAGGTCCTGAACAATGATATATCTGAAATTTCAGGAGGGGAGCTGCAGAGAGTTGCTATAGCGGCAACTGTCCTGAAAAATGCCGAGCTGTACATATTTGACGAGCCGACAAGCTACCTTGACATTAAGCAAAGGATAAGCATAAGCAAATTCATAAAGTCATTAATCAATGAGGATAATAGTGTTTTGGTTGTAGAGCATGATCTTATAATCCTTGATTACATTGCTGAATTGGTGCACTTGATGTACGGCAAAGAAGATGCTTACGGAATTGTAAGCGGGGTAAAGCCTGTAAAAAACGGCATAAACGTTTACCTTTCCGGCTACATAAAAGAAGAGAATGTGAGGTTCAGGGATTCTAAGATAAAATTTGCCGAGAAGCCGCCAATCAAGAAAAAACACATGAAAGAGATGGCAACTTCATGGCACAATGTTGAGAAAAAGCTTGGAAACTTTTCCTTAAAGGCGCACAATGGAGAAATTCACAGGAATGAAATAATCGGAATTCTTGGGGAAAACGGAACTGGAAAGACAACTTTTGTCAGGATGCTTGCAGGCGTGCTGAAGCAGGACAACGGAAACATAAGCCATAAAGTTAAGGTAAGCTACAAGCCGCAGTATCTTGAGGTTTCTGACAATTTGGTTGTTGACGTTTTAAAGACAGCATTCAGCAGATATGAAAACCAGATAATACATCCGATGAATATTGAAATGCTGTCATTAAAGCCGCTAAATGAACTGTCCGGAGGCGAACTGCAGAGAGTTGCGATTGCGAACTGCCTGCAGCAGGATGCAGACCTGTATTTACTGGATGAGCCGAGCGCTTATCTTGATTCAGAGCAGAGGCTTGTATTGTCAAAGGCCATCAGAGATTTCATCGAGCAGAAAAACGCCTCTGCTTTGATTGTTGACCATGACTTGCTTTTTATTGACTACATAAGCGACAAACTGATTGTGTTTGAGGGAAAGCCGGCAATTTCCGGAGAAGTAACAGGCCCTTATGACATGGAAGACGGGATGAACAAGTTTTTGAAAGAATTGGGGATTACCCTTCGTCGTGACACTGAAAGCGGTAGGCCTCGCGTGAATAAGGAAAACTCCAGATTAGATCGTGAGCAAAAGGAAAGTGGACATTACTATTATTCTTAAATTTTAATTTTCAAATCACCCTCTCCATCAAATTTTTCATAATAAAAAACTCCGTTCCAACTTAAAGATTTCGTTTTCTTCGAAAACACGCTTCACTGAAATCTATAAGAGAACTCCGTTTTAAGTTAAATTATGAAAAATTTTAACGATTTCGAAGGTGATAAAATGAACCTCCTTGGGCTAAAGCCCAAGGTATCATACAAAGGAAGTAACTTTCCTTTGTTGCACAAAATTCCAGCTTCCTTGGGATTGGGAAATGTAGTGCTGAATTACATCAGTTGTTACATTGCCAACAGAGCGA
>JACPIE010000034.1 GCA_016188245.1 Candidatus Woesearchaeota archaeon | reverse complement strand
CCAGGAAACAACAACCGGTGTATTCCCAATGATGTCATTTGCTATTACTGGCGGCATTTTATTAAGGTCTCCTACTTTGTAAGCCTTTGCCTTGCCATCAACTTTTACCATCGCGTACAAGTCATTCACATTCAGCTTTTCAAGCTGCGCTTTTGTCTCTGCCAGCTGGTTTTTCAGGCTCTCTGCTGATTTTACCTGTGTAGAAAGATCTGTGACCCTTCCCGTTAATTCATTTACCTGGCCTGTTGTTGAGACTTTGCCTCCAGCAAACCCGACAATTAAGCCGACCACCAACAAAACTCCTGCCAATATTTTCAAATTCATCTTTCCACCTCCAAGTGAAATTAATTTTAATGAAAGAAGCAAGCATTAGATTTAATTGTGATGTTATATTATTAAAATTTTGTTTTAGTAATTAAACACAAAGCTTTAAATAAGAACAATCATTGCAATAGCTGAGGTGAATATTTTATGACAAAAAACATTATCATTGCACCTGTTGGGGACAACATGAACGCGCTTTATGTCGGCTTGAAAGAATTTCCTACTGAAAGGATATATTTGCTGGCACCAGGAGATTACACCAAAGCAGCGGAAAAAGCCACCAAGGACTTAGAAAGATTTGGAATCCCATCAAAAACACTATCGTTAAAAGGGGATGTCTGGGAAGATATGTTCAGAAAGATTGGAGAAATATCAATTGCTGAGAAGGGAAATAATGTTATAATCAACACTGCAACTGGAGACAGAACTACAACATGCGCAGCAACAAGCGCAGCTTTCGTCAATGGAATCAAGGCGTTTTCCATTGAAAAAGGAACTGCAATGCTCCTGCCTGTTTTGAAATTTTCATACTACAAATTATTGACAGACAAGAAGATGGAAATTCTTAAAATGCTTGCAAAGCCAGACTGCTGCATGTCTTTGGAGGAATTGAGCAAGAGGACCAAAATGAGCTTGCCGCTTATTTCCTACCATATAAACGGCAACCTTAAATCAGAAGGATTGAAAAAAATGGGATTAGCGGAAACAAACGAGATGCGGGGAAGGCTTGAAATTAAGCTAAGTATGCTTGGAAGAATGCTGCTTAATGGATACGTAAGCTAACATAAGGCTAAATTTGCGATTCTAGTTTTGTTCCAGATTTTTAAATCAACTATTAACCAACCCCCTTAACAAAGTCTCCCATTGCTGCTCGTTAAAGACGCCGGAGCCCTTATAAAGTATTACGCCATCTCTTCCAATTGCATATTTTGTTGTAGTATGAATGATTCCATAATCTGAGAGTATGCTTTCTTTTCCCTCTGCAAAATCTACGCCTGCAAGCCCTTTCTTATTTTTATAATTTTTAATTAATTCAGCATTCTCATTCAGGTCAAGATCAATTGCCAAGAATGCAACCTTGCCAGCATATCTTGGATAAATATCCTTCACAACATTAAAATCCTGCGAGCAGTAAGGGCACCACGATGCCCAGAAATACAACAGTATGGGCTTATTTTCATTTTTGAACTCTCTTAAGTTTAATTGCTTGCCATCTATCGTAGATATTATAAAATCAGGCGGCACCTGCCCTTTGCGTATTCCTGTGTCTGCTTGTGTTTGAATTTGATTAACTGACGCAGCAGCTTGATGGCCTGCTGAAGAAGTGCATGCGCTTAGAACTAACAAACTAATTATTGATAAGACTATCAAATTTACCTTATTTGTTGCATTCATGCTATGGAACTTATTAAAAATGTATTTATATCTTCTGTTTAATTATTAAATATTGGTTTTAACTGATTTTTTATTATTTATTAACTGGGTTTATAAAAATGCTGCTGGAAGCAGTTAATAGCTTCTAATAAAAAACCGTTTAATAGTGGCATAAAAATAGATAGAACTTCTAACTATCTTTTTTCTTATCAGAGCCAATCATCCAATGGCCTATCCTCAAGCTCCATTCAACAAAGGCCATAAATATCAAGTATTTTGCAACTTTTGGAATTTCCTGCATGAAATTATTAAAGGAAATCTGAACGCTTTCGATAGTGATTGACGAAGGATCAGTTAAAAAAACTATTATCAGGGCCCAAGGCAATAATTTTGCCATATCTTCCGCCAGTTTAGGGCTGGCATAGGCGGCTATTCTTGTGACTGAAACAACGACTATCCCGAAAAACATGATTTCCCCTGTTGGTCTGGCTTTTGCAATCAAAACTAGGAGAAAAGAGAAGATAAGGAACCAGATAAATGAATACAGTGGGAAAATAATGAGGTATTTAAAAAAATAAGCGAACTTGTTAATAAAGTTTACATATTTGCTGTCAGAGCTAATTTTTGGAATCTCGAACAGGTTCTTCTTAGTCAGCTGCTTATGGTAGAAATACCACATGATAAAAATTGCCAGGAATAAGATGACTGTTGAGCTTAACAAAACCAAAAATTGCCTGTCCACAAAGAAATCTTTCAAAAATTGAGCGTAAAAATTCAAGTTCATTTTTATAATATTTTTCCAATCTCGAATAAAACATAAATTCCCGCAGTATTCAGCAGGTATGATGCAATTACAAACATTTTGGTTGATACAATTCTTGATGCTGCAAGCAGTGAAACACCCATCTCATCAGGCAATGGTGAGGCTATTATAAACCCCGCCACTACTGGCAGCGTATATTTCTTGATAATTCCCGGCAATCTGTCACTAAAATAAGACATGATTTTTTCTCTTGACAATTTCATTATTTCATCAGCAAATGACTGCCTTATGAAGCTGAAGATGAACAAGTCTCCGATTAATGCCCCTAGACCTCCTATGAAGCTTGCAAGGTAAATGTTTTGGTGCCCTGCCAAAATCAGGAATATTGCCGTGGCAGGGGCTGCTGTAAACCCATAAGTAAACAAAATGCCTGCAATAAATGTTCCGGAATAGCCCAGCCCAACTATGAAATTTTGGAAAGGGCCGTAGTCTTTGCTGTAAAAGAGCAAGTAAGATATTATGAATGTTATGAACAGCAGCAGGAACTTTGGGTATTTTGATATGTAGGTTCTTGCAAATTTTACCGGGCTGCTGCTTGAGTCCATAGTGGCACCTAGAAATCCAATGATACACTAACCACTATTTAAATGTTTCTTTTTACTATACTGGTATAGATATATGTATATTTGAGTTTTTGCTCACAGCCCCAATTCTTTCTTCCAGCGCCTGCAAATTGTTTCAGCCTTATTTTCAGCAATCCCCGTATACTTTTCCGGATTGTTGATGATTTCAAGCTGCCTTTTGTTGAATTTCTTGAGGTATTGCTGTATCGACATATCATTTTTTACCAGATTAATGAGGGGTTTTTTTGTTAATTGCGATTCAAGCGTTTTTCCCCTCACATACTCATGCGCATCAGGATGCCCGTTGGCAGCCAGCAAAATGTAAAGAGGCTCCGCTGCAATCATTCCTTTAGTAATGTCAAAGTTCTTTTTCATGCTAGTCTTGTCCACTGCCAATTCAGACATCACCTTGTTCAGCCTGGTGACTGAAACATAAAATCCGGCCAAAATTTCAGGGATGAACCTCATTGAAGCTGAA
Source organism: Candidatus Woesearchaeota archaeon (assembly GCA_016188245.1). Lineage (GTDB taxonomy): Archaea > Nanobdellota > Nanobdellia > Woesearchaeales > GW2011-AR4. Next base: position 3,854 of record JACPIE010000034.1, on the reverse strand, counting down.
TTTGTCAGGTCTCTCTGGTGCTCAGATATCTGGTCCATGTGCATTGTCACAATGCGCGGCATGAACTCCTTCCACATGCTCTTTACATTCTCAAAGTTGATTGGGTTTCTTTTCTGCGGCATTGTTGAAGATCCAACTTGTTTTGCCTCGAAAAATTCCCCAACTTCCCCGATTTCATTCCTCTGCAGATGCCTCATGTCATCAGCAAGATTGGCAAGCACTCCAAATGAAGTTATTACACTGTTGAGATAATCTGCAAGGAATTCCGGCTCCACTACCTGTGTTGAGATAGGAGACGGCTTCAAGTTCAATTCTGCCAGAACCTCTTCCTCAAATTTGGCAGGGTTTTCAAAAAACAAGGAAGATGCATTGTAAGCCCCGACAGCGCCTGAAAATTTTCCCCTGAGGTTGTTTGCCGCTTTTCTTATTTTAAGTATTGAGCTTCCAAGTCTGCTGACATATTGGGCGATTGCAAATCCGAATGTGATTGGCTCTGCATGCTGCCCGTGTGTCCTTCCGATCTGGATAGTGTTTTTCTCTCTTAATGCAATATTTATCAAAGTTGACTCAAGTTTTATTAATTCAGGGATTAATGCATTGTTGGCAAATTCTTTGTATCTTAATGCGTCAGCAGTCGAAATTATGTCATAGCTCGTGGCTGTGAAATGCACGAACGGCTTTGCCTCTTCGCTTACTTTGTTCCTTATGCAGTTTGCCAGCGCCCTTATGTTGTGCTTTATCCTGTCTTCCTCGGCATATACCTGCTCGGGAGTCACATTCCTGCAGGCTTTTTCTATCTCATCGGCAATTTTTGCAGAGCATATCCTGTTTTTTGCAAGAATTATTGCCAGGGCTGATTCTGCTTTTAGCGCATACTTTATGAAAGCCGCTTCGCTCAGGTAAGGCTGCAGCCTGTCAAAAATTTTCTTGTTTCGGGAATAATACCTGAAGTCCAGCGGGCTTATCGAGTCAAAAATGCTGATTTTTTCAGCCACTAAATATGGGCCTTCAATTCTGTTGTCAATGTTGATTAATTGAAGGATTTGGCGTGTCAGCTCATTTTCAAGGTTAAGCACAATTACTTTGCGGTTCTTTTCATTGACTTCCTTGACGATGTTGTTCTTCCTGAAAACGCCTATGCAGGCATGCGCCTTTGCAGGCGAGCACTTTATCCTTCCGGCAATCTCCCGTATGTGCAGCTTCTCCTTTGACAGGAGCTCAAGTATCTGCAGGTTTGTTTTCGTGAATACGCCGGGCAGCTCTTTCATACACTGCAAAAATCGTTCGTTATTTATAAACTTTTCTATTTTTTAGAAGAAATTGTTCATTATTCAAAGATACTAGGCATACTAAACAGAAATTGGAGTAACCTAATTATACAAATTAAACATTTAAACTTTTACCATTATATCAATCTTATCAAACTCAACAACCGGAATTAACCTTTGCCTTCCTTCAGTTATTTTCTTGAACTCGATAAAATCATTTTCTTTAAGGACTTTCAAATCAGTATTTACACTCTTCAAATCCCTATTCAATAATTTAGAAAGCTCGTAAATAGATTGTGGCTTTTGGTGCTTTACTGCTGAGAGTAATTCTAATCTTCGTTTGGTTAAAACATTTCTTAATCCTTCAATACTTTCAAAGGAGATTTCCCGCTGTGAATCTACTTTTTCTCCTCTCCCGGCCTTTCCCAAAGCAGAAGCAAAATCAGTTAAGGCTTCTCTCATCGACTTTACCGAAAGCTTAATGATTTTTGTTTTCATTTTTATTACCCTACGGATTTATTCCGAATTTCTTTAAATCTTCCTCAAAATCTGCAATTACTTGCCACTCATCCTTAAATTCATAAGGGATTCTTTTGCCTTTAATGTGTTTATGATGCGGATGCCAAGCGTGGTTGTCATATCTTATCAATGTTTTTCCGTCTCGAATATAGGATAGCGAATATCTAATTCCTTCCTTATATTGCTGCGTTTTTTCAACTTGCTCAATCTTCATATCCACAATATCTCCATTATCCTTAATGTGCTTGTGGAAAAATATCTCCCCTAAAATCGTGGGTTTCTTTGGCATTTAGCGTTCCTTTGCATACCCACCATATATGGTATGATATACCTCATATATAAGCCTTTCTAAAATTATTGGGCCCATCAGTTAAATATTTATTCTCATCCTATCCTTTGCCAGAATTATTCTTCCCTTAAACTCCCTTGCGCAGTCTCTTCTTATATTTGTCTTCAGCACTTCAGGATAGAAATGCGTCAAAATCAAAGTCTTTACGCTAGCCTTTGCAGCGATTTTGCCTGCCAAGGCAGGAGTCAGGTGCCCTTTCGGATTTTTATTGCCGGGCAGCGAGCATTCAGTCATTAAAACATCTGCATTTTTGGCAATTTTTATGGCTTCATTGCAGTATTCTGTGTCGCCGGTATAAACAAATGCTTTATTTTTGTATCTTATCCTGTATGCGATTGATTTTGTCGTGTCGCTGTGTTTTATTGGCTGTGTTTTTATTGTTATATTGTTTATTTTTATTTCAGAGTTTCTTAATTCATGGATATTCATGTTAAAATTTAATTTTGTTGGTTTCAATAATTTTTTAAGAAGTATAATGTAATATTCTTTAAATCCTTTTGGCCCATAAAGGCTCAAGGGCTTTTTTCGGTTTCCGCCGTAATTGCTGCTCCAGATTATCGCTCCCAAATCGTTGACGTGGTCGTTATGGAGATGCGTGTAGAAAATATGCCCAATCTCAAATAAATCTGCATTCACTTCCAGTAGCCTCCTTATTGTGCCAGGACCGCTGTCAAGCAGCAGCTTTTCATTTCCGGCTTCAAGCAGGTAGCCCGCGCAATTCCTGTCCAGCAAAGGCGCTGCCGTGCCGCTTCCCAGAATTGCCAGCTTCATCTTAAGCAGCCCAATAATTTGCCGTGAATTTTGCCGTTTGACACAACAAACTTGCCATGGCTCAATACGCGCTTTTCGCCTTTCAAGCCGGTTATTTTTCCGCCGGCTTCTTCGGCAATCAAAAATCCTGCCGCAACATCCCATTCGTGCGTTGACAGGAGCACATATCCTTCGCATTTTCCAGTTGCAATAAGCCATAGGTTATAGATGGCAGAGCCGAAATTTCTTACATCAATTGTCTTGTGGACCAGCCTTTCCAGAAACCCTATTTTTTCTTTCCTGTTGGCGTATGCAAATTCGCACAGGACAAATGAATGGTCAAGGCTTTTTTTGCCTGAAACTTTTATTCGCCTGCCGTTTGAAAACGCCCCTTTGCCTTTTTCCGCTATTGCCGTTATGCATAAAATTGGGAAATGCAGTATGCCTAAAACTGGCTCGTTTTTGTATTCCAACGCTATAGACGTGCCAAAAACCGGTATTTTATGTAGGAAGTTATGGGTTCCGTCAATCGGGTCAATGACCCATTTAAAATCCGATTGATTATCTTCAAACCCGGTTTCCTCTGACAGTATGCTGTGGCTTGGAAAGTGCTTCTTTATTGTTTTTATTATGGCTTTATTTGTTTCTATATCCGCTTTTCCCACAAGGCTCCTGTTCGGCTTTATTTTAACATACTCTTTTTTGCCGTAATGCCTTAACATGACTTTTGAAGCCTGTTTGGCTGCAAGAACCATAACTCTTTTTTCTTCGGAAAGTCTCATGGAAAAATAAGAAGGGAAGTGATATTAAAAGGTTTGGTATTACTCGGCTAACGTGAAAAAGTCCTAGAAAAACAACCTTAAGGTTGTGTAAGATTATCCGAGCTGCCACTTCTGAATGTTGCGTTCTGAAATTATGGCTTCTGACATAATCTCCAAATACTCTTTTCAAGCTGGAATTGTTCCATT
>JACPIE010000033.1 GCA_016188245.1 Candidatus Woesearchaeota archaeon | reverse complement strand
TTTGATATCCTTAAAGATTTAAGCACTTGCTCAGCAAACCTATAATAAACTGTCTTTGTTTTTCCTTTCATGGTGGGGCTGTACTCCCCACCCCCAGCAGCCTAACAGCTGCTTGGGTTATTTAAGTTTTCTACTGAGCTGGAGTTTCGATAAATTTAAATATAACTTACCCAACAATCATTAAGTATTAACTGTAGAGGGATAAACCATGCCAGAAGACGATAAGAAATTCTCAAAACAGCTGATTGGAAAGACTGTTGTAAGCAAGACAGGAAAAAGATTTGGAGAGGTTGGCGACATCATATTCGAAACGCGCTCAGGGGAATTGATACATATGGTCCTTAATAACCCGACTTCCTATACTGAAAAGCTTGAGCTTGAAAAAGACAAGGAAGGGCATATACTGATACCATTCAGCGCAGTGATTGCAGTCGGTGATTTCATGGTTGTTGCTGAAGAGGATATTATCTAAACCTTTTTAAATCAATTTTGTTTTCTTTAAGTGTATTTTAGGTGGGGTTTATGCAGAACAATGCTCTTTGGACGGAAAAGTACAGGCCCAGTGATTTCTCCGAGATAAAGGGCCAAAAAGAGATTGTAAAAAGAGTGAAGGCATTTGTAGAAATGCAGAACCTGCCGCACCTGCTTTTTGCAGGCCCTGCAGGTGTCGGAAAAACGAGCCTTTCTTTGGTGATTGCCAAAAAACTTTTCAAGGACGCATGGCGCCAGAATTTTCTGGAACTGAACGCAAGCGATGAGAGAGGAATTGACATAATCAGGAACAAAGTGAAAGATTTTGCGAGGACAAGGGCGATTGGCAGTGTTCCTTTCAAGATAATTTACCTTGATGAATGTGATGCCCTGACAAGGGAGGCGCAGCAGGCTCTGAGAAGAACGATGGAAAACTATTCGCAAACTTGCAGATTTGTTTTGTCGGCAAATTATTCGTCAAAAATAATTGAGCCCATTCAGAGCAGATGTGTTGTTTTCAGGTTCAAGCAGCTGGACAAGAAAGATATTGTGGAGATTGTTGAAAAAATAGCAAAGGACGAAAAACTGAAAATTGACGACAAAGCAAAAGAAGCGCTGTATGAGGTATGCGGAGGGGACTGCCGAAAGCTGGAAAATGTGCTCCAAAGCTCTGCTGCGATAGCAGAGCATATTACAGAAGACCTTATCCATTCAATGGCTTCCGTTGCAAAGCCAAAAGAGATAAGGGAAGTTCTTGAATTAGCATTGAAAAACAAGTTCATTGAAGCAAGGAACAAGCTGCTGGACTTGATGCTAAGCTATGGGTTGGCTGGCATTGACGTTATAAAGCAGATACAAAAAGAGATTATTGAGCTGGGCATAGACAACAGGTCAAAGATGATTCTTATAGAGAAATGCGGCGAGATAGAATTCAGGATGACTGAAGGCTCTGATGAATTTGTGCAATTAGAGGCTTTGCTGAGCCAGTTTGCTTTAGTCAATAATTAAGACTGCGCCAAGTGCTTGACAAGAACTTTTGTTTCTTTATTGTCAAGAACGTTGTAAGTGACTTTCACTCCAAGAACTTTTTCCAAATCTACCCTGTCAGTAGTTAAGTCTACAGTGCATGTGAGCGTCCTTTTTCCGCTGACTAAAATGACTTCTCCTTTGTGCCCGTCCAATCCTCCGCATTTCAATCCAGTAACGACAGGGTCAACCGGAATTTCAGTTATCTCAACTGTAACCCTGTTTTCATTTTCTCTTCTAAGCCTTGGATCTTTCGGGCATCCTGCTTCAAAATTGCTGGGCTTGTTCCTGTCGCTGAATATCTCAACATTGCCTGAAATGCCTACATCGAAGCTGAAAGAAAGCTTGTCTTTGCCGACAACGCTCTGCCTGAAGTTGCTTACCTGCACAGGGGCTGCCGAGCTGTAGGTTGTCCTTGCCCCATTTGGCTTGCACAGGCTTTTGTCCCTTACATTAATCATGTCCCTCAATACACAAAGCTTTGTGTTTGCCAGCGTCTCATAATTATAGCAGGCTTCTGCCCTGAAAGTGAATTCTGTATTGCCGCTGAATTTCGCGGGAATGAAATTATCGCTGCCTCTCGGAAACAATGCAAAGGTTGTTGTTCCCTCAACAATGTTTCCTTCAGAGTCTTTTCTTTTTGCATCCAGCACGTCTTCAGGCTGCACGTCTCTTAGATCATTAAAGGATTTGCCAAAATCATTTGGGTCGAATCCTACCAGATTGAGCTTTATATCGCTTTTCTCGACCTTGTGCTCTCCTTCGTTTTTCAGCCTTACAATCGTCTTGAAGGCAAATGACTCGTCATCTGTGACTTCCGGAGGAGGGCTGTCTTTCTCAAAATTCATGCTTATTCCGGCTGTCCCTCCGATAAAAGGCGTTCTTGGAGCTCCTCCGGTTGCTGCACCTTTTGTCTTGCAGGCTGATAATACAAGAAGTGAGATTATTAGCAGTGTGAGAACATAGAACCTTTTATCAATATTGCCCCTTTTCATTTGATTGGTGTTTTATTTTGAATGTTGATATATAAAGTTTTTGGTTGGTGTAAGGATTAAGATGAGTATATTGGTTCTCCTTCTGAGTCATATCCGGCAGGTTCTGATGGGTAACTAGGAGATGGCGGTGAATCAGTGGATCCTGAGCTGCCGCCTCCCAAGCTTCCTCCTGTCTCTCTCTTAATTGTAACTTTCCTTTCTATGGTTGTTCTGTAGACATATGCAAGGTGGACCTTTAAAGGCGTTGTGTAAGCTGTGTTAACGCCTTGTGGATAATCCTGCCTTGGAAATTCGCAGATTAAGTTTCCTTCTCCATTTATAAGCCTCATAAAACCGGATAATGCTTTGATAGGGCCATCTGCATACGGACCGCAATTAAGCTGCTTGTTGCCAAGAGAAACACCAACCAAATAAACCTTGTCTATGTCCTCTCTTTGCAGCTTGTCTGTGCCTAAAGGATCACATTTCTGGTCTGAAGTTATTTTTATAGCGTCTCCTCCGCCAACATTCTTTATGGTTATCCTAAACTGGGTTTTTGTAGCCAATGCCTCCTCAGCAATTTTTGTGACTGCAATAGGGGCGCCCTGGTTGCTCAAGGTTATATCGCTGACTTGGCAAACCTTTTTAGTGCTTATCTCTGAATAAGGGTCCGTGTCAATGCAGACTTGGGGGCTTGCTATGGTGTTATAATGGTAGCATGCCGTTGCAAGCAAAGTTGGCTCATACTTGTCAACGTTAAGATTATCATATATCATTTTGCCATTAAAATCAACAAAGTCTATGCCTCCGCCTGGATTTATTGTGCTTCTTCCCTCCAATGTTTTTGCGCTTAAATCAACTTCTCTTGGGGAAAACTTAATTATGTTTTGGTCGTAGCCGCTTAGATACAACTTTGCCGGGTCTGGAGCCAATCCTCTTTTCGGGCCTTCATCCGGCTGGGGATACGCTCCCTTGTTGTTGACTTGCATGACAACTTTAATTGTGTTTTCAGCGCCTTCTTCAACAACTAATCTTTCAGGAGGGTTGTTTGGAAGATAGCTGATTACAATGCCCTGTGTTCCAACCCTTATGTCCTCGACTGATTTTTTTGAGGATTTTGAAGTTGAAGTTCCTTTTTTTCCCGTAAGGCTGCATGCAGAAATTGCTATCAAGAGGATTAACAACGCTGTTAAAATATACTTTTTTTTCAATTTCATCACTCTTTAATCATAATCTGTAGGCAGTCAATATATAAAACTTTTTAAATCAATGAATCCATGCAGACTGTTTATTTTTCCTCTTGCTCAAGGCTTGACAATAATTTTTTCATCTTTGGCTTTAATTTTGGTATCTCAGTTTTTATAGCAGTCCAAACAAGCCTGTAGTCGATTCCAAAATATGCATGAATTAACCTGTCCCTCATTCCGGCCATTGATTTCCATTGAATATCCTTATGCTCTTCCTTTACTTTATTTGGTATGTGCTTTACAGCTTCGCCAATTACTTCAAATTTCCTGATGACTGCGCTTGATGTCTTTTCATCAGCCTCTATCCCATCAAGAGACATGCCCCTTACAAATTCCTCAATAAATTCCATAGAATCAATAATGTCTTTTATGAATAATTCGTAGTCTCTTTTTTTCATATCATGACCACATCCTTAACAATGCTGCTTTTCAATTCCTGCCTCATTCCCCTCTCTGAAACTAAATCTACCTTTATCTTAAGCTTTTCTTCCAGATAATTCCCCAATCCGACAAAATCAAAAAGAGTTGCATTAGGGTTAAATCTAACAAGAATGTCAACATCGCTTGCCTTTTTCTGCTGCCCCATTGCATAAGAGCCAAATATGCCTAATTCCCTGACATTGTACTTTTTCCTGAGTTCAGCTTTGCTTGAAGCTAATACACTTTGGATTTGTTTCAGCTTTTTCATTCTATCCATATTTCAGTCATAGATTATCTACGCATTCTTTAATGTTTTCATTTCTCCAAATTTAATATTTCAATGGCTTTTGTATGTAAAAGCTTGTTGAGATTGTCTGCACATAGCCATAGTCTATTTCTACCCTTAAGGGAGATGTAAATGCGTCATCAGTTCTTTTGATGCCTTTTTTGAAGGTGCACCTCACAAAATCTTTTTTGTCTTTAAACCTTAAAAATCCTGCTGTGTCTCCGGTTGCTGTATCGGGACATTGCCCATCCTGATTTGGGCAGCATATAAGCTGATTTTCAAGCCTGGACTTTTCATCGCTTGATTCGCTTGTAGTATAAGCCCTTATGTGGGCCACATTCCATGGGTAGTTAGTTGCCCCTTTATCTTGTTTTGAGCATGATGAGATGTAATAATTACCATCTACAGGCGTTCCCCTTCCCTTGTTTTCAACAAAAATCAGGAATTGCGGCTTTATAACATCTGATTTGGAGCCTGGGCTTGTACCGACTTCCGGTATCATCTGCGGCTCTATTTTAACAATTGAAATTGGCGCTCCTTGCCCATTGCCAAATGCCATTTCTTTGACTGTGCATGCTTTTTTGCCGGGCCTTAAGTTGCCTATATCCGGGTCAATGCAGACTGTTGTGCTTAATGCAGTTTTGTAAGGATAGCATAATGTTGCTGTCAATGTTGACTGCTTGTTTTCGCTTTGAGGGTCTAACTTGCCTGTTCTTGCGCTGATTGGTATTATTAACTCATCCCCTTGCGGATTTAATTGAGTTTTGCCTTCAATGATGAAAGATAAGAGATTATCATTTGTGCTGTCTGGAAATATTTTGTTGCTGTCTTCTACTGTAAGCTGAGGTATATAATCTCTTTCTCTTCCTATGGAGATTACTCCTAAATCATTTTCGCCAATATTAAAAGCGCCGATATTCTTTATCCTCATCAATATCGGAAAACTGCTGTCTTCAAACACTTTGGGAGGGGGGGCTGTTTTTGCAAACTCCGCAGTCAGTCCTGAAGTGCCGACGTAAACATTTATCTCAGGCGTTTTTTTGGAAGAGCTGCCAAACCCCAGATTTCCAAAGCCTCCGGAGCTTCCGGACTGAGAAGTGTCGCAGGCTGCCAAGAACAATGCAAAAATTAAAAAAAGGATTATTCTGCGCAAATTTAGCCACCTGCTTTTGATTCTGAAGTTTTTGCAATTGTGGATATTCTTGCTGCAGCTGATGTCATGAGATTATTCACTCCATCCGCCCATGATTGCCCTTCTTCAGCATAACCTGCTTTCATCATTTCTTCAACCATTTTGGATGGGTTGTCTTTGTACTTCATTGCTTCTGCATACCTGCCAATAGGATTGCTTATTAAATTTGCAAAATCATTGATTGACTCGCAATAATCTGCATATCTCCTCCAATTATAATTTTTTGTGCCTGATCTTCCGCAACACTGGCTTTTATCTAAGAAGCTACAGGCTGAATTAATGTAAGAATCAGTGCACTGAATGGAGAATAAATTGTAGAATGGCGGCTTGGATATGATGCTTCTAGAATCTGTTGCGTATGAATTCTCTTGTCCCGCAACTCCAAGCATTAATAAGATTGGTATTTTTGTTCTCTGTTCTGTATCTTTCATGCATTGGCCAACCCCTGCTATAGGTGATTTTTTTTCATTGAGGTAAGTATCAATGTCTGTATTGGATGGTGTATAAGTGATATGTGCTACAGTAGTTGATTCTGGTATTTGCTCAATCGGAACAGAATAAGTGCTTTCAAGCAAGTAGTTGTATTTTGCCCTTACTCTGATATATTTTCTTGTTATTGAAACCCCTTCCTCAAGTATATCCTGATCTAGAGTGAGCCTGCATCCAAAATCAGAATTTCTGCCAATATTTTCAAATACGTTTTTTTTCTTGTCTTCAGACAGGGTTTTTATAAAATTAGTGTCAAGCTGATATCCTTCATAATCAAGCGTTCCGGAATCGCTTCTGAACAGCACAGTGCATTCATTGTCGCATTTCGCCTTTAGCTCATTATTGTCGCATCTGCTTGCTTCACAGCTTATTTTTTGGCTTTGGTCTGCCGGATTTTCAAACTCTTTGCACGTGTCTTTGCATGTTTTAATGCATGATTTTAAGCAATCTTCTTTTTTATAATCTATGAACTGCACTGGCTTGCAGCCTGCTCCTGCAATCTTTATGCCCTTTGGCACGATAATGGCCAGCTCTTCAATGTTGAGGATTTTGCCCTTCCACTGCCCCAGCACTTTGTTTTGGCTATCTGTTATTTTGTCTCGATTTGCCAAGGTTATCCCTAAATTTGGGAGAACCTTGCTTGTTAGGTCGACTGTTACAGGATTTTGTATTACCATCTTTATTTCAACAGGGCCGTTTGTGTAAATTGTATTTGGGTTCTTGTTCGTTATGCCAAATTCTTTCAGCGGGTCAAGATTTTCCTTGATCATTGCCTGGTACCTGTTTCTGTCAATGAATCTGACTTCCTGATAGGCGCTTGTCACAAAATTGTATTGCGCTGACAAAGTTATGGGATTGGTGCCTGCCTGGAATTTCTGATTTTTAGGATCTTGGTTAAATGTGCACTCAACATCCTTTTCTTCTAATGTAAAAACAGTAAATGGGTTTTTTGGAATTATTTCTCCCTCTGATGGATTTAGAACTCCGCTATCATCCTTAATCCCGATTCTTTTGTTATCCTTCCCGTACCTATAGCAGTTGAATCTTACTGAAACTGGGTCGCTTAAGGTTCTTGATTTTATAGAGCTCCATATGGTTACAGGCTCGTCCGGATAGAATCTCGGCTGTGAAGCCCTTACTTTGTCAAGGAAGACTCCAAGAGGCTCGAACTGGTTCTTTTCAACCTGGGCTGAATAAAGGCCGCCTGTTGCGACATCCAGCCTGCCTGTAACGCCTTGACCAATTCCAGCAATGGCAGATTTAAGCTCATCCGTTATTTTGTCGATAATGTTTTGATTTGGCATTTCTCCTGCTTCTGCCTTAGATTGATATTGGACATTACCAAAATTTGCCGGTAATCCTGTAACATTGTAAGCTAAAATAAAAAGTATAAAGGCTGCAACTAATATCAGCATAAGTGTAGCAAAAGCGTCTTTTTTTCTTTCAACACAGTATCCAAGGACTAATAACGGCAATATTGGAAAAAAACCGAATGTGCTGCTATCAGAGATTAAATCATAAAAGAAAAAGTCAAGTATTATCATTGCAGGCATAAACAAATGCCAAGTTGTCGGATTTTTTTCAAGAGGCGATACATACAACAAACCAAAAGCCAAAATAAAAAGCATGTGAATAATCGCTTTCCAATTGTAACTCCCATCAGGATGTATTGTCCAGTTAAAATTAATCCAGAAATATGAAAGAATAAACAGCATAAGCAAAAATGACCAATATGACTCAACTTGCAGCCATCCTCTGCTTAAATACATCGAAATGCCAAAAATTAAGGCGAGAAAAACAAAACCTAAAGTTCCATAGCTGATGTTCAAAGATCCAAAAAATGATGATTTTGCAATCCAATTAAGGCCTCTAAAAATTACAACAAGAGTTATAAACCCTAATATGAACATCCTCATATCCTTTAATGCTCCCTTAAAGGTAAAAATTGCCAATCCTAACATTATGACGGCAGATGATCCTATAGTTAGCCAGTCTGTCCTTAAAGTTCCAAACCAATCAAAATTAAATCCAGTGTGAACTTTGCCTAACCTATCCATCAGCCAGATAGCTAAAACACCTGTGCAAAACAGCACTGTAAGGTCTCTTTCTCCAATAGCTTTTTTAATACCATATCCAAAACATAGTATCAGCACAATAATCCATAAAACAAAACCAATTTTTACAGCAAATGGCAAAATTATATTTACAATTAGAATTATGTGGCTTAACCCCCATCCATATATATCAAATGCTATGATCGCTGTTATTATTAAAAGTATAATAATAAATTTTTTCCAAAAAGAGCCATTTGTAATTACAGACTTAATAATAAATTGAGGGATCCTGCCCTGTCCCTTGGCTTCTTCATCTTCTTTGTCCTTTGGTCCTTCTTGCAGATTTCCACTATTTCCTTGTCCAGATACTTTAAGCCCTTGTTTCCTAGCAAGTCTTTCAAACTCCTCTCTCGTTAGTGCCTCTTCCTTAGCTTCTTCAAGTAGATTTCTAGCTCTTTCTTCTCTCTGGGCAAGTTTCCTGGCTTTTTCAGGATCATCAATCCTGTCTCTTCCCCTAAACCTGTCAAATATTGCCATTTTTAATAAATCACCCTAAAGAACTCTTCCAGCACCTCTTTCTTTTTGAATAAGATAAGCATTATTATAGTAAAAGGCACAAATTTTTGAGCAATAATGATGTCTTTTACTTGTCGAAAATCATAGGATTTTCTTTGTATTACGAACGGGCAACAATTGCTCAATTATATTTGCCCGTGAGTATAATTTATTTCAGCTCAATCTTTAGCTCGACAACTTCAACGTCTTCCAGAGGCTCTAATCTTACATAATTATTGCCTTCTGAAACTTTGCTGTCGATGTTTTTTGTGAACAGCGCTTTGTCAGTTTCTATTGTTTCGGCATGGCCATTGACATCAAGCTTTGCCCTTTTTCTTGCTTTGTCTTCAGCGAATTTGACTGTTAACTCAACATCCCCGTCATCGTCCCTTATCTGGCTGAAAGTTTTCGTGTCAATCTCGAAATAATATGTCTTTACACTTGACTCTTTGAATTCAAGCGCAATCCTGACATTTTCAACAGAATAGCTTCCTTTGGATGTCTTGAACACAATGTTGTTCTCACCTTCATTCAACGCGCTTCTCGGAATGCTCTGCCTGTAAGCGTTGTCACACACAGGAACTGAAGAAAATAATTTTTTGTTGTTGATGAATATGTCCAATGTTCCCAAATCGTTCACATTGCCGCAGTACGGGATGAATTTGAGCGTTGCCTTGTCCATGCTTGCAAATTCGGAATCGCTTATCGTAAAGAGGTTTGTGCTTTCCTGCTTGCTTGTGTCAGTTATATCGCCTATTATCCTGACATTCTCGAAGCTGTACTCGTTTGTTGTCCAGAACTTTGCACCGACAGAGGAAACGCTGAATTCAATGGAATTTGATTTCTGAAGCATCTTCTTATCAAGCTTCACCGGCTCTGTTAATTCATTTGCCAGCTCATTTTCAAAAACAACAAGGTTATTGAGCTTTATGGCCAAGATGCCCTTTCTTTTTTTTGCAGTGAATGAAACAACAACATTGTCTGTGTTGTCCGGGTCTTCCAGGGAAAATTCTATTGTTTTTGATTTTTTATCAAACCATCCACTCCTAACTATAAAAGGGTTTATCGCTTCCAGCTCCTTTGCATTTGTTGTCTCAACAAGAAATATGTTAGGTATGCTTTTTTCATCTTCCAGGCTGCCTGAAGCGCTTAATGTGCCGGGAAATGCCCTGAGCAAAATGTTTGAGCTCTCTTCCTGGGATGACTTAACATCCTTATCCTGCTGGATTATTTTTTCCCTTTCAGAGCTTGGCAGAAACACGATATAAAGAATTATCAATCCTGCGATTATCGCAACCAGGATAGCTGCATTTAGGCCTCCTTGAGCCTTACTCTGCATCATAACACCTTTTTTTGGGCATATTCCTCTTAACTACTCCAAAGAAATTAACATAAACCTATTTAAATGTTGCGGAAAATTAATCTGGCTATGAAGCTGCTGCATTCTAACCTAAAAAAAGGGGAAGCAAAAGTTTTAACACAAAACCTTGATGATTTGTGGTATTTAAGCTCAATGATAGAGCCAAAAGACTTTGTGCAGGGCAGGACATTAAGGAAGATAAGGATTGGCTCAAGGGATGAAAAGGCAAAGGAAGCTGTTAAAAAGCCCATTTTCATAAGGATAATGGTTGAAAATGTAGAGTTCAGCAAGCATTCCAATGTATTGAGAGTTTCCGGTGTCATCAAGGCAGCGCCTGAAGAAGTGCCATTGGGAGAGCACCATACATTCAACATTGATGAAGACACTTCAATCACGCTCATAAAAGAGCAGTGGCTCAAATACCAGCTTGACAAGCTCAAGGATGCATGTTCGGAAAAGAAATCATCTCTGCTGATGTGCGTGCATGACCGTGAAGAGGCTTATTTTGCACTATTCAAGAAATACGGGTATGAGATACTATCCCACATACATGGAAATGTTCAGAAAAAAGCAGAGGAAAGCACAAGAAAAGAAAATTTCTATTTAACAATTATAGAAAAGCTAAAAGAATATGTGGAAAGGCACAAGATAAAGCAGGTCATTGTTGCAAGCCCTGCCTTTTGGAAAGAAGATTTAATGAAGGAGCTAAAAGACAGCGAATTAAGGCAAAAAATAATTCTTGCAACCTGCTCTTCTGCAACAAAAAACGGGATAGATGAAGTAATCAAAAGGCCAGAGGTAAGGGAAGCATTGAAGCAGGAAAGGACAGCCAAAGAGATGAAAAAAGTTGAAGAATTATTTGTTGAGATTGCAAAAAGCAATCTTGCTGTGTATGGACTGAAGGAAACTGAAAATGCATCTTTGATTGGAGCTGTAAAAGAATTATTGATTACAGACAGCTTTATCCGGAAATCAAGAAGCGAAAATTTTTATAATAGAGTTGAAAATATAATGAAAGCAGTTGACAAAACAAAAGGCGAAGTTGAGATAATAAGCTCCGAGCATGAAGGCGGCAAGAAGCTTGATGGCTTGGGAGGAATTGCCGCTATTTTAAGGTTTAAGATGAAATATTAGTTTGTATATTCCAAAAAAGAGGTGCGCATGCCTTATATCGATTCAATCCTAAAAGAAAAAAGAGTGTTCTATCCGAGCCATGAGTTCAGCAGGAAATCCCATATTAAAAATATGGCTGAATATTCAAAGCTTTACAAGAAATCTATCGAATCTCCTGAAAAGTTCTGGGCTGAAAAGGCCAACGAGCTTGAATGGTTTAAGAAATGGGAGACTGTGCTCAGAAATGATATGGGATTCTTCAAGTGGTTTGAAGGCGGGCGATTAAATGTAAGCTATAACTGCCTGGACAGGATTGTCAAGTCCGGCAAAGGAAGCAAGACTGCCTTGATTTGGGAGCCTGAATCAGGAGAGGGTAAAAAATACACCTATGAGCAGCTGCTAAAAGAAGTTTGCAAATTTGCAAATGTCCTGAAAAAACTTGATGTAAAAAAAGGAAATGTTGTCCAGATATACCTGCCAATGATACCTGAGCTGCCAATTGCAATGCTTGCATGCGCAAGGATTGGAGCGATTCATTCTGTTGTTTTTGCAGGGTTCAGCTCGGATGCGCTGAAAGACAGGATACGGGATTCAAATGCAGAGTTGTTGATAACAGCAGACGGCAGCTTCAGGAATGGGAAAATATTTTCTTTAAAAAAAAATGTGGATATTGCTTTGAAAGAATGCCCCACAATCAAAAATGTTATTGTTGTGAAGCGGACGGATAATAATGCCTATATTGCTAACGGAAGGGATGCCTGGTGGCATGAATTAATAAATAAAAAAGAGATAAAAGACATATGCGAGCCTGAAAGCATGCATTCAGAAGACTCACTGTTCATTCTTTACACATCCGGAACAACAGGCAAGCCAAAGGGAATTTTGCATACACAGGCAGGCTACCTGCTTTTTGTTTATTTGACTTTCAAGTGGATTTTTGACATTAAGGAAAATGACAGTTATTTCTGCACCGCTGACATCGGATGGATAACTGGACATTCCTACATCGTTTATGGCCCATTGTCGAATGGGGCAACTGTTGTAATGTACGAAGGCTCCCCTACTTTCCCAAAGCCTGACAGGTTTTGGAGAATAATTGAGAAACACAAAGTTACAATATTCTACACGGCGCCTACTGCAATAAGGGCATTGGCGAAAGAAGGTGATGAATGGCCAAATAAATGCAACTTGAGCAGCTTAAGGCTGCTGGGAACTGTCGGTGAACCGATAAATCCGGAAGCGTGGATATGGTACCACAATGTGATTGGAAAAAACAAATGCCCGATAGTTGACACCTGGTGGCAGACTGAAACAGGCGGCATCTTGATAAGCCCGCTGCCCGGTGCAACTCCATTAAAGCCAGGCTCTGCAACAAAGCCTTTTTTTGGAATACTTGCAGATGTTTTGAGGGAAGACGGAAGCAAAGCCAATCCCAATGAAGGAGGGTATTTGGTTATCAAAAATCCGTGGCCCGGCATGCTAAGGACGGTATGGGATGATCCCCAAAGGTACAAGAATGCTTATTTTGAGAAATTTGGAGTGTATTTGACAGGAGACAGCGCAAGAATGGATGAAGACGGCTATTTCTGGATTATGGGAAGGATAGATGATGTTATCAAGGTTGCAGGCCACAGGATTGGAAGCGCTGAAGTCGAGAGCTCTTTAGTCAGCCATAAAGATGTTGCAGAGGCTGCTGTTGTCCCGTATCCTCATGAAATCAAAGGCCAGGCAATATATGCATTTGTAGTTTTGAAAAAAAACGCCAAGAAAAGCGGGCAGCTTAATGATGAATTAAAAAAACATGTTGCTGAGCGCGTTGGCCCGATTGCAAAACCCGACAAAATCCAGTTTGCCGATGAACTGCCAAAGACCAGGAGCGGCAAGATAATGAGGCGCATCCTGAAGGCCATTGCAGATGGCAGCAAAGATTACGGCAATATAACGACACTGACTGACCCCGGCGTTGTAGAAATTCTTGCTAAAAACAGGCTCAATTAATTGCCCGATATATGAATCTTAGATAGATTTATATACTAGTTATTATTATAGTGTAATAACTGTCCAGTTATGATAATAAGTTACCATTTTCAAATGGAATTATCACTAACTGGTTAAAAATAACAACATTTTAATATTAGCGGTTTTTCATCCCCTACCAATAATAAAAGGGGGGTGTGTTTAAATGATAGTTAAAGAAGAATTTTTGAGCAAACTGAGAAGGTTCTTTTCATTGAACCTGTACGAGGTAAAGATATGGACAGCTCTGCTTAGCAGGGGAGTTTCCACAGCAGGCGAGCTGTCAGACATAGCAAACGTGCCGAGAAGCAGAAGCTATGACGTTCTGGAATCTTTGGAGAAGAAAGGATTTGTTATTATGAAGCTCGGCAAGCCTATAAAATACATTGCAGTGCCTCCTAAAGAAGTTGTTGAGAGGGTCAAGAAAAATGTCGAGGCATATGCAAAGGAAGAGGTCAAAAAATTGACCGACTTGAAGAATACAGAGGTCATAAACGAGTTAAGCACCCTGCATACCCAGGGAGTTGAGCTTGTAGAGCCTTCTGATTTGTCTGGGTCCTTAAGGGGAAGGCACAACCTGTACAACCATATGGAGCTAACCATAAGGAATGCAGAAGAAAGTGTTACATTGATGACAACTGCGCAGGGATTTTTGAGAAAAGTTGAGGGATTCAAGCCGACATTTGAAAAATTAAAGAAAAGGGGGGTCAAAATAAGGATTGCTGCCCCTATCACAAAGGAATCCATGGCTGCCATAAAGGAGCTCCAAGGCGTTGCTGAAATAAGGAGCACTGACAACAAGGCAAGATTCTGCATTGTTGACGGCAAGGAGATAATATTCATGGTCCTGGACGACAATGAAGTCCACCCGACATACGATGTCGGCATCTGGGTCAATACTCCATTCTTTGCAAGCGCCCTTGAAAACCTGTTCGAGCTTGCATGGAAGAACATGAAGCCTGCAGCAGAAGCTGTGAAGAGATAATTCTTTTATTTTTATGCAAAAGTATAAAAACAATAGTTCTATCTATGCTGCATGGGAAAATTAGGCTATTACAGAAAGAAAATTGATGAAATTGATAGGAACATTGCAAAATTGTTTTTGCTGAGATTCGGCTTGGCAGAAGAGATATCCCATCATAAAAAAATAAATAAAATAAAAATCAGGAATAGAAAAAGGGAGCATGATGTTTTAAGGAATGTTGTGAAACATTCAAAAAAACATAAAAAATTTTTGGCGGGCATTTTCAAAAAAACAATCAGCTATTCAAGAAAGCTGCAAAAATAAAATGAACCTCCTTGGGCTAAAGCCCAAGGTATCATACAAAGGAAGTAACTTTCCTTTGTTGCACAAAATTCCAGCTTCCTTGGGATTGGGAAATGTAGTGCTGAATTACATCAGTTGTTACATTGCCAACAGAGCGA
>JACPIE010000035.1 GCA_016188245.1 Candidatus Woesearchaeota archaeon | reverse complement strand
CTGACTTATGACATGATGGATTTTGTTTTTGAAGGGATAATTTTGCTGTCCAGGATAAGGAAAGGCTCTTATTTTGAAAGAGTGCTCACAGTTGCAAAGATAAGGGGCCAGGATCATAGTTTGGATGTTTATCCTGTAACCATAGGAACTGACGGGTTAAAAGTTTTGTTCGACCAGACTCCCTTCTCTCTGGTTGAGAAGGAAGAAGGGTTTAAGTGAAAATATGACCTAAAATCAAGTTCCCTCTTCCCAAGAGTTGAGATACTTAATTTGCTCCTCATCCAATTTGTCTATTTCAACACCATATGCTTCCAACTTCAGTTTTGCTATGTGGTTATCTATCTCTTCAGGCAATTGAATCACTTCCGGCTTCATTTTACCCTTATTTTTTGCTGCATATTCACAAGCCAAAGCCTGACCGCAGAATGAAGTATCCATAACCTCGCTGGGGTGCCCTTCAGCCAAAGACAAATTAACCAGGCGCCCTTGGGCTAAGCAAGTTATTTTATGCCCGTTTTTTAATGTAAACTCTTCAACTAAATACCTTATATCTTTTACGCTTTTAGCCATGGCTTTCAGCCCTTTATAATCAATTTCCACGTCAAAATGGCCTGAATTGCATATAATTGCGCCATCTTTCATTTGTTCCATATGCCTTGTTTTTATAACATTGATGTCTCCTGTTACTGTTATGAAGATATCACCAACTTTTGCAGCATCATCCATTTTCATGACTTGGTAGCCATCATATAGTGCCTGTAATGCCCTGAATGGATCAACTTCTGTAACAATTACATTTGCACCCATTCCCTTGGCCCTCAAAGCAACTCCTTTGCCGCAAGAGCCATATCCTGCTACAACAACACCCCTCCCAGAAACCAATACATTTGTACCTCTTTTGATGCCATCCCATGTAGATTCGCC
This sequence comes from Candidatus Woesearchaeota archaeon, assembly GCA_016188245.1. Taxonomy (GTDB): domain Archaea; phylum Nanobdellota; class Nanobdellia; order Woesearchaeales; family GW2011-AR4. The sequence continues at coordinate 13,017 of JACPIE010000035.1, read as the reverse complement.
GGTTCCTATGTAATTATCCAGCAGATGCTTTGTTTTGTTGTCATTGACGGCAATCATCGGATACTTCAATGCGCTGTCTTTTTCCATTGCTTTCAGCCTTATAACTCCGGTTGTTGTTTCTTCGCATCCCGCTATGACATCTTTTATCAAATGTGAATGCTTTTTATGAATCTCGCTCACCAAATCGCAGCCATCGTCGATTGTAATGTTTGGCTTAAATGCGATAACATTATTGAGATACCTGTAGTAATCCTCTTTGGTTTCGCCTTTGTAAGCCCAGACTTTGATTCCTTCCTTTGCCAGGGCAGCAGCAACATCGTCTTGAGTGCTCAACGGGTTGCATCCCGTGATTGCAACGTCTGCGCCCCCTGCGATTAGTGTTCTGACCAGAATTCCGGTTTCTTTTGTAACGTGCAATGCCATTCCTATTCTTACGCCTTTAAGCGGCTTCTCTTTGCTGAACCTCTCTTTTACTTTCATCAAAGCCTGCATTCTGGATTCGGCTATCTCTAGATTGAGAAAGCCCTGCTCTGCTAATCTTAAGTCTTTAACCTCATAGTTTGAATTCTTGTCCATATTACCACCTTAAGTGGCTATCTTATAGATATTTATATACTTTTTTGAAAAAAACATGTAAAAATTCTATTTTTTCGCTTTTTTATTGGATATTATTGGAAAGATTTAAATAATAATGGTTTTTTGTTAACGCATGGATCCGGACAGCAAGGACATGAAAATTCTGGAAGCCCTGAGGGAAGATTCAAGAAAATCAATAAAAGAAATTTCAAAAACGACAAAAATAAGGCCCAGCACAGTCCACCAGCGCATTCAAAAGCTGATAGCCAACAAAATCATTGAAAAATTTACAGTAAAGCTGGACAACAAGTCTGTTGGCGAGAACTTTATTGTTTTCATGCTTGTTAAGGGAAACACGGCAGAATACATAGACCTCAAAATCCTCAATGATAGGCATGTGAGGGAAATCTTCGGGGTTACTGGGGAGTATGATTTATTGGTTAAACTAAAATTCAGGAATGTTGAAGAATTCAATGATTTCGTGCTGAAATTCAGAAAAGACAAAAAAGAGATCCAATCAACATTGACAATGGTCGCAACAGCAAATCTGAAGGAAGAACTTTAGAATTCCCTTATATCCTGAAATTCCTTGTATCTTTTCTCTATGTCGCTCATGCTCAGTTTCTTCAGCCTGTCGGGCCCAAATTCTTCTGCATTATGCGAAGCAACAACACTGCCATAGACAACCGCTTTTCTGAAATTCTGCTCGCTTAAGTCCTTAGTTTTTGCCAGATAGCCGATAAATGCCCCGCCAAAGGAATCCCCGCATCCTGTCGGGTCCTTGATGTTTTCAAGCGGATAGCCGGGAGCGCTAAAATGTTTGTTTTTTGTGAACATTAAAGCTCCGTGCTCACCCTTTTTTATTATCACTGCATTAGGGCCCAATTTTAAAGCGCCATTCGCCGCTTTCACAAGGCTTGATGTGCCAAAAAGCTGCCTTGCTTCGCCGTCGTTAAGAAGCAGGATATCTGCTTTTTTTATGACTTCAATAAGCTGGTCCTTCTTGCTGCTTATCCAGAAGTTCATTGTGTCAAGGACAACCAGCTCAGGCTTGCGCATCTGCCTTAGTGTTTCATGCTGCTGCTCCGGGTCTATGTTCGCTAAAAAAATATATTTTATGCTTTTATGTCTTTCAGGCACTTTGACTTTGAAATTCTCAAGCGAGTTGAGCTCTGTTTTTCTTGTCTTTGCCTCGTTCATATCATACTCATAGAACCCTTCCCAGTGGAACGTTTTATCCTCTATTTTGACTCCTTCCAGGCTTATGCCCCTCCCCTTCAAAAGTTTAATGTACTCTTTGGGAAAATCATGCCCTATGACTGAAACCAAGGCTGGCTTGGAAAAAAAGCTTGCTGCAAAAGAAGCATAGGTTGCACTTCCGCCCAATGCCCTTTCAACCCTGCCGAACGGGGTTTCAATCGTGTCAAGAGCAACTGTGCCGATAATCAAAGTATCTTCCATAGAAAAATCAGATTTATGTTATTTTATAAATGTTTGTGCACAGCCACATTATTGCAATCAGCTACTCCTCGTCTCCTTCATCTTCCTCGGAATCCTCGTCATCTTCCTTGTCAAGGTCTTCCTCTTCTTTTACATCATCGTTGTAGTCTTCATCTTCCTTTTTGCTCTTGTCGTTGTACGCGTCAAACTCTTCGCTTTCTTCTTTAGCCATAGCTGCGCCTTTGAATCTGAACTTTAAAAAATTTTCGATTTCACTATTGTTCCCATAAGCTGCCGAATTCTTCCAAAAAAACATCTGCGATATTCTCATCATGAATTATCAATAAGTTCTCATCATTTTTTGTGTCGGCGCTTGATGTCGGGTTGAAGCTTCCGGTGACAACAATCTTTCTGTCCACAATGAACACTTTATGGTGCATCTTGTATTTGTTTGGGTCTTTTTTTACATTCATGCCAAATCCCTGCAGCCTTTTGAACTGTGAATACCTGCCTGAAGACTGGCTTGAATCAAAGATTCCTTTTATGTCCAAATCGCTTCTGGAAATAAGCGCATCTGCAATATCCCCATTAGTAAAGCTGAAAGCCATAAAATAAACGCTTTCTTTGGCATCTTCAATAAGGCTGATTATCCTGGATGCGCATTTGTCTTCAGGGCAGAAATAATTTTCTACTTCCATATTGTTTATGTACAGTGCCGGATACTTTACATTGCTTCCTTCCCCAAATCTGCCATCCCACAGCTCCACAAACTCGTCTTCATAATTTTTTGCCAGTGCGCCTGAGTAAACAACAACCACATTATTGTTGTTGTAATTGTTGTCATTGTCTGTCGGATTAAACGAGCCCGTCACTACAATATTTTGGTCAATAACGCAAAACTTGTTGTGCATCAGCTGCCTGTCATCGTCAAGCCTGACAGCCCGGCCCTTTATCTGCTCCTTGTAAGTTGATTCATCTGTGACAATCTTGACTTCAGCAGTTTTGCTTTTTCTGGAAAGGGCGCTTATCACATTCCTCAGTTTCAGGTCATACAGCGCGCAGTAAACTGAAAGATTGGCCGATTTTATATTGCTTTCAAATATTTTGCTGCAGTCGGTCTGGGGGCAAAAATAAACTTCCGGGCTTCTTGCTGTTTCATAAGGCACATCAACCGCTTTGCCAGTAATCTGGCCGCACCCTAAGATAAACAAAATAATGGAATAGCTAAAGCCCAGATAGAAAAGTTTAAATATAGGTTTATTCATTTTAAAGTGGTATTACATTAATTCCATTTCATAGTGATACTATCACTCAATGTGTCGGCAAATCTAAGATTTCCGATTACGATCGAAAATCACAGATTTTCGACGAGTGGTATTCTATCACCTCTTTTTCCCGGCAGAACTTGTAAAAGTTCTGCTTGGGTTTATTTTTATTTTCTTTTTTTAATCTTGTGCTGCTTAATCTTAAGCGGCTTTATTGTATTTTTCCTCGCCAAATAAACTGCAGCAGCCCCTATCACAGCCCCAATTATAAATGAAATTAGCAGTCTTTTGTCAATGCCAATCTTAATTTTGGGCTTTTCATCGCTTTCCTTGAAGTAAATGTCCAGATTGCCGAGCTCCAGGGCGTATTCTGAATACAGCAAAGCTGAGAACAAATCAGTGTCTTTAAGGGAATTGGCGTATTCATAGTAACTGTAGCCCAAAATTGGAAAAATTCCTTTTGCAGATTCTCTTGCAATGTTATTTTTTACAATGTCAAGCTTTCTTTCCACTATATTCTTGTACTGCTGGCTGTCAACGCCGAAAACGCTTAATACTATATCGACATCCGCCTTTGCCCTGCTTGCTGTTGAAAGGCACAGCTCATAATTGCCGTTTTCAAGCTCTCTGGCTGCCCGGTCAATCCCTTTTTTTACGCTTTCAAGGGAATCGGGCAGGTAAAGCTCAACATACTGCTTCCTCTCGTCAGCTTCGCTTATCTTGCTCTGGCAGGATTTTTTAAGGACATCCTTGTTGAGATTGAATGACTTGCCGCTTTTGCCAAGGAATGCGGCCCAGGAACCTGCCGAATTTATCCTTTCCTTAGCGTAAGCCAAAGTCCTTGCAATTCTCTCTGTTTGGTTTGTCTTGTTTAGAATTTCTAGGGCCTGCTCTGCTGATTCTTCTGCTTCCGCAAGCCTTTCCTTTACAACTATGTAGGCCTCCAAGTCAGTTATGGTTTTTTTATCCTGCTTATCAACCCTGTCCAGGAATTCACTTATATCTTCTTTTATCCTTCCTACCTCTTTTATCGCCTCGTCCTTTGACATATTCTTCCACAAGAGCAATAGGGTTGAATACTCAACATTGGCGCCAAAGCAGTAGCTTGCAGAAGAATAGAAAGTCTGCCTCTCAAATGATTCTCTTCCTTTTGCTGTAAGGTTCTGGGCATTGCTCTTTAATGCCGAAACATTAATTGAATAGTTTAGGTTAGCAGTCTCGGCCTTTAATTTATTGCTCCTGTCGCACAATCCCCTTGCAAGAGACTTCATTGTGCTCGTGTACTCCTCGCTTATTTCTATTTTTTTAAATCTCTCCTTAATCTCTTTGCCTGTAAACTCCTTTACCCCCTCGCTTAATGCGGATACCTCAATAATTTCAATGCCCAATTCTTTTGAAAGGTTTTTTAGGTTAACCGTGGAATTGTCAATCCTGACTATGATTTCGCCGGCAGGTATCAGCACTTTTTTTAATCCGTCTTTTTTTGCAGCTTCCACTTTTGCTTTTAAGCCGCCTACAGGCCCGATTAAGCCGCCGGAATTTATTGTGCCGGTTATCGCATAGCCCTCATTTAATTCAAGATTCTCAAGCATCGCAACCGTAAGTATTGCAATAGACGCTCCTGCGCTCGGGCCGGCTATTATCGCCGAATCTGCAGTTATTGTGTAAAAAAAATCAATATCATCGCATTCCCTTTCAATGATGTCGCATGCAATGGCTTTTGCAAACCTTGTTGACATTTGAGTATCTGTCCTTGTCAAAGGAAAAGTTTCAAGGAATACCCTGCCGGAGCCGGGCTTTATTTCAAGATACAGGTCGGCAATGCCGCCTTCATAGCCTGCTTCTGTTTCCTTGACAGCCAGCAGCTTCATATGGCCCTGCTTTGCTAAAACTTGAGGAACAAGCAAAATGGCAATTAACACAAGCAAAAAAAATAACTTTTTCATACATCATGGAAACCTGCAATGTTTAAGAATTTTTGGGTTGGTTTAACTGCCTATTTCAGCTTGTCTTCCACTCTTTTCCTGCTGTTTTCATAGGATTCTTGGGAGATAAGGCCGGATTTAAACGCTTTTTCCAGTGCTTCAAGCTCTTTTCTTAATTTTTGCGATTTTTCTTCTTCTTTTAATTGCCTGATTTCCTCAACTTTGGTTTTAGGCTGCTTTTTCCTTACATAGCCGAATCTGTAAGCTGAAAAGATTATTGCCACGATCAGCAATGCGCCGCCGGCCATTAATAGGGCAGTTTTGTAGTCTTTAATCTGTATCGGATAGAGCCTTATTGATTTTGCCTTAACCTCAAATATATCGGAGCTTGTCCCTATTGAATCGCCATAAATGACCTTTACCAATGCAACATAATTGCCGGGCCTCAGGCCGCTTGGAACCAACAATGACCTCGTGAATTTCGCCTGGGTTTCAACAGCCAAAGTTTCATGCTCAGCAGCAACTGAATTTCCTTTAAAGTCTTTTATCGCATATTCCACACTTACATCAACCCTGCCGAATCCCCTCACGTTGAACAAATTGACTTCTAAAAGCAACTCATCTCCCGGGAAAATTTTTTTGGAGCCCGGCAGCACCTCAGCATCAACATCAAACAGCGGCTCTGCAGAATCAACCTCTATAACAGTCTCAATCTCTTTTTGTGAAGACGGGCTTCTAAGTGAAATCTTTGAAGGGTAAATATCCGGCTTTTCATTTTCCAAAGCCCTGAATACAAGCTCGATTGTTTTTTCTTCATCGGGATTCAGCAAAGTTGTCAGTTCATTTGCTGTCGGGGAAATCTTAAACCTTTCTATCTCGCTTAAAATCGCCTTTACGTCAAATATTGATGTTCCGGTATTCTTGATGCTGAATGTCTCTGTTTTCGTCTGCCCCTGCTTAAGCACAACTTTAAGAGTAGCTTTGTCAATAGTGAAATCAGTGGTTATTGGCACAGCAGGCGGGCCTCCTCCGCCACCGCCCCCTCCGCTTCCCCCACCGCCTCCGGAAGATTCTCCGCTGCTTGGGGCAGGGCTTGGAGTTCCTTGTGGTGTTTCTTCTGAAGAATACTCGGTGAAATGCGACACATTAAAAATCAGGACTCCGCCGGAATAAGAGATTTTTGTGCATATGCTGCTCGGACATAAGTTTCCATCAAGTAATATTCTTGGATTTGAAAAAGCTAAGCCTTCAAGCTCCAAAGTTGCTGATTTATTTAAAGCTGCAATTGCGCTTGAATTAATAAAAATACGGTTAAAAGACAGGTTTACGTGGGAATCAAAGTCAAAACCCTGGCTCAAATCTACAGCTTGGCTAAAATTAATTTTGCCAAAGGTTGTAGTCTCAATTACAAAATTAGTTATATTGCTAATGTCAACTGATGATAAGTTGATTGTGGAGCCGTTAAAACCCGTGAATATATTAGTTATGGCTTTTCTTTTAGGGCTTTCCCCTATAAAACCCAGGCTATCAGTGCAATTAATGCTCCAGTTGAATCCGCCAATAGGTGAATTGTTCAATTCAAAATGCATTTTTGCGTCTTTTGCAACCGGACTGCTATTTGTTAAATTAACTTCGTTATTAATGATTAAAGAGCAGTTGCTTATAGGGCTTGCATCACTTACATTATAAAAAAATGTAATATTCAATCTTTGAAAGCCGGAGTTATTAAAAGGATTGATTAATCTGACTATAGGCCCGGAAGTGTCACCTATCTGCAGCCCGATGCCAACGCTCTGGCTATAGGCTAAATTCTGCATAAACAGAAAATTCATTAAAACAAGCAATAAAAAGAACAAAAAATGACTAATTTTACTCATAAGCATTTCAATCAAATAACGAATATAATTATTTTTCTATTTTAATCTTTTTTTGCCTATTTTTAAATGCAGGCTTTTGCTTTTTGGCAACCTTCTTTAATGCAGCAAATGCCAGCAGCAGCAATGCCGCCACATAGCCCAGGCTGAAATAATCTATGTAGAATTTATTCGGATCCTTAATAACCTTTAATTTAATATTCTTGTTTATTTTTGTCAGGAAAGGTATTCCACCTTCGGCTGGAGCGGTGAGCTGGTGCACTGTATAACTCAGGGTAAACAGATTGTTTTTCTTGTCATACCTTGGGGCAGTTACATTAAACTCTATTCTTGTAGAAGATTTTGGCGGCAGAACATATTCCTCTTTGAAGTCTATGGCCCGCATAAACTGCTTGTCATAATCAACTTTGACGCGGTAATCATCCGAATCGGAATTTTGGAGCCTTATGCTGTAAATTTTTGAAGCACCGTCTGTAAGCGTTAGCGTATTGTCATCGTAATAATCAGAAGCAACAGCTAAAGCTTTTGCATTTAAGCTTAGCATTAAGCTCAATAAAATTAAAACAAGCACTCTCATTTTTATTATGTCTAAAATATACCATTAGTCCATGACTAATGGACATAGTCCAATGTAGCTGAATAAGATGGCATATTTTCGAGCATGCTCAAAAACCACCATCAATGTTCGACTACATTAAGCTCACGCTTCATGCCATCCATCTCTGATGGGTGGTTTTTGACAAATAAAAACTCAAGTGTATAAAAACTTTACGACAGGTCCACCAAGGTCATGTTCCATGTGTTGTTGTAGGTTTGCGCTGATAATCCGCCGCTTGGAACATCCACCCAGAACAGCAAAGTCTGGTTGCCCTTGGTTTTGAAGTCAGCCACTGCTGGATACGGATCAGTGTCTCCTGAAGCTCCGGGTCCGTGCATTAAAGTTGCATTGGCGGTGTCGTCAGTGCCTCTGATTCCCTGGGGGGCTGTGCTTAAAGGCAGGCCTGCTCCCGCAGTTGTGTTGGATATGTTGACGAAAAATTGTGACGGCTGTATTACTTCGCTAGGTGTTGTCAGCCCTATCAAAGCAGCTCCTGTTATGTTTAACTGGTCAAAGTCATTGTTGCCTGTGTTGTTCAGCAATAAAGGCGCTTTTGTTGGTTTGTTTGCGTCTCCAAGATTCATACTAGTAAAGTTCAGGTTGGCGCCTTCGCTTACGCCTCTGGCAATAACGCTGAATGCAGCCAATGAGTTGTAAGTGAATACAAAAGTGTCGTTTCTTGTTGTGCCGCTGTTAGAGTCCATCACTGTTATATTGATAACCCAATTAGCGCTGTTGTTGTCATAATATCTCATTCGTATAGTGCAGTTGAACATTGCCCTGGTGGCGCTATGTGTGCCATTCACACAAGATGATTGAGTTCTAAACTGGGCAATGCTTGGAGACCCTAAAGTTAGATTAACCCTTACCTATCCCCCCGTAGTTCCATTAATCTGGGCTGCACCGTCAGGATCGGAAACATTAAATGAAATCAGGATTACAGAATCAGTGCCTGAGATAGGATCAACAGTAAATCCGCTTACATTATTTATTGTTACGTTCGGATTCTGGTTGCTGATAACCAGCCAAACTCCTACACCTGATGTTCTGACTGTCTGAACCTGGGCATAGATAAAAGGTATTAAAGCTATTAAAATTAAAAAAGCAGCCGATATTAAAAAATTCCTCTTTTTTATCTTTATTATCATTTTTGTGGGTTATTGCGGCATTGCAATATCACAGCGTCCAGGTCCCCACATGACTTACAGCCGAGAAATAAACTGGCTGGCTGCAAATCAACTTCAGCGTGCAATTTTGCTTCTTTGAATATTATATATTTAAATATTGTGTTTTTATTCAGTATGGCTTTTTGTATACTAATATCTAAATTAGTTTACTAGCTTATATATAAATATTTCGTTTTTATGTTTTTTATATCTCATTTGTTTTTTCTCAAGCTAGCCCAATCATTAAGCAAAGCGATTCTGTTTCCAGCAACATCTAAACTCAGTTTTTACGATAAGTCCACCAAAGTCAAATTCCATGTATTGTTGTAGGTTTGCGAACTTAATCCGCTTGAAGGCAGATCTATCCAGGATAATAAAGATTGATTTCCTTTGGTTTTGAAGTTAGCTACACCTGAATAAGGCACAATATCGCCGGAAACCCCGGGCCCATGCAGCAATGTGGCATTGGATGTATCGTCAACACCCGGGATTACCTGTGGAATAGTGCTCAAGGCCAATCCATTGCCGGCTGTGTTGTTTGTGACATTTACAAAAAAGCTGCTTGCTGATATAGTTTCGCTTGGTGTTGTAATCCCCACCAATACGGCAGCAGTTATATTGATCTGGTCAAAGTCGTTGTTGCCTGTGTTGTTCAGCAGCAGAGGAGCTTTTGCAGCCACATTCTGGTCGTTAAGGAATGCAGTCGTAAAGTTTAGGTTAGCTTCTTCGCTTACGCCTCTGGCATTAATGCTGAATGCAGCCAATGAATTATAGGTGAATACAAAAGTGTCGTTTCTTCCAACTGCTCCCGATAAATCCTGCACGCTTATATTTATAGCCCAGTTAGAGCTGGCATTATCATAATATCTCATTATAACGGTGCAGTTAATTACTACTGTAGTGCTCACCGTATGATTGTAGCATGTTCCAAATTCTCTTGTTCCGTCATCAGAAATATTAAACCTGAATTGCGCAACATCCCTTATTCCTAAAGTTAGATTGACAATTGCTTTGCTTGCATTAATGTCTCCAACGCCCTGCTCATCTGTTACATTGAATGAGATCAAGATAATTGAATTGCCGCCGGCAACAGGGTCAACAGCAAAGCCGCTTGCATTATTCAGCTTTATCACAGGCGCCGTATTGGAGGCAACAACTGTAATGATTGTGTCATTCATTCTTTTGTTCCCGCCGGCAGTTGCAGTAGATGTGTCATTTACAACAACAGTAAAATTAATTACATTTCCAGCTGCCAACGCAATTGTATAGTTTTGCGAGCACTGGTCGTTATTGCCTGTAACTGTCTTGTTAAAAAAATTCTTTCCTCCATTAGGCAGGCTCTGGTTGTCAATGAACTGGCAGAAGCTTAATCCTCCTGCATCTGTAACATTTGCAGTTATGTTTATTATATCATTTTGGAATATATTTGTCAAGGATTTGTTTAAGCTTGTATTCACAACAGGCAATGTAACATCAGCCACAACAAGCAATGTCGAGTTCTGCTTTACATTATTACTTGTATCTGTTACATACAAAGTAAAGTTAATCACGCAAGTCTCAACGCACCCAGTTATTGTTGTCGTGTTAGTTACTGTTGTGCTCGTTCCTGACAAGGTGTAATTAGCCTTAGTCAAAACACCGCTCATATTGTAGGTTATGTTTGCAGTCTTCAGCCCCGCCAAGTCAGTCACATTTCCGGTGTAATTAATAACATCAGTTGTTAATGGATTCGTATTGTTAAATGTAGTATTCACAACAGGAGGAGTTGCATCAGCCACAACAAGCAATGTCGAGTTCTGCTTTACATTATTGCTAGTGTCAGTAACGTAAAGAGTAAAGTTCACAACACAGGTTTCTGCGCAAGTAAGTGTAGTGATGTTGCTCACTTGCGCTGACGTGCCAGACAGTGAATAATTCAGCTTTGTCAGCACACCGCTTAAGTTGTATGTCCAGTTCGCTGACAACAATCCTCCTAGATCTGTAACATTGCCCGTAAAGTTAACCACATCATTGACAGCAGCATTAGTCACATTAAGCGTGGTATTCACAACAGGCTTCGTAACATCAGCAACAACAAGCAGTGTGGAATTCTGCCTGACATTATTATTTGTGTCAGTTACATACATAGTGAAGTTAATAATGCATGTTTCAAAACAGCCTGTTATTAATGTTGCATTGCTCACTTGAGCAGCAGTCAATCCAGTTAAGCTGAAGTTAACTTTTGTAATGCTGCCGCTCATGTTGTATGTTATGTTTGCCGACAATAACTCAGTTTCATCAGTAACGTTCCCTGTGAAGTTAATAACATCATTAAATGTGGCATTTGTCACGTTAAATGATGTATTTACTATCGGAAATGTATTATCTGCAGGAGCAGCCTGCACTTCTATTATCTGTCCAATAACTCCATTGGCATATTCGCTTTGGTTTTTGTTGCCGCCTGCAACTGCAGTAGAAGTGTCATTGACAATAACAGTAAAGTTAATCACATTTCCAGCGCTTAATCTTATCGTGTAATTCTGCGAGCACTGGTCTTTTGTTCCTGTAACTGTCTTGTTGAAGAAATTCTTTCCGCCGTCCGGCAGGCTCTGGTTGTCAATAAACTGGCAGAAGCTCAAGCCAATATTATCGCTTACATTTGCCGTCATATTCACAACCCATCCCTGCTGTGGAACAGAGTTGTTTAGCGAAGCATTTAATCTCGGCTTTGTTGTGTCTGGCACAACTACAAAATCATAAGTTGCTACAGCAGCAGAGCTCATTACAGTGTAAGTGTTGACAGTTGAGTTTTGTATGACTGCAATGTAATTTGTGCCTTCATACCATTCAACTGCAATGTTGAATTGGCCATTGCTGTCAGCTAAGTCAGTAACTGTTTTGTTTGTTCCGCTTTTTTGCTGCACATAAACAATTATGCTTGCGCTTGCATTTGATGTTCCGGCAATATTTGTATCAGAAATGCTTTTAATTGCAGGCCCTGTGAAGTTGCTTCCTGCAAGCCCAATTAAAGTTGCAGTCACAGGATCATCCAAGCCGTCAATTCTTATTCTTCCTCCGCCACCAGCAGTTCCAACAGTTCCTGCGCGTGTATCCAATGTTCCTTCAAGCGAGACATTCGAAGCTTGCAATACAATTCCTCCTCCTGAGCCAGCGCCGCCTACTCCTCCTGGGTTAGTGCCTGAAACAGTTCCACCATTGCCGCCCATTGCTAAAATTTGCCCAGTTGGCATTATAGTAATATTCTGACTAGAGACTATTAAAACAGCTCCTCCACCGCCTCCACCACCGCCACCTGCAAGAGCGTTTGAGCCTCCACCGCCGCCACCAGAGCCGCCTGTCAATGGAACTAATTGAGCACTGCCATGAGCAGAGCCACCATTACCACTTCCTGTTGTTCCTGCTGTTCCAAATCCTCCGCCGCCACCAGCATTAGCGCCTTGTCTGCCTCCACCTCCGCCTCCAGAGCCGGCTGCACCACCCGCCGAACCAGTGCCGCCTCCTCCGCCAGAGCCAAAGAAGAATCCAGTACCGCCACCCCCGCCTCCGCCAGTACTTGCACCACTTACTCCTCCTCCGCCTCCCTCTGCTTTTGGAGATGTTGAGTTGCCGCCATAACCGCCAACAGAACCTCCAGTTGCTCCGCCTGCACTGCCACTTCCAATTCCTCCAACACCTTCAATATTGGTTTCATCAACTCCACCTCCGCCTCCTCCTGTAAAGCCGCCTCCACCTGCACCACCAGTACCTACATCTGCGGCACCTGCACCTCCTCCGCCTCCTCCAGGCCCTCCTATGCCGCCTTTAGCACCTGCTTCTGCAGCAGCATTAGGAGCGCCACTTATCCCACTTACATTCAATATTCCAGAAATATTTACATGCCCATCAACAATAATTGTTACAGGCAAAAAGCTTTGGTTGCCTGCAAGCGTTGTATCAACATCTGACATGTCTATATTTACTGTTACGCCTGAAGGAATGATTAAAGAATCCAAAACAATTGTTCCTCTGACAGTTCTTGTTCCATTTCTGCCGTTGCCAATCATATGAACTCCGCTTGTAAATCCTGAGAAATTGCCATCGTTTTTGTTTGCACCAGTTAAGCTTATAATTTTAAACGGCGTTGGCAGTATTTGCCCGCCTACAGTTACCTTTACATCTTGTGCAGTTGCATTT
>JACPIE010000032.1 GCA_016188245.1 Candidatus Woesearchaeota archaeon | reverse complement strand
TTTTAAAAAGGATTACGGGAAGTTCTGTACGCTCAATAAAAGTTTCGATGCAAAATAAGGAAGTTGCATTTAAAGTTCTCGCTTGCTCGGCACTCCGCCGAGCAATGAGTTCCTTATTCAAGGAACTTTTCTACTGAGCTGGTATTACTTGAATTTCAGAGGTTTTAAGATAGAAGTGCCAAATGAGAGGGATATTCCCAAAGGTGAATGGAAAGAAAGGATTGAATCATTAGTTCATGAAGCAGATGTTCTAATTCCGGAGAAGGGAACAGGACTTTTGAGGTACCATGAGTCAGGTTACCTAGAAGGATTTGCAGCTTTGCAAACTGACAAAGGAATTGAAGTTTTTGAATTTGAGAGTATGCAATTGCCTAAACAAGTTGCTAAATCTTTTGACCGTGCCGTAAAGACCGCATATTTTATCGACCTTCACAAAAAGAGCCCGCAAGAACATATCAAAGTTTACACAGGAGATGATGCGATAACAAGGCTGCAAGAAGTCAGGACAGAAAGAAGAATTTGAATTTTATTAATATCCCTCAACCTTAATGCCTTTTATTCTTTGAAAATGCTCTTTGTCTCTTGTTACAATACTATAGCAATTTTTTGACATCATCGCTCCAGCAACTAGGCAATCCATTGCATTTATTTCCTTTCCTTGGTTTATTAAATCGGCTGTTATTTTGGATGCTAGAAAAGATGATTCTAAATCAAAATGCAAAATATCAATATTTCCTATTAATTTCTTGAATTTTTCTAATTCAGCTTCTGTTGTATGTTTTTTTCTGTGAATTCCAAGCAGAACCTCAAAAATATTGATAGTGGTTGTGATAAGAACAGAATCTTTTATTTCCTTGACTTTCTCTATTGCATCCTTGTCATTTTTCAAAAAATCCACTAAAAATGTTGTGTCCAAGCATTTCATAGTCTGTTTGTCCTCTTAAGAAGTGATTTAGTAAATTTTTTGCCAAAATCTTCTATGTTTCTCTTCATATCTTCAGCCTCTTTATCGCTCATATGGGCCCACAATCCGGCACATTCCATAATGTTGCCTCTTTTAGGTACAAGCCTCCTAAATTCTTCAGAAAAGCTTTCGTTAGGCTTCTTATGTCGAACTAAAAGCTCGTACACATCGTCCATTATAGATATTGTTTTTGTTCCCATCTGTGTATGTGTATGTGTACATATATTTAAACTTTTGGTTTGTTTAAGAATAAAGCACTACAGAAAGTTATTTATACACTTGAATTCTAACCTATTGTGGTGAGATAATGCCAGATGCAAATCTTCTCGTAACGCATGACTCGAGCCATGCAGGAAGCGCCAAAGAGGAAGTTGAAAAGGCGCTGAAAGCGGCAAGGCAAAAAGCCAAATTTCTGAAGTCTGATATCGGGGGAGTTTTCAAGCTCAGGGCTGCCAATGCCAAAAAAGCTGTCAAGGCCCTGAACAAATTAAAAAAGAAAAAAGGCATGTTCGAGCATACTTTCCACTGGGTTCCGATTGACAGATGGGTGCAGGCAAATGTAAAAGCAATGCAGAAAGAGATAAAAAAGCTGCAGAAGGGCATCGGGAAAACAGAAAAATGGAAGCTGGACCTTCAAAAAAGGCATTTTGAAATGCCGTCAGCAGAATTGATAATGAAGCTTACTGAAGCTATTGACAAGCCAAAAGTTGACCTGGACAACCCAAAAAAAATAATTGAAGTCCAGATTATGGGCAGAAAAGCAGGGCTGGCCTTGCTGGACAAGGATGAGATTCTCAGGATATAAGATGAAAAACGGATTTTGACCAAAAATGTTTTTATAGTATCTGGAAATATTGATGGAAATAGGGTAACAAATATAAATCCCCAATTGGGGAGGGGGTGAAAAGAAATGAAAAAAATATTGGCATTGATTGCTGCATTGCTGGCATTGGCTGCAGTTGCTTATGCAGCTGGAGGCTTTGACCAGTACGGGTACAACAGAAAAGCAAGAATTTTTAACGGACCTGCTTCAGGCTGGTGCTTACAGCGAGGCGCCCCAGCAGACTGCATGGGAGCTTATTCAAACGATAGGCTAGTGATGAAATGGAACGCAGAATGGGACAGGGGAAATGCAGAAGGATGGACTGATTCAAACGGCTATAACGCATGGCTTGACAACGAATGGAACGGGGCATTTCCTGGCGGTTCTGGCGCTGTGTGGCATTACAAGATAAAATGGTCTTCTGTATGCGCAAACGGCGGAACACCGACAGATGGCGGATACTGCATCTGGGGGCAATTTGAAACCTTGATGGACCAAGGAAAAGACCCAAGCTACGGACTAGGACACATCTGGTTTGCGAAAGCAGTACCAAACGGTTACGGCACAAATTAATTTTATTTTTTCTTTTTTGTTTTACCTTTAATCAAAACTTATATATACCACTTAATTCTTGAAATATTCAATCATGCCGAAACAGAAAACAATCTCCAGAGACATTCCGCTTGCTGAGATAACTCTCAGGAGATACGAAAAGCCGTCAAATCTCAATGAGAGGGAGCTGGTAAGGAAGATTTGCCTGTCAGTCGGGCTGCTGCAGCCCGGCGATTCAAGGGATGTAATTGTGGATGTGTTTAGTGTCCTGATAAAAGCGAAAAAGCATCAGGGGAATTTGACCAGCGAAGAAATCTGCTCTCTTGTGATAGAAGACAGGAAAAAACTAAATTTGCCTATGCTCGGCATTGCAGCCTCAAACATAAGGAGGCAGCTGAAAAGGCTCAAGGATTCTATGCTGATAGAGAAAAGGCTCAATGCCTACAGGATAACCGAGCATAACAGCCTGAATGAAATTTTCGAGGAAAAGATTGAAAAAATCCTGCTGCCCGGCATAAGCTCAAGGATTAAAGAATATTTAAAGAAGATTGACGAATTATAAAAATCCGGAAGCGAATGATTTTCTTCGTCGAAAAAACGAAATGTTTAAATACATGCTCAATCTTGTATTCGAGAGATAAGACGCGGGGTGCTTTATCGTCTTAAAACATAAAAAAATAGGGAGGTAAATCTAAAATGGCAGAAAAAGTAGCAAAAGTTGGGGTAAAAAAGCAGGCAGGCTACCTTTATTTTGTTGACAAGAGGGGAAATGTTGGCCGGGCCAAGATGTCCAGGGGCGGAAGGAAGAAAGGAAAAGCCAAAGTTGAAATGGTGGCCAAAGCAGGGGTCAAGAAAAAATCTGGCTACCTTTACTTCATTGACAAGCACGGCGACATATCATGCGCCAAGATGTCCAGGGGCGGGCGAAGAAAGAAAAGAAGGTAATTTTTTTTATTTTCTTATTTTATTTTTTCTTGTTTTCCATTGCCAATAACTTTTTCAGGGAGGATACTGCAACTTCAACCTGCCTGTTGGTGGGCTCCTGGGTGGTTATTTTTTGGAGCCACAGCCCCGGCATTGAAACAAGCTTAAACATGAAGTTATTTTGCTTCTTGTCGCTCATCTTCAGGATTTCATAAGAGATTCCTGCAATTAACGGTATAAGCAGGATTCTTACCGGAAACAAAATGCTTTTTCTCACAAAAGTGTTCAGGCTTAAAAAATCCGGGAAAAGATAGATGACTATTGAGGGCAGCAGCGAAAAAACAAAGATGCTTATGGTGAACACTATCAGCAAAAATGAAGTTCCGCATCTTGGGTGCAGTGTCGTGAATTTTTGGACATTCTGCACGTTGAGCTTTTTGCTTTTTTCATAGCAATGGATTGCCTTGTGCTCCGCGCCGTGGTATTGAAATAATATTTTTACGTCTCTCATGAATGATATGGAAACTATATAAATCAGAAAAATAAGGATTCTTATGGCTCCGTCAATCAGGTTGAATAAAAAGGGCTTTTTTTCCTCATAGAACCCCAAAAGGTTCGTTAAAAAATACGGAAGGGCTATGAAGAACAGTATCGCAAAGCCTATTGAAACAAATATCGTAAATGCAAGCTCTTTTTTTCCTATATTCTCCTCCTTCGGGGCAGCCTGCTCTGCGCTCCACATCAGTGATTTTATGCCGATGGCAAGCATCTCCGCAAGATTCACAAATCCCCTGACAAAAGGCAGCCTGAAGAATCTATTTTTAGGATGTATGGCTCCGCTTTTTGCTGTTATCCTCTTGTTTTTCCTGACAGCGACTGCATACTTTGTAGGGCCCCTTATCATGACTCCCTCAATGACTGCCTGGCCGCCTACGCTGAGTTTTTTGCCCATCTGTTCGGCAATTAAACTGATATTTTAAAAGGTTATTGGTTTTTGACTTTAAAGTGGGTCTTTATTTTGATTAAAGTGTACCTGACCAAGAACAAGTATCTAAAACTACATCGGCAAAATCCAGATGGGGAATATAAATCAAACAGTTACTTGATCCTGCACAATCATTAAAGCGCAAAGTTATTTTGGAATCTGGAAAACTCTTGGCGAATGATTCAGCAATCGCATGACGCACATCACGTTCGTATTCCTTGATTGCGTGTTCCGGCATAGGGATAATCCTGCTTAATCCACATATTTCTGTGCCTGCAATTAGTATTTCTAGCACAGATCGCCTCACGCGGATATCTTCAATTGCAGGTTGAAGTTCGCTCTGCAATTTTTCTCTAATGGTTTCTGGCTGTTGACCCACTATAGAATCGTTATCAAAAAGACCGATGTAGCCTTCCTGCCTTAGTTTATCATGAATCGCATAAGGTGTTGAATAAGTTGCACTTGGTGCCAATCCTATATTTTGTTTCCTAACAAATGCCAGCGGTGGGCACTTACTTGATCCGTCATGAACATTAACAAGATTACTCATCACTCCCAGTAATAACTAATAATTTAAAAATGTTCTTATCTGCCATAGTCATCTGGTAGCTGTTTTAATAAACTCCAAAACATTTATATCTGCTCTTAAATTGCCACTCTTTATGAAATGCCCTTACTGCAATTATGAGGAAACCCAGGTTATTGACACAAGGGAGACTGAGAACCTTGAGGCCACAAGAAGAAGAAGGGAGTGCCTCAAATGCAATAAGAGGTTCACGACCTATGAAAGGGTTGAGGAAGCTGATATTGTCGTCGTGAAAAAAGACGGCAAAAGGGAAAGGTTTGAGAGACAGAAGGTTTTGAACGGAATTTTAAAGGCATGCGAAAAACGGCCCATACCGCTTGAAAAAATTGAAAAGGCTGCCGATGAAGTTGAGTCTGATTTAAGAAAAAGGGATTCTGTTGAAGTTGAAAGCAAAGTCATCGGCGAGATTGTAATGAAAAAACTCAAGGCATTGGACAAAGTTGCTTACATAAGATTTGCTTCTGTTTACAGGGAATTCGAGGACTTGGACAGGTTCGAGGAAGAATTGGAGAAATTGCAGAAAAAATGATACTCGGACTTACAGGAAAAAACGCAGCAGGGAAAGGGGAAATTGCAAATCATCTAAAATCAAAAGGATTTGTGTACCTTTCTTTGTCGGATGCATTAAGAGAGGAAGCTGACAGGAGGAAGCTTGACCATTCCAGAGATACTTTGATAAATCTTGGAAATAAATTAAGAAAAGAGTTCGGAAACGGAATACTTGCAAAGCGAATCAATGAAAAGATAAGGCAGGAAAAGGCCAAGGGCCATAAGAATTTTGCAATAGACAGCATAAGAAACCCCGGAGAGATAGAAGAGCTCAGAAAGAACGAAGGTTTTTTATTGGTTGGTGTTGTAACTGATGAAAAAATCAGGTTTGATAGGCTTTTGAAAAGGGGAAGAATAGGTGATGCAACTACATTCGAGGACTTCAAAAAGCAGGAAGACCGCGAAAATAACAATGAATCATCCGGCCAGCAGCTGGATAAGTGCCTTGAACTGGCTGACAGGCACATCAGCAGCAACGGGACAATTGAAGAAGCAAACAAGGAATTTGACGAGTGGATGGAAACAATAAAATGACAAGGGTAAGCTGGGAACAATATTTCATGAACATTGCAAAAGAAGTTGCCAGCAGAAGCACTTGCGACAGGAAGCATGTAGGGGCATTGATAGTAAGGGACAAGACCATACTTTCAACAGGGTACAACGGCAGCATAAGGGGAATGCCGCATTGCGATGAAGTGGGCCACCTGATGGAGAACGGCCATTGCGTTGCGACAATTCATGCAGAGACAAATGCCATACTCCAGGCAGCCAAGAACGGCGTCATGGTTGACGGCGGCGAAGTGTTCATAACGGCAAGCCCGTGCTGGCCGTGCTTCAAGATGCTCGCAAATGCCGGAATAAAGAAAATCTATTATGGCGAATTCTACAGGGACGAAAGGATTTTTGACGTTGCAAAACGGCTTGGAATTGAGCTGATAAATATTCCGGTCAAGCAGGAAGAGCTTTAGATTTAGTTCCCTACAAATTTAGAATAAAAAGATTTCGCCATTTTCTCATTTTTCGCCTTTACCAAAGTCCTCCCGTCACTGAATATTGTCAGCTTGTTCTCAAAATTGATACAATGCCCAAAATCAGCAACTTTTCCAATTTTTTTTAGCTTATTTTTTAATTCATTGAATTGCTTTTTATCGATGTTTTTTGCTTTTATCTGGAATATGCTGTCGCCGCATAATTTGATTATTCTTGAGGATTTTTTTCCTGACAAATATTCAAAATTATGCTTGGCGCAGCAGATGCAGCTTTTGTTTTTTTCTATTTTTATCTTAATTAATTCATTCTTCCAGATGTCAAAAAAAAGCAGATTTTTTTCATGATTTTTGTTCAATAATATTTTTATTGCTTCGTTGGCTTGGGTTGAGGAGATTAAGCCAGTTATAGTATTCAAGACTCCAACTGTGTCGCAGGTATCCAGTCCTGCAGCTTCATGCAGGAAGCACCTCAAGCAGGCTGTTTTGCCCGGGATTGCATTGAACAAATATCCCTTGCTTTCCACAGCAGAAGAGTAGATAAACTGAATTTCATTTTTTATTGAGAAATCGTTGATTAAGAATCTTGTTTCCAGATTGTCTGTGCAGTCCAATATCAAACCGATTTTTTCGTTTTTTAAATTAAAAATTTTCCCAATATTTTCAAAATTTAAATCATCAACAAAAAATTTAATTTTAACATCAGAACTGATTTTGCTTAATCTTTCCCTGGCAGCCAATGCTTTCGGCTTTCCGACATCATTTTCGCCAAACAGCCTTTGCCTTTGCAGGTTAGATAACTCAACAATGTCACGGTCAATTAAGATTAATTTTCCGATTCCTGCCCTTGCCAGCAATTCGGCAGAATTGCTTCCCAATGCGCCCAGGCCAACTACTGCAACAGAGCTTTTCCTCAGCTTTTGCTGCCCTTTTTTGCCGATTTCTTTGAAGATTTCCTGCCTTGCGTAGCGCATAGGGTAAGGGTATTCGGCTTATTTTAAAATGTTTAGAAATCAGAATTACAACGATTCATTTATCAAATCCGAATCATTTCTGGAACTTTGGTTGGCAAGATTTAAATAATTGGCTTCAAAATCTTATTGAATGGCATCAGAATTTGCAGAAAGGCAGAAAAATGATTTTTTTCGCGATATGACTTCCTTTGCCAGCCTGTGGTGGTATTTGATAATTACATTTGTTTTGTTAATAACAAAGAGTTATGATACTTTTGCAAGGTTGCTTATCGGCTTACTGCTGATGTACCTGATTGTTGTTCCCATAAGGACATTCCACTTCAAGCATCGCCCAAAAAGGTATAGCTACAATTCTTACATAGAAAAGCTTGACGCGTCTTCGTTTCCAAGCCTCCACTCATCAAGGGCAGTTTTTATGTCACTAGTTCTGATGAAATTTTTTAACAACCACAATATATCTGCGCTTTTGGCTGCTTTTGTTGTTGTGGTAGCATACTCCCGGATCCATCTCAAAAAGCATGACTTGTCTGATGTCTTGGCCGGAGCTGTTGTTGGCATTGCTGCTTATTTTGGAGTCTTGTGGATAGTTTAATTTTGTCAATATTCTGCCAAATGCACAAATGCACCAAAATGTTTATATATTAGTTAACAATTGTTAAGTCTTATGCAAGAGACAATGCCGCAGGAGATTGAAGTGAGGTATATCCTTCCTGCAATAAGGAGGGAACTTGCCAGAATCTTCATAAAAGAGCATAAGCTGAGCCAGAAAGAAGCAGCCAAAATTCTCGGGCTGACTGAGGCTGCAATAAGCCAGTACCAGCATTCCAAAAGGGCAAAAGAAGTTGTTTTCAGCGAAAGTGTTGTCAATGAAATAAGAGAATCTGCAAAGCGGATTTTGGACGGCGGCAAAAGCAGGCAGAGGCTTATCGCCGAAATGTACAGGATAAGCGGCATGGCAAAAGTAAGGCAGATACTGTGCGACCTTCACCGATCCCAGTCAAAGGAGCTGGAAAACTGCAATGTCTGCTTTGATGAGGGGGTTATAGCTGTAAAAACAAACTGATAATCCTAAACTGCAATAAAATCAAATCTTAAACAAAAAATGGCACCAACAGCAGCAGAGCAGGTTTTTGACAAGGATTACAAGTACGGGTTTCATGACAAGGAAGAATATGTT
This sequence comes from Candidatus Woesearchaeota archaeon, assembly GCA_016188245.1. Classification (GTDB taxonomy): domain Archaea; phylum Nanobdellota; class Nanobdellia; order Woesearchaeales; family GW2011-AR4. The sequence continues at coordinate 45,445 of JACPIE010000032.1, read as the reverse complement.
TTCAAGGCCAAGAGAGGGCTTTCAAAAGAGATAGTTGAAGAAATTTCCAAAATAAAAAATGAGCCGGAATGGATGCTCAAGTTCAGGCTTAAATCTCTGGAAGAGTTCTACAAAAGGCCAATGCCAAAATGGGGAGCCGACCTTGATACAATTGATTTTGACAATATTTTTTACTACCTGAAGCCGACTGACCGTCAAGGTGATACTTGGGAGGATGTTCCGGAGTATATCAAGAACACTTTTGACAAGCTGGGAATTCCAGAAGCAGAGAGGAAATTCTTAGGAGGAGTAGGGGCACAATATGAAAGCGAAGTGGTCTATCACAAAATAAGGGATGATTTGGCAAAGCAGGGGGTTGTTTTTCTTGATATGGATGGCGGCTTAAGGGAATACCCGGAAATTGTAAAGAAATATTTTGGAACAGTAATCCCATATAACGACAATAAGCTGGCTGCATTAAACAGCGCAGTATGGTCCGGCGGCTCATTTGTTTACATTCCTGCCGGCGTAAAGGTTGATTTGCCATTGCAGGCTTATTTCAGGATTAACGCGCAAAACATGGGGCAGTTTGAAAGAACTTTGATTATAGCAGAGCCAGGAAGCTCGGTGCATTATGTCGAGGGATGCTTTGAAAAAGGAGCTCCGATAATAACTGTAGCAGGCACAAAGAAAATAGAAGAAATCAAGGAAGGAGATGCAGTTCTTACTCATACCGGAAGATACAGGAAGGTTTACAAACTCCAAAAAAGGAAACATAGCGGAACAATGTGCACAATCTCTTATGTGGGAGATTCAAGGCAAAGAATAAGGATAACGGGCGGCCATCCTGTTTTTGCAGTCAAAAAGCAAAAAGCCGAATATAAAAATACGGCATGGAATCCAAACTGGATAGAGGCTGCACAGCTGGGTGAGGGAGACTATGTTGCAATACCGATTAATAGGACAATAATTTCGCAAGACGAAAGATTCTTTGCAATAAAAATTGGAAGAGGGAGGCATCCATCCAAAGAGATTCAATTCAAGATTGTAACTGACAAAGACTTTTTTAGGCTTGTCGGATATTATATGGCGGAAGGCTCTGTAATGGGTGAAAATTACCTGACATTTACGTTTAATAAGAATGAGAGAGAATATATAGACGATGTTGCCCAGCTGCTAGAAATGCATTTTGGAAAGGCTCCTTTGGAATACAAGGAATACAAAAATGGGATTTCTCTTGTTCTGTGCAGTACAGTTGCGGCAAGACTGTTCAAGCAGGAATTTGGAAAAGGAGCAAAAAACAAGTCATTGCCCAGGTGGTTCATGCTTGAGGGCCTCGAAAAACAATCAGAATTTATCAAGGGATACTGGAGAGGAGACGGAAGCTTTATTGACAAAAAGTATGGATGGGGCAATAAGAGAATGTTCAGGATAAATACTATTTCAGAATTATTAGCGGAAAACGCAAGGGACATTTTGCTAAGGCTAGATATTTTTGCCTCAATTAATGTTTAGAATAAAAAAGCTCCGAGAAATAATTCTTTTGCCATTTATGTTGGCGGCTCTTATCTGAAGGGTTTTTCAAACATTGTTGATTTTAATGCAAATGAAACAGAAAATAATTCAAATTCAATGCTAAAGCAAAAGATGGTTTCCCTTACACACATTGGAGAAAATCATGCCTTTGTTCCGATAAGAAGCATTGAAAAAGAAATAGTTAATGATTTGGACGTTTATAATTTTGGAGTTTTAGAAGATGAATCTTATGTAAGCCATGGAATTGTTGTTCATAATTGCACCGCCCCGGTTTATTCATCGGATTCGCTGCACAGCGCAGTCGTTGAGCTGATTGCACTGGAAGGCTCAAGGATACAATATACGACCATCCAGAACTGGAGCAATAATGTCTACAATCTTGTGACAAAAAGGGCGTTTGCCCATAAAAATTCAACTGTTTTTTGGGTTGACGGAAATTTGGGAAGCAAGATTACAATGAAATACCCTTCAGTTTATTTGATGGGGGAAGGGGCAAAGGCTGAGATTTTGAGCGTTGCCTTTGCAGGGAAAGGCCAGCACCAGGATGCAGGCGGAAAGATAATGCATTTTGCCCCAAACACAACTTCAAGAATAACCTCAAAATCAGTGAGCAAGGACGGCGGCAGGACAACCTACAGGGGATTGCTGCATGTTGCAGAAGGGTGCAAAAACGTAAAGTCGCATGTGACTTGCGATGCCTTGATCTTAGATGAAAAATCAGCTTCAGATACAGTGCCTTACATGGAGATAAATGAAAAGAATGTTAACATTGAACATGAAGCTACAGTCGGCAAGATAGGGGAAGAGCAATTATTTTACCTGATGTCCAGAGGATTAAGCCAAGACCAGGCAATGACAATGATTGTATCCGGATTCATGGAGCCTTTCACAAAAGAGCTTCCTCTTGAATATGCAATTGAGCTGAACAGGCTGATTGCACTGAACATGGAAGGTTCTGTAGGGTAAAAAATTTTGGTGGTTTATTTATGAAACAAAATCTCGTTACAAAAAACACTATGGAAATTTTAGACCAAGCTCAAAGCAGCTTTGCAGCCAAAAGTAAAAAAGAAGCATGGGATATTTTTAATTCCATTCCAATGCCTAAAGAAAAGGAAGAAGACTGGCGATATACTGAAATTGAAAAATTAAAACTTGAAAATTTCAATTTTGAAAATCAAAATATCAAAATATCGGCAACGAGATTGAGCGAGGATTTGATCGAGAAAGGGGTTATTTTGACTTATATCAGCACAGCATTTGAAAAATATCCTGAAATTGCGCAAAAATACTTTTTTAAAAACACCAAAATAGACAATGACAAATTTGCTGCGCTGAATGCAGCCCATTTCAGCAACGGAATTTTTCTTTACGTTCCAAAGAACATTGAGCTGGACGAGCCAATAAGGGCTAATTTTGATTTTGACGGAAAAACAAGCGTTTTGCACAACATAATCGTTGTTGAGCCAAATTCAAAGATCGGTTTTATCGAGGAATATTCAAATAAAGAGGCAGATTTTGAACAGTTAAACTGCTGCATCACAGAAGTCTTCGCCAATGACAGTTCAAAAATAAATTTTTACCACATCAATAATTGGGCAAAGAATGCGTACAATTTCACGAATATTGTTGGAACTGCTGAAAGAGATGCCTCAATAAACTGGATTTCAGGCTGCTTTGGAGGAAAGCTGAACAGGCTCAAGATAGACACTGTTTTTAGCGGACAGGGCTCGCATGCGAATAATCTCGGCATTTTCCTTGGCAGAGGCAAGGAGCATATTGACTTCACAACCAATATGTACCACAATGCAGAGAATACAAAAAATGAAGTGTTGGTTGACGGAATCCTGAAAGACGAATCAACGTCAGTTTACAGGGGGCTGATAAGAATACCAAAAGAAGGGCAGAAAACTCATTCATACCTTGAAAACCATATTTTAAAGCTTGGGGACAAGACACTTGCAAACAGCATTCCCGGCTTAAAGATTGATGCAAATGACGTAAAAGCAAGCCACGGGGCGACAGTCGGGCAGATTGACGAAGAGCATTTGTTTTACTTAATGGCTCGGGGCTTGTCAAGGCTAGAGGCAGAGAGATTGATTGTCGAGGGATTTTTCGAGCCTGTAATTCAAAAGATTCCTCTTGAAGAATTGAGGGAGAAGATAAGGGAAATGGTGAGAGGGTAAAAAATGGATTCAGTGGACAATCGCATTAAAAAAATATTGGAAAAAGGAAACTCTGGAATATATGAGATAGTGTTGGACGAGCATCATATTTATGACAACAGGACTTATGAAATAATTGAAACGAAAACATCAGGTACTTTACCGCAAAGAATTGCAAGAGGGTACTATGAGGGCTTTCACGACGAGGATATGTTTACTTTTAAAGCATCTTTTTTGGTTCCTTTACAGATTCCTTATGCTATTGTTACCAATGCGACTAGATTGGGAGATTTACCGCCGAAACCAACAATAAATAAAAGAACCATAGAAGTAGTGAATCTTTAATCAAAAAATGCTATCGACAAAATCACTGGACATTGAATCAATAAGAAAAGATTTTCCTATTTTGCAGAGGAAAGTGCACGGAAAGCCATTGATTTATTTTGACAACGCTGCAACATCCCAAAAGCCGAAGCAGGTTATTGGCGCAATAACAGGATACTATCAAAAGTACAATGCAAATGTCCACAGGAGCATTCACCAGCTTGGGGAGGAGGCAACTGCAGAGTACGAAAAAGCAAGGCAGAAGATTGCGGATTTCATCAATGCGCGGTATGAGGAAGTGATATTCACGAAAAACTCGACAGAAGGGCTGAACCTGCTTGCTTATTCTTTAACATCCGGCTTAAAGCCAGGCGATGAAATTGTGATTTCGCAACTGGAGCACCACAGCAATTTTGTGCCGTGGCAGCAGATGGCAGAGCATCTTGGATTAAAGCTGAAATTCATTGAAATCAACAAAAATGCGGAATTGGACAAAGAATCAATTAAAAAAAATATCACGAAAAAAACAAAGATTGTTTCAGTTAATCATATTTCAAATGCAATCGGCACGATAAATCCAGTTGAAGAAATAACTAAAATTGCGCATGAAAACGGCGCTTTGATGGTCATTGACGGCTCGCAGTCCGTGCCTCACATGCCGATAGATGCCAAGAAAATAAACGCTGATTTTTATGTGTTTACCGGGCATAAAATGCTCGGACCGACTGGGGTGGGTGTTGTCTACGGCAAAAAAGAGCTTCTGGAAAACATGCGCCCGTTTTTGTATGGCGGTGAAATGATAAATGAGGTAAAGTTTGAAGGCACAACATTCAACAAACTGCCATGGAAGTTTGAGGCAGGCACTCCAAACATTGCTGAAGCAATAGGATTGGGAATTGCTGTAGATTATTTAAGCAAAATCGGAATGAACAATATTTTTGAGCATGACAAGGAGCTCGTTGAATACGGAACTGAAAGAATTAAGGAAATCAAAGGGGTAACAATCTATGGCCCAAAGGAAAGAGGCTCAATCATCTCGTTCAATGTCAAAGGAGTTCATGCCCACGATGTTTCGCAGATACTTGACAGCGAGGGAGTTGCAATCAGGGCCGGCCACCACTGCTGCATGCCATTGATGGGCGTTTTGGGAATCAGCTCAACTGCAAGGGCAAGCTTTTACCTTTACAATACTGAAGAGGAGATTGACACTTTCATAAAAGCTATTCATAAAGTTAAGAAGGTTTTTGGGGTTTGAAATAAAAATTAAGAAAAATGAGCGAAACAAAACAAGAAAAAAATCCAACTACCATGGAAGAAATTGTGAGGATATACAATTTACCTCATTGGCCACGAGGAGATTGTAGACTAACACTTACTTTAGGATGGACTATTGATGAATCAGGAAATGTTGTTAATAAAACTAAAGGAAGAAGATTAGCAGAATTTTCTATCGATGGAATTTTTACAGGGGAACATACAGATAAATTTTTTTATTTTGAAGCATCAGATGGAAGAAAATTAGAAATTCCTTTAGACCTTGGCTCAGTGTATATACCTAAACCTCCCGTAGAGCCAGAAGTAAAAGAGCCAAAATTCGATATAATAGCACCAAGACAAGAGTATTTATAAAATGGACACAATCGAAACAATGTATCAGGAGCAGATTTTGGACCATTTCAAAAATCCAAGGAATTTCGGCAGGATAGAAAATGCAAGCGTTCACCACCATGAGTACAACCCGCTGTGCGGGGACCAGATTGAAATGTTTTTGGTCATTGACAAGAATAAAAATATTACTGAAGTCAAATTCAGCGGGCACGGATGCGCTATTTCGCAGGCAAGCGCTTCAATGCTCACGGAGCAGATAAAAGGAAAATCGATAGAAGAAATTGAAAAGCTGACAAAAGAAAAGGTTTTAGAACTGCTGGGCATTCCCTTAAGCCCGGTAAGGCTGAAATGCGCCCTGCTTTCATTGGATACATTAAAAAACAGTGTGCTGATATTTGAAAGATATATAAAAAAATCAAAATGACAGACGAACTGATAATAAAGGACTTGCATGTCAGCATTGACGGGAAAAGAATTTTGAACGGTGTTGATTTAGTTGTAAGAAAAGGAGAGGTGTGCGCATTAATGGGCCCAAATGGGGCTGGAAAATCAACTTTGGGGTACACCTTGATGGGGCATCCCAAGTACACGGTTGACAAAGGCGAAGTCCGGTACAAGGGGCAAAATGTTTTAGAATTGGCGCCGGATGAAAGGGCAAAGCTTGGGCTGTTCCTGTCGTTCCAGTATCCGCAGGAAATCCCTGGAGTGTCCGTCTCAAATTTCTTGAGAACGGCGCTTAACGCAGTCAAGCCAAACAAGACCGGCGTTCCCGAGTTTGTCAAGCTTCTGAGGGAAAAAATGAAAATGCTGAAGATAGACGATTCATTCAGCAGGAGATATTTAAACGAGGGCTTTTCAGGGGGAGAAAAGAAAAGGGCAGAGATTTTGCAGCTTGCTGTTTTGCAGCCTGAGATGGCGATACTTGACGAAACTGATTCAGGACTGGACATTGACTCGTTAAAGATTGTTGCAGAAGGGGTCAATTCACTTTTAAGCCCGAATTTCGGCGCCTTGATAATAACACACTACCAGAGGATTTTGAACTACATAACTCCAGACTCAATACACATAATGGTAAAGGGCAGAATTGTAAAAAGCGGAGGAAAAGAATTAGCGCACGAATTGGAAGCAAAAGGTTATGATGAAATACTAAAGGAAACTGAAATTCAGGAGGTGAATTAAAATGCAGGAAACAAAGGAATTGATTGTAAATTTGACAGGCAAGGCGGCAGAAAAGGTAAAGAAACTGCTCGAGAAAGAAAACAAGCCTGATTACGGGTTAAGGGTAGGAATAGTTGCAGGCGGATGCTCAAGCTACATGTACGAGATAGGCCTTGAAAAAGAGCCAAAGGAAAATGATGTGGTTATTGAAGATAAAGGGGTAAAGGTTTTTATCAATCCAGAAAGCATATCCTTCATGAAAGGCTCGACAGTTGACTACCTGGATTCGCTGACGAATGCAGGGTTCAAGGTTAACAACCCAAATGTCAAGACAAGCTGCGGCTGCGGGCATTCTGTCGGGTAAATTTTCTTTTTGATAATATTTATTAATGGATAACTGTTTCTTCGGCATATGGATAATCTGCGGATTAGTGTTTTCATAGACAGGGAAAGCAGGAATGCAAAGCTGGAATTAAGCAGAAATTCGGCAGTTGCTGACTTGTTAAAAAAACTCAAAATCAATCCAATCACCGTCATAGTGTCAAGAAACAATGAATTGATTTTGGAAGATGAAAAATTAAATGACAAGGACGAGATAAAAATCTTGAGCGTTATAAGCGGAGGATAACCAAATGGCAGTCGAGTACGCAGTCAGGCAGGCAAGGGGTTTTGACAGAACTTTCGGATTGGACAAGCTGGAGATGGCTGTTGCAATGGCAAACGTAGCATTGCACTATCCTGAAATCAAAGAATTTCCTTTTAAGCATGTCCATCAAGCAGCAAGCGAAGCAACAAGCCAATATTTAGATGCGGTTAGAAGGCTTGCCACTAATTTATTTTACAGGGCTGTAGAGATAAGGGTGGCGGAGTTTCATCAAGACCTTAGTTTAGCATTTAATTACAACGAAGAAGCATTTGCAAGGGTAAAAACTGCCTTGATTGATTTGGATGATTGCAGGCTGAAATTAGTTCCGCAAGTAAAATGAACTGCTGCAACGCCAAACCAGTCATTGAGCTGTACTCCGGCGAAAAGCTGTGCAAAAGCCATTTCACAGGCTATTTCGAAAACAAGGTTTTCAAAACAATAAGCCGGTTTGGGCTGATTGGCAAGGAAGAAAACATTGGAGTTGCAGTATCCGGCGGAAAAGACTCTTTGACAGTTTTGCACATTCTGAACGGGTTATCCCGGCAAAATCCAAAAATAAAAATTAACGCTATTGCGATTGACGAAGGGATAGCCGGCTACAGGAACAAAACGCTGGAAACTGCAAGAAGTTTCTGTGAAAAAAACAGCATTGGGCTGCACATTTTCTCCTACAAAGAAGAATTTGGGCTGACTTTGGATGAGATGCTAAAAATCCTAAAGGTTAAGCCGTGCACCATATGCGGAATTTTCAGAAGATACCTGTTAAACAAAAAATCGAAGGAGTTAAAATTAACAAAGCTGGCAACCGGGCATAATTTGGATGACGAGTGCCAGTCTGTGATGATGAATCAGATGAAAAACAACATAGAGGCAAGCTCGAGGCTGGGGCCAAATGCCGGATTAGTGAATAATGATAAATTCGTCCAAAGGATAAAGCCATTGTACCTATGCACTGAAAAAGAAGCCACAACTTACGCTTTTATTAACAATTTGCTTGACAGCTTTAATGAGTGCCCGAATGTTTCCCAGTCATTTAGGGCGCAGGTAAGGGACATGCTGAATGACCTGGAAAGCAAATCGCCGGGGATAAAATATTCCACCATAAATTCATTTCTGCAGGTTCTTCCAATGCTAAAAGAAAGATTTAAAGATGGAATCGTAAAAGCCTGCGCAAAATGCAGCGAGCCGAGCGCGAATGATATATGCAATGCGTGCATTTATTTGGAGAAGCTGAAGAAAAATTTGATTGAGGTCAAATAAAAATGGATATGTCTTATGATTTGTATCAGATGCTGAGCCCTCCGGCCATAATAGAAAATTATAAGCAGGGTTCCGGCCTTGAGAAACGTTTAATTGTTGCGCAGGATGCAGGTATATCGTGCAGAAGCCCTCAACTCAACAGCGCGATGATATTGAAAGAGTTGAATGCCAAGTATTTTGAGAAAAAGAATTTCTTCTATGTTGGGACTGGAAAGGGCTACGAGTTCATGGTTGACACGCTTGGATTACCAATTGCTGCATGGGTTTATTTTGTCAATGCGCAAGAGGAACAGAACAGGCTCGAAAAAATAATCTATTTCAGGGGTGATGAAACAATAGTCATTTTTTACCACGGCAAAAGCAATCAAGCAAAGAAGGGCATTATCAAGTGGGCGGACACAAAAAAGGTAAGCTGCATTGACATTGACAATGGCGAACATAAAAGGGAGATTTTTGAGGCTTTCAGGGCCTTTTTGGACAATCAATCATCAGAAGATTCAAAATACCAATGGATGCGCCACAGAAATCAATGGAAAGAAGCGCATGATAGCGGATTGCCGCACACTAATCCTGCCTTACAAAAAAGAATTAAATATCTCAATATAAAACCTAAACGGGCATAATCAAAAACTATTTATACCCTCAGAACATACACAAAATAATAAAAGTATTATTGGAGGCTGATTAAAAATGCACACACTGCCGAAACTGCCGTATGGCTACAATGCGCTTGAGCCGCATATAGATGAATTGACTATGAACATACACCATACAAAACATCACCAGGCATATATTGACAAGCTGAACGGCGCAGTAAAAGGCACCGAATTCGAGAATATGGGCGTAAACGAGCTTCTGAAGCACATAAGCAATGTGCCCGAAAATATAAAAATGGCAGTCAGAAACCACGGCGGGGGCCACTCAAACCATTCATTTTTTTGGGAGATAATGGGGCCAAATGCAGGAGGAGAGCCGCACGGAAATGTGGGTGATGCTATAAAGCATGCTTTCTCGAGTTTTGACAAATTCAAGGAAGATTTTGCAAATGCCGGGCTGAACAGGTTCGGCTCAGGATGGGCTTGGCTTGTTTTGAATAACGGCGAGCTGGAAGTCTACAGCACTGCAAACCAGGATTCTCCATTAATGGAAGGGAAAACTCCGATTTTAGGGGTTGATGTGTGGGAGCATGCATACTACAAAAAGTTTGGGCCTGCCAGGGCAGAATATATCAAGGAATGGTGGAACGTCGTCAACTGGAAAAAAGTTGAAAAGGAATACAAAAAAATTATTGAATAGTTATTTCTTTTTTGAAAAATATGGTTGAGGAAAGTTCTGTAGAAAGAGTATTGAGTTTGCGTATATACAATCCAGATGTTGAAATCCCATCCCCATTCCTTGATACAAGATTAAATAAGTACGTAGATTTGTTCCTACTGGCATTCTCAAAAAATTCCAATCCAGATTACTCAAAACCAAACGCACAATACTTAAAAAAATTAAGTTTTCCGGAAAAGAGTGGCATTTATAGGAGCTTATTTGCACAAGGATGCGTCTATAATCTGGAAGGGCTATTAGGATCAGGAAATTTTTTTATAAGGGCAGCTGCAAGTTTTAGAGAGAATTTTATGGGCATTGAGGTAATTAAAGGTGGCCTTGATTCTATTTAATTTTTATTTCTTCTTTTCTTTCATCTCTTTTTTGTCTCCTGCCTTGACAACAAAATAGTATATCGCGGCGCCTAAAATGTTGAGGAACACGATAACCAGCATCCAGACAACCTTGTCGGTATCTTTCTTAAAATTTCTTTTTGCGCAGTCTATAATCATCCAAATCCAGAATGCGAAAATAAGGGCGCCGATAACAACAGCCAGCAGCATCATGAATATGAAAAAGCCAAGCATGGATTGTATCGAAGCAATTGCATCGCTATTCATCTGTGACTTCCTCTTTGCTTTTTTTCTTGGGCTCCTTTAATTTTTTTGTCAATCCGGTTTTCTTGAGGCATTTCTGGCATTCAAACACATAAGAAGGAACGCCTTCAAATGACTTTCTTTTGTACTCTGAAGTTGTCTCGCCTTCATTGCCGCAATGCGGGCATTTGTATTCTATGTTGATCATCAATGAGTTTTCAACCTGCTCGTTTTTCTCGGAATATCCGCATGAATAGCAGTCATAATGGTCTGCTTTCTTGTCAATCTTTCCATTTTTCTTTTTGGGCTTTCCCATGACCCCATTGTTGCACTTAGGGCACGTTTTCCTGAAAACCCACGCCATCGCCCTCCCTGATTCCATTGTGCGGTTTGTAAAATATACACATTCTTCAACGCTGCTTGGCTTTTTCAATGCCATCTATTTTATCCCCCTTATGATTTTCCAGATAGTAACTGCTTCGCCATATGGCATGTTGCTTATCATATCCTCTGTGAAATTTGTCTGCTTCCGGAATTCTTCCCGGTATAACTCCAATGTCACGTTTTCCGGGCAGAACCTGTTGATTGTGTTGCTGTCAATTCTGGCATTTTTTGCAATCTCATAGAATGTCGCATTAAGGAACATCGCATTTTTCCTGCCCAATCCGGCTTTGCCTGCCTCATTGGGGTATTTTTCAGCAAATTCGCTCAGCAGGCCGGCAGCCTCAAACCCTTTCTGCGCCGACATGTTCCTAAAAGCGACTGACTCGGTAATCAGCGGCCTCGGCTTGCACCCGAATCCGTATTTTGTCGTGCCTGAATTGCCGTATTTGGCCCCTTCCATGTAGGATTTCTCCGCTTCAAGGTTGAGGATCCTGTAGCCAAGAAGGTAAGCAAAAGGCTCCTGGCCGCTTTCAAGCTGCAGGCTTTTTAGATTTTCATATTCCCCAGCCATAAGGCTAATCTCCCTTATGCTTTTTGGATAGGACTCCATTGTCGTGTTGTACTTGGAATTAAGCAAGTTAACCTGCTTAAGCCCGTAGCTGAAGTCTTTTGCCTGAACACATCCGAAGATAAAAATCACAGCTAACAATAAAAATGCCTTTCTCAAACTTATCACCTATCCTGGCTTACTCATGAGGATATTTAAAGTTTACTGAACAAACCCGGAAGCATGGGAACAATTCTGGGAATAATCTCCTTTTAAAAAAAACAGATTGTGTTACGGAATCGGGATATTTCAAAAAGTGTTGCAATTTGTGCATCCATACCTCTGTTTAACTCTGTCTTTGCAATACCTTCTGCCAAATCTAATAATATTCAAGCCCCCCTTGCAGTATGGGCAATTTGGCTTTTCCTTGCCTACTAAATCCTTCATCACTTTTTCCTTCAATCCAAGAAACAACTTTACAGCGTGAATGTGCTTGCAGTCTTTTTTTCTTTCAACAAAGTCGGGGCAAGTGCATTTGCATTTTCCGTTTATGGTTACTTTGTATCCACCATTGCCCGACTGCGAAGGCACAATAAAAGTTTCTTTTCCTACTTGTTTTGGCGTGTCACCTTTAGAAATTATAGCATATCCTCGAACAACACGCATTTGTTCCGAAGCATTTTTATATTTTAACTCCTTTTCCACTATGGGACTGATTTGGTTCGTAGCCATTTTAGTTCTCCGAGCAGTTGGCTTCTCAAGAGCCTTCTGCTCACTTATTTTTTCTTGTTTTCTAAATCCTTTCTGATTAAGACAGCAATCCTTGAACTCAACATCATGCCCTCTCTTTCGCAGTATTTGTTAAATTCGTCCAACAAATCCGCAGGCAAGGTTATATTGAGCCTTTCGTATTTCTGCTTATCCATACGCATTAGTAAGCATAGGTAGTATATAAATGTTTTGGTTAATTTGTATAGTGCAGAATATACTTTTATCGGAGGCAAAAAAATGACTAATTTGGAAAAATTGAGATTAAAACTTCGCAAAATAAAGTTGCTGGCTTTTATAGGGGGATAAAGTTGTTATATTGGATAAAAAAATTAAAGAGAAATTAGGTAGTAAAATAATCTCCAACCCAATGGAAAAATTCGATAGATAAAATTAGTATAACATAACCTATCGGTAGAATTATCGATTTTTTCCAATCTGCCATAACCCATTTGACATAAATATATATCCAATATAGGACTAAAACAACAATCGCAGATTTAATGAAGCCCCTTATTATTTTACTTATTGTTTCATTTGGAAAATCTGTATAGTCATCTATAATTTCAAATGTTTTTTCAAATAGCAAAAAAGTCCAATTAATTACAATTAAATCTCTTAAACTCATCTTCAATCCACCAACGAACAAGAAAAAGTCCTGCTCGTTTATTCCCAAATTACGAGATAGGAAAAAGCCGATATTTAAACATATCGGTTTATTTTCCTATATTGAAAGAGCCTGCCATATAACCCTAATCGCAACAATGAAACAAATAACCCGAATATGCAACAGAATCAAAAAACATAAGCTTTATATATAGAAAATGACTACTATAGAATAATTACAAAATGAAACAAATAGTTATGCTTGCAGCATTGATGATTTTGGCAGTTCCGCTGTCGTTAGCTGCAGGGCTTGAGATTACCGAGATAGATGTTCATGTTGAATATGATGAAGCTTACACTTACAGGGTGGAAAACCGCGACAGGATTGACTCAAATACAATTTCGCCTACAAACGGGACAAAATTGGGTGTAGATATATTCCCGGGCTCTAATGTGACTCTCACTTTAAGGATAGAAAATACCTTCCAGGGCGAAGATCCTGACATAAGGGGGGTTTTTGCAACTGTTACCATAAAGGACATTGACGACGGGGCTGACCTGGAGGAAGACAGCCTGGATTTTGACCTTGAGCCCGGAGATGACTACAGGGCAGACATCAAGTTTGCAATACCGCTGGATGTTGATTCAGGCACGTATGATGTTGTGATGGACATTGAAGGCGAAGACAGGAATGAATCTTCATTCAGGACAAGGCTCGTTCAAAAGCTTGAAGTCAGGAAGGAAAGCCATGACATAAGGATAACAAATGTTTTGCTGAGCCCAAGCTCGGTTCAATGCGACAGGAAGGCAAAGCTCACTGCGGAAATAGCAAATGCGGGCTCAAACCCTGAAAGCCAGATTGCCCTTGAATTCAAGTCGGCAAACCTCGGCATCAACTCCTTTGACAGCGAGATATTCCTTGAGTCATCTGACGAGGCAAGCGAGGATGAAAAAACTTACACAAAAACCCTTAATTTTGAAGTGCCTTCTTTTTTCCAGGCAGGAAAATTCCCGATATTTGTAAACCTTTACTGGAAAAACTTCGTGCTGTTTGACCAGAAGACTGTTGAATTAACTGTGAATGACTGCGGAACAAAAACGGCAGCTGAAGAAGAGCCGAAGCAAAGCGATGAAGGCGCTGAAGTCATATTGGAAGAAACACGGCAGGAATCCAGAGAGCCTGCAGATATTGTGACAGCCACAACGGAAGTGCCAGCCTCAAGCTACATTGCCTTGATGCTCGGCGGCTTTGTTATACTGATTCTGGCGGCGCTGGTGGCTGTAGGTTATCTGGGAAGGAGAAGATAAAAGGCTTCGATTATGCCCAATTTTTGAGCCAGCCTGGCCTCTGATTTCACTTCATTCTTTATCAACAGCCAAAAAGCAAATTTTATATACTGCTTTCACAACCCTAAAGTAGTTAGGGGTTTTGATTAATGTACGAGTCCGCAAATTATAAATGGCTGTTGATGGTCCTGTTTTTGCTAATATTTGTTGGCACGGCTTCAGCCCAGATATCCATCAACGAAGTTTTGGCCAACGGGCTTGATGATCCTAAATCAGAATGGGTTGAGCTGTTCAATAACGGCAGCATTGATGTCGACCTTACAAATTGGAATATTTCTGAAACATCCAGCAGCAATTTTACATTAAGCGGAGTAATTCCGCCAAAAGGCTATGCCGTGTTAACCAGAAATTTTACCGTATTTAATTCAACCTACCCCAAAGTGAATATGAGCGGAACACGGATAATTGAAATAACAATATCCAGCTTCAATTTGGCGGATACAGGCGGCGAAATCTGGCTTTATAATTCATCAGGAATGCTGGCTGATAATTTCCAGTATGCCCAGGCATCTGGAAAAGCATTCGAAAATGTGTCGATTGGAAGGTACCCGGATGGAAGCTCAACAATGGCCAACTTATCAACTCCAACTCCCGGAGAGGTTAATGACAATCAGGCGCCCACGCTGAATAAGTGGATTAACCCGCCAGCAAACGGCACAAAGGTCAGCGCTTTGGCCAATATCACCGTTAACATAACCGATGATGCCAAAGTCAATTCCTCAGTCATAAACTTCAACGGGACGAATTTCTCCATGAATAAAAATGGAGATTTATGGCGGTTTTTATGGAATACGAGCCTGAATGCACAGGGCCTTTACAATATATCCATATTCTTTAACGACAGCAACGGCAAATCAGGCTCCGATAGGCTATTGAACATCTTTGTGAACAACAGCCCATTCATGGTGTCGTTTTCGCCGTCGAGCTTGAACGTTACAATGCAGAAGAATTCCTCGCTTAACTTCAGTGTTAATGCGTCTGATCCTGACGATGCGCTGCTGAATTTTTCATGGCTCATAGACAGCCTGCTGAACAGCACATTGCCCTCGAATTTCACTTACAGCCCGGGGCTGAATGACAACGGGACGCACACCCTTAATGTTACAGTAAAAGACAAGTCTTCAAATCAAGTTTCCATGGCATGGGCTGTAAAAGTGACAAATATCAACACAGCGCCCGTGCTAAATGCGATTCTAAACAGGACAGTCCCAAAGGGTGTAAATTCCAGCTTCAATGTAACTGCAAATGACCCAGATAATGATGCGCTTGCTTTTTTCAGCAATAAGTCAAGCATTTCAATATCAAAATTCAATAACTCAATTGCAACAGTTTCATGGAAGCCAACAAACCTGGATGCGGGGAATAATACAATAAATTTTACTGTCAGCGACGGCATTGCCTCAGACTCAAAGATTATTGTCATAACTGTCAATTCCACTGGCAATTCTGCGCCCGCAATAACCACGTCTCCAATAACAACTGCAACAGTCAACCAAACATATAGTTACGATGTTGATGCATCTGATGCAGATAATGATGCTTTAACGTATTCATTAACGACAAATGCAACCAATATGGCAATAAACTCTTCAACAGGATTTATTTCATTTATATCGTCGGTAGCCGGAGTTTTTTCGGTGAAAGTTAGCGTAAGCGACCTGATTGCCATAACCAACCAGTCTTACAGCATTGAAGTGCAGAACGCCAGCCCGCCAGGAGCGCCTGCAAGCTCAAGTTTCGGCAAATTAAAGATAATTGATGTTGATGCCAAAATTGACGGCAAAAAAAGCAGCAACATAAAAGAAAACTCAAAAATAAGCAAGGATGCCGAGCCCGGCTCAAAAGTTGAGCTTAAGGTCAGGGTATTCAACAATTTCACAAAGGCAGAGAACCTGGACATTGAAGACATAGAAGTCAGGATTACAATAGAAGGGATAGATAACGGCGATGATTTTGAGGATGAGTCAAAAAACTTTGACTTAAGCGCCCAGGATGATAAAACTGTCACATTCAGGCTTGCAGTCCCGCTAAACGCGGACGAGGACAGCTTTGACGTCATCATAGAGGCTGAAGGCGAAGACGAAAACGGCACAAATCACGGGCATACTTTCAGGACAGAGATTGAGGTTGACAAAAACAAGCATGACCTGAGATTTTTAAGGCTTGGCTTCAATCCTGAGGCTGTCAACTGCAGCAGGAATTTTGCAGTAAGCTACACCATAATAAATGTTGGTGAGGAGGATGAAGAGGACGCATTCGTCAAGGTTACAAATGACCTGCTTGGAATTGACTTAACTGAAAAAGGAATTTCCTTAAGCTCGGGCACAGAAGACAATACAATTTCCAAATCAGTAAAAATAATCCCGGGGAACGAAGCTGAAGCCGGCTCTTACCCTATTAATTTGGGCGTGTATTCAGGTGAAGGAAAGCTGCTAGACACCAAAACACAGGAAATCGGGATTGGGAACTGTGCCGGAACCAGGGAAAAGAGCGAAAGCAAATTTGTTTTTGCCGCGAACCGGGTAGAAGTGCAGCCAACAGAGGCTGCCAAAGAAAAGATTGACACTCCGCTGACAAGAGTATTCTTCATGCAGGATGACAGGACAGCCATGCTTGTGCTAAGCACTCTCGTATTCACTTCATTTTTCGTGTTTATTGCCATAGTTTTATTCATTCTATTGTAGTAACAAAATAGCAAGGTTTATAAATAGCAGTGAATAACCCCAGTACGCTTTTCTGTAATACGGAAGCAGTCAGGTAAAATAATATGGCAGATAAGACTAAAAAATTTATTTTTAACAGGATTGCAGTTTGGGCTTTTATGTTTGCGCTAATTATCAGTCCTGCGGCAGCATTGACTTACACTAAAAACTCTTTTCCTACATTCAGCGGAAATGTCATTACATGCGACGGCAATGACCTCAGAATTTCATGCCAGGATTCCGGCGATGGAAGAAATCACTTTTGCAGCACTTTTGGAGCAAATGGATGCAGGGCAGTTGAGGGAAGAGATAACTATGGTGGCCCGGGCTGCCTGATAACATGCCAAAAAGAAGACAGGTGCAGCGACAACACGCCATTCGGGCAATGCAGCACAAACAATCCATTTTACTGTGATGCTGGAACCTTGGTCAGGAGGTCTTCAATTTGTGGATGTGTCTTCCCACAAGTAAGAAGCGGAGAAGATTGCATAACTCCTCCTGCATGCGGGGACGGAACTTTGTCAGGGCAGTGCAGTACTGCAAGGCCTTTTTTCTGCAGCAATGGATTTCTTGTGAACAGGGCCAGCAGCTGCGGGTGCCCAAGCGGACAAACTGCAAGCGGGGACAACTGCATACCCGGAACAGGAACTCCGGGAGCTCCTCCTGGAACTTCACCGGCAGGGCCAACAACACTAGGAGCCGGCCAGCGGGTTCCAAACAAACTGTTGATTATAGACATAGATGCAAAAGTTGACGGAAAGTCAAGCAGCAACATAAGGAATAACGGAAAAATAAGCAAGGATGCAAAGCCGGACTCTGAAGTTGAACTAACAATAGAGCTAAGGAATAATTTTACATCAAGCGAAGGCGTAGAAATACAGAATATTGCTGCAAGCGCTTCAATTGAAAATATTGACAATGAGGATGATATTGAGCAGGAGTCCGAATCTTTTGACTTGAGGGCTGATTCGGACAAGACAATGCGGTTCAAGTTCAGAATCCCGTTAAATGCCGAGGAAGGCACATACAGCATATTCATAGAGGCCGAGGGAGAAGACGAGAACGGAAATGACCATAAGGACGAGGCAGATATAGAGCTTGAAATTGAGAAAGACGCGCATGACCTGAAGATTGTTGGATTTGGAATTTCCCCGAAGGAGATAGGCTGCAGCAGAAACGCAAAAGCAAACGTTAAAATTGCGAACATAGGCGAGGAAGAGGAGGAAAGCGCATTCATAGAGATTAAAAGCGAAAGCCTGAATCTTGGCGTGAAGGAAAATATTAATGTCAAATCAGATTCAAACGGCAACATTGTGTCAAGGCTTTTGGAGTTTAGCGTAAGCAGCTCTGCCGAGAAGGGAGTCCATATCATTAGCGCCAATGCCTATTCTGAAGACGGAAATCTAAAAGACCAGAGAACGGCAGAGATTAATGTGGAAGGCTGCGATGGACTGATTGAAGAAGGCAATGTGGTTTTGCAGATTTCGCCGCCTTCACAGGCAAAGAAGCAGGAAAAAGCACCATCCTTGTTCAGCTTCCGGCTCGGAGGATTTGACCCGATAACCGCAATACTGCTGCTGGCCTTGATTATACTTATTTTGTTTGCGCTGATTGTGGCATTCGCCTTGGCGCAGGGAGAAAAAGCTGAAGAGGAGTATTATTAGGAATACATTTGCGTTTGGCCACTTCAGATTTATTAATTTATTTGAAAAGAAATTATTTAAATCTTGAATAAATTTATGTTTTTGGGCAGATATACCGACAATTTTTTAATAAAAGCAGAAAGATTTTTAAAGAGCTTATTTATTTTTTAAATTATGAAAGTTTTAGAACGATTGAGGAAGACCGAAAAAGTTACAGATATGTGTATAGATGATTTAGTTGAAAAAGCAAGAGCAAGTCAAAGGAGGAAATGGAGATTTAACCATAATGGGCATAATGGAAAAAGAGCACACTGGGTAAACCATACCGGAACATATCAAGATGAAGAATCAAGAAAAGGACCAAAATATTGGAATGGGCATAAACCAGTTTTAGTGCATAATCCAATAAAATCATACCAAGATTTAGCTACTGCTATTGGTTTAATAGCCTCCGGTGATAAAAATTATACTGATTATGCCGGAGTTACGGGAATAAACAGAGACAGATTAAGGCTTGCTCAATCGTGGAGAGATAGCAATAGAAATTATGATGTTTCTGGTATTGTTAAATTAAGTTCTCAAGAAATTAAGATTGAATTAGGTTTTGGAAAAGCAAATTATGGAAGAGTTTATCGCCATAAAATCCAATTCTTTTAAGTCGTAACTTCTTACCGAAAGAAAAGAGCATTAAACTTAATTTCATTTCCCGTGCTCTATTATCTTCCTCATCCTCTGCACGAAATCTTCTGCAACCCTGTAGTAATGGTCGAATTCCGAGCCTTTTATCTCGACAATCTCCCGATGAGTGACCATCTTCATAAGCTTGTAGAAATTCCTCATGATGATGACATACTTATGCTCGAGCATCTTCTTTTTGACAAGCTTCTGCTCCATCATATCTGCTGCATGCTCCGGAGTCGGCGGAATCTCGCCAACCTTCATCAATGCTGCATGCGCCGAATCAATTACCGCCCAATACAGGTCAATGACTCCCTGAAGCATGTGCCATTTTGAGTTGTGCAGGGTGTTCGGCGCCCTCGTGTAATAAGTCCATATGCTCTCCTGCGTCGGCCTTATTCTTCCCCTTTTCAGCAAAGCCTGCATCGGGTCAAAAAATCCGGAGTCAATCAAAGCCACCCCATCGCGAAGAAGGTTGATTGCAATCGGGTCTCCGTTCCTCATGTATTCCCAAAATGAGGTAAACCGCATTGTTGTGATGTGAAGCCTTGTTGAGACCTTGACAATTGAGTTTTGAACTATGACCCGGTATGCTTCTACAACTTCAGGCGACATGCTCATCATCAGGTCATCAATGATTACCAGAAGATCAATGTCCCCGCCCGGGCCTTTGGTTTTTCTGGCAGTTGAGCCGAACAGAACGACAGCGCGGATTAAGCTTCCTAATTCCTTATAGACTTCATTGGCAAACCGGTAAGCAGTGTCAATGTCCTCCTTGTAATAGCGCTCTAAATTAGGGTGCTCTTTCTTAGGAATATCAAATTTCATATTAGCCTCTTTTTTACCTGCTTTATTCTGATAGGTATATAAAATTATTGGAAACAGGTATAAAAGACTTTGTCATTGATGATTGATAGTGACAGAAATGTTTAAAAATAACAGGAACATACACAAATGTATGAAGGCGTATAAAGGATTAAGATTAATAACTCATCAGGATTTAGTTGGGATGATTGCAGGCAAATCAAGAGGCAGCGATAATCCTATGCAAAGCGAATTGTACAGCACTCCGAGATATAGCGGAACTTTAAAAACTCCGGAAGATTTTAAGCTGAACTTGGCCAGAATGGGTACCGGAGGAGATGGCGCTTATGCAGCCTTGATTTTGCTTGCAACAAAAAGTCCTGAAGGGCTTTCAACTTATTTGCCAGATGACAATCCTTCAAGAGGGCTGCAGCAATCATTGCCAGTTCCAGATTTTTCAAGGGAACAATCCAAATTGCAGCAGGGCATTTCCCAAACAAATCCAAATACCGGCAAGCGGGAGAAAGAATATCACCGCAATGTTTATTCATATGCAAAGTATGCAGGAGTTGGCTATCTTAAGTCTGCTGCCAAGGCAGTTTATGGAAAAGTAGGAGATGAAGTAAGAAATGCAATGGCAAAAATTAGGGGAGTTTATCAATCAAGCAAGGGATTTCTCAGAAGAAACAGAACATATGCAGGACAAAGCAATGCGTCGAATGTTGTTTCTTTAGATGCCTACAGGGCCGCAAGGGAAAATAAAAGATACGCTGCGCAAAATCCATCAAGCGGAACTTTAGAAGAGAAGGTGGCATAAGCTATAAAATGATCCGGCAGCTCCAGCAGGAATTCCATTCAATCATCAAATCGCTTGAAGTTTTGTATGTCATTGAAAATGCAAAGCCATGCGCGAGGATTCTTGTTTTTGAAGACGAATTAAATAAAACTGCTAATTTTTTGGATAAGAATAAAATAAATTCAGCTGTTTCAGATTTCAAAGTCCTGAAACAAGTTTCACAAAGCGAATTCTATTCAGACAAGTCAGTAAAAATTCCTAAAAATGACGCAAGAAAAGGTTATTTTTTTGTGTATCTGTCGAAAAGCATGGAAACTGCGAAGAAAGCAAAGCTGGCAGAAGAGAATAATAATCATCTTGAGCTGGGAATGCTGCTTGGCTATCCAAAATGCTGCTGCGAGTTTTTTGAAAAGAATTTTGGCGCAAACAAAACAGACTTAACACTGGCTGCACTAGGCAATTCTGATGGTTTTGAATTTTCATTTTACACTGATATTGCTGCACGGCATTTTGATGTTTCATTATTAAGCCATTTTCCGCACAGCTTTGAATGCGGGCCGTCAATCAATATTGCAAAAAATAATTTTGAGATAATAAAGAAGCATTCGGAAGATACTGCCGCAATGTTTTCCGGAATTTTGCAGAGTGCAGTAATCTACACGATGCAGGAGGGAGTTTTTCTGCTGAGGAAATACGAAAAAATCGGCGGCAAAATAATTTATGGAGATGTGATGACTACGTCAAAAAGCAAGCTGTACTATCTTCTGTCTTCAAACAAGGAATTGAATGTCATTGATAAGAAATCATTTATCGTAAATGATACAAAAATTGAAGGCGATGGTTATGGTGTTATGGTTTTTGGTTTGAATAAACTGTAACTGGATTCCCATTCACCAAAAAACTGTTTTCTTTCTTCAAAAGATTAGGGTGGAAATGGTGCCCGTAATGAATCAGCTTTCCTTTCATCTCCTCCAGCAGCTTGCTTTCAAGCCCTCTTTCCAAAGGCGCATCAGGAGCCAAAAACAAGAGATCATATTTTGAAAAATCGTGCTCAAAGAAATCCTTGTTATGGAAAACAGCATTATGGATTTTGAATTTGCTTTTCATTTCAACTGCCTTGCCGTGCAAAAAGCCGTCTATCTCAATGCCTTCGGCATTATGGCAGAACAAAGCTGCAGCCATAACCACTTTTCCGTCGCCGCTCCCTATGTCAAGGAAGCTTTTGAATTTCTGCAGGCCTATCTTTTTGAACGCCCCATAAACTTCATCTGAGGCAGAAGCATTCCAGAATCCCTTTGAAGTGCTGCGCATCGGCAGCTTTCCCTCTTTCAAAAGGCTGCGGTAAAAATTATCGTACTCTTTTTTCATTTGCAGGAACAATAAGTCATTCATTTTGATGATGTTTCAGTTTCTGTGCTGTTTAAATAATTTACCCTGCCTTTGACACCTTAAACCAAAAGCTATAAATACAAGCACAAGTTCCTATTGGATGTTATATCCAAGAGGGGTGTATTTTGGCAGACTCAACATTAGCAGACAGATTGGCAAGCTTCTCCAAAGTTAGGATAAAGAAAACTGCTGTGAAAGTTCCTAGGCTTAAGGCTAATCACAAGGTAAAAGCGCAAAAAATCAAAGGCAATGGCGCTTCAATTCATTCCGTTATCAATATACTTCTTAAAGCTGCTGTTGAAAAGGCAAAAAAGGAGAAAAAAGAGCCTGCTGTCCAGGAGCATAAAAGTTATAAGCTGCTGAAAGACGAGAAAGATGTCAATGGCGGGTACGGCTCTGTTTCCAAAGCATACGGAACATCTCCCGGCGCTTCTTACGCCAACTATGAAAAATTGTTCAGCTATCTTGGAAGTTTCCGGGCAAAACAGCCTTATGAAAATACTGCTGAGCATCTTGGAGCGATTAACAAGGCAACGGAAAGCAGCGGATTTAATTTAATCAACACAGACTCAATGGATAAAGTTGGAAAATACATCAAGTATTTCAGGCCCGCTGATCCAAGATATGATTTTCATACAGCTGCTATGTCTCTTGTGCCGATGTTTGGAATGAATTCCGGGGAATGGGAGCAGGTAAGATTATGGATGATGCTTGATCCTGTAATGTACGCCCTAAAAATGAAATCTTCCTAACCTAATCCAGTCTCTTTCTTCAGTTTGCGCAGAGTTGCCCTGCTGGCATCCAGTATTTCCGCTGTTTTTTCGCCTGATGTCATGTATTTTTCAGCAACATTTATTCTCTCGCCAATCTGCCCTATTGCAGCTTTTTGGTCCTCGGTTAGGCTTGAGCCCATTGACACGATTCCGTAGAATTCTTTAAGCTGGGAATAGTCATGGTATGTCTGCGCAACAACTTGGTAATTTCCTGTACCTTTGGAAGATGTTCGGGCTTCCCGCGCAGCACTCTCGAGATTTTCCTCTCCTTTTGCTTCAAAAAGTTTTGAAATGTCAACAGCCTTCTGCCCTGGAGCAATCTCTTCGGCAATCCTGTCTGTCTTTATTGACTGCATCGACTCTTTTATCAAATGCTCTATCTCATGAACTTCCTTTTTATGCTCCTCTTCCATGTGCCTGAGTTTTTTTATTCTTTCTTCATGAGAAAGCTTTGAAAGCTCTTTTCTGTCAATAGTCATTTTAATTCAATATAGAATATAAAAACTCAATTTATATAAATTTTGTCAAGAATTGCCTACTCCAGCGGCACTGCGCTCCAAAGCGTCCAGTCATTGCTTGGCGCATATCCTCCAAAGACATAGTAAGGCGGCTTGTTCTGCCCGAAGAAAGAGTACTGCACATCGCCCCATGTCTGAGGAACACCCCCTCCCCTGAATCCCATTCCGTAGACCGGGCTTCCAAAAAACTTCCATGTTTTCATCAGGCCATGAAAGTCACTTAAGTCAGTTGAAGCGTCAGCTCCCGGCTCGACAGTAATTGCCTTTGAATATCCATATTTTTTGACTATTGCCATTATTTCCCTTATGGGGCTGTTGCCCTGCCCGGGCGCAAGATGGTCATCATGATAGCCATAGTTGTCAGCAAGATGGACATTTCCAACCATGCCTTTCTTTGCCAGGCTCTCGACCTGGGAAAGCGCCCATTGCTTGAACCCTTCATCATTCTGCTCCTTTGTTTTTCTTGGGTCTTCCTGCCAATATTTCCGCCATAAGTTAATATGGCCTGTGTCAAGAGTTGCTTTGATATGCTTCTCAGCCAATTTCTCAGCTTCGTCTCTGCTTACCCCCATATAGTATGGGTTCGGCTGCATAATCCCTTTCCTTAATTTTTCCTGATCTATCTCTTCAGGAGCCATGCTTGCCCCATATTCAATCTCGGGCCGTGTAAGCATATCCACCATTTTTTCCCTTGATTTTTCGATTATCCACTTCAGCTCTTCAGGATGTCCCCCAAATCTTTCCGGAAAGATATGCTCGATTGCAACTACCACCGGGTTGTTTGGGTCTCTTGTCCTCCTCAGCGCATGCACTCCTGCTTCTCCATAAAGCCTCACTCCATGCTTCTCGAGCCTTTTTATTGGAGTTATGATATGCTGCTTGGTTTCAAATGTGTCCATAGCCTGCTGGGATTGCCCTGATGCGCTTGACCTGTCATATTCCATTTCCCTTCTTGCCTGGAATAGCAGCCTATCAATAATTTCTGTTGGCTTTTTAATATCCGGAGTAATGAAACCTTCGGTTTGCTGGTATAAATGCCTGTCTTCCTTCATCAGTTTCCAGACTTCATCTTCGGGCATAGATTTTTCCAATTTTTCATAATATTCTTTAGCCTTCTCAAGCCCCCTTAGTATCTGTAATCTTTCTTGAGACCTATAGGAAAAGTATACTGACCACCCTCTTGCTATTGCTTCTTGCCCTTCAAGGGTTGCCCTAACATATGATTCCTCCGGGTACATTTTCTCATAGTAATTTGGCTTCCTCCTTTCTTTTTCCTCAAAAAATTTGTTGTATTCATCAGCTTCTCTCTTGAAATCTTCATATGTTTTTAATTTTGTTTCAAACTGCTTTGTGTCTGGGTCGAATCTTGGCACCCTTCCATGCTCCGGGTTATAAGGGTCATTTATCTTCTTGCCTTCATAATCTACAAAATCCCCTTCAACAATAATTTTGCCATGGGCATCTTTTTCAGGCCCTTTTATCCATACTCTCTTTCCTTCCAAATCAACCCCCCAATCGCTTTTCTCAGCCCTGTTCCAGACCGGATGCGCCACCAATCTGTTTTTCTGGACCGTTTCTATCTTTGCATGAGTTCGGTCATCCAGCAATTCGAACCTTGCATCAATCTCTTGCGTGTGGGCCTGCTTGAACATCAGTCTTCCGCTTTTATCTCTTGCAAGATTTGACCTTCCTGTTTCATCGTCCATGTACATGTCAGTCATCGGCCTTTCAAACTCTCCCGAATGAATGACTACAGAGCCACCGCCTAAATCAGCCTGGAAGTCAATTGCCCTTTTAAGCTCAAACATGTCCTGGGTTGCATTGTAAATTGAGAAGTTTCCCCTTTCATCACGGCCCATCATCCCCATAAGCTGGAAAGACGCATGTGTGGTGAACTTGACTTCGTTTGCCATGGACAGTTCCCTTATTGCCTGCCTTTGGTCTTCGCCAAGCATTTCAGGAGTTTGTGCATTTCGAGAGCCCATTCTGTAGCCTGGAAACTGTATCTCAATGTTGCCTGCGCCCATCCTTATCTTTGAGTAGATGCCTGCAACATTGCTTGCAGAAATTCCCATTGGAACACTCATTCCAATGTCTTTAATGCCCAATTCAGCCCCATATGGGGCTGGCTTTTCGCCGTAAGCCTGCGGGTCCATTGCATTAAAGTAATCCACCATGGGATGGTGGCCATAATAGCCTGCACTGAACTGCATTGTTTATTTCCTCTTTTTATTATAATCAAGATAACATCAAAAGCAGGTTTCCTTAACCGCTATCCTGCCAAAGGACGCTCTCGTTATTGTTTTATTGAATTCAATTTATTGCTTTGATTAATTTTGATTATTATTTCATGGAGATGGCCATATAAATAGTTAATGGTTTTGAATATGAATTTAGAATTAAAGAATCAAAATTACCGAACCATTCCTTCTGTCTGGAATAAATCGTCTATTGTTTTGCCGCCTTCTCCAAGAGGTTTTAGAAACCTGTCAAGCTGTCCAAAAAAAACATCTATCCCGTCATCGTTCGGAATTCTAATTTTGCCTATTGTTTCTACGTCATGAACCCCTGCCCGCATTCTTAGATTTGTGCCTGTATTGATTTCTATTTCCAGCTTATTTTGCCTTTCAGCGCCTGCAGATGTATTGAAAGACAACGATGCGGCAATCGGCTCGTATGGAACTACAATTGCGCCCGGTGAAATTTCGTCTTGCCCGTATGCAGGAAAGCCATGCTTTATTGGAACAGGAACTGCAACAGCAAGCCTGCCGTCTTTGTCTTTTACATAAAACCTTAACTGCAATGATGCTGTCTGGAGAGTTTTTCCTTCTGTTGCTTTCCCAAAAACAGCATGCGGCTGAACATATAACTCCATGGAGTCAGCTTCGAAAGGAAAAAATTTTGTGCATTTGCCACCATAAAATACAGAGCCAGATACATCTTGATTAGGAATATGGCCATTCTTAGCTGCCTTAATCCTATTATCATAAGTCACTTTATCCAATTCTGCCAAAGGAATGCCGGTTTCTACAGCAACAAGTCCGGCTCTGGCTGCAATAACCTTGCCAGTTATGCCAAAAGCTCTGTCCCATGCGTCAACTTCATCAGAAATCATTTTGACAGGCTCTATTTTTGTTGCCCTGGTATAAGGGTACGGATACTCTCCGACCGTTACAGAATCAGGATGCCGTATTGCATGAGCAAGAGACTCATAAAATCTTGCCAAAACTTTAAGCGCTTTACCCCCTTCAAGCATTACTTTGGATACTATGCAACATTATTTAAATCTTTTTATATATACCACTAAGAAGTTTACAAAATAAGGTTTTTGCGAACGAAGTAATCTCTCGAGGCTTTATGTCGGTAAATCCGTAGGATTTCCGATCATGCTCGAAAATCGAGTATTTTCGACATGCCTCGCAAATTGTAAACCGATTTTGCAGTTTCACCAGTTCAGCATATCGTGCTGCTTCTTGAAATGGTGGTAAGTGTTCCACATGGTTCCTTTCAGTCCTTTCCATGCAGTGTCCCTTGCAATGGCAAGCTTCATCTGGTCTGTTTGGGAAGGCTTTTTCTTTGCGTCTTTTATCTCTTTTTTAACGCTGAATGCTGTGAGCAATTCCGCAAATCCGTTAATCACGGACATAAATAAGCCGCTTCTTTTTGGCAGCGCTTTAGGAGGCTGCTTCTTTTCTTCAAATTCCTCGCCTGCTTCCTTGAGGTACCTCATCAGCTCGTCTCCCAAGGCTTCCAAAGCAGCCTTTACAGAGCCGTCAATTACTCCAAGCAGCTGGAAATCTTCATGCTCCCTCATTTTCTTATATTTCTCTATTTCCTCATCTGTCCATGTGTAGCCTCTCCAGTCTATCTCGACCCTGCCGAGATGCAATGGCCCTCTTTGGTATTCCTGGGAGTAGTTCATTTCCGGCCTTGTCCTGAAAAGGTAATGCATAAGTAGGCATTGCTTCGCCTGGCCGCTTCCCTTAACAGCTAAAATCTCGACTTCAATCATTGAGCTTTCAAATGCAATGATTAAATCAGGAGTTTCTGTCTTGCTCTGGTCAAGCTGCAGCCTCTGGATGTTTCTCAAATACGGCCTTACCCATGTCATGTACATTTTTATGATTTCAAAATGCTGCCTTAAATATTTCAAAGTGAATACTCTCCTGTTTTTCAGCTCCTCGTAAGTGTGCTCTTTCCAAGTCAAAAAGCTCCTGAGCTTCCTCATCAGGACTTCCCTTACTTTCCTGTTGAACTGCCCCCTTTCCCTTTCAACAACAATATCCACGTCTTCCTGTTTTTTGGGATGGGTGGAAAAAAACAAATCCGGCAAAGTCGTGAACTGCACTTCCCTGGCCATGCCGTATACAGAGGCAGGATTTTTTGCACCTTGTTCAACTAAATCAACCCAGATGCCCTTCAAAGTTATTTCAGCGCTTTCTGCGCTTGGGCTTTTAGTATATGAGTCAGCGTAATAGCTCAGCCTTTCATCAAGAATCCTCATCTCCCTCACAAGCTGGAATAGCTCCCGCACCATCTTGCCGATTGTGGCAAGGAATTGGCTTACTTTATCCTGCTGCAGCCCAAGCCTTTGCTGGTTCGCCCCAAAGAAAGCGGAGTTTTCAGCTGCTGCAAACACATCAGTTATCTTGTCTATGCGCGCAAATCCCCCAAAATACCTGAGATAATGCAGGTTCCAGAAATATGGCTCTTCTATTGAGATGTTATACCCTTCATAATGGAGCCTGTACCTCCTTTCAGGAGCCGGATATCCCGTCTTTATCCTGGTTTGCCTGAACTCTTCGCTTTCCTCGCTGTCTTCAAATCCGAATTTCTTCAGTTCAGCTTCAGTGGGCATTTTTCACCTTTTTTTGGATTTTAATGGGATTCATCTTTTTAAAGCTTGTGCTATTATTCATAAATCTTTAAATCATCAGAATCCTCCTCAAATCTCTGCTTCCTTTCGTTCAGGTTAAGCTCGATAATATCGCTGCTTTTCAGCATTTCCTCAACTTCAAACCTTGTCTTGCCCAGCAGCCCCGCCAAATCGTCAAGTTTCAGAATAACCACCTCGCTTCTTTTTAATTTCCAGAACAAACCCGTCCTTGTGCTTCTTGAACTCCATCTCCATTCCTTTTTTCAAGCCTTCATATTCTGCAAGAAGCTTTGGTATTGTGATTACCAGCTGCCCCGAAGGAAGCTTTTGTATTTTCACCATTTTGTTATAATAGTATTTCAAATATTAAAATAAATATTTTTTATTATATTTTTTAAGATAATTTTTAGAATATTTAAAAGAATAGTATTTAAATGTTTGGTTTTGAGTATCAGCCGGGAAAAAGAAAATGTTTTAAATAAGAGATAACCACATCATGATTAATCTAAAAAAAATTTAAGAAAAAATGCCAATTGACAAGCCGGCGTGGGTAAAGGACAAGAAAGTGGCGGATGACTTTGAAGTCATAAGGACAAAGCCCTACGATGACTACAAAGACCACAGAAATGATGATGGATGCTATACTCTGATAAAGGTTTACTGGGACACGCACGAAATAGGGGTTGCGGTATGCGACTACCAGCATACGATTTTGAAGGAATTCAGGGGCAAAAGGGCCAATGATATCTATGCCGCAATGTTCAAGTTCAATGACGAGCACAAGAAGAACTGGTTCAGGATTCTGGACCATGCAGCTTACCTTGGGAAAGAGCTCAAGAAAGCCGAGATTGCCCTTGCGCTAGGTTATGAGTATGTGCAGGAATAAATCAAATTGATATTCTTGTTTGTTTACTAAACCATTTTGCTAAATAACTGAATGTATAATCTCTTTCAACAAGCGCCTTTTGTTCAGAAGGACTTAGCATACTAAATGATTTGATAACACCTTCGCATTTAGGGGGCTTGGCAATTGCATGCTATACCCTTTTCATCAGAATTTGGGTCCTATTCAAACTCCGTCATGGCATAGTAATATGCAACTTCCTCTCCTTTTTTGATAAGCCTGCGGGCAAAAAAATTTGCCATGCCTCTTTTGTCAGAATGAACTACGAGATTGCCATTGCAAGAATGGTTAAGGTATTTTCCACCATAAGCAAAAGGTTGCACATGAACATCCATATTATGCTGAATTGAATGCTGCCCTGTTTGGTGTCCAATCACTGCACCATAGGCTGAAAGCACAAGCTCTTCTTCTGTGATATCTCTTAAAGCCCTATAGCCACTGCCCTGAATTTGCGAATCGGCTACTTCGACAATTTTTCTTGCTCTTTCATCTAAAGCGATTATTTCATCCAAATCGTAAGTCACTAAAGGCCCAAATTTTTCAAATGTTTCCAAATCTTCCTGTAACAAAACCATAAAGAAAGCAGAATACAAGTTTGCTTTAAAAATTTAATTCAAGTTCCTCAGCCTCTTTATCTCCTCCACCATATCGCTTGCCAGATAAGTAAACCCTTTTTTCTTTTTCAGCAGAATGTCGCCTATTTTTTTGTTGAGGTAGGATGCGTTTATCGCGCTTTGCTCCAAGTCCTTGCTTTGCGCCAGAAATCCTGCGCACAATCCTGCAAGCACATCTCCTGTGCCGCCTTTTGTCATTCCTGCATTGCCGCCTTTGACATAGTAAATTTTATTTTTTGATATGATTATGTCGATTTTTCCTTTGAGCAATATTACATCGTTGCTGTCAAGGAATTTTTGAGTTATTGTTTTGAGTATTTTTGATTTATTTTCAATGTTCTTTTCATTGTTGATTTTGTTTATTGTGCTTTTATCTATTTTTGAATTTAAGAGAAAATATTCCAATTCTTTTGGATGGGGAGTTATAATCGAATTTTCAGCATCACTCATTGAAATTGACTTGACTGCATCGGCATCAATGACTTTAAGTTTTTTGACTGATTTAATTGTTTTTTCACAAAATTCTTTTGTTTCGTTTTTCAATCCGATTCCATTTCCAATAAGAAGAACGTCAAATTTCTCCATTAATTTTTTGACGATGCCAAAATGAATTGGCTTGAAATGCGCAGCCTTCAGCTTTGCCGTTATCAAATCAGGAGAATAAGCATTTACAGCCCATGCAACCTTTTCAGGAGCGATAATTTTTACTGTATCACAGCCGCTCCTTAAGGCAGCCAGCCCTGCCAGTGTGACTGCTCCGGCAAAATCTTCAGAGCCGCCTGCAGCAAGAACCTGCCCGTTTTGGCCTTTGTGGCTTGCCGCTTTTCTTTGCGGAATTTTTATTTGGGATTTTGTTATGAACTGCATTTTATCTCGGCAATCCTACATCAACAACAACAGTTCTGTCCTGGAATTTTTCCAGGCCTTTTTTCAAGTCGTGGAATGTTACGATCAGATCTGCATTGACCATTTTGCCTGCAACAGCTCCGGTGTCTGGATCCATGCCTGTAGGGACATCAACGGCAACTTTGTGGGCATTTGAGCTGTTTATGCCGTCAATAACGGCCGAGATGGTCCTGTTCAGCCTTCCCTGGATGCCTATTCCCAGGATAGCGTCAACAATTATGTCGTATCCGCTGAAATCTGCGTCATCCGCAAGAAACTGCACTTTTTCATTGTGCTCTATCTTCTTGAAATTAGCAAGCGCTTCCTTCTTTAATTTTGACTCATCGCCAATGAAAAGGACATCGGTTTCCGCTTCGTCGCACAAATGGCGCACGGCAACGAACCCGTCTCCCCCGTTATTGCCATGGTAGCAGACTACAAGAATCTTTTTGTCTTTAAGGTCAAATCTCTGCTTTATGGAGCTGTAGATTCCTTTTCCGGCGTTTTCCATGAGCATAGCTCTTGGAATGCCGCTTTCATTCTCCAAAATGCGCATCTCCTGTGATGAAATCATTATAATGCTTATTGAATTCTAAACATATTTTCTTATTTTTTCTTCTGCATCGGCATTGCTGTCAAACCTGTTTATTAATTCTTTCTTTTCAGTTTCGGTTAAATTGCCGGATTCAACCAAAAAATCAGTGAAATCAATTTTTTCAGCGCCTTTTATCCTTTCAAGCAAAAATCCGTAATCCTTGCCCATTGCCGGATTTATAATTTTTTTTCTCATCAAGCCGATAATTGTTTTGTTCGCCCATTCGACTACGATGTCATTTTGTACCGCGTTCAGGAATGACTCGTCAGGGAATGCCTCACTTAAAAATCTTACAATTTCGTCAAAATCGTCCGGAACTTGCGGAAGTATGTGCTCCATTGCCCCGCACTCGCCAAACATTCCTTCCTTGAGGTTCATTCCGCCGCTGTTCATGAAAGGCCCCCTGTTAAATGGAAACAGCCTGCATACATAAGCCCTTTTTGTGTGATAAATCGAGCATTTGCTGTCCTTTAAGAAAGGGCACGCATCTGTCAATCCGTCCATGAAATAATTCAGAATGATTGCCTTGTTCGAATTCAAATCTAAAATAGCGCGCAATGGCTTTATTCTTGCATCAACATCAGCATCATGCTGCCATTCCTCAAACCTTTTTGCTTCCCAGTCCCACAATGGAAAGGTCATCTGTTCGACTGGAACAAGCTGTATTACTGGCAGTTTTCCAAATGCGTGCTCTTTTACAAATTTCAAATCTTCTTTCGGCACGATTCCCCTGATATGGCTGCAGCAGCTTCCGCAGGCATTGCACTTAAATGTCGGTAAATCGCTTGCCGATTTCCGAGCATGCTCAAAAATCTTCGATTTTTGACATTTTGGAGTTTCAGATTGTATTGGTATGTGCATTTTATTTTTTCACCCTGAACTCCCCGCTCGGCAGCGCCCTTATTATCTCGTCTAAATCGCCCCCTATCCTGTGCCGTATGTATTTTGCAACAGAGCTTGATTTTTCGCTGCCCTGCTCCAATACGACATATTTATCACAATTCGATTTTATGGCGTCCATGGGGCCTGCCATAATCTGCATGTTTTTTGTGATTCCGACAGCCAGATTGGCTTTGTTGGCTATGTGATTGGTCTTGCCGTAAATCATGAAAGCGCCCTTGCCCATATATTCTCCGGCTTTTGTCTTCTTGCTGACCTGCTCAGGAGCCGCATAGAATACGGAAGTTGTCTGCAAGCCGAGCTTCCATGCCCTGCTGAAAGTGCAAGTTGCATCTGCCGCCTCTTCCCTTGTTTTTTCCCCGATGAGCTTATTTTCCGATTTCACGACAAAAAAAGGGGAGCCTGCCATGTCCGTGTGAAACACCAAGTCATTGGATTCAGTGTGCTTTTTCACAACTACCTCATTTGAGGTTGTATCCCTGCCGCCCACAACCAAAAATCCTTCAGAGCTGATGAACCACCTGAACTTCTCGTACCACTCGCGCTTTCTTTCCCTGTATTTTTCACGCTTTAAATCTGCCGTAATCTCCTTTTCTTTTTTCAGCTCAAGCTCCCTCAGCTTTTTTGCGCTTTCTGTTATGGCTTTTTCAGCGCCTTCAATCTTCTTTTTCGCCTTTTTTGCCTTTTCAAAATAAGCGGAAGCATTCTCGTCAATGTTTTTTGCCAGGTCCAGCACAAGCCTCATTTGGCTGGCTGTATCATTTATAGTATTAAAGTTTTCTATCTGGCAAACCAGCATGTTTTTATATTACTTTATGAAGTTGAAGCGAAGAGGTGATGCTTATCAGCTTTTTTGGCTTTCTTTCGGGCATTTTGCTGTATTTTGGCAGCCTGTTCCTGCACTGGCTCTCGATATTCTCAGCTCCGCTCAAGGAGCCCGAGATGTTCTGGATTTTGATTCCAATCTGGGTCAACTGGTTTTTCACGGAATTTTTCATAGAGAAGCACGGCACCACATTCGGGAATGCCATTGGCAATGGGGTGATACCAATACTCGCGAGCATAGACTGGACAAGATACCTGTACCGGCTTGTTTCAGAAGGATACATTGAATTGACATTCGGCGTTTTCATCAAGTTCCTCATTTCAGCCGCCGTATTTGCGTATGGGGTTTTTGTTATTTTTGCAGGCATCAGGATAAGGAAGATTATATTCTACATCGGAAGAATAAGATGGATAACCTATGTTTTAGTCGTATTCACCCCGATTATTTATAACGTCATAAAGTTTAATTTCACAACTGTGCTGTCAATACTTTTGTTTTTTCCGCTGTACTGGTGGACAATAGAAATTTTTGACAGGGTGGCGCCTGAGCCAATGGTTTATCAGCACAAATAAATTCGGAGAGTGAATTGGCAAGCATAAAAGAGACGTTCAGGAAACTGGAATTCGGCATGCTGGATCTTTTAGTGGGAACTTTGATGGTGGTGGGGCTTATCGGCTATTTTGGAAGCGTTAATGCTGATTTGGACTGGATAGACCACACAGTAAGCTTCATACTTTTCTCGTACCTTTTCTACAAGATGGATATAACTTCAATTTTGTTTGGAAAAACCTCAAAATTTGCAAATTTTACGATAATAATCTCGTATTTTTCCCTGTTCTTCAAGGATGTCATAAGCTACACAAAAGTGGATGCCTTCAGATTCAGGGCCATAACTTTTGTCAATGAGTTTTACCTGTTTTTTTCAAATAATGCTGCAGTGGCTGATTTGGCTGCATTTTACCTGGGAATTGCGGGAATATGCATAGCCGGCATTTATATCACAAAAAAAATAGAGGTATCGCATCCGAGCCTTTTGTATGCGGTTCATCAAAAAAAAATTAAAAGCAATTCAATAAGGTTCTTTTCCATTTTTATTCTGCTGCTGGCATTCTATTATTTTGTTTATAACATGGCCCTGGAGTGGCTTGAGTTCGTTATCGACGACCCGGTGATTGCAGCGGGAATTATTTTTTTTGCCTACAAAATAACAAAACACTACCAAAAATTTCATCCTGGCAACTTTGTGTTCAGGATAGGGGAGTTCAGCACAGGCATGTACAAAAAATTCATATCCATGTTCCACTACAAAAAAACGCTGCCCTTGGCCATATCCGGGCTGCTAATCTTGCACGCTATGGCTGATTTGGGAGTGTTTGCCTATACACTGATATTTTCAAAAGAAAATTTTTATCTTGAGCTGCTGGACGGAGAGCATGCCCCCTTTCTGAAATTATTCATGGAAGATACAAAAAATTTGCCCAGCGCTTCTGCAGTTCCTTTGGCTATCGCTTATGCCTTTAATGCAATGTCTTTGGCGATATTCTTTATAATCCCGGTCGCTGTATGGGCCAGGATGTTCTGCCAGAAAGGGCTGCATCTTAAAAGAGAATACCTCTTTTTCATTTATGCATCTGCTGCAGCATATACACTCCTGCCCGGATATGTAATGAAGCCTTTAAGCCAGGCTTCGATAACTGGAGTAGACATCACTACCATCTCATTGCTTGAAACTCATTCTTTTCTTGAAAATTTTTTTCCCGACAAGCCTTCAATCATTGCAGCAGTTTCCGCCATATCAATATTATTTGGGCTGGCAGTCTATTGGCTAAGCTCAGGCCAAAAGATCAGAAGGGAGCTGTATACGCTCTCCATCATCGGAGGACTGGCATTTTACGCGGTTTATCTTTGGTATTTTTTCAGCAGCCTGCTGGCATACTTCTATGATGGGATATCTGCCACTATTTTCACGCCTCACTTTCTGATAGGGATTATATTTGCAATGCTATTGGCCCTTTCAGCGGTGTTTTACGTTTTCGGCTACCTGATGTTCCTGTACGAGACAGTCATGGAATTCCACAGGCAAAAATGGTCGGAGCCGATAGATAATGAACTAGTCGGAATAATAAGCAAAATCAAAAGGCTTGGAAGAAGGCAATTGAGATCAAGAAGGGCCCAGATTTTTGGGGAAGTGTTCAAGTATGCTTTGCTCGGGTTTGCTTCTGTCGCAATCCTGATTTCCGGCTACAAACTAGTCGGGGTTGTAAAGGAAAGAAGCTGCAGCACGGAAATTGCGAATTTTGAGATTGAGCTCAGAAACCTGGACAAAAGCTTGAGATTTGGCGCAAAAGAGCTCCAAACATTCGATGTTCCCTGCAAAGCTGACAAGATATATTTTTTTGACCTGAACAGGAATATAAATCCGGATGATTTTAAAGACATTCCAATACTTGCAGATTCTGTCAAAAGCCGCAGCAATAATGTCTTTCTGGTGAAAGACGGGAAAGTCAAGCGCTCTTTTTATGCAGGCAATCTCGAGATGGCATACCCTTACAACATCTGCTTTGCGCCGAAGTTTGACAAGATTTCATTTTTCATTGAAAGCGCCGGCAAATCGGCAAAAATCGCAAGTTCATGCAGCCAGCCGGAATGCACTTTCATTCCTGTGGAGATAAGCGAGGAAGATTCCAGAAGAATCATAAGAGAAGCGATAGACTTCGGATGCGGAAACTGCCCGAGTGATTTTGAAAGAGAGGTAGAAAAAATGAGAATAACAAGGCAGAATGTGGAGATGTTCCGCAAATTTACAGTGTGCGACGGCATAACAACAGTTGAAATTGCCATAAAGCCGAAAAAAGGCGCGGAAGCAAAAGGCTTCACATTTTATGAATTCCTGCCGAAAAGCTGCATAGGAGATTTGAACAGCTACCTGGCAGAGAATATAGAAGGAAACGTTGACATAAAGAGCGACCCTCTGATAATGTGGCGGTTTGATGATTTAAGCGGGGAAAAGAAGTTTTCCTACAAGCTTGATGCAGAGCTGATTGACGAGTGCAGGCTGGCAATACAGGGGCTTGGGATTGCACAGTTCATTGAGGGCGTGGCAGCAGAAGAGCAGGATGCAATAGAGCAAAATACGCCTCCAACAATCAATGGCCTGCCAGATGTTTCTGTTGCGGGAATTGGGCTGAAGAAGAATGTCATAACTAATTTGTGGAAATACGCACAGGACAAGGAAACAAGCTCCCAAAATCTTTTATATGAAATAATTGACCAGACAAACAAGGAACTTGTGGACTGCAGCGTAAGCAATGAGAAGCACATTGACTGTGAAGTAAAGCAGAACCTGGAAGGAATCTCAAGAGTGACTGTCCAGGCCGATGATTTTGAGCTGAGCGGCAGGGCAAGCTTCAATGTTGAAGTCACAAAATTCTGCAAAAAGCATGAAAAGAAAGGGTGTGTTGGCAGTACAATATTCTGGCTTGACAGCTGCGGCAATGTGGAAGAGCTTGCTGAACTTTGCAAATCAGGAGAAGCTTGCGAAGATGGAGAATGCGAAGAAATCTGCACTCCAAATGCCGAGAGAAAATGCTCAGAAGATGACAAAATGTATTGGGTTGACAGCTGCGGAAAAAAAGGGCAGCTTTATTTTGACTGCAAGGACAACCTTGCCAGAAACCAGTGCAGGAACGGGCAGTGTTGCATTGGAAATTTCTTCTGCGAGGAGCCGTAATAGCAAATATTGCAAAGCAGGGAAGATTACAGTTATCAGTAATCGGGAAGTTAAATCCTGCCAAAATCAGGAAAATGGCAAATAATGTTGAAATTAGTTTTTGTTTTTGTCATAAAGAAACACCTCCGCAAGATTTTTAAATCTCTCGCCAATTGTTTAGCATATGATAGTTTTACCTACACAAGTTGACGAATACTTGTTAGAATAGTATACACGAGTAATAGAAGATCCAAAAAGCTTGGCCCATTTCATTAAAAGGGCTCGCCAAGTTATTTGGAATAAAATGGAAAAGTACGGGTTAGATACTCACGCATTGCACGATCCTTCAAAACTTCATACAACCCTTGAATTAATTTTGGACAATGAACAGCCAAGGTTAATGACTGAAGATGTGCCTATAGAGTCAGAAAGGTTCAATCCCGATATCGGAATTTACGCAAATTTGCCTACCGAATTAGTGGATAACACCGAAAAAGGTCAGTTACTTTCAACTGCAATTCAAAGAGCCTTGCCAGAATCTCATTTTCGAGCATTGGTAAATTTAGTAGGAGGCATAGATAGGTTTCTGTATCTTTTGGGAGAAAGTAATTTGAAATCTGAAGATATAATTCGAGAACAATCTTTAGGAAAAAAAATATTCCATTTGGGAAGAAAAATGTTTACAGCACCGGATGTGCAGCGGGATTATGATGCCTACAGAAGAGGTTATCGGGTAAGAAATCCTGTCCAGGTTGTAGACAATGCCACGCTTCCAATTGTCCAAAGGGTAATCACCGATATGTATAGGGAAGGGGCCATTGGAATTCAAAAAAGAATGCTTGCAACAGGATTCTCAAGTATACTTAGTAAAGAAGAGGGCCTCGGAAGGATTGTAAGAAAAGTAGCTCCAGACTTAGTCCACAAAATTCCGTCTATCGTTAGATGGAGAAGTGACGATGATGCCGTTGATATTGCTTTAAGAAAAATTCAAGAAGTTCTATACACAATACCAGAATATAAAGAAGCTGAAGAAACTGAAAATAGAGGTAAACAGGTTGAAATCATAAACCGTTTTGTAACCACAGAAAGAGCGCCTACTCGCTATTTCATGGACAATGGTTTGCAAAGCTTGATGAATAGATTTATAGATCCAACTGGGGAAAAGGGTTTTAAGAAAGCAGGCTCGCCAAAAGCTGTTCTTATGTTCTACAGTGAAAAGAAAGGATTAAACTGGTTTGACAGAACACAAGAAAAATATGTCCAAGAGTGGAGATTTAACGAAAAAGGAATGTGGGATAGAGGGGAGGAATCCGTTAGGCTTGCTCTTGATGCTGTTCAAGATGCTCTTTATACATTGCCAGGATATAGAAATGCAGAACAAACAGGCAATCGTGACGAACAATGCAGGATTATTAATGATTTATTAAAGAGAGAAACCGCAGTTGCAGGATATTTTGTAAGCGTGGGACTCCGCAAAGTATTTGATAGTTTCGGTAGACCAACTCGAGATAAAAAGAAAACTTGGAAAAAAGCTACAGTAACGGACATGCTCCGGCTTTACAGCGATCGAAAGAATCTGAGCTGGTTCGATAGGCAACAACCTGCTTATGTCCAGATTTGGAGAGTATTAGAACCAGGAATGTTTATGCGCGGTGAGAAAACAACTCGAAGAGCTATCGAAGCCATTGAAGATGTGTTATACAAACTTCCAGATTATAGAGAAGCTGAATCATCAAGGAATAGGGACCAACAATTGGAAATAATCGGCGGATTGCTTTCAAGAGAAAAGGCATTAGGTGATTTTTTCAGAGAGCAAGGACTTGATGGAGTTTTGCAGTATGTTATTCGAAGCTCACCTGCTGCCCTAGTGGAATTTTACAGCACTAGAAAAGAATTAGGATGGTTTGACCAAAACCAATCTGTTTACTTGACAACTAATTCTCAAGG
The DNA here is from genome assembly GCA_016188245.1 of Candidatus Woesearchaeota archaeon. GTDB lineage: Archaea > Nanobdellota > Nanobdellia > Woesearchaeales > GW2011-AR4. The sequence goes on along the minus strand of JACPIE010000032.1, from coordinate 6,648 downwards.
CAGGTTGCAAGTAGTAAATAAGGAGTCTACACAATAGGATATTATCATCATCTTGTGTTACAGCAGTTCTATCTCTTTACTTTAATCCTAGTTTTTTCCCTATGAAAATTATTTTAAAATTTAGCGATATTTTCAGATAATTTTATATAATAGCTAGATATGTGGATGCTTGAGCAAAAATGGAAAGCCAGTTATTATTGAATGTCATAATAAAGCAGGAAGATAAAGGATATTCTGTCATATGCCCTGAGCTTAATGTGGCTTCGCAAGGCGAGACATTTGAAGAGACCATAATCAACATCAAGGAAGCAATGGAACTTTACATAGAAACTGCAGAGGAATTGGGAACCTTGGATGAAGTTTTAGGGCAATTGGGCCTGACAAAAGAAGACTTAAAGAAAAAGTCTTTGATTCCGAGGGTGGTGACTGCAAACGTCCCTATTTATGTTTCTATAAAAAATGAGGTTTTGGTGTTCCTTGACGGAGTTGAAAAACGCCTATTAATTTCAATATAGAAAATTAATATAAAAAACAAAAATATTTATACTGAATGTGATAAAGCAACATTATGGAAATTGAACTGTCAAGAGATATGAAAGGCAAATTAAGCAGAGTATCCTCAATATTGGGCGTAAAAGACAAAGATTTGGTGAATAGGGCTATACTTTTTTATATAGATACCATCTCTAAACAAGTGGAACTAAAGAAAGAGATTTTTGCTTGGGACAAATTAAGCGATGAAGCATTGGCTAAGTTTGATAGATTAATATGAAAAAAGGAGAGGTATGGCTTGTTGAATTGCCTTTTTCTAGCGGTCAAGAGCAGGAAGGGTTGAGGCCTGCAGTTATATTCGCCGACACCGAAATTGGGATAGTTGCAGTCGTTCCGCTTACATCTAATTTGCAGGCATTAAGGTTTAAGCATACTTGCACAATAGAAAAGTCAAAATCTAATGGGCTCATAGCAGATTCTGTAGCCTTGATTTTCCAATTGAGGGCAATAGATTCAAAACGTTTAAAGAAAAAGATTGGCGACTTAGAAAACAAGCACATTAATAATCTAAATGGGTTGATTGTTAAATATTTAAGTCTTCAATAAACGCACAAAATATGCCAGAACAGCAGGTAAGCCCGGAGCAATTGAAAGCATTGCAGGAAAAGATAAAACAAATGAGTCCTGAAGAGCTTAAGGAATTCCAGAAAAAGCAATGCGTGTTCTGCCAGATTGTAGCCGGAAAAATACAGTCAAGGAAAATATTTGAGGATGAGAATGTACTTGCCATCCTTGACATAAACCCCGCAAACCCGGGCCATATCCTTCTTCTCACAAAAGAGCACTATTCAATAATGCCGCAGCTTCCTGATGATGAGATTGCGCATGTGTTCATGGCTGCAAAATCACTGTCAAACTCCATGCTTCGCGGAATTGAAGTCCAGGGAACAAACATCATCGTGGCAAACGGAGTGGCAGCAGGCCAAAGGGCCCAGCACTTTATGGCCCATATCATTCCAAGGAAGGAAAATGACGGCATAAATTTTGTGCTGCCGCAGAACTCCATGCAGCAGGCTGAAATTGAGGCTGTCGGAAACAAGCTCATTGCTGCGCTGGGCGGAACCCCAAAGGAAGCTGAAAAAGAGTCCAAGGGGATAAACCTTGACGAAATATCAAAGATACTTGGTGCCAGATGAAAGCGGCAAAAACAGCGTGCCTGGTATGCCAGATAATCGAGAGCAAGATTCCATCAAAAAAGATATATGAGGATGAATTGGTGATGGCTGTTCTTGATGTTAACGGGGCTGTCCCAGGGCACTGCTTTGTCATGCCAAAAACCCATTACCCCATAATCGAGCAGGTGCCTGACAAGGAAATCGGAAAGCTGTTTCAGGTTTCGAATAAGATAAGCAGCGCTATTTTTGAGTCGTTGGGGGCACAGGGAACAAGCATATTCGTGGCAAACGGCATTCCGGCAGGCCAGACAGTTGCCCATTTCACGATAAATGTGATACCCAGGAAGGAAAATGACGGCGTCAATCTTCAGTGGCAACCAAAGCAGTTCAGCGAGGAGGAAATATCAACAGTTGAGCTGAAACTAAAGGAGCACACAAAAAACATAGGCTATTTTGAGAAGGAAGAAAAAAAGCCCAGAGCGCATGCGCCAAAAACAAGGCCATTTTCAGAGGAAGAGGACGAGCATTTTGCCAACCAGATGAGAAGGCTGCCTTAGATTTATCAGCTTGTATTCGGCACAAAAATCCAGTCATTGAGCCAGTCTTTTTTTATAATTCCCTTTTCCATGTTAAAAATTGGGATGTAATTGTGGTGAATTCTGAAAGGAAAGGTAACTTTTGCGGTTATTATGTCGCTGATGCAGTTATTGCTGTGCCTTTTCCTTATGCCCGGGATTATGCTTCCATTGAAAATCTCAACAAGTTCGTCAGCGCTGCTCGCTTCAAGAATCAAAATGATTGCAAACCTGCCGTCCATTTCGCCTAAAAAGCTTTCGGCATGGTATCTTGGATTGACTTTCCTAAAATTTTCGCTTTTTTTGATTTCATCAAGATATTTCTGCCTTGTAATGCCTTCCTTAAATTTGATAATATAGAGCTGTCTTGCATGAAACTGCCCTCTTTCGGGGCTTTCATTAGAAACGTCAACATAGTAATGAATAAAACCCTGCTCTTCCAATATTTTTCTTTTTCTATTTGCAGTTGTTACTGGGATTTTAGTATTTTTTGCTACCTGATTGTCTGAAATTCTGGGATTTTTGATTAGCTCTTTTAGTATTAGCGCTTCTTGTTTGTCAAATTTTCTCATAAAAACCACAAATTTGAAATGTTTATGATATAAATGTTATTTTACTGGTGAATTTTTTGTTTATTTTTAAACTTTTTGGTGTTAATATGCCAATTTTATCGCATAAAATTTTTATATGCATTATGCAAAACTACATCATATGGCAATGGGGTTAAATCTAAGGGATATTTTGGAAGGTTTACACTATTTTGGACTAAAACCGAATGTTAGAACCCAAAACAGAGAAATAAATCCGGAGCTGGGAATAAGAGTTGACCAATATTCTTTTTCAGGAAAGGGGCATGAGGTCATAATTATTACAAGAGAACATCCAAACGGGCATCCAAGAATTTATTCTCAAAGAGCAGTTTTTTTGCATTATGATGATGGTGCAACGAAACCTCACGCAGCTACAACCTTAGACTACGCTGCTCCAGAGGAAATAACAAGAATTGATGGCGCAATTGCAGATACGCCTCCTGATGATTTTGCTAGTCAACAAATGTTAAAATATGCAATGCAGTTCGTGAAACCGATACAACCTGCCCCTGAGCATCCACTAGATACGTCTGATTCTGACATAAGAGGAATGTGATAAATCAATTTCATTTTACACCAGCAGCATCAGCGGATTCCCGAAAGCCCACGTAATGCAGAAAGCGATAAAAAAGCTGGGCACAAAAGGTATGCCTTCCTTTATCAGGATTTTTTTGATTTTCTTCTGCCTGTAAAGCTCAATCAGCTTTTTTATCTGGATTTTGCCCACTCCCAAATCCTTCGGGCCAGTTATGTATTTTCCCCCAGCATAGACATTTTTTACAATCCAGTCCCCTTCTGTCAGCTTTGACGGCTCCACGAGCTTATGCATGCAGGATTTTTCAACTGCCTTGATGAAAACCCAAAGGTAAAATGTTGACAAAACTATGAATGCCACCGACAGGATAAAAATTTTGACATATTGCTCCCCAAAAACAAAAAAAGCCAGCAGCAATAATGCAAGGAAGGCCAGCAGCGCTTTTTTTATCCTGGCAGTTTTATTTTGCGACAGCGCTTTCCTGAATTCCTGCCAAAATTTTTTCCTGTTTTTCAGGACCATGTAAACGCCCCAGAACAGCCCGTAAATTGCTCCTGCAAAAAGGGCGTTGATTAAAAACCCTAACAGGAACTGGCTTTGGAAATTGCCTAGATCTATTCCAATCATTGCGCCCAGCCCCATCAGCATCTTGCTGTCCCCCCCTCCCCACTGGCCTGCATAAAACATGATGTATGCAATTCCAAAAAAGATTGCCAATCCTATTATGCTGTTTATTATGAATGAAGAATTTGAATAAATGGCTGAAAACAGCAGGTTAATGCCCAGCCCGGAAAACACCATGCCATAATTGACCCAGTCAGGAACTTCCCTTGTTTTCAAGTCCGTGATTGAGCCTGCAAAGAGAGCAGCAAATGAAACTGCATAAGTTATGAGAGACGGTGCAAATCCCGCATCGAGCCAGTTGTATGCCATTGTTCATTATAAACCACAACCTATATAAATAGTATTTTATTTCCAATGTTTACCTGTGATTGATGAAGCTGTTAACTAATAATGGCTGAGTGAGGTAAGAACAATTCTATTGTCTTATCCTAATATCAAAGGGGAGGATTAAAATGGTTTTTGAAGCGCCGAAGGAATTGATTGACAAGGTTTATGAAGCTATAGAGGTAGCCAAGGCTACGGGAAAAATAAGGAAAGGCACGAATGAGGCAACAAAAATGATTGAGAAAGGCACTGCAAAGCTTGTTGCAATCGCAAAGGATGTCAATCCGCCTGAAATAACAATGCACATACCGCTTCTTGCAGAAGAAAAGGGAATTCCGTGTGTGCAGGTGCCGAGCAAGGAAGAGCTTGGGGCAGCAGCAGGGATTGAAGTTCCTACAGGATGCGTTGCAATAATCCAGGAAGGAGAGTCAAAGCAGCTGATAAAGGAGATAGCAGACAGGATGAAGAAATAAAATGGCCAAGGAAGATCCTACAAAGCATTTAAAAGAAGATCCCAGGGGCCAGGCCAGGAGAAGGGACAGAAAAGACGAACGGCAGGAAGAGCACGCAAAAGGCTCCGTCAATTTTTCCTTTGCAACGCCTGCAAAAGTTGAGGAAATAATCGGAAGGACCGGCTCAAGAGGCGAAGCTATACAGATAAGGTGCAGGGTCATGGACGGAAGGGACAAAAACAAGATTTTGAGAAGAAATGTAAAGGGCCCGATACAGCTCGGCGACATTTTGATGCTGAGAGAGACTGAATTTGAGGCAAGCCAGCTGACAAAAGGCGGGAGAGGAAGCGGGTAAAATGGAATATAGTTATTTAGAGTCACTAAAAGATGGGTTTAATGAAGCAATAAAAGTTAGGCATTATAGGGAGAAAGGTAGTATCCGAGAAGCAACCCCGGTAAGAAATGAATCAATACCGCAAAGACTCGAAAGAATCATACGGGAATGGTCTGTTCCCGATAACCTACCCAAATTTTTGGTTTTTGCTATTGGCAGGGGTGTCGGTTATGCTTATTATCCCCTTTTAAATCGACCAAGAATCTGATTTACCAAAATTTTCGAATATAATAAATTTGCGAGGTGGTCGGATGCCACCGAGCACAAGATATTGTCCCGAAGGGACGGATTGAAAGCAGGGTTCAGCAAATTAAAATTCACAACCAAAATGGCAAAGTGCACTTTTTGCGGAAACATCATTGAAATCGGGACCGGGAAGATGTACGTCCAGAAAGACGCAAAGATTCTATATTTCTGCTCAACCAAGTGCGAGAAGAACCACATAAAGCTCGGAAGAAAATTCCTTGAGACAAAATGGAGCAAGAAATTCAAGCGCGAGAAGCAGGAAGAGTAAAATGATTGAGAGAAGCCTTGTCATAATCAAGCCGGATGGAGTGGAAAGAAGCCTAGTGGGCGAGATAATAAAGAGGTTTGAGAATGCAGGCCTTAAGCTTGTCGGCATGAAGATGGTCTGGATAGGCAAAAAATTTGCTGAAGAGCACTATCATGCGCATAGCAAAAAGCCATTCTTCAAGGAGCTTGTTGAGTTCATAACAGAAGGGCCTGTTGTGGCCTTCGCTATTGAAGGGGTTCACGCTGTTGACAACGCAAGAAGGCTTGTCGGTGACACATCTCCCCACAGGGCAGCCCCAGGCACGATAAGGGGAGATTTTGCGCATTTGAGCATGGAGTATGCATCAAAAAAAGGCCTCGGCGGCAAGAATCTGATTCATGCATCCGGCAGCAAGAATGAGGCAGATGAGGAAATAAGATTATGGTTCACAAAAGAAGAGCTGCATTCTTATTCAACAGTGCATGAGAAGCATGTGTTCTAGTCATTATCGCTTTAAAATTTCAATAATTATTATTTTTTCCTTTCATGCCACCATTGTATTTCTCGCAAACATCTTATAATTTTTTTTAAAGTATATAAAGCAGCAGAAATAGCCCCTAAACCAATAATTGTATTTTGCATCTCTTTAAAATTTTCTTCAATGAGTCCTGGTCTAAATGTCGCATATCCGGCATGGATAACTGACAGAGATAACATAATAATAGAACCCATACCAACATACAATTCAATAGCAGATTTCGGGTCATTTAGGTTAACTCTTTCAAAAAGTTCGTGTTTTAATTTACTCATAAGGTCTGGAGGTAGTTCATTTAATAAAGCTTCATATTCTTTAGGCTAACGTGAAAAAGTCCTAGAAAAACAACCTTAAGGTTGTGTAAGATTATCCGAGCTGCCACTTCTGAATGTTGCGTTCTGAAATTATGGCTTCTGACATAATCTCCAAATACTCTTTTCAAGCTGGAATTGTTCCATT
>JACPIE010000003.1 GCA_016188245.1 Candidatus Woesearchaeota archaeon | reverse complement strand
TGGAACAATTCCAGCTTGAAAAGAGTATTTGGAGATTATGTCAGAAGCCATAATTTCAGAACGCAACATTCAGAAGTGGCAGCTCGGATAATCTTACACAACCTTAAGGTTGTTTTTCTAGGACTTTTTCACGTTAGCCCTTATATGGAAACGAACATGGAAATCGCCGGAATTTCGAAAACTTTATATATTAACATTTTAAGGAAAAGTGCATGGCAAAAAAGATAGGAGACTTTATCCAATATCCGGGAATACCTGCAACAACCACCTACCTGCAGTACAAGGGAATTTTTGACCTCCAAGACCTTTACGAGTCAATAGCCGATTTCTTCAGGCAGAAAAAATTCAAGTTTTATGAGATACAGCAGAGGCACAGAAGGCCGGGCCCATTTGGGGCAGAGCTGTACTACAACTTCAGGGCAACCAGGAAAGTGGAAGAGTTCTATTCATGGACAGTTTATGTAGTCATTGAGACATTTGACACAAGGGATATCGAAGTTGTATTGAAAGACGGCACAAAGAAAAAAATGACAAAAGGCAGATTGTGGTTTCAGATAAGGGGGGAGGTAGAGATAGATTATGAGAAAATCTGGGACAAGAGCGCCTTTTTTGCGCAATTAAAGAATTTTTACAACAAATATGTAATCAAAAAAAGGATTGAAAGCGTGTGGTGGGACCAGCTTCAGTACAAGATAGTAATGGCGCTGCATGCGCATATCAAGGAAAGGCTGAAGATGACTTCAGAAGGCTACCAGACAAGATTTATGCACGGAGTGCACTAGGGCAATATGGGGCATGTAAAAATAATTGTTGACCATGACAAGATAGACTACAGCGGCCCGTTAAATGTCAATGGCTTGTTTAACCTTATCGAGCTTTTCATACATGAGAGGGGATTTGACAAGCAGCAGGACAAGGATTTTGAGCAGAACACTGCAAGCGGAAAATTCATAGAATGGCAGATTGCGCCATGGAAGTGGGTAAGCGACTATCACAGGTATATCGTAAAAGTCAGAATACTCGGGTATGATATCGTAAAAGCCGATGCGGTAAGCAACGGCAAAAAAACAAAGATTGACACGGGAAGGATGATAATCATAATTGATGGGTTTATTGATTATGATTTGCAGGTTAGATGGGAGCATTTCCCCATGCTTCATTTCATAAGGGCTATGTACGACAATTTCATCTTCAAGGCTTACACAGAAAGGTTTGAGCACATGCTAGTCAATGACATCAACCACCTTCATGACCAGATTGAAAAATTTTTGAACATGTACAAGCACTACGCTTTAGTGTCTCGTCCGGGGCCTTGAAATGGTAGAAAAAAAACAGGTGCTTTATGACTTAAGGACGGCGTATAACGGCCCTTTTGTAGTTGAGGACTTTTATGGCGAAGTTGAAAAATGGATCAGGGAGAAGAGATTTGAAAAAGAGCCAAAGAAGAAGCTGGAGCATATAACAAAAAACGGCAAAAGGATAGAGTGGCTCATAGAGGCCCATCATGAGCTTGATGACCTGCACCATGGAATTATAGTGATTCATACGCTGATGGATAATGTCAAGGAAGTTGTGATAAGCAGAAGCGGCAAGAAGATAAGAGTTAACAATGGCAATGTTTTGGTTGTGATAAACGGGTTTTTGCAGACCCACATACACGGAAGCTTTTTCCAGGTGAAGCCTATCTACTATTTTGTAAGGACAGTCATAGACCGCTTTTTTTATAATTTCTGGTGGATGAAATGGGACGGCGCTGTCAACTCTGACGGCAGGGAGCTGCTTAAAAGGATGCAGGCTTTTTTTAATGTGCAGAAGTACAAGTACAGCTAAAACTTAACTTTGTATTCTAAGCTAAACTTTTGAATTTGCAGCCGGGTTTTGAATCATTTGCCAACTCAATCTCAATGGGCTCAGTAGAAAGTCTTAAGTAAAACACCCCCTCTTGCATTGCAAAAGAGGGGTGGGGAAGGATAAGTTCCCCATGAAAAAGCAAGAAAGACTAGTAAATAAAATAAGACGTTTGATAAGGCAAGCAGGATTGCCAAGA
>JACPIE010000031.1 GCA_016188245.1 Candidatus Woesearchaeota archaeon | reverse complement strand
TCATTGTTTTCTGCATTGAAGAGATTGTTTGGAAACCACTTACGTGGTTTAACTGCTCGTACACAGCGAGCAGAAATTTATATGCGGTTAATCGCCTACAATTTAGGTGCTATTATGAATGAGATTTTCTACTGAGCCTATGCCAGCAGAAAGCTTAAATACACCCATTCCGAATTCATATCAAAAAGAGGAAATATGACTTTTCACGTATTGTCATTGATTTTGGCAGGGATCCTGAGCTTTGCTGACTACATAACGGAGAACATTTTCTCAAAAAAGCTGAGGAAAAACCAAAAGCTCATTTCCTTTGCAGCAGGAGTGGCAGTATCCTACATAATCCTGAGCCTTCTTCCGGAGATATCCTCTTATTCATTAATTGACGGAAAGAAGCTTTTTTTATTTGTATTGTTCGGGTTCGCTTCACTGAACCTGATTGAGCAGTACATGTACAGGGAAATCGGGAAATTAACATCCAGCTTTAGATATCACCGGATTATACATATCATCTATTATTTCATATATAATTTTTTTATCGGGCTTGTGCTGGTAACCTTTGCCCTGAAAGGGATGATCCAGGTCCTAATATTCTTTGTGCCGTTCCTTCTTTATATAATCGTTGAGCTTTTGCCGCAGGAATTCGAGTTCAGGAACAGCACTTTCAAGATATTTTATTCATTGGCGCCGCTTTTTGGGGCTATCATAGGCATAAACTCAATAGAATTCATAGGCTCTGCTTTCGGCGAGCTTATCTCTTTTATTTCCGGAACATTGCTGTATATTGTCATAAGGGAATCTTTGCCAAGCGACGAAGCTGAAAAGCCTTTGTACTTCATAATCGGAATACTTTCATACACACTGATAATATACATGAGCTGGAATTTTGCCTGATCAAAAAAGAAAGATTATTAAATGAGAAAAACAAGCAAAACTTGCTAGGATAGCCAGCTTAAGGAGGCAATAACAATGGGAAAAGACAAGATGAAAGGAAAAGGCTGCTGTTAATTTTTGTTTATTTTTTATTTTAAATTTATGATTATTTTAAAAAGAGGTGAATAGAATGGCTGCTAAGTCAAAATTAAAAGCAAAATCAAAAAAACCGGCAAAATCGGCGAATGTCAGGATTTATACCACCGTAACGTGCCCGTGGTGCATAAAGACAAAAGAATTCTTCAAAGCGAATAACATAAATTACCGGGAGATTAATGTCAGTGAAGACGAAAAAGCCAGAAACGAGATGTTTGAGAAGTCCGGACAGTTCGGAGTGCCTGTGACTGATGCCAACGGCACAATCATTGTTGGATTTGACAAAGAGGCTCTGAAAAAAGCGCTCGGAATCCCTTAATCTTCATGGAAAAGGACAATGTCTGCATCAATTGCTTCAGCCAGATAGACAAGGTTGCCAAACTTCTTAAGCTTGGGCAGGCAGAGCTCGATATTCTGACAGTCCCGAAAAGAATTCTTACCTTTAGCTTTCCTGTAAAGCTTGATTCAGGAGAAATAAGATATTTCACAGGCTACAGGGTGCAGTTCAATGATGCAAGAGGGCCTACAAAAGGAGGCATAAGATTTCATCCGGAAATTAATCTGGAGGAGATTAAGACTTTGGCTTTTTTGATGGCTTTAAAATGCGCGGTTGTCAATCTGCCTTACGGAGGGGCAAAAGGAGGAGTAATAATTAATCCCAAAAAATTTTCTGAAGCAGAGATTGAAAGGGTAAGCAGGGGATACATAAGGGAAATATTCAAATTCATAGGGCCAAGGATTGACATTCCTGCCCCTGATGTCAATACAGATGCAGGGATTATGGCATGGATGCTTGATGAATATGAGAAACTGGAAGGAAAGCATGCTCCTGATGCAATCACAGGCAAGCCTGTTGCCTTGCTAGGCTCAAGGGCAAGAGATTATTCAACTTCCATGGGAGGGGCATATGTATTGCAGGAGCTTGCAGAAACGCTTGGCATGAAGCCTAAGAAAACATCAGTTGCCGTGCAGGGATTCGGAAATGTCGGGATGAATATCGCAAGGATTTTGCATGAATTCGGGTACAAGATTGTTGCTGTCAGCGATTCCAAAAGCGGGATTTTCAACAAGGATGGGTTGAATATAAAGGAAGTGATTGCGCATAAAAACAAGACAGGCAATCTTTCAAAGTTCAAGGGGGCAAAGGAGATATCTAATGAAAACCTGCTTGAACTTAAAACAGATGTTTTGGTGCCTGCTGCCCTTGAAGACCAGATAACCAAGAAAAATGCCAAAAATGTAAAGGCAAAATTGATACTTGAAATGGCAAATCGGCCAATTACTCCCGAGGCAGATAAAATACTGCTTGAGAAAAATATTTTTGTGGTGCCTGATATACTTGCAAATGCAGGAGGCGTTGTTGTTTCCTATTTTGAATGGGTTCAGAATTCCCAGAATTATTACTGGAGCGAAAAGGAAGTTCTTGACAAGCTAAAAACCTACATGACGGATGCTGTGAAGGAGCTTTCCAAAGTATGCGCTGACTTCAGGTGCGACATGAGGAAGTCTCTTTACGTAAACGCAATCAGGAAGATTCTGGAAGCTGAAAGGCTGAGGGGGAATTTGAAATGAGAGGACATTCTTAACAGTTGAAAAGTTCGTGAAACATCCGTTATATGTTCGTTCGTGCCGCTTCTTCATTATGGTTTTTCCTTTTACAAGGTCGCTACATTACTTTCGCTTAATTCTGTGAATGTGAACTTATCAGATCACATAACGGGAAATTAAACGGTTCGTTTTTATTATCACAAAAACTCAGCCTAACTTTTTTCTTTTAATGGTTCTTTGAGATAAGAAGAAATCGGGGCTGATATTAATAAACTAATCTGTATTCCTCAAAAGGCTTTACTACTTTTATTGTAATATATTCTTTTTC
>JACPIE010000030.1 GCA_016188245.1 Candidatus Woesearchaeota archaeon | reverse complement strand
TGAAGGGCACCCCAGCGAGGTTATGGATACTTCATTCTGCGGTCAGGCTTTGGCTTGTGAATATGCAGCAAAAAATAAGGGTAAAATGAAGCCGGAAGTTATCCAGCTTCCAGAGGAGATAGACAACACTATTGCAAAGCTTAAGTTAGAAGCCTATGGTGTTGAAATAGACAAATTGGATGAGGAACAAATTAAGTATCTTAACTCTTGGGAAGAAGGCACTTAAATTTTCTATTTCTTTCTTTAATTTTTGATTATTATCTTAAAAAAGGGAATATCCGAATTTCACTTAAACCCTTCTTCCTTTTCAACCAAAGAGAATGGGGTTTGGTCGAACAAAACTTTCAGGCCTTCAGTTCCTATCGTGACAGGGTAAACATCCAAACTATGATCCTGGCCCCTTATCTTTGCAACTGTGAGCACTCTTTCAAAATAAGAGCCTTTCCTTATCCTGGACAGCAAAATTATCCCTTCAAAAACAAAATCCATCATGTCATAAGTCAGCCTGTCGAAATCTGTCACAGACCGCTCAGACACGACAAAGAATGTGACTCCGGCTTTTTTCATCTCCTGCATAAAGATAAGAACTTGGCGCCTGAACTCCATCTTGTTGCCGTCAAATCTTGGGTACAGGTATTCAAAGAATATCAGCGAGTCAAGAGCCACTCTTTTGACATTTTTCTTCTTTATGACATCAAGAAGCCCCTTTAAAGAGGTTATCCCTCCTTTCAGCGTGGCTATAGGCTTCTGCAAGAAGAAAATTTTTCCTTTATTCACCATAGAGCTTAAATCCATGCCGAGGTTCTTGGCGCTTTGGTCCAGGACTTCCAGGCTTTCCTCTGTTGAGATGAAAATGCCGTTTTCGCCGTAGTCTTTGGCGCCGTAATAGATGAACTGCAAGGCGAGAATTGTCTTGCCAGTGCCAGGAGCTCCTGTCACAAGAATTGAGGAGTTTCGCCTTAAGCCGCCTTTAAGCACATGGTCCAAGCCAGGCACTCCTGTTTTTATAAGCTCCGCCAAAAATATCACCCTCTTTTTATGATTTTATTTGATACTACTATAAAAGATTTATGTTTTAGAAAAGTTTATATTGATGGCTTCAGAATTTTAGTCAAAAAGAGGCGGAAAATGCTTGAAGTTGAAGAAATGTCGGAAATTGCAAGAGGCACAATTTCTCATGCTTCAGCTAAGGATGGTTCAGCAATTTCCGAGCATGCTCAAAAATCGAAGATTTTTGACACTTTCAAAAAAGAGGTTAAAAGCTTAAAGGATTATATACTTCTCATAACAGTCAGCGCCAAAAGCTATCAAAAGACAGTTATTGATATTGTAAAATTCCTCAATGACCAAGGTATCCCTGGAGTTTATGTTACTTTAAACAAGCCTTATGACATAGTTCAGAGAGTTTTTGCCGAGAATGGGATTGACACAAGGCTGGTTATTTTCATAGATGCTGCTTCAAGGACTGATTCAAAGAAAATCGGAAATTGCCTCTATATAGGGAGCCCTGAAAAACTAAGCGACATGAGCGTTGCAATGGACCAGGCAGTCAAGGCACTTCCGAGCGACAAATTCATTGTTTTTGACTCTTTAAACACATTGTCAATTTTCAACAAGCCCGGCACTATGGCAAGATTTGTCCATTTTTTAACTTCCAAGATGCGGGAATGGAAAATAAAGGGGGTTATTGTCACGCTTGAAAAGGAAACTGATCCTGCATTGCTGGACGAGATAACCCAGTTTTCTGACGCAAGAGTTGATATCGGAGGTGAATCCTGATGGTGCATCTGGTTGTAGTCAGCGTTACCACGGTAATTTTTGGAATTGCCTCTTTGCTTTTGATTTCAAGGGCAAGGAACAGGCTCAGCGACGGCTCTATAAGGAAGTATATGGATAATTTTGCAATATGCCTTGCATTTATAGTTATTTTTTCCGTATGGCAGACAACAAGAAGCATTTTTGGAATCAATATAAACGTTGAAGGCCTGGGAACTTACCCGGAATATATATTCATAGTGCTTGCGTATCTTGCATTCATAGTTGCCTCTTACAGGGTGCTGAAAATAAGCGAAGAATTCGGATTTAAGGAAAACGGAAGAGAAATAGAGAAGATAATAAGGCAAAATCCGCAAAAGAAAAAAAAGCGCTAAAATGAAAAATGAGCTTGAAATCGCAAGTCAGTGTTGAATACATGCTTATCATGGGCTTTGCAACGCTGATGACAATCCCGCTTTTGCTGATTTATTACACATACACTGCCGATTCAAAAGACACAGTTGCGACAAGCCAGGCAATGCAGATTGCAAAAAGAATCGTTGATTCATCGGAATCTGTCTACTATCTTGGAAAGCCGTCGCAGACAACATTAAAGCTTAATTTTCCGGACAATATATATTCAACAAACCTGTCAAACTACGAGGTTGTTTTCAAGATCAAGACAGTAAACGGAGTAACAGATATTGTGCAGGTGTCTGCAGTCAACATGAGCGGAAGCCTCCCAAAAACCAATGGAATCCATGTTGTCACAATAAAGGCGGATGACGGGTTTGTCAGCATAACGTCAAATTGAAAGCAGTTTAAAAAAAGAGGTGAATCATGAATTCTGGGGCACAGATTAGCATTGAGTTTTTTATATTTTTAGGTTTGGCTTTTTTGATAGCGATAGCGTTTGAAATTGCCTCCCTTGACCAGTTAAATGACTTCAGGGCCCAAAAAGAAAATGAAGCTGTGAAAGATCTGGCTTTGAAGCTGCAAAAAGAAGTTTTGATTGCTGCAACTGTTGAAGACGGCTATGTAAGGGTGTTCAATATTCCGGATAAAATTGACAGCATTAACTACTCATTGTCGACTTCGAACAATCGTACAATAACTGTGAAGTCCAAAAACAGCGTGTATATTGTATCAATACCCGCAGTTGCCGGCAATGTGAGCAAGGGTAGCAATATGATTAACAAAACTGGAGGATCAATCTATGTCAATTAGATTCCTGTCCCGCTCAGCCCAGGCATGGTACATGGACTTTGCCATAGCATTGCTCCTTTTTACATTTACTTTGGTCGTTTATTACGGCTACACAAACAATTTTCAGAAGCAGGACAAAGGAGGCCTTGACGAGCTGATTACAGATGCAAAATCAATTTCGTCTTCGCTTGCTTTGCCAGGCTATCCTCTGAACTGGGACAACACAACTGTGTTAAGGATAGGCATAGCCGACGATCAGGCAATAAACTCAACAAAGGTAAAAAAGTTTAAGCAGTATGGCTACAATGCAAGCAAAAGGAGATTTGGCACCCAAAATGATTTTATTGTATTTTTTATTGACGGCAACGGCCAGGTCATTAACATAAAAAGCGTATGTGTCATAGGATATCCTGCCATAAACTCCAGCTATAATACAAGGAGCGCTTATTACTACCAGGATGAAAATGACGATTTCCTGAAAAATTTCATGAATAATACATTAAAAGCTGACATTTATTTTAATGACCAAAGCAATGACATATATGGATTGCAGGGGCTGATGAGCAATATAAGCAAATACGGATTGGTAGTGCTTGAGCATCCTGTGCTGAGCGGCGGAGACTACAATGAATATTACAGGGAGCTTAATAACTTCACCGCCAGCGGCGGATTTTTGCTGATAAGCGGCGAGCTTACGACAAGCAACGGCAGGGACTTAAGCGGCATTGAATTTTGGAAGAAATCTGGCCAGTCGCAAACACAAAGAACTGCCATTGTAAACAACACAGACACATACCTTAATTTAAAGATTGGCGACAGCATGGTGTTTAACCAATACTATTATGCAACTAACACCACATCACTCAGCATAGAATCAAATCCGCAAGAAGACGACTATAATCCGTATCCTGCTGCCAACTTTTTAAGAATTGCCACATTCAACCAGACTGATGACAATGCTGTTACAAAATGGAAATACGGCAACGGCACGGTTTATTTCTTCAGCGATTTTGATGTGTCTTTTTTTAATGGAGATTTTGCCAGTATGGTTGGAGATGCCCTAAGCGGGTTTATCGGAGGCATATGCACACCCATAAATGTTTCAACAGCAATAAATCCAAAAAAACTAGTTAAGACAGAACGCTACCTGACTTACAATTCAAAAGTTGCAAGAATGGAGGTCTATGTATGGCAATGAAAAAGGCAGTATTTTTCACGCTTGACGCCTTGATTGCCTCAGGAATAATAATCACGGCAGTCATACTTGTCGGCAATTTTTATTCATATGAGCAGCAAAAAGTCAATGTGAATTATGCTTCGCAGGATTTGGTAAGGGTTTTTTCTTCCCTGACGGTAGGGCAAGTTGACAATGCTTATGTCAAAGCCCTCATTTTAAAGGGAGACTTAACAAGCACAAACAGCACAATACTTGAGCAGATTGGCGACTTATGGATGCAAAACGAGCTTAACCTGTCGTATAATCTGACAAGAAATTTAAGCGAAGACATCATTCCAGGCAATTATGGATTTAGCCTGCTGGTCAATGGTGAGGAGATTTACTCAAGAGACATTCCTGTTAAAAAAACCCTTGTCTCTTCCAGGAAGATGATAAGCGGCATAGCAAAAACTGCGTCTTCAGAAAGCTCTACTGCAAGAGTTTTGCTCAGCGGCATCAAAAGCAAGAAAACAAATGCCTATGTTTATTTTGGAGGGTATGAAGGTGACGGGAATCTGACCAAAAGATTCATGCTGCCAAAAGATGTTATCAAATTCAACAGCTCTTATCTTGAGGTGGATGCTGGCGGAAATTTTAACTTGTATATCAACAATGTGCTTTCGGGGAATTTTGTAAAGGGCTCTTCCGGAGGCGGCGATATGCTGGCTGACAAGTGGAACATAAGCAATGCATATCTGGCTAATTTCAAAGCCGGAGAGAATACCATATCAATAAATTTTACATCCGGCAGCAGCTATATTGCAGGAGGCTTTTTAAGAGTGGCTTACATCACATCTTCGTATAATGACACGCAGACTGCAGGCTATGAAAAATACATGATTCCCGGCATTGACGGCGCAATTAACCTGTATTCTTCAGTTTATATCCCAAATTCATTGAACAATATGGTTGTTTTCCTGAATTACTCCAGCAATTACACGACATTCCTGAGGCTCGGGAATGTGACTGTTTATGAGGGGAAAACAAACGGCACGGCAAAGAATGTTACACTGACAAATTCCACGCTAAGGACTCTTCTTAATTACAATTCGCTCAGTCAAAAAACAATTCCGCTAAGGATTGGGATAACAAACGCGACAACAATTGGAGGAAACGGGGACGCTGTTTTAGTGAGTGATGTGAGTGGGAGCATGGAATTTTGCTCAAAAGCCACTAGCTACAGTTGGAATGGTTGGGTTGAAGATAGCAATAAAGGCTGCTTTTACTGGTCCGGTTCATGGCTGTGGGGCACATATGGTTTAATGCCTAGCGGCTCTGTTGAATATAACAGAACAACATGGAATGACGGAACAAATAATCTATGCGGTTGCAGGTACCATCCAATTTGCGGAAATGATGTAACCAAATTAGATTTATATAAAAATTCAAGCAATAAGTTTATTGATATTTTCCTGAATAATAGCGGCAATAAGGCAGGTTTAGTGGATTTCAGCGGAAGCAATCCAAGCAGTGTTTACATTGGCACATGTTCTCCAGTCTCTTCAACAATTGCTCTTTTTCCAGATTCCATTGTAAGGACAAATAATTTAGTAACTGGTAGTTCTGAAATACAAAGTAAAATTAATTCCACAGAAGCATGGTGGGGAACATGCACATGCTGCGGCATAAACAAAGCAGTTGAAATGCTCAACTCTCAAAGTACCCCTTTCAGAAAAAAATTTATTGTACTCATGAGTGATGGTGAAGCAACTGTAGAATGTACACAACAGCCTAACAGCACAGCAATAGCAGACGCTGTTCAATCTGCTTGGGATGCCTGCAATAACGGCATCAGCGTCTATGCAATAGCTTTTGGTAATGATGCTAATCCAGATAATTTGAAAAGAATGAACTGCAGCGGCGGCAAATTTTTTAATGCTACTAACACAACAAAATTGGAAGAAGTCTATAATGAAATTGCAGGAGATATCAAAAAACTAAGTTCCGTTGAGCAAACAATCAATGCAACAGGTTTGGCAAAATCTGTGATTTATCCGGATTCTTACATAGAATTTAATTATACGGCATCGGACATTCAATTCAATAAAATACCCCTGTCGTTTGAGAGCGAAAGATTTGGAAATAATATTTCATCAGGAACTTTGACAATTTATGCAAACACATCAGTGTTAGATGCAAAAGTTACATCTTATTCTGGCGCAAAATGGACAGATAAGTTGGTTGTCAATAGCAATACAATTTACAAATTAAGCGACTTTGGGGAGGATTATCATCTGTTAGGGGATCCTTTTGCGGTGAATATTCCGATAGGCAGCATAAATGAGGGAAGCAACAATATTTTGATAAGCACAGGAACAAATGCGACAACCAACACAGGAGGCTCCAATGACAGTAGGGTGATTTACACATTATTGCTGAACGGTTTTGCCGACTACAGCAATGTTGCTGCAAAGGCAGACGGATGTTCGTGGACTATAAGCTTTGAAGACGGAACATCATCAACGATAAAAGTTCCGTCAAATTATAACGGAGCAGATGTGTGCAGCTTTTTAACTAAAACTTATGATGCAAATGATGCACTGGACAATGCAGCTTATTCTTTATTCAGCAACCTGGACATAGACAAAGACGGCAAGCTTGACGTCAATATTGACGAAGCCAGTTTGAACATTAATGTTTTGACAATATCCAAAGTTCCTTCACTTTGGGGGCCAGCCATAATTGAGATAAGGGTGTGGGAATAACAAATGCACAAAAAAGCAATTTTTTACACAACAGCGGCAATTGCACTTACAATAGTGATAATTGCTACGTACAGCGCCTACAGCAGCTACAGGCTAAATGACAAGATGGAAGCAGTGCAAACAAGAATTGAAACCGTTAATTTTTTCATCAAGGATGTTGAAAAAGACATAAATAATGGGGCGTCCATTGCCAGCTCCAGAACTTTGCTGAGCTTTAACCAGTTTATTACAACCAACGGCACATTTATAGACAACATGGATGAAAGGTTTAAGGAATCCTTTTTGAATGGGACAATCAAGCAGCAGCCATTGGGCCTGATGAAAGACGCCACTTTCACAGAATGGGTCAACAGAATTTCAGCAGAAGCCGATAAGATTGACATAAAGTTCAATTTTACAATTAATGAAGTAAAGCTAAACCAGTCTGATCCATGGTCTATAGATGTTGGTATAAACATAACCTTCGATATAAGGGACAAAAGGAACACAAGTTATTGGCTCAGAGAGAAATATTTAAAAAACACGATAAGCATTATAGGCTTTGAAGATCCCCTTTACGTTGTCAACAGCAAAGGAAGAGTGACAAATCCGGTAATAATTTCAAATATAACCCAATTTGTTGTGGGGGGCAATGTCCAAAATTTGATCATTCATGCCAATAATTCATGGTATATTGCCCATAATGATTCGCCAAACTTTTTGATGAGGTTTGAGGGAAATCTCGGCAATTCGACTTTTGGGATTGAAAGCCTTGTCAATCTGGAAGAGTTCCAGCAGCAGGGCTTAGCTCTAAAAGACAGAAGCATAGTTGATTATATTTATTTCGGAACAAAATCAACAACAAATTTCAGAGTCAATAACACTCCAGAATGGTTCAAGATTGACGGCTCATTGCCTGCTCCCGGACAAAGCAAAGGAGAGCATCTGGATGTTTACAATGTGAGGAACATAACAATATAAAAGATAATTTTTTTATAAGGGTGGAGGTGCTATTCCGCCAGAACCTGAAGATGAAGAAGATGAACTATTTCCTTTAGTGACTGTTGCACCTATGACTCCATATCCTGTTCCATGTATAACTGCTTCGATAGGATGTTTTGCGACGTATTTTGCCATATTTTCTATCATCTTTAAAACATAAAGGGCTGGGAAGAATATAATACTCCCGATTTTATGTCCCAACTTATCTTCTGGAGTAGTGCTGTTAGCTACCCTCTCATCAATATCGCTAATAGTTTGTCTTGGTATATCGTACAAAAATGTCTTTGGTGCAGTCACTCCCCTGATTATTGTTTTCCTAGCAAAGTCAAACGGCACGCGCGCAACACCTTCTGCATATTTGCCTTCTCTAAAAGCATCGTCTATTGACCTCTCATTTGTTAAGGTGTCCCAAACTTCTTTATTTTGGGAGTAAGTTGCATCTGCTTTAACATTACTGCCATCTGCATATTGTGAAGATTTAGGCAAACCCGCACTAGCACATCCACTCAAAATTGCAGCCAAAGTTCCTGCGGCTACTGCTCTTCCAAAGGGCGAATAAAATCGCACAACGGCTTTATGGCCTCCTGATTTAGTATTTTCTGGAATGTTTTGTACAGATTTTCCACTACCCTGCCTAATCAATTTAGCATAAATTTGATTTCCTTCTTGACTCAATCTTGGTCCCCCATAGGAATCTGTAAGTGTATTCCCCATTAACCTTTCCAATTCCCTGGCAGGGTTGTCTGAAGTATTTGGCTGTTTATGAAAATCTCGGACTCTAGGATGCACTCTTTCAGAAACAGGTGTATGTGGATAGAATATATGATTACCAATTCCGTGTCTCATCGTGTATGTTTGTCTTGACATATTTATATGATATTTTAGAATAATAACCCCTATTTAAATCTTTCTATTCTATCCACTCCAGAGTGGTGAATTAATTTTGGTGATTTAAAACATAACATTTTTAAACATATTACAACAAAAATTAATCGTAATGGAAATAGCAAGCAGCGTAATAGAGACAGGAGTAGACAAATTAGTCAGCTTTGTAAGGGCAAGGGGCAGGATTTCAATGCAGGATGCTGCAAAAGAGCTGGGGGTCAGCATAACCATCATCCAGGAATGGGTTGATTTTCTTGAGGATGAGGGGATAATAAGCGTCGAGTACAAGCTTACAAAGCCTTTTCTTGTTGACAGGAAGCTTACAAAAAAAGAAGTCGAGGTAAAGGCAAAGGAATTCACAAGCAAAAAAGATGTGTTCATCAGGAAAGCTGAAGTGAACTTGAAGCTGCTTGAAAAGCAGGCTGAAGAGCTTAAAACAGTAAAAAGCGAATTTGACAAATTAAAAGGCGAGCTTGGAATGGAGCTTGAAGCTGTGAGAAGCGACTTAAACGAACTGGAGCGCTATCAGCAGCTAAAGGAGCAGCTGCAGAAGCAGGTTGAAGAGCAAAAAAATGAAGCCAAATCAAAGATACAGGAGCTGACGAACATGGTGTTGAGGGAGCAAAAAAGATACCAGGAACTGGTATCCGGCATAAGCAAGGAGAAAGATGACCTTGCTAAAGAAAGGATAGAGGCCCAATCAATAGAGGAAAGCGAGAGAGTATTAAACAAAAGGCTTATTGATATGAAAAATATGATAGGACTGATGGAAAAAAGAATTTCTGACGAGGACATGTCAATAAAAAACTCGGAGCTGCACATAGGGAAGCTGAATGCGCTTGTAGAAGAGATAAAACAAAGGGTGGATGAAGAAAAAGCAGTCATAGGCCCATTAATAGAAAAAAGCAGAGAACAGGAAAAATTAGTCATGGGGCTTCAGGAGAGAATTTTGGCAAAAATAGCCCAAAAACAAGAAAGCGCAGTCAATATAAGGGAGATAACCGGCAAAGTAAGGGATTTTTTGGATAAAAAATTGGCTGTCGTAAGCCTAGTTGACAGAGTAAACAAAGACAGGGACGAGCTGGAAAAAAGCCTCATAGAGCTCATAAAAAAAGCCAAGGCATTCCAGTTAAGCGCAAGCAAAGAGGATGTCGGCAAGCAGATGATCGAACTGGAAAAAAAATTCGAGGAAGTTGACAAAAAGAAATCCCAATTTGAGGGCGAGCTCAAGCAGTTTGGCACTATGTTTAAAAGGTGACGAAATTATATAAGGGAGGGCGCCAAAAATAGATTTTGGACATTGTTGTTTATAAAAAAAGAGGTGAAGTTTTGGCAAAACAGATTGATACTAAAAAATATTGGAATGAAAAAAGAAGGATTGATATTCCTAAGCAGATAATTCCTAACGAGGATAAGTATACTCAAGTGCATGTTACTGGACTGGATCCCATTAGCGTAGGCTCCGCCATCCAAAGAAATGTGCAGCAAAAGCCTGCGCCTTATGTCATTCCAAAAAAGGAAGACATTAAGATTATTGCAACATACAATTTTATTTCTGACCAGATACCTATAACCATCAAGATATACAAAAAAAGAGGCGAGTTCGTGCCGATTTATGATGTCTCTATCTCCAGCATAAGCAAGACAACTGAAATCATCCTTGAGAAGATAAGAGCAGAGCTTACATCCCAGGTAAGCCTGGGAATGGTCGATATTTTAACAACAAAAGACACAGGAGTTATTGAGCAGAGGTTTACAGAAGCCATAACCAACCTCGTCAGCAGGCATTTTCCTGATGCAGATGAAAACACAGCAAACTTCCTTAAGTCTTACCTAATCCAAAGAAGCCTTGGGCTCGGAAGCATCGAGATATTAATGGATGACATCAATTTGGAAGAAATCGCGGTTAACAGCGCTGAAGAGCCAGTATGGGTTTACCATGTCAAGTTAGGCTGGCTAAAAACAACCATAATGCTGCAGAATGAAGACCAGATAAGGCATTACGCAACAATGATTGGGAGAAGGGTCGGAAGGCAGCTTACAATCCTTGAGCCTTTGATGGATGCACATTTGAAAGGGGGCGACAGGGTAAATGCAACTCTTGAGCCTATTTCAGTCGCAGGCAACACGATAACTTTGAGGAAATTTGCAGCAAAGCCATGGACCATAACGGACTTCATAAGAGACAATACGATTTCTGCAGATGCTGCTGCGCTCATATGGCTCGGAGTCCAATTTGAGCTTTCGACTTTGATATCTGGAGGAACTGCCACAGGAAAAACCTCTATGCTTAATGTTGTTGCAAATTTCTTTCCCCCTAACCAGAGGATAATAAGCATAGAAGACACAAGAGAGATACAACTGCCCAAATTCCTGCATTGGATTCCAATGACGACAAGGCTTCCAAATCCTGAAGGCAAGGGCGAAGTTGCAATGCTTGATTTATTGGTCAACTCGTTAAGAATGAGGCCCGACAGGATAATTGTAGGCGAAATAAGAAGAAAAAGGGAAGCTGAAGTTCTTTTTGAGGCTATCCACACGGGCCATTCGGTATACGCAACAGTGCACGCAAATGACGCAAATGAAACGATAACAAGGCTTACCAACCCGCCTATAGATATTCCAAAATCAATGCTGCCTGCAATCTCAATGATAGTTGTGCAGTACAGGAACAGGAGAACAGGCGACAGAAAGACTTTCCAGATTGCCGAAATAATGCCTAATGCAGAGCCAAACGTGCTTATGCAGCTGGACATAAGAAAAGGGATACTGCAAAAAGCTGCAAACTCAAAGGTCTTGCTAAGTACCATCGAATTGTTCACAGGATTTACAAGCAATGAGCTGACAAAATCACTGAGTGAAAAGGCTGCAATACTGAAATGGCTTGTAAAGCACAACATAGATACAGTAGATACTGTGGGAAGGGTAATGGCGGAATATTACACAAACACAGACAATTTAATGGATTATGTGGCGAAAAACAAGCCTTTCACAGATTAAATATTTTAATCTAAAAAAAATAAAATAAGGGCAGGCAATAAAAAATGAAAGCAGGCAATTTAAACACTTTGTTCCAGAGGATTTCCAAAACATTTCCAGCTTTAAGAATGAAGCTGAAACAGGCTGGAATGGACGACAGGCCCGAAGACTTCATAAAAAAGACATTTGTTTCCGCATTTTATATGACAACAGGGCTGGTTGTTGCGCTGTTCCTTGTCCTTGCAAAATTAAATGTTCTCAAAGGAGTATTGTTTTTGATTGTGCCGATAATATTTTTTGTCATGTTCATGTATATGATAAGGCTACCGGATGTCAGGATATCAAAAAAAGAAAAAGACATCAGCAAAGAAATTGTATTTGCGGGCAGGTTCATAATAATAGAGCTGGAGTCTGGAGTTCCCCTGTACACTGCAATGGTGAATGTCTCCAAAAATTATGAAGTTATAGGCAGATACTTCAAGGAGATAACTGACAAGGTGGATTTGGGCACGAGCATGGAAGACGCCCTGAACGAGGCTGTTGAATTTATTCCGTCAAACGACTTCAGAAAGATACTGTGGCAGATGATAAATTCCATAAGGACAGGCGCCGATGTTGCGAAATCCCTGTATTCGGTCATGGAGCAGATAACAAGGGACCAGATAACGGAAGTCAACAAATACGGCAAAAAGCTAAACCCCTTGGCTATGTTTTACATGATAGTGGCTGTCATCCTGCCTTCGCTGGGGATTACGATGCTCATCATACTCTCTTCCTTCATACAGTTTGAGCTGAGCCTTACAATACTTATTTCGCTGGCATGCTTCCTTGGATTTGTGCAGTTCATGTTCATAGCAATGATAAAATTTTCAAGGCCGGCAATCGAGTTTTGACTGGGAAATGACCGATGTTTAAAATAAAAAACCCATTCAAGAAAAAAGCTGAAGGGCAGCCAGAAGGAAAAATAGATTTCTTTAAAAAAAAGTATAAAAAGGAGAGAGACAAAAAGATAATTGCCCAGGAAAGAAAACAAAGGATAAAAGATTATATTGGAAGGGCCGGCATAGAGATAAACACTCAAAAGCTGTTCAAACTTTTCTTCAACACGGCTGTTTTTGTCAATCTTGCCATTTCGGGCTGGCTCATTTACTATTTTTCAACGCATTACGGCATTTCATGGGGCACGATAGCCGCTTCCATGTTTGTTTTGTGGGTGCTGATTTTTGTGCTGCTGATATTTGCGATGTGGATAGTGTTCTACATATCTGTCGACTTAAAAATTTTCAAGAGGAAAGTGGACATTGAGGAAGTGCTGCCTGATTTTCTGCAGCTGACTGCTTCAAACATCAATGCAGGCATGACAATTGACAGGGCATTATGGTATGCTGTAAGGCCAAGATTCGGGGTTTTGGCCAAAGAGATAGAGACAGTGGCTAAAGAAACCATGGGGGGTGTTGACTTAAAAGTAGCGCTGGAAAGATTTGCATCAAGGTATGATTCTGTTATACTGAAAAGGTCCATAAGCATGCTGAACGAGAGCATTGAAGCAGGCGGAAAGATAGGGGATCTGCTCAACAGGATTGCCGCAAATATACAGGAGCAGAAAGCCATGATAAAGGAGATGTCTGCAAATGTAACAACTTACGTCATATTCATAACATTCGCAACAGTGGTTGCTGCTCCGTTTTTATTCGCGCTGTCTGAAGTCTTGATTGAAGTTGTGAAAAAGCTTGGCTCATCATTTGGCGAAACATCAAACGTGGCTTCAAGTGTGGGATTGGCATTAAGCTTTTCAGGAACCGGTGTTTCACAGTCTGATTTCAGGATTTTTGCAATTGTGTCTTTAGTCCTGACATCATTTTTCTCTGCAATGATGATTTCCACCATCAAAAAGGGAAATGTAAAGTCAGGCATCAGGTATATACCTATTTTTATTGCCATATCACTGACTCTTTACTTCATAGCGCAGGGATTGGCCAGCAAGCTGCTTGGATTTTTTGTATGAAAGCGAAAAAAATGGTGAAATACATTTCATATGAAATTTTCGACAGATTTAAATATCGAAAATTCAAAATTTTCGGATTTAAATCTCCGAAATGCTCTTGGCATTTCAGCTCAGTAGAAAACTTAAATAACCCAAGCAGCTGTTAGGCTGCTGGGGGTGGGGAGTACAGCCCCACCATGAAAGGAAAAACAAAGACAGTTTATTATAGGTTTGCTGAGCAAGTGC
>JACPIE010000029.1 GCA_016188245.1 Candidatus Woesearchaeota archaeon | reverse complement strand
TTTGATATCCTTAAAGATTTAAGCACTTGCTCAGCAAACCTATAATAAACTGTCTTTGTTTTTCCTTTCATGGTGGGGCTGTACTCCCCACCCCCAGCAGCCTAACAGCTGCTTGGGTTATTTAAGTTTTCTACTGAGCTGTAATACCTTAAAGTAGAAATAATGGGAACTAATGGATTGTTGTAACCTTGATATACCGGACTAAATTCAGAATCGGCAACCTTGTTTAATCTGACTGAATCAACTTCTTCAGGTAAAAAGTAAACATCATTTCTTCCTATTGGTGCACCGCCTCTTAAATCCAACCTTAATACGGATGATGTTCCTCCATCACCTAACTCATAAATAACGTTATGAAGTGAAGAAGCAGCAGCTGCTCTTTGTCCGCTTCCATGTGTACCTGTGTCGAAATCAAAAGGCAAGTGAAGCGTGAATAGAAAATCTACAACATCATCGATTCCTTCTCTTCCAGTGGCTTTTTGAACATAATCTTTTAACCACGATCCATCCCCCCCATAACCAAAACCCCCATAGCTACGGAAGTATCTTTTCTAGTTTGTATTTGAACTGCATGAACACTTGGCGCATGATTGCGCATTGCAGAATAGAGTATCTCATTTAATTCTTCATTTATTGATACGGCAGCTTCTCTATCAGTTGCTCCTCTCAATAATTGCAGCTTATCCGCTAAAGTTTGATTTAGCTGTCCTACATTCATATTTGGAGTATCCATAATCAGAAGTGATAGTTACGTGGATTAAAAATCTTTCTATTTTAACTACTATTTGATTACTACACCTTCTCCATGCATATCTCAAATTCTTTTCCCTTGACCTTTTCACTGCTGACAAAGGCATGCTTCCTGCTCGGCTCCATATCGGAAATCCTGAATTGCGAAGCCCCTACCTTTTCCTTTATCGCCAGGTTCCAATCCTTGAGCATTTCTTTCAGTTCGCCGCCTGTTTTTATGTAAAGCGAGATAGCATCGGATTTCTGCAGGCCTGCTTTTTTCCTCAAAGCCTGCACTCTCCTCATGACTTCCCTTGCAAACCCCTCTGCCTCAAGCTCGTCAGTCATCTCCCTGTTGAGGTAAACAAAGCCGCTCCTGAAAACCCCCTCCTCATAGGGGGCAGGCACTTCTCTTGCAACAATGAAATGCTCTTTTGTGATTTCTGCAATCTCTCCGTCAATCCTGCATGAATATTTCCCTTTTTCATGCAGCTGCCTCATCACAGTTTCCGGGCTGTCTATGGCAAGCTGCGCAATTATCTTGGGAGACTTGTCTCCAAATTCAGGGCCGAGCTTTGAATAATCAGCTTTTATCTTCACCTTGAGATTTGGCAGTGACTCGGCAATTTTCACTTCCCTGGCATTAAGCTGCTTTTGTATAATCTCTTTCAGATTTTTTACAGACTCCACAGTCTTCTCATCTTTTGTGACAACCACAATTTCTTTTAGCGGCCATCTTATGCCGAGCTGCATTTTTTCCCTGACAGCAAGCGCGCTCTGCACAATCTCGCTTATTCCTTTCATTGACGCTTCAAGCTTTTCGTCAATCATCTCATCATTGTGGGCCGGCCAGCCAAACAGGTGTATACTCTCCTCCTTAAGCCTGAATTCCTTCCTTAAATTCTGGTACATTGCCTCTGCTATGAACGGGGCAACAGGGGAGAACAGCTTCAAAGCATCCAGGAACACATTAAAAATGGTGTAAAGGACATCTGCTTTTTCCTCGTCGCTGCCCATGGAAGATTTTTCCCTTGTCAGCTGTATGTAATTCCTGCTAAGCTCCAGAAGCAATTCTTCAACAGCCCATGGCGCCTCATTGAGCCTGTAGCCGTCAAAAATTTCCGTTGTTTTTTTGATTGCCGAGCTCAGCTTCGAGAGGATATACCTTTCTTCGGCATCGGGCTTGTGCAGCTTTAATTCTGCCGGGTTAACCTTGAGGTTTTTTGCCATTTCCATCGCATACTTGTGCAGGTTCCAGAACACTGTCAGGTTCTTGTGCTTGACCTTCATGTCGTCAAAATTGTAGTTGATGTCAATGCCCGGCGCAGTCCCTCCAATCATATAATACCTTAAAGTGTCTGCCCCATATTCCATTATCACTTCATGGGGCAGGATGTAATTCCCAAGCGACTTGCTCATCTTCCTTCCCTGCGCGTCATTGATGAACCCGTGCATATACACGGCTTTGAATGATGCATTGTTCATTGCAACCATTGAAGCCACAAACAGGAGATTGAACCATCCCCTGATTTGGTCAATCCCTTCCAGGATGAAGTCAGCAGGATACAATCTTTCAAGCAAGTCTTTCCTCTTTGGAAAATCAAGGCAGTTCCATGAGGCAGATCCCGCATCTATCCATACATCAAGAATATCCGGCACCCTTTCCTTTTCAAAGCCGCATCCGCATTTTATTTTGACTTCATCAATCCACGGCTTGTGCATATCATCAGGAACCCTGCCTGCAAGCTTCTTCAGCTCATCAATTGAGCCTATGACAATGAATTCACCGCATTTTTTGCATTTCCAAACCGGCAATGGCGTGCCCCAGTACCTTTGCCTTGTTATTCCGTTGTCTCTCAGATTGGCAAGCCAGTTGTCAAAATTCCTTGAGCCTGCAAAATCCGGCACCCATTTTATTTCCTTGTTGAGATCCCTCATGCGCTCCTTCAAATCTTCAATCCTGAAAAACCACTGGGTTGTCGTCCTGTAAATTACAGGGTTCTTGCAGCGCCAGCAATTCGCATAATCATGCTCAACTCTTTTTTCTGCAGCCAAAAATCCTTTTTTCCTTATCTCTTCTATTATTTTTTTGTCATCTTTTTTGGCGGTAATCCCTTTTAGAAAGCCAATGGATTCATCAAATACTCCTCTTTCTGTCAGCGTGTTGAACGGAGGGATATCATTGCGGTGGCCTACTTCATAGTCTTCAGGGCCGCATCCGGGCGCCATGTGCACAAGCCCGGTGCCTGCGCTTATGTCGACATATTCATCGCTCATCACCACAGTATGCACATTTGGATGCTTGCCTTTCAGCGCCTTGAACTGGGCAATCTCATTCTCAAACGGGTGCGCATATTCCAAGCCAAGCAGCTTGTCCCCTTTAAACTCCTCCAATACGGAGAACTGCTTTCCTGCAGTTTCATTTATCATGCCGGATGCCAATTCCTTTGCAACAATCCAGGATTCATTGCCGACTTTTGCCCTGACATAATCCAGGCCGGGGTTTGCCATAACTCCGAGGTTGAATGGTATTGTCCACGGAGTTGTTGTCCAGATTATCAGGAACTCATCCTGCTTATTCTTGACAGGAAACTTTACAAAAATTGAGGAATCTGCAACGTTTTCATATTCCAGCTCGTGCTTTGCCAACGAAGTTGCGCATGAGGCGCACCAGTGCATTGTCTTTTCGCCTTCATACAGCCTTCCGTTCTCATACGCTTTTTTTATCAGCCACCACTCCCCTTCCATGAATTCGTTTTTTATGGACTGGTAGGGGTTGTCAAAGTCCATCCAAACACCTATCCTCTTGAAGTCCTCATTCATCGAGAGCAGATTTGTTATTGCAAATTCCCTGCACTCGTTGACAAAATTTGCAATGCCGAACACTGGAATTTCGTCCTTGTGCTTCAGCCCAAGCTTCTTCTCGACTGCCTGCTCCGTAGGCATGCCATGCATGTCATAGCCTGCCCTGTCCCATACATCAAACCCTTTCATCCTTTTGTACCGCAAGATGCTGTCTTTCAGCGCCTTGTTCCATGCAGTCCCAAGATGCACTTTTCCGGATGTGTACGGAGGGCCATCTAAAAAATAGAATTTCTGCTTTCCCTTGTTCTTTTCCTTCGCTTTCCGGTAAATCTCATGCTTTTTCCAGAATTCAAGAATTTCAGGCTCAAGCTTTGTCGCTTCGTAGTTGGGTATCATAAAAAGACGGATTTATTGTTATTATTTAAACATTACGAACTAAATGAACCTCTTTTTTGTTTTTATATTTTGAGCAAATTATTTAAATTTTTTGAGCTGCTGTTTCGCCAGCTTTAAAAAAAGATTTGCAGCAGAAACCAGCGCCATTTTCTGCCTATTATGCATAAAATCAAGATTTTTCAAATGCCTGCCGTATTTCATCTCAAGCTCCAAACTGCTGTCAAGGCTTTTCGGCAGCAATTCTGAATGAAAACTGCCCACTTTTTCAAGCTTTGATTTGAAATCATTCAGCTCATCCGCTATGCTTTGTATTTCATTGCCGTGCAGAAATTCGCTTATCGCATTTTTTGCAGCAGAGTGGCTTGAGGCGTTTTTAATCAGGTTAAGGCTGAAATGGAAGCTGTGCAGCTTATTGTTTATCTCTTTTTTGCTTTTCAGCTCTGAAGCCAGCTTCCTCATTTTGAGCAGCAATCCCAAGCCCTGCACCCGACTTAAAGTTTCTTTGCTTATTGATGCCGCTTCTTTTTCAAAATCATCGAATACTTCTGAGCATTCATTCAGGAACAGCAGCTCCTTTTTCAGTGAATACAGGTCCATTTCTTCTGCTGCATGAACTCCCTTCAATTCACTTATATACTGCTCAACATCAATCTTTACCACTCCTTTTTGCCCTTTCAATTGTAATCCTGACTATCTCGTTTTCTTTTAAGCTCAGGATTTTGATTACCTCGAGAGGTATGCTTATCCCGAGGCTTGTGCCCGTCTTTCTGGTGTACCTGACAAATTCCTCTTTATCCATATTATTAAATAAGATTAAATAAGATTAAGTATTTAAAGATTGCGGATTAAAATTCAGAAAAATCTAAAAATTAGGCTACTTAAGCTTAAGAAGTTTACCGCAGGACCAATGACTCATTAACAATTCCGTAGCCAGTCATGCCTAATCTATGCTGCTCGGCAATAACCACCCCTATAGGAGTTTGAGAGAGTTTAATCACACGTGGCACTGTATCAGTTGGTTGACCAGTGTATTGGAATCTTTTGTATCCGAATTCTCTGACAAAATTTAACTTGTCTACTACTGAATACCGTAAAGACTCAAGTATTTCATCTGCTTCATCCAAACACTTTTTTTCTAAATCAGTTAAGGGATGTCTATTAATAGTGCCTGACAACATCATACCATGGTCGGCAAATTCAACTGCTGAATCTCCTATTGCAAATCTGTAGATATACTTAGTTGTGCTTATACCAGTAGCGCCATGAGATTTGAGAAGTTGCAACATCTCGCCTGACATATCTGTCTTTGGGCGTGAAGTATTCATTTCGTTCCATTTGTCAACAAAAGTTTCTGGCATTAAGTCACTTTTAGATGGAAAGCATAACTGTTTTTTAAATGTTTCCTGTTGTTCCAACTTAACAGCAAATCTAAAAAAACCCTTCCAATTTAGTCTGCTCTTTTGTCTCGAGCAGGTCCTCTTTCCTGTAGCCAAGGACATTGAAAATCCTCTCGACAGTAGGAATCACCTGGTGGTTTATGTAGTATTCTGCATCGTATTCCCTTTCTTTTACCTCCTCTGGCAGCCTTGCGCGGTTTCTTATGATATCATCCCCCTGCGTAACAATGTATCTTATCATGGTGCCGGGGCCTATGCTCCTGCCCTTATTTTTCAGCCTTTGCGCAACTGCAACATGCGGGCCTTTGTTGGCATAATCCACGATCTCCTTTTGAAGCTGAGTGTGTATGATGACTTTTTCAACAGGCACTTTCTTGCTTCTAAGGCTGTTTATGACTTCTTTTGCATATGCAAGCGCCTTTTGTGTGTCATTTTCCCTTAATATTATCCCGATAACATTTTCCTGCACGTCTTTTGCTATAAAGCTCCAGTTTCGCCTTACTGTTTCAAACCCCTTTATCTTTAAATCCCCTTTTTCCGAAATCATGGCGTATTTTTTCTTTGCGCCGAATGGGCCCAGCTTTGCAGATACAAAAATTCCGGCAGGATAAAATCCTTCGTACTCAAGCTCCATCAGGCCTGGAAGTTCCTTGTTGATTGAACCGATAAGATCAAGCGCGTCTTCTTTTGTCTTGCCGTCCAAAGTCAAAAAAACCGAGTCAGTGTCGCTATAAATCACCATAAATCCCTCTTTTTGGGCGCTGTCAATCACCTTGTGAATGTAGCTCCTGCCCCAGGCAGTTATGCTCCTTGCGCATTCTATTGAGTACCATCTTGCCCCAAAAAACCCAAGGTAGCCATAAAAAGAATTTGCCAGCAGCTTCAGGCTGTTCTGCCTTGCATCAAGAAATGCGTGCTTTTCACCGGCATGCCTGCCAGAATCTGCTTTTTCTGTTTTGACCATCTCTTTTATCCTTATCCTCCTTGAAATAAGGTCTTCTATAAGCGTGGGAATGAACCCCCTTTTTTTGCTGCAAAACCAGTATTTTTCACTTCCATCATCAATGATTTGGGATGTGCCTTCACAGCATACGCAGTTGATGGTGTCCGGCCCTATGTTGTGCGACCCAAGTATTGTAGGATACAGGCTTCTGAAGTCAAAAACAGCTATGTCTTTGTACAAGCCGGGCTTCGGCTCGTAAACAAATGCCCCCTGATAAGTGTTCAGCCTTCGCTGCTGTACCTCACTATAGGAAGGCTTGTTGGGGGCTATCTCATTAAAGAGATAAGCCTGCTTCATGGTATACCATTCAACAAGCTGCGAGAATCCCATCCTGTTGATGTCGTAAACAGGAAGGTTGACAATCTTGACCATCTCTATTATGGTGGGAAGCATTTTGACAGCAAGATTATAAGTTAAGTATGAGTCATGAAGGCAATACTCGCAGAATTTTTCCAGCTCATCATTTTTGGAATCCCATGCAGCCGAAAGCTCAGCAAGTGAAACCTCATGCTTTTTCTCGCCGAGGAGCTGGGATGCCACTGTATCCAAATCATAGGAATATGTTTCCAAAGAGCTGCCAATGACTTTTTTTATGAATTTGAAGATATCAAGATGGGCAATGCCGCTGATGGAGACACTTGTCTCCATTTTGCTTTTAAGCCTCATCTCGGAATTATCCAGCCCGATATCCAGCCTGATGTTGAGCTTTTCAGCCCTTGTCTTGAGGTAAGGCAAATCAAAACCATCGGAAAAATAGCCAGTCAGTATGTCGGGCTTGTAGCTTTCAATAGTTTCCTTAAATTTTTTAATAAGCTGCGATTCATCCTCAATAAACTCAACGTGCCCAATGCCCGTTTTGAATTTTTTCCATACAAAAACCTTCCTGAAATTTTCGCCGTAAAATGACAGCATTATTATCGGGTTTCTCTCCGGATCAATCGCCATGTCAAATGGGCTGTACGTTTCAATGTCAAATGCAAGAATTTTGGGGCTGTGCAGGGTTTCAGCAGACTGCTCAATCTTTTCTGCCCTGAAAACAGGGACTTTGGATTTTTGGCTTATGAATTCTCCGGTAATCTGGTGCAGGACGAGGGGAGTGGCATTCCTGTCTATGAGGTACCTCCTGACGAATGGCACATCATACTCGTGCATTGAGCTTATACTGCCCCATTCCTTTACGGCATCTTTGATTGCAGGGACAGCGCTTGGAATATTGGTGTAAACCTTTATCGCGAAAACCTCTTTGCCGAGAAATTTTTTTATTACGGGGGCAGTCCTTGCAACGCTGTAAACCTCATTGTTGCCCTCAATCCTGACCTTCTCAAGCTTTTCGCTTATATCTACACCATCTTTTGGGATGACATAAAAGTAAGGCTCAAAATTTCCGTCAACAACAATGATCTGGCTTCCATCACTGGCCCTTCCAAAGAGATTTATGACAGCTTTCCCGTCCTGAATCTTGTAATTTGCGTCCAAAGGGTAAAACTGCACGGTTTCTGCCATGCTTATTGGGATGGTTTTTCTGTATATAAACGTGTTGGTGGGAAAAACATTTTTATAAGCCAATGTGTTTTTTATTTAGGATGAGATTGGGGATTATAATTTTTGTTCTATTACTCATTATTCCATCAGCTTATTCTTTGTCAATCAATGAGCTTATAGCTAAATACCGCTTTTCTTCTGTTACGCCGCATATGAATGTTACAAGCTACACTGATTTCATGATTGACAAAAACAGCAACGGAATAAACGACACTTTGATTTTTGAGCTGGAAACAGACAATACTGCGGGAGATTTTATTTTTGCCATAAACCTTTTTGACGAAAACGGCATTTTGACAAACGAGACGCGCAAAACCCTGAGCCCAGGAACGAACAAGCTGAACCTGACTTTCAGCTCTGTCCTGCTGAGCCAGGAGCAATTCAACTATTCCATCAAGGTATACAATGCAAGCAGGAAGCAAAAATACAGGAAAGACGGCATTCTGACCGGGGCTTACAAAAATTACGAGGAAGGGTACAGGATAGCTGGAATTGCAGATGAAAAGATAAGCAAGGCGCTGAGAATCAATATCTCACTTGATTCGCCTGTAAACGGCACCCATGTCACTACACTGTTCCTGGGCTATAACAACAGAACAATCTTCTCCAAGGGCAGCAGGAAAATAAAATCCGGGGCAAACCACCTTTTGTTTGACTTCGGCAATGAAACCCTGAAAGGAACCCATTTTAGCGGCAATTTCTCCATCCAGTCAATAAAAATAGGAACAAAGAGGATAAAAATCGGAGCCATGACAAAATCTTACGACTTCATGGAATTTGCAGAGTCGTCTTACCTATACAATTTTTCCGACAGCGGAATAGATGCTGATGGGAACGGCAAATTTGACTTTCTTGAAATAAGCGCAAGCCTGCAGATTTTGAAGGAAGGAGGCTATTCCATAATTGCGTCTCTTTATGATTTATCTGAAAATGTTGTTGAGATTAAAAACATCTCATCTCATTTTGGCCTTGGTAAAAATGCTTTTCCTTTAAGGTTTAACGGCTCAATGCTGCATGAAAAAAAGCTGAACGGCCCGTATTCGCTTAAGAGCATAGAGCTCTATGAAGGCGGGATTTTGGTTGACAGGATAACGGATGGATATACCACATCCAACTACAATTTCAATGATTTTGGCGATTCGGGATTGCCGGATATAGCGCCAACAATATCTGTTTCCGGCGCTTATCGCTATGGCATCAGCAATATCACTGCCAACTTCACTTTCTACAACATCGGAAGCAAGCACGCATTTAATGTTGATTCGACTATTTTTGACAACAGGACATTCTCTAAATCCAACAAATCCAATATCCTGAATGCAAACTCAAGTGTGCTCTACACGGTAACCTTTACAAATATCTCTGATTTAGAGCTGACTGCAATAGCTGATTTGGCAAATGCTGTGGAAGAGCTGAATGAGAGCAACAACGCCTTTAAAGCCGTGATAAAGCTCAACAAAAGGCCAATTTTAAATGCTGTCAGTAACATAACTGCAAGCGAGACAGACAAAATTGTTTTAAACTTATCCGCTTCAGACCCGAATGGAGATAATGTTACATACTCCATCAGCTTATCAAAATTCTCAAACAGCTCAAATATATTTCAATGGAACACTTCAGTAGCGGACAGCGGCAATTACACTCTTGAAGCAGCCGCTTCTGACGGATATTTGAATGATTCTTTGC
Organism: Candidatus Woesearchaeota archaeon; assembly: GCA_016188245.1. GTDB lineage: Archaea > Nanobdellota > Nanobdellia > Woesearchaeales > GW2011-AR4. The sequence continues at coordinate 13,525 of JACPIE010000029.1, read as the reverse complement.
TGTTCAGAATAACAATCCTTGATGCTCCGGAAAAAGACATAGACGATGACGGAATAGAGGATGATGCAGACTCCATTATAGGGCTTGAAAATTCCGTCAATGCATCCGGCATTAATCTAAGCATTTTGGTCAACGAAAGCAGGAACCTGTCAAAAACTTTCAACCATGATGGGCCGGTGATGTTTATGGATGCGTCAGTTCCTTTGGCGGAATTCATCTATAACTTTTCCAGGCATAAGCTGAGATTAAACAACATAACTCTGAAAAAACAATCGTCAAATGCTGCAGGCTCCTTATTGATTAAAGGCGTAAATTTGGATGGCTCGACAAAAACCTTGTATGTTGACAGAATAAACCTTACCCGCGGCATATGCATAAAAGATAAGGAAATTTCCGATATTGGTGAGATAAGCAGTAACTGTGATGCAGGCAATGAGTTTAAAATTGAATGCGATGCCACTTTGCAGGGCAATTATACATGTGCTTACAACTCCACAATAAACAAATACAAAATCCGGGGAGTGAAGCACTCCGGCATTGTGCAGATTGATTATCAAAAGCCTGCTTCAAGCCCAGGCAGCGCACCGCCAGCATCTTCAGCACCAAGTTCAGGCGGCGGCGGAGGCGGAATTGGATGCATTCCTGATTGGAAATGCAGCAAATGGTCTGAATGCGCTGGCGGAATCAGGAATAGGGACTGCTTTGATGAAAACAAATGCGCATTTGCATCCAAAAACCCGGTAGAAACAGAGCAATGCGCAGCTGAATTGCATAATCTTGTCGATGTTATAAATCCGCCTGATTATGCAGGCAAGAGGATAAGCAGGGTAAAGCAAAGCACTCAAGCTCCAGTTATTACAGGACAGGCTGTCAAATCAACCCAGAATCCGGATATTGGGATTTTTATCATTTTTTTTGAAGTGGTTTTGACTGTTGGCGCATACCTTGTTCTGCATTCAAAATCTTTCGAAAATGTTTAAATAATGGGGACAAATCCTTGGCTCCGGTGGGGCTGTAGTATAGCTTGGTAGAATTGGCCCTTGGGGACAACCTTTTTGCAAGAGATTGCCACTCTGGGTCCGGCCCGTGACAGCTAAACCTGCGGGATTTCGAATCACGGCAGCCCCATTTAATTAACAATATTTTTAAATTTTAGTTTAATCCTTTCCACTTATGAAGCTCGTAATGTGCGCAGGCACTTTTGACAATATCCATCCCGGCCATTTATTTTACCTTTCAGAGGCAAAAAAGCACGGCGACAGGCTTGTTGTCGTAGTGGCAAGGGACGACACATCAAAAGCGTTTAAAGGCAATGCTCCAGCCCATAATGAAAGGGAAAGGCTGGAAAGCGTAAGAATGCTTGAGATAGTTAACAAAGCTGTTTTAGGGCATCATGGGGATATCTTTAAAATAATTGAAGAAGTAAGGCCCAATGTAATCTGTTTAGGTTATGACCAAAAAGTCCAAAAGCAGCAGCTGGAAGATGAGCTTAAGAAAAGGGAAATCAAAGCTGAAGTTGTAAGGATTGAATCGTATATGCCGCATCTTTACAAAAGCTCTAAATTGAAAAAATGAATGCAGCTTATCTGATTATACTTTCAACCATAGGATTTGCAGTTTCTTTCTATATTTTTTATACCAAGAAACACGGCAAAAAGATGCACTGCGTGATTGGAGAGAATTGCGACGATGTTGTCAAAAGCAAGTACGGAAAGACCTTTGGAATTGAAAACACCATACCGGGAATGGCTTATTACCTGCTGGTTTTGGCTTATGGCATTGCAATACTTTATGACCGAAATGTTTTTAAAGAGAACTTTATTTACTATTTCATAGTGAGTGCAAGCATCGGCTCTGTTTTGTTTGCAGCCTATCTTACATCAGTGCAGGCGTTTGTGCTTAAAAAATGGTGCGAGTACTGCATTGTATCATCAATAAGCTCATTATTGATTTTGATTGTACTGTTATTATTGTAAAAATAAAATGCCAAAAAACAGCCTTAGCAGATGGACACTGGCCCTTTTGAGGATAGTGCTTGGAATAATATTCATGTATCACGGCTACCTGAAGCTTTTTGTTGCAGGGGCATTGCCCGGAACAGCCCAGTTTTTTGCTTCTGTTGGCATCCCGATTGCTAACGTTTCAGCCGTTATCGTGGCATTTGCAGAATTCTTTGGAGGCTTGTTTTTGATTTTTGGCGTAATCACCAAATGGACAACTCTTGTTTTGATATTCCAGATGCTTGTTGCATTTTTCATGGTGCACCTGAAGAATGGACTGCTGGTCTCGAATGGCGGCTATGAGTTTGTGCTGCTGATTTTGGTAGCATTGTTTGTTGTTTTAGTTAACGGGGCAGGAGCGCTTTCTTTCGGAAAACTGTTTAAGAGCAAGAATTTGCAGTGAAAAAATGAAAATAATCAGTTGAGGATAGAATATGGATAAAAACGTCGTTAATCAGCTGTTACAAATAGGATATGGTAAAAGGAATGCGTTGTTTTACGCACATATTCACGAAGTAACCCAAAGCAGTAAGGGAAGTCAAGAAGTGTTTGTGCTTCAGAAAGGGCAATCTTTAGATGCAATTTTGCCTCCTGACGATGGTACTCCAGAAACTGCTCGTGCGATAGGCGATATCACAAGATTATACACCCAAGGTGGCGAATACACAAGAGATTTTGTTTATTACTATACTCAATACGTCGCACCAAAAATAAGCATTAGTAAAATAGAAACTAGTAGAATAAGAAGTTTAGCAAATGCAATCGCTTCATTCCTAAGGCGAAGATAGAAATTATCAAATACTCTTAAAAAATTTTCATCTCAAAAACCCGGCAAACAGCCCTTTTGGCCTTTTTACCTCAATTCTTCCTTTGTCTTCCATCCTGTACTTGTTTATCACAACATGGCCGCAGTAGTCGTCTTCAAAGATTGTTGACATGTCTTCAATAACCAGGCGCTGCGTATACAGCGGGCAGTCAGTCACAAGGGTGTCTGCATAGCCTCCTTCAAACCCTATGTGGAAGCCGTACCTGACTGAATCTTTTTTCAATTGCGGAAAATTGTCCTTGGTTATTTTCTTTCCGAGCCAGTCTTTCAGGCCTTCTGATGCAATTTGCGTTATCAGAATTTCATATCCTTTGCTGAGCATCTGCTCCATAACTATGTCATGCTCTTCCCCTGCATGGCTTGCAAAAGCCTCGACTCCAAGCGGCATCAGCGCTTTCTGTATGCTTTTAAGCTGAGTTTCCTGCAATCCGGTGCCGCCAAGCACAACAGCATCAACATTCATCTTTTTTTGATTGCCTTCGACAATCTCCCTGACAATATCTGCCTCTTTCACCGGGTCTGCAACCTTGCATTTAACATAAAAATGAGGGATTCCGAGCATTTTCGCAATGTCTTTTGTATGCTCGACAGTTGCATAGTGGAACAAAAAGCAGTCTTTTCTGGTTGGCTTTACAGAAATAAGGTATTTGATGTTCCACCCTTTGCTTCTTGCATGCTCGATTGCAAAAGCGCTGTCTTTGCCTCCTGAAAAAAGGATTGCGGCGTTCATGACAAAAAGAAAAATTTGTTCATTTATAAACGTTTTGATAATATTTTTAAACAGCAGAAAAACACGGCATTGCATGAAAATAGCATTGGCCCAGATCAACCCAACAGTCGGGGATATTGGTGGAAATTCAAAAAAAATAATCTCCATAATCCATAAAACAAAAGCGGACATAATTGTTTTTCCCGAGCTTTCTGTAACCGGCTACAGCCCGCAGGATTTATTGCTGAAGAAAGAGTTTATAAAAGAAAACCTGAAGGCACTGATGAGGGTAGCGCAGAATACCGGAGGCAAAACAGCAATAGTCGGGTTTGTTGAACTGATTGGCGGATTTTACTGCAACAGCGCCGCGATAATAAGCAAAAAAAAGATAATCGCGATTCACCGCAAGATATGTCTTCCAAACTACACCATATTCGATGAAAAAAGATGGTTCAGGGAAGGCTCAGACGCAACAGTTTTTGAGCTTGGCGGCAAGAGGATAGGGGTAAGCATCTGCGAGGACATGTGGCTTCCTGAAACGACAAAGAAGCAGAAGAACAAAGGCGCTGAGCTGATAATAAACATCTCGGCTTCACCATACAGGAAGGGAAAGATTGAAGCAATTGAGAATGTCTTAAAGCAAAGATGGGGAGAAAACAGGATTCCAATGGTTATTGTCAACCAAGTTGGCGCCCAAGATGGCATTGTTTATTACGGGCACAGCATGTATTTTAAGGACGGGAAGATTATTGCAAACTGCAAAGATTTTGAAGAGGATATTCTGATTGTTAATGTAAAATGAACACAAAAGAAGTCTGCAATGCGCTGGTCCTTGGGCTCAGGAACTATTTCAGCAAGAATAATTTCAGGAAAGCAGTCATTGGATTGAGCGGCGGGCTGGACAGCTCTGTTGCAGCATCGGTTGCAGCGAAAGCGCTTGGAAAGGAAAATGTAACTGCTGTTTTGATGCCCGACATTGGAACTACATCCAAAAAAAGCATGGAGCATGCCAAAATGCTTGTGAAAAGCCTGGGAATAAATCATGAAGCAGTTCCCATCAATGATTTTGTCCGGTTTTTTAAAGACGTGAAAATACCAAAGCAAAATAAAAGCCAGATTTACGCTGTCTCAAACATCAAGGCAAGGGCAAGGATGGTGATTCTTTATTATTTCGCAAACTTAAGCAATGCTTTGGTTATCGGCACATCTGATAAGTCTGAAATAGCGCTCGGCTATACGACAAAATTCGGGGACAATGCAGCCGACATTCTTGTAATTGGGGATTTGTGGAAGACTGAAGTAATTGAGATGGGCAGGCTTCTTAAGGTTCCTGAAGAAATTTTGAAAAAGAAGCCGAGCGCAGAGCTGGTTAAGGGAGTCACAGCTGAAAAAGAGCTCGGGGCATCCTATGATGTGCTTGACAAGATATTAAAGATGCACATTGAAGATGACCTGCCATCAGAAGAAATAATTAAAAAAGGCTTTAACAAAAATTTGGTCAAAGACGTTGTTGGCAGGATAAGGCTGAACGAGCACAAGAGGAGAAGCGCAATGCTGATAAGAGTTTCAGAAAGATCATTCCACGGAATGGAATGGCGGATGCCGATAACGAATGGGTTTAAAGGATAAATATTCCTATAGGAATAATTCTGGCAGAAGGATATTTAAATAAAGCCCATAAAAAAAGTATATGGTAAAATTTTTGAAACTGGCTAAACGGTTGGGAGTTGATGAGATTGCAGCTGGAAGGTTAACATTAGCAACTTCTGATCGCCGTGTCGAAGATGTTGTAGAGGCCGCGGTTGGGGAGGGATTTAGCTATCGTATAGATGAAGCTAAATTTTATAAAACTCCAAGAGCCTTTTCTCCAAATAATGCCTATCTTGTTGCAGGTGTTTATCAAGTTGTTGCAGTAATGGCTGAACATAATTCTGGAACTTTGAAGGAAAGAAAACCAGAAGCATACAAAGATTAATTTTGGTACTGGATTCTAACAAATCTTTATAAACTTCCGTTCGATTTATCCGTTCTATGACTCGCACCTTTTTCATCGGCAGTTTTTCTATTTATGCTGTGTGAATAAGCAAAATCATGCCTATTGGCCCTAAAAAACAGAAAGATTTAAATACTTACGTTTGTATACAAATGTAAATGTTGGTGTCAAACACTTCCACACTGGTGCTATTGGCTAAAGTGGGCTGCCTGGAAGATTTTATTGAAGTATCCAAGATCATTGAAATACCTTCCCAAGTAAAGAGAGAAGCATTATTTGAAGAGGATTCATATTATGCCAGATTAATTGAAAAGCTTATTTCGGCAGGAAGAATTAAGGTGGTGGGTGTCAAGGAAAGCCAAATAGCCAAAATAATGTCAGAATTTGCGCTGGACAAAGGAGAAGCAGCTGCCTATGCCATGTTTGACGCTAAGAAGCATCAAGCAATACTAACTGATGACGGAGAATTGATTAAGCTGTGCAAGCTGGAAAAAATCCCATTTATCTGCGCAATGGCGATTATTATAATGTTATTTGAGAATAAAAAGCTATCAAAGGAAGATGCCATGAGTAAATTAAAAAATTTAAATGTAATAGGGAGATATTCAGAAAAACTTTATGAGTATTTTAAGTCTGAGGTAAAATAAAATGGAAACAGTATCAACTCGGCTGGAATTAGAAACAATCAACCTTTTTGGGAAGATTTTGAAAGAAAAGCGCTCTGAAGTGGTTAGAGGATTAGTAGAATCTGGAAAAAAGCACAAAGCTGTTGAGCTTTATCACGAAAAAAAAATCAGCTTAGGCTTGGGGGCAAAGCTTGCAGGGGTTTCCTTAAGCGAATTTATTGACTTGCTAAAAGAGCATAACGTTTATTTGAACTTGGAGCAAGAAGATGTCGAGCGTGCCATTGATACGGCTAGAAAAGTGCTTTAAATCAGATGAAGCGCGCCCTTTTCATCGGCAGGTTCCAGCCTTTCCACAATGCGCATCTCAAGGTAGTTAAAGATATTCTAAAAAATTTTGACGAAATTACCATAGCTATCGGCAGCTCCAAAGAGAAAAACACGGCAGAAAACCCCTTTTCCTACATTGAAAGGAAAAAGATGGTTGAAAAAGCCCTAAAATCCAATAAAATAAAAAAATACAGCATATATCCGGTTCCTGACTTATACAATGACAGGAAATGGGCAGGTTACATCAAAAAAAACCTGCCGGAATTTGATGCCGTTTATTCTGGCAATTTATGGACTTTGAAATGCTTCAGGAAAAATAAGCTTAATGCCAAAAAAATCAGGATAATGCAAGGGATAAGCAGCACAATCATCAGAAACAGGATAATAAAAAATAAAAGCTGGAAAAAATATGTTCCGAAAGAAATTGCGGATTATATCGGAAAAATCAAAGGTGCGGAGAGAATCAAAAAACTTAGGCTGTAGCAAGCATTTCCTTTTTACCCAAACACTATCAGTCTCTGTTTTTATTATTTCCCGGCGGAGTTTTATAATCTTTTGAACATATCTCTGTACGCACAATGACCTTTCTTTTTTCCAAGCCTTTCCAAGCTCTTGTAAAGGATATTCGTCCAACGCGGCTGCCTTTTGCTATATCTGTTATTCTATATTCAAAGCCTTTGCCGGGTATTAAAAAAGAATAATTGTATATACATGCCAAAATAAAAAATCTATCTCTTCTTCTTTTTCTTTGTCTTCTTGATGTCGTCTTCAAGGTCAAGCTCGTCCAAAAGCTCTTTGTACCTGTTCCTTATCGTAACTTCTGTTACACCGGCAACATCAGCGACTTCCCTTTGCGTTCTTTTTTCGCCATGGATTAATGCTGATACGTACAAAGCTGCAGCTGCAATTCCAGTTGGCCCTCTTCCTGATGTCAATTCAGACTTTTGAGCCTGCTCAAGAATCTCAATGCTTTTGCTTTGTGTTTCCGCGCTTAGCTTTAGCGCAGATGCAAATCTTGCAATATAATCGGCAGGGTTTGAAGGCAAAATTGTAATTCCCAGCTCCCTCGTTATAAACCTGTAAGTCCTTCCGACTTCCTTCTTTTCAATTCCGGATGCTTCGCTTAACTCATCAAGTGTTCTTGGAACATCATGGCGCCTGCATGCAGCGTACAAGGCTCCTGCAACAACAGATTCCATGCTCCTTCCCCTGACAAGCCCTCTCTGGACAGCCAAAGTGTAGATTCTTGCCGATTCTTCCTCAACTGATTTTGGCAGCTTTAAGTATGAAGAAACCCTTTTCAGTTCAGCCAATGCCAGCTTCAAGTTTCTTTCAATGGCTGTTGAAATCCTGTATTGCCATTTTCTTAGCCTGAAGAACTTGTTCCTGTCTTTTCCGCCAAGCCTCAGCAAGTCGGCTTTCTGCCCGACCTCTGTTCCAAGCCCTTGGTCATACTGAGTGTAAGTCATTGGCGCTCCCGATCTTCTCCTCTTCTCGCCGTCTTCGCCGTCGAATTCTCTCCATTCCTGGGAAAAGTCAACCATTTTCTCTTCTATGACAAGTCCGCAGTCCCTGCAGATAATCTCGCCCCTATCCCTATTCCAAGAAAGGTTTATTCCGCCGCATTCCGGGCATTTCTTTACTAGCTCTGGCATTTTGGTTCACCTGTATAATTTTTATTTTATTGTAACTTGTTTGTTAGTTTTCAAAATGAAAATAAATACAATAACATTAACTTTATTAACCCCTTTTACCCCCAATTAATAATGTTAAGTCGATGAATGTGATAAGATTTATAAAGGAGTAATAATAAGTACTATATAAAGCTTTCGATTTTTTTTGGTGGAAAATGGGCAAAAAAGAGCAAAAATCAGGAAAAAAAGAGATACCCAAAGAATTGTTTGACATCTTGGCCTGCCCGCTGTGCAAGGCTGATCTGGAATACACAAAAGACAGGAAAGGGCTGTCATGCTCCGGCTGCGGGGCAAAATACCCCATCAATGATGGAATTCCAGTGCTGATGCCGCCCAAATAAAAGATTATCAATACATTTATATTATTCTTCAGAATTATTTGATTCATGCCGCGATGGCACAACCTGGTACTGCGCTAGCCTTGAGCTGGAATTCAGAAGGATTCCTTTCATGCGAAAGCTGGTTCCCGCAAGGGTTTCTCGGTTCGAATCCGAGTCGCGGCGTTTTACACTTATGCAAGATTTACCGAAAGATTTATATATTATATATGTTTATATACCTTATAAGTTTATATAACAAGTGATTAAAAATGCCAGAAACAATATTGCATTACCCAACATTAAAAACTGTAATGATGATAGAAGACGCCTTAAGCAAGTCTGATGCCGTCATATCAAAAAATGAGCTGAAGAGAAGGCTGCCTGTCAAAATTATGCATCAAACTCTTAATTTAATACTTGAATATCTTCAGAACAGCGGAAAAATAATGATAGGCACGAAAGGCATTTCCTGGCTGCAACAGGACAATCCAAAGCTTAGGGCAATGCTCAAAAAATCAGTGAGAGTAGCATGAAAGGCAAGGAAGTTCACGTCTCTTTCTCGCATGATGCCAACGCCATGTACAAGGAGCTGCAAGGTAAGGCATTGGAGCAGAAGAAGAATTGCATTGAAAATTCATTTGAGATTCAGCTTCTCAAGGCTATCGATAGGGAAATAGGGAACCTGAAAATAAATCCTCAAAAAGGATTGCCAATAAGACGAAGCTATATTTCCAAGCAGGCAATGCAAAGGTATGGGACCAATAAGCTTTGGAAAATTGAGTTGGTTAGTTTCTGGAGATTGGTTTACACGCTAACTGGCGACGAGGTTAAGATTATCACATTCATTCTTGAAATAATGGACCACAAAAAATATGATAAGATCTTTGGATGGAGGGGCAAATAGCATAATTGTTTGTTTTATTTTTATTGTGAACTTCTAAGTTGCACATTCACGCAAATTACCCAAAATTATTTTAATATGAATTTAAATTTAAATCAAAGTATAAAATTGTGTCTTAAAACAATGGTAAAAAAAGCATACATTTCACAAACATGAAATTTAAGGGTTAACTCATCGTCATAATTTTGATATCTTGCAAAAACGTATGAATCCGAGTCGCGGCGTTTTATCTAATAACAAAAACCCTGCCCTGTTTAGCCACATCCTTTGCATACTCAAACTCATGCCTGCCTTCTGAATAGATGGTAAAAAGTGTTTCTCCCCTTCTAACTTTGTCGCCAACATGCTTGCATAGGTATATTCCTGCCCCTTTGTCAGCTGGAGCCCCTGCAATCCTTGAAATCCTTGAAATCATCATGTTGTCAATTGATTTCACATTTCCGCTTTTTGATGATAAGACATCATGTGAAAATTTGCCTATGCTGATGTCCTCGGCAGCAGTCTCTTTTCCGCCCTGGGCCTTGATGATCTCAACCATCTTTGAGTAAGCCTTGCCTGAATTCAGTATGTACAATGATTTCCTGTAGCCGTCTTTGATTCCAATCATGCCAAAAAGGTTGGCGCACATCATCAGGCATTTTTTTTCCAAATCAATCGGCCTTCTTGGGTCTCTTTTGAGCAGCCATAGCACATCTCTTGCCTCCAAAGCAGGGCCTATTCCGTTGCCTATTGGCTGGGTTCCATCTGTTATAAGCACTTTGACGCGCTTCTTCAGCCTTCTCCCAATTTTTTCAAATTCTTTTTTAAGCCTTAACGCCCCAGCCATGTTCCTGACTTTGGTATTGTTGCCGACAGGAACATCAATCAGGATATGCGTGCTTGAAACAGAATGCTTCTTTGCCATTATTGAAGCGAGAAGCTGGCTTTCCGCATCTATCTCAAGAGGCCGTTCAACGGCGATTATCTTGTCATCGGCAGGCGCAAGGTTCAATGAGCCGCCCCATACAATGCAGCCTTTTGCCTTCAGCACAATCTCTTTCATTTTTTTTATTGAAAATGTAACTTTTGCAAGAACTTCCATTGTATCTGCGGTGCCTGCCGGGCTGGTTATAGAGCGTGAGCTTGTCTTTGGAATGAAATAGCCTGCTGCCGCAATAATAGGCACGATAACAAGAGTTGTCCTGTTGCCGGGAATTCCCCCAATTGAATGCTTGTCTATGATGGGGCGCTTGTTGAGCTGCAAAACATCTCCGTGCCTGACCATGGATTTTGTAAGCAAAATTGTCTCTTCGGTTGTCATAATGTTTGTATAGCACGCTGCAACAAAATAAGCCAGCTCAACAGAGCTCAGCTTGTTGTGCACTATATCCCACACAATCTGGTCAATCTCTTCTTTGCTCAGCCTTTGCCCGTCCAGCTTTTTCTTGATGAATTCGATCGATAAAGGCTTGCGGGCAATTGCGATGTCAACTATGTTGTTATTTTCAAGCTTCAAAGAATTTATCACTTCCTCAAAAACTCCAACTTTCCCCTTTGGCACAAATTTGCTGCTTTGGGCAATGTCTACGACAGCAGTCTCTGTTTTTTTTTCTTTTCTTACCTTTATCCTGTCCATCACATGCAGGTCGAGCATGGCTGCATCTTGGTGGTTTATTACACAAACTAAAGGGCCGCCGCTGGAAATATCCATATCCTTGACTTTAAGCTTCATTTTCTAAAAATATTTCTCAAGCTCGGCTTTTTCCTCTTCATAGATGTCAATAAAGGTCATCAGCAGGGCAAGCATCATTGGGCCCAGGAATATGCCAACAAACCCGAACATGTTCAGCCCGCCCAATACGCCAATAAGGACAAGGATTGGATGGACATTGGCTTTTGAGCCTATCAGCTTCGGCTTCAGTATATTATCTATGCTGCTTATCACAACAATCCCGTAAGCTATGAGGATTGCCCCTCTTACAACAAGCGAATTATCGCCTTGAAGGTACCCTGCAAATATGAAATTAAGCGCAGCAGGCAGCCACACTATCGCAGTTCCAAAATAGGGGATCAGCGCAAACAAAACCATCACAAATCCCCACAGTATGGGGGAAGGGAATCCCAAAACAAGAAAGCCGATTGTGCCCAGAATTCCCTGTATGACCGCTATTGTAATATTGCCGTAAAACATTGCATAGGTTATATTATGGAATCTTTCAAATACATGCTGCTTATGCGATTCTTTTAATGGAAGTATCCCCCTTATCCTTTTTGCAATCAAATCGCCGTCTTTAAGAAGATAATAAACTGCAAAAATCATGACAAAGAAATTCAGCAGAAATGAGGGAATTGACGCAAGAAAAGATGATACATTCCTTATTATAAATCCGGTTATTTTTTCAATAGTGACCTGGAGGTAATAGTCAAGGTCATCCCTGGGCAGAAAGCCGACGAATGACTTTACTGATTTGCATGCCCACGACCCTTCATCATTGCACAATACGCCCATAAAATTTGTACCGAGCTTATGCTGGCTCAGTGAAGTGTAGGTTTCATACGCCTCTTTTGAGACGATTCCTATGATGCTGAGAAAAGGCAGCGTAAGAAGCAGAACTATAAAAACTGCAATCATAAACGACGCAATATTTTTGTTCTTTACCTTGGTAGATAGCCTGCTGTAAAGAGGGTAGGAAAGGTAAGCTATGATTGCCCCTGTAAACAGCGCAGGCAAAAACGGCTTTGCAACAAAGAATGCCAAGGATATTATGGCCAAAAACAGCAAAGAGAAGAATATCCTCGGATAAAGCTTTGACTTGATAGTTCTCACCACTTTTTATTTTTGATTATAATGGGCCTGACCAGATTCGAACTGGTGGCCTCCACCATACCGAATGAAATTGTCGAGGTGGCGTCATTTGCGTAACTTCTGTTAAACCGCTAGACTACAGGCCCTCATTCCCGAAAGGTTTTGCACGGTATTTATATTTTTCTAATGCTCAGCGGAAAATCGACGCCCCAAGCGGGCTGAAGTAAAACAAAAAGAATGCCGTGGCCAAACCAAAAATTGCCAGTATTGCTTCCTGGACTATCTGGTGGAATCTTGTGAAATCCCTTGTTGCCTCTATCATGTCCGTTTCCGTCACCAATCCGACAAGCTTTTCATTCTCCACGACCGGAAACCTTCTTATTTTTTTCTCCGACATTGAGTTCTCTATCTCTGAAAATTTTGTCGACGGCGATATCACCACCATTCCCTTTGCCATTACATCGCTGACTTTTGTTTTCTTTGAGATGGTTCCGCTTATTATGTCATTCTCGCTTAAGACTGCGACAGGCTTGCCGTTATCCGTAATCACAAGGCTGCTCACTGACTTTGATGCCATCAGCTTTGCCGCCTCAATAAGGCTGGAGCCCGGGCTGGTCGTTATTACTTCCTTCGTCATTATGCTTCCGATTTTTATCATTTTGCCGAGATCATCATTTTACCAAAAATGGGATTTCCCAAAAGTACTCTGAAAACAGGAAAATAAAAAATTCAAAAAGGACAAAAATAACCAGCACAATATTCTGTATGTTCCTGTGAAACCTTACATTTTCGCTTATCGCGTTTACAATGTCCTTTTTGGTCACTAACCCGATTAGTTCCCCGTTTTCAGTTACAGGATAGCGCCTGAACCTTTTTGTGTCGATAATCTTCAATGCCTCGTCAAGCTTCATTTCAGGCATCATCTGGGTTACGGGAGATACCATTACGCTGCCGACATTGTCCTTGGTGCTCCTGCCTTTAGAAATCACACTTCTTACTATATCGAGCTCCGTGACAATGCCTATCGGCTTTTTGTCCTCCGTTATGACAACGCAGCCGCTTCCTTTCTGCGCCAGAAGCTTGACTGCTTCATCTATCTTCGCCTCTTTTTTTAAAGTCGGCACATCAGTCAGCATTATTTTCTTGACCCTTGCCATCAGTCGTTTTGTTTGGTGGGTTATATAAAAAGTTTTCTAATGGGGTGGCTCAGTAGAAAGTCTTAAGTAAAACACCCCCTCTTGCATTGCAAAAGAGGGGTGGGGAAGGATAAGTTCCCCATGAAAAAGCAAGAAAGACTAGTAAATAAAATAAGACGTTTGATAAGGCAAGCAGGATTGCCAAGAT
>JACPIE010000028.1 GCA_016188245.1 Candidatus Woesearchaeota archaeon | reverse complement strand
TGCAGAACTTGTCTGAAGTGTTTATCTATGGTGGGTTGGCGTCTATTTTTGTCCCTATGCTGAATTTATTTGCTGCATTCATGCTTTTGATAGTCATTTCAGTCTATGACTACATCTCGGTTTTCAAGACAAAGCATATGGTAACGCTTGCACATTTTCAGCCCAAATCAAAAGTGTTTGCTGGCCTGCTCATTCCGTATGATGGAGTAAGAATGGCATTAAAGCCAGGTATGCAAAAGCAGCCAACAAAAGTGAATAAATCAAGAATTGCAGTCCTGGGCGGCGGGGACATCGGGTTCACATTGATTTTTGCAGGGGTTGTGATGAAAGATTTGATGCTGCAGGAAACTGTTTTTATCGGATTTCTGAAAGCAATGGTCATTCCTGCTTTTGCCGCAATGGCACTGCTCTTTCTCCTTGTCAAAGGGCAAAAAGATAAGTTCTCTGCTCTTTCTCCTTGTCAAAGGGCAAAAAGATAAGTTCTATCCCGCAATGCCTATATTAAGCGCTGGAAGCTTCTTGGGGTATTTTGTTGTTTGGATGGTTTAGAATTATTTCTTTCTTAAAACAGCTAAAAATACTGCCCAATCGTCTGCAAATTTCCTGAAATCTTCTTCGCCAGAGCCGGTTATTTCGTCAGCTCTGTTGATTAAAAGAGCTTTTTCAATGCCAAAACGCCCATCTGCAAGTTTTTTTATCTCATCCAATGAGAAGCCTTTTCCATACATGGGCTCTCCTATTAATTTTGAACTTGGATCTCGGTCAGATGTTGGGTGAATTGAGCCAGTTTTTTGCGGCTTAAAATCTGGAGGCACTTCAAAAACTCCGTAAAAGAAAGTTCCTGGATTGTAGCCTCTTGGCTTTAGTACATTATTGTAATGTTCTGATCTTACTTCACTTTCACCATGCTTATCATCCTGAAAATAAAATTTTCCTCCTGGCTTTAAAACTCTGTGAATCTCTCCAGCCACATGCCCATGCCCATATGGGGGTATAATCTCAAAAGTCCAGCCGGAAAATGCACTGTCTATTGTTCCATCGCCAAAAGGAAATCTTTCTTTAGTCAAGTCTAATTGTCTAGAGTCAATGCCTTTAGCTTTAGCCTCATCAACACTTCTTCTGTCAACGTCAATAATGTATTTTTCCAATCCAACGCCTTTTAATTGCTTTAATCTGTTCTCAATGTCCAAAATTCTTCCTCCAGATGAGCCTCCAACATCCAAAAATTTTAATCCTTCTGCTGCATATTCCTGCATATCTCCAGCTATTTCACGGTTTACTCCTGCAATGACACTATTGTGCATTGGAGTTAATGGAATCTGGCTTCTTAGGGGAAAGAATTCGCTTGCAATTTTCCCTATTCTTTTGAAATATTCATCAGCGTGCATGCTCCTGCCAGTAGCTTGCTCGTATCTGGCTAAATCGTACACATTTCCAGTTACTAAATTTCTTTGGGGCATTTAGTGCTATTATTTTATTTCTGGCTATCTGAATATGTTAAGGGAATATGTCAAGGAAATGGAATTGAAGTATGCCTATCCAGTCTTATTTGTTTAGCATATTGTCTCCTAGCGCGGGGTGTATCCGGATATATGCCAAACGTCAGCATTGATGGCCAAAGAGGCTCACGGCCTTCGATGGTATCAGCCACTCTTTCCCCATACCTACGAACCATCTCAGGATTTTTCCTCCAATCTTCATATCCTGGAAGTGTTCTATGAAACACAAATTCCTGTGAAAGGGTGATATCGCCATCATAAAATATTTGATAAACTCCTAAATGTTTCCCGTCTAATTTTACGCGCCAAATAGTCAAGCCGTTTAATCTTCTAGGCGATCCCTCTACTTCTAAATCGCCTCTCTCTTCCAAATACTTTTCAAGGTTCGGCGCTAATGGCAGATTCATGGTATTCAGCTTTCAGTTTTATCGAAGAACTTGTTTATAAGTTTATAAATGTTTCGCTACTAAGAAGTAGCAATAATGCTTTTTCTAAAATCCGTTATTCAGTCACTCGACAATGTAAAACCTGAAAACCTCGAATTTGCTATCAAATAACTATTTATTTATAAATGAATTGTCAATTTTTATTCATATAATCTTATTAATTTGTCAATATAAAGTATATATATTTATAAATAACTTGTCAAAAATAACAACATTTATATAGGCGAATGAATTTATAGAGAATTATGAGTGTATTTGATATAAGCCAATTATCTGACCAAAACAAGTGGTGGGTAGATAAAAAGAACATTGATTCAGATTTTAAACTCTCACAGGTTGAGAAATTGGAGTATAAATGGGATCCAAATATAAGGCATTACATCAAGCTTGACCAAGATGTTATTTATACCATACGAGGACCAAGACAAGTAGGGAAAACAACCCTAATTAAGCTCATCATTAAAGATTTATTGTATAGTAAGGATGTCAAACCAGAGAACATTTTTTTCTGGTCATTTGAAAGAAATACTGCTGAAGAGCTAAATAAAATAATCCAAACATATCTAAATTGGAGGGTTGCGGAGAAATCTGAAAGAAAATATCTGTTCTTTGATGAAATATGTGCAGTCAAGGATTGGTCAAAAGAATTAATCTACTTTGCGAATAAAGGCGATTTTGTAAATTGCTCAATCATAGTAACTGGATCGCATTCAATGGATTTAAAACACTCCACGGAACTTATGCCTGGAAGAAGAGGTGGTTCTGCGGATGATCCCTTAGATAAAATTCTTTTGCCGATGAAATTTTCTGAATTCGTAAAACTTCTGAAACCCGAGTTTAAAGATAAACTTTTCGATTGGGGGCTAATGAAAAAGGAAGATAAACATAAAAAAATATTCGCCTTGTTTGAAGGCAAGATTGACAAATCCATTGAAGATTTAATGCTCTTGAAAAAGGAATTAGATGCGTTGTTGGAGATTTACTTTTTAACTGGAGGTGTCCCGGCTGTCATAAACGAATATAAATCGACTAACTCACTATCTGTGAAGCTATTCAGTGTATACCTCAATGCAGTCATAGGAGATTTGAACAAATACAACTACAAAGAAATATATTTCAAGCAGATATTGAGAGAGATATTTGTTACGTTATCCTGCCCAATAAGCTGGAATAGTTTCACAAAAACAACTGAAATAAAATCCCATAATACGGTGCAGGAGTATATTACTGCACTTGAAGAGTTATATGTTGCTAATATCTCATACAGGTGTTCAACACATGATAAGCGAATACATAACTTCATGAAAAAAGTCTACATTCTTGATCCTTTCTTCTTCCATGCTTTGCATGGTTGGTCTAATGGGAAAACAAATTATTTTGTTAATGCTAAAGAAAACTTGATGAATTTAGAAATCAAAAGCAAAATTGCCGAGGGAGTCATATATAACCACTTATGCAGACTAGCATATAGTCTAAATCCTAGAGACCTATTTGATCCGAAAAGCACAATTTGTTATTATGAAGATAAGAGCAAAAAAGAAGTTGACTTTGTTGTCTTGCACAATGATACTTATTACCCTTTTGAGGTAAAATATCAAGCAAACATAGCAAACTCAGACTTTATAGGCTTCAAATCATTCAACAAAGGAGTATTAATCTCAAAGGATGAGTTAGGCATGTACAGAAACTATGTTAAAATACCTATATCTTTGTTTTTGATGATGGTGTAACTATGGCACATTATTTGATTGAGTTTAGTAACGGAAATATAAATCTTTCGTTTTGTAACCACAAATAAGTGGTAAATATTTAACAATAAGCTTTAAATATTAGTTATACATGTATAACTTTATGATGGAAATAAAAGCCAAAACAAAGAAATGGGGCAATTCTATAGGTATTTTAATACCTAAGGAAGCCATAAGGAAAGAGAACATAAAGCTGGATCAAGAAGTCACTGTTTTAATTAGAGCAAAGCCTGTAACTAAAGGAAAAGATATTTGGGGCACATTAAAATTCAAGGAATCAACCGAAGAATTGATGAGGGAAGTAGATAAAGAATTTGGCTTAGATTAAAGATGGCTTATTTTTTCGACAGTTATGCAATAATTGAGCTTTCTGAAAGCAGCCCGGCTTATGACAAATACAACGGGTTTGATATTATTACATGTGTGTTAAACGTTGGCGAGATATATCAAATAATTTTGAGAAAAAAAGGGAAGGAAGCAGCCGATGAATGGTTTAAGGATGCCAACTTTAACTTACTTGAGATTACTCCAGAAGTTATCACTAACGCAGTTTACTTCAGGCATTCAAATAAAAAAAATAATTTTTCATTGCCCGATGCTGTAGGCTATGAGCTATCATTAAAGCACAACCTAAAATTTCTGACAGGAGACAGGCAATTCGAAAATATGCCAAATGTAGAGTTCGTTAAATAAGCACCTAAACATTTAAAACCTGCCAAGTCATCCTCTTTCATGGGAGGACTCTGCCGGGAAGCTAGCACTCTCCTGTAAGCGCAAACATGCTTAGGCGCGGTGAAGCTTTGGAAGCAGCTTTGGCTATTGCCTTTGGTCTTGCTGCTGGCGTCGAAGCTCTGCCCCATTGAATTGTTGTTTTTGAAAATCCGTAAGGTTCGGAAGAAAGCAGCGGTAATCTTGAGCAGCGGTGTTGGTGGGCAGCAGAGTGGAGCCGGAAGCAAGGCAGCCATTTGCAGTGGCTTTTGCCCATTCTGGAGCATGTCCTCCTACTTTTATTATTCATATTTTTCAATTTTTGTTTTCATTCTGTATTTAAATCACTTAAGTAATATTTCAGCTATCAAATCATGATTTTTGTTTCTATATAGAAAATAAGCACTGGACATTCTTGGATGGAATATTTAAACCTAAATCAGTTACATAGTTTCAATCTAGTAAAAATTAGTGATTTAAAATGAATTTAACAAAAATTAATCTTAAAAATAATTGTAAAATAAAATATGAAGTAGGGGAAGATATTAGAAAATTATTTAAAATAATAATTTTTAAGAAAATATTTAAACTCTTATCCTCTTGAAATGGTCAAACCCGCTTTCCAGGTTTAGTTTTTTATTGTTTTTAGCCAGCTTGATGCCGTGTTTTTTATTTACAATCTCGCCAATTACTTTGACATCATATTTTTTCAGCTTGTTAAGCTTATTTTTGTCTGCCGTAAAAACCAGCTCAAAGTCTTCTCCGCCGTACAATGCAAAATCAAGCGGGTCTTTGTTTATTTTTTTAGCGTCATTAATCGTGTTTTTTGATATTGGAATCCTATCTGCATAAATCATTGCCCCGACTTTTGATTCGTCGCAGATGTGCCTGACTTCAGAAGCAGCTCCATCGCTTACATCAATCATTGAGTTAATGCCAATTTTAACCAGTTTTCTTGCCAGCTCCAGCCTGCATTCCGGCTCAAGGTGGTTTTTTATTGATTCCCCTTTTAATTTGTTCCTGATTAATTCCAGCCCGGCAGTTGATTTGCCAACATTCCCGGAACAAAAGATTAAATCGCCGATTTTTGCCCCATTCCTCAATGCCAAATTGTTTTTCTCGACAAAGCCAATCATTGCTACATTAACCACAATCTCTTTTGAATGGGTTATATTGCCGCCGACAATGCTTATCTTGTATTTTTTTGATTTAGTGTTTATTCCCCTGTATAATCCGTCTATAAATTCAACATCAGCGTTGCTTGGCAAAGCTAAAGATATGACGGCATATTTCGGCAGGCCGCCCATGGCAGCTATGTCGCTCACGTTCTGCTCGATTGCCTTCATGCCAACCTGCTCAGGAGTAAAATACTCAAGGGAGAAATGGTCATTCTCAACCAGCATGTCTGTCGTGAAAAGGAGGAAGCATTGTTTGTCATAGGCCAGCACAGCGGCATCGTCGCCAATTCCCCCTATCACACCTTCAGAATAAAGCTTTGACTTTTTTTTTATCCTTTCAATTAGTGCAAATTCCCCGCCGATTGAGCTTATTTTCATTATCTTTAATCAGCATAAGTGAGCCATTTTTCATATTTCCTGGTTTTTCCCCTGACAATGTCTGAATAAGCGCTTTTTATGTTCGTTGTTGTTTCTCCTGCCTTGCCGCTGCCGATTTTTTTATTGTCAACATAGGTTATTGGGGCTATCTCGGTTGCTGTTCCGCAGAAAAATAGCTCGTCGGCGTTTTTGGCTTCGTTCAATGTGATTTTTTTTTCATAAGCTTTTATTCCAAGATCCTTGCTTATCTCCAATATTGTTTTTCTTGTTATTCCGGGCAAAGCGCTCCTGCTGTTTGGCGTTGCCAGTCTCTTGTTTTTCACAGCAAAAAAGTTCTCTGCTGGCCCTTCTGCCACAAAGCCGTCATCGTCAAGCATCAGGGCCTCATCAAACCCGTGTTTTCTTGCTTCGTGCATCGCCAGTATGGAATTTGCATAATTTCCAGATATTTTTGTCCCGTAGACAGTCTCTTTTTCAGAATGCCTGGTATATCTTGAAGTTTTAATTCTCAGGTTTTTTGAATAGTAATGCTCCCATGGCACTGTTATCAGCGCAATATTTGTCGGGACATTTTTTGGATACACCCCTATGTTTCCGTATCCATAATAGGCAATCGGCCTTATGTATGCATCTTCCATTTTGTTGGCTTTGACAAGCTTCAGGATGGATTTTTTCAGCTGCTGCTTTGAAAATTTGAGCTTCATGCCCATTGCATTTGCCGAGGTAAAAAGCCTGCTGATATGATCTTCCAGGCGGAAGATTGCCGTTCCATTTTCTGTCTTATAGGAATGTATGCCTTCAAAAACCGCGCTCCCGTAATGGATTGCATGGGTCAGAATATGCACTTTTGCATTGTGCCATCTTACAAATTTTCCGTCCATCCATATCATTTTTGTTTTCATGTCCATACCGCATTAAGGTGCTTGCCCGACAGATTTATAGTTGCTTTGCTGCCGTTTTTAAAGCTGTATTCTTTGCCGACAGAATCTGCTATCAAAATCCCATCCAGCATTTCTGATGTTATTTTTATTTTTTGGGTTTTGCCCAGTATCTTATGCTTTAGCCTGTAATTTTTAAAAACCTGCCCCTCATAGGGCTCCCTGACGAGGAATTGGAAATTTTCTGAGCCCAATGGCAAGGTTCTGCCATAGCATGATTTTGCCCACGCGTAGCTTCCGCTCGGGGTTGTCACAAGAATGCCGCTGCTTTTCTGCCTTTCTTTTTTGCTTCCGGCATTTATAGTATATTTTGCAGCATGGTATGATTTTTTTGACCCAATGAAGAATTCATTCAGCGCAAGCGTTTCAATTTTCCTGCCGTTTAAGCTTGCTTCGAGCCTTGGCAGCTTTTTTATTGCTGCTTTGCCTTCAATTATTTTTTTAAACTTGGATTCGAAGTTTTTTTTATTTGACTTCATAAAGAACCCTTCCTTGTTCTTGATGTCCGAATTTACCCCAAACAGCATTTGCCTATCGATGAAATGCGCAGCCCTCAGGAATGTCCCGTCTCCCCCGACTGCCACAACCAGCTCCTTGTTCTTCAATTGCGGCTTTTTAAGCCTGTCCCTGTTTGCAGCTCCAAATTTTATTCCGTTCTTTTTCAGTATTTTTTTGACTAATCCCAATGCTGATTTCTCCTCTCTTGTCCTGGGCATTGTGTAAACTATAAGTGCATTTTTGACATTCATGCTTGATCTAAGTACAGTTTTGTTTAAATGCTTTATTATTTTTTCATACGCCCAATGGCAAAATTTTTAAATATGCAGCCAAAAGTTATATGTAACATGAGTTGGCCTTATTTTAAAATTCTCCCCATAGCAGAAGTTGAAAAAGCTTTTGGAAGTAGATATTCTCCTAGTGAGTTTGGAGCAGGGGCATATGTTGTAAAAGTGACTAATTTAGAGCCTCCAACAAATCCTCTTTTAGTAAGCACTATAGGTTCTGCAGGCGATAATGGCAAACTTAAGGAAGATTTCAGGGTTTATTCTAAATTTTTTGAGGCTCATGGACTGGCTTTCGCTATGTATGCTGATGAGCGGCCAGACTTGGGGCTTGTTCACGTCACAGGAGGCCCGCCCGGAATACCGGCCTTAATTAATGAAATTGCCAAAAAAAATAATCCCAATATTTTTTCACTTGCATTTTATCCTGAATTTTCCAGAGAAGAACTTGCAGATTTGGCTGAAGGCAAGCTTCCAGTGCATTTAAATCTATATGACTGGATTGTAGTATGTAAAATGCCTCCAATGACAAGAGGGGTATTTGTAGGAAGGTCCCATGTTAACCGTGTTTATCAGGGAGCAGAAGGTTCTCTTCTAGAAGCTGCAGAAGCATCTCATAGCGGAAAAGTTATTGTTGCAGTTCCTACAGGCAAACTTGGGATTTCAAATAAAGTTGAGGAAATTTTAGCTTTATCTTATACAGATAGGGGCTCTGTTGTCTTAACAGAAAAAGATCCTGATTTAGCCATTAGGAGGCCAATAGCTGAATATTTTGCTGATATTAGAAGAAAAAGGGGAGAGCATTTGACTAATTTGGATGTGTATAAAAAAGGAGATGGTGATGGGAGGATTTATTTAAATCCAAGGGATTCGCCGCGTGTTACAACTCAATCTTATGGGCACTTAAGGCTAATTCAGCAATTGGTCCTTGCGTCTTCTGATCCTGCAATAAGGGATGTGATGGTTAATCATTTCATTCATAATCTTGGATTGAACGGAGGATTAAAACAAGTACAGTTATTGCCTGGGGAAGAACCAACTGTGCTAAGAGCACATCCTCACCTAGAAGCTGTAATTGCAAACGAGATATTAAGGATGGTAAAAGGCAGAAGTGATCAATATAAAGTTGTTTCCCATAGCTATGAAGTTCCAGTGCATTGAACTTCAATCTCCTTTATTAATTTAGTTAATGCCTCATTGGCAGGGCATTTTACTCCATATTTTCTGCCTAATTCCGCAACAGCGCCATTCAGGTAGCCAATCTCTGTTTTCCTGCCCTTCATCAGGTCTTGAAGCATGGAAGAGGTATTGGTTGAATTTTTGAATGTGCTGTTTATTTCCTTCACAAAATCAAATTCAAAGATTATGCCGTCTTTTTTTGCAACTGCTATGCACTCGCCTGCAACAAGCTCCTTCAACGCATCCAGCCTCCTGTCAGAAATTAATTTGTTTTCAACTCTTAAGATGGATGTAATCGGATTAAGCACGCAGTTAAGCACGAGCTTTTTCCACATATCCTGCCTTATATTTTTGGAAACGTAGCCATTAAGGCCGCATTGCCTGAAATTTAAGGCAATTTCCCTGCTTTTCTTGCTTTTTTCAATGGCAGTGTAGCTATAGCTATTGTATTTTACAGCCCCGGGATTTAGAAAAGCAGCCCCGAAATTTGTCACTGCCCTTAAAACAAGGCATTTATTTTTGATTATGCTTTTTACGGCATTTTCACTGTACAGCCCGTTCTGCAGGCAGAGTATGGTGGTGTCTTTCCTTACAAGATGCTTGATGCTGCTTATCGCCTTTTTGCTGTCCTGGGCTTTTGTTGTTAAAACTATCAGCGTGTCTTTTCCGATTTTTTCAATTCCTGTTAATGCATTCAGGTGATATCTCTTATTTTCCAGCCCGGTTATCCTTAACCCATGCTTGTTAATCTTGCCTATATGCTCTTTTCTCCCTATTAAAGTCACTTCGTTGAGCTTTGACAGCTTTGCCCCGTACAGGCTTCCTATCGCGCCTGCTCCAAAAATTATTATGTCCATTGTTCCCGAGAAAATCAAAACCTTTTTATTCTTTTGCAAAAGCGGCTGCATATGCGTAACAGCAAAAAAGAGCTTAAAAAGATATGGCACTTTATATGGGAAGATGACAGCGTCTGGAGCTGGCTTGCCAATATTGCATTGGCTTTTGTCCTAATCAAGTATGTTGTTTATCCGGGCTTGGGCTTCCTTCTCAGCACATCCCATCCTGTCGTGGCTGTTGTAAGCGAAAGCATGGAGCATAACTCCAATTTTGATGGCTGGTGGCAGAAGTCAAGCGCGTGGTACGCCAATAATGGCATAGAAAAAGAAGATTTCAGGGATTTTTCTTTTAAAGGGGGATTCAACAAAGGGGACATCATGGTGCTTAAGGGCAAAAAGGCTGAAAGCATCAACATAGGCGACATTATAGTGTTCTGGAGCGCTAAAAAGGACCCAATAATCCATAGGGTGGTAAAAAAATGGCAGGAAAATGATGATTATTACTTTCAAACAAAAGGCGACAATTACAGGACAAATCCCGTGCCTATTAAAAGCCCTTTTCTTGATGAAACTAGAATAGGGCAGGAGCAGATTGTCGGAAACGCCGTATTACGGATACCTTTGTTGGGGTACATCAAGATTTGGTTTGTTGAATTTCTCAGCTTTGCCAATGGCATGCTGCAAAAAGGTTAAGTTTATATAGGATTTCTAAAAGTTTCAGGAATACCATGTTTTGCCCAAAATGCGGCTCAATCCTTGTGCCAAGGAAGGAAGACAGCAGAAAGATGCTTGTATGCTCCTGCGGCTACAAAACAACCCAGGTAGCAGGCGCCACAGTCAAGGAAATGATTCCAAAAAGTGAGAAAGGGGTTGAGGTTGTTGACAAAGGCGAGCTGCAGACGCTGCCTAAGACAACTGCAGAATGCCCAAAATGCAGCCATAGGGCAGCTTATTTCTGGCTGGTGCAGACAAGAGCGGGAGACGAGCCTGAAACCAAGTTCTTAAAATGCGAGAAATGCGGCCATACCTGGAGAGATTATGATTGAGGCGGTGGGTGTATAGTTGAATTTGTTGGATATTTTTTGGTAGCTACTTCTTGAAGTATAGTTTTAAAAATATCATCATCAAATGGTTTTGAAATAAATTTATCCGCTAATCCGCTGGCTACTCCGCTGCGTTCTGTATATCTTGAATCTGATTGCCATCCGCTTATGATATAAACTAGCGTTTCTGGGCGTAATCTTTTGACTTCAGCAGCAACTTGCGCTCCATCCATAACAGGCATACTTAAATCTGTAAGAACTGCATCGTATGGTCGTTTGTTTTGCAGTCTTTCATTAAATTTGGCTAATCCCTCTCTGCCATCGGAAGCGCTGTCAACATTAACTGCGATGCCTAAATTTTCTCCATAAAAAGCAAGGGAATCAACAATACTTTCTCTTAAACCTTCATCATCATCTATTACCATCATTTCTAACATTTTTGCTTCTTGTGACATTTTTTGACTATTTTTTTTAAAAATGTTTTTTATGTTAAAGTTATTGTTGAGTTTCTAAAGCTTGTAATAATCTTCTTTGTATTTCGTCCAATTTAAGTGCACCAAACAAGTAGTCTTTAGCACCAAGGTCAAGTGCCGCACGCCTATACTCTTCTCCACTGTGTACTACAACAACAGGAACATCCATTCTTTGAGCAAGTACCTCTAATCCTTCAAGTGTTTTACCATTTGGGTCAAAACTCAATGCAACTACAGCTAGGTTAGGTTTAGTTCTGTTAATTTGTTCTACAACATTTTGCACTGTCATACCCATAGTATTAGCATAAAAACTATTAACTCCTGCTTCTTTTAAAATATCAGAATAAAGTTGTCCTATTTCGTCGTTTGGGTTGAATACTAATGCTTTTTTTGGAGTTTCCATGATTAAAAGGGTAGTAAATTTCCTTTATAAATCTTTCTATTTTTGTTATTATAAAGTGGTGAATAATACATAAAGATAGTTTTTTATTGCTGCTGGTTTTAGCTGCATTATGGACATAAAGGAGACGAAGTTCAGGATAATAGTCAAGCCTAACGCAAAAGAAAGCAAAATAGAGCGCTTTGACAGCGAAAAGAATGCCTACAGGATAAGCATCAAGGCAAAGCCACACGACAACAAGGCAAATATTGAAATAATAAAGTTCCTGTCAAAAACACTACGCATTAAAGTACGTAGCGTGTTTTTGAGCATGCTCGGAAATCGTAATAGATTATTGTAAATTTATTGTAAATTGGCGATTTCCGACATGTCAAAAGCGTTAAAGAAAAGGGTAAGAATATGCTCCGGCTTCAAGTCAAAGGAAAAGATAGTGGAAATTGATGAGTAGACCAATAAATATTTAAAATGCGCAGATTCAGCAAATAAAAAAGAGGTATTTCCCATGCTGTTCTTTAAGCCAAAGCCAAAAATTATTGAGGAATTTCTGCCTCCGCCTCCGCCGCCTGAATTTGACGATTTTCATCAAAAGCCGGAGCTGTTTGACGAAACAATGCAGCCTAAAAATGCCAAACAGATTCCTGAAGAGAAAGAATTTGGCAGTTTCATGAAAAGGCTGGGAAAAAAAGCAGGGCAGCAGGCTTCTTCAAAGAAAAAATCCACGCCAAAGCCCGGAATTCCTAAAAAAATTGCGCAAAGGCAGCTTAAAAATGCTGCCAAGGCAAAATCCAAAAAACCGCTGCAAAAGAAATCGGCTAAAGCCCTTGCCCAAAAAGCAAAAAAGCCTTTGCAGCTTAAAAAGTTAAAATCCCGGAAAGCGCCGCAGCTTAAGCCTTCAAAGCCCGCACAGGAGATGCCTGAAGAATTTGAGCTTGCCCCTGCAGCAGAAATGCCTGAAAGCGGCAGTTTAATGCCGGAAGAATTCGAATTTCCGGAGCTTGGCTATGGAAAGAATATTCAGCCTGAGGCCAAGCCAAAAGAAATTCTGGAAGCGGAGGAAGAGATAAAAAGCGCAATTGAGAATATAAAATACCATGAGGAAAGGCCTTCTTTGTTTAAGAGGTTCTTGGCAAAAAAATCCGAGCCTGAAAAGATTCCGGCAATTCAGAATAAAGATGACGTGTCTGCAATCAAGGACGGCATAGCAGCTGCAAGGGAATCGCTTATGAAATTTGACCTGGATGCCGCGAAGAGGAGCTATATCGAGATTATGAGGGTATACAACAGGATAGGCCCTGAAGCGCAGGCAAAGGTATACAATGAGGTAAAAGACATTTATTTTGAGAGAAAAAGCGCGGAAGATCTGAAGGCTTGACATTTTTATCGTTTAATTCTGCAATAAAAAACTAAATTTGAACAGGAAGCGGCTCTGACTGCATACTAACATGAATGTCACGTTTGCAATGCTATAACAGCTAAAGCTGTAATTTTTAACAAACTTTAATAATCAAAACAGAAATACCATGCCTATGAAAAAAGGGATGTTTATAGTTGTTGACGGCATTGACGGCTCCGGAAAAAGCGAGATTGTCAAGATGCTGCACAATTACCTTTTCTCGAAGCACAAAAAATACAGGATTTTGACCACAAGGGAGCCGACCCACGGCAAATACGGCAGCAGAATCAGAACAATGCTCAGGGAAGAGAAAGCTCCTGAAAGCAGCAGCAAAAAGCTCCTTGATTTGTTCATAAAGGACAGGCAGGAGCACCTGAAAACTGCAATAAGCCCATTTCTAAAAAATTCCGGCGAAAATGAAGTGAACATAGTAATCTGTGACAGGTATTACTATTCAACAATCGCTTTCCAAAGCGCACAGGGGCTAAACACCAAAGAGCTGATATCCAAGAATATATCTCTCAGAAAGCCCGACATTGCGTTCATTCTTGATCTTGAGCCTTCAGCTGCGCTTGAAAGAATAACCCATAGAAAAAAGGAAAAGTTCGAGCAGCTTGAATTCATGAAAAAGATAAGGTCCAATTTCCTGAAACTGCCCGGATTGCTCAAAGACAATATCAAAATAATTGACTCAAACAGAAGCCTGAACGAAGTTTTTGAAAGTATTAAAAAAGAAGTGGATAAGATTCTTGTTGATTAATATTATTTGAAAATAAAATTATTTAGTCGGCCTTTGGACATAAATTTTAGTGTATGGTTCGCAACGCCAATCCAGGCTCAAACCCAATTCTTTGAATTCTTTTCCATGATAAGCAAAAGTAGGCAAATCATAATTTTTACCGATCTGCATCACTCCTCTTTCCAATCCTTCGCCAGTTAGTCCTTCGGAAGACCTTATATTTTCAATTGGTCCTATTGCACAAGGTAAATTATGAGCAAACCAGATTTTAATAACTCTTCTTCCTGCTTCATCTTGAGTTAGCTTTGCAGTATACCTGGAAGCTGGATGATACCCATAAAATTGGATAACTGTTTCTAAAGGTAATTCTTTAAGGTCAGCTCTGTCAGGTGTTTCTGCTGTTTCCAAATCAATTTCCGGCGTATTACAATCGGGAAACGGAACAAATGGCGGTTCAAATGGCGGTTCTTCTTGATCCATTGTTTTTAAGGCGTCCTTATGTTGCTGTCGCTCTTGTAGTAAGGCTCTGAAAGGTCGCTGACTTCCTGAGGCTCTTTTGCCTCAGTCTTTTGCTCAACAAATCTTGCTTCCTGCCTTGGCTGCTTGAAAATCCATACTGATGCCACTATTGCCATTCCCAGTATAACTGCTGGCCAAAAAAAGTTGTATTCTATGACTGTTTTTTGTATTGCAGGGTATTGGTGGCATGCAAAATCGCTTCCGCAATATGATTCCGAGCCGCAGTCCCTGTTAGTTTTGCATTCTCTTTGGCTTACATTAATCAGCCAGCCGAAAAAGAAAAGCACAACAATTATTACCAATACTATTACAAGCCCTGCTTCTGCTTTCCTGTTAAATCCACCCATAGGGCAAAGTTATCTTTGGCCCTTTTTAAATCTTTTGCTTTTTAACTACTTTAAAGTAAATAAGAATTATCAGGATTCGTCTTCCTTGGCATTTTCCAATTTTTCCTCAACAAACTCTCCCAGCTTTGTGTTTTTCTGTATTGTCTTGAACCTTATCGGCTTGCTTGTATCTTTTCCCATAATTCCACCTCTTTTTAATCTAAGCCGGTGCTTCCGAATCCCTGCTCATTCCTTGTTGTTGAGTCAAGCTCATTAGCTTCCTCGAAAACAGCCTCCTCGACTTTTGCAAAAACCATCTGGCCTATTTTCTTGCCCTTCTCTATCTTGTACGGCTTGTCGCTGAAATTAATCAAAGGAATCTTTATCTCTCCCCTGTAAGATGAGTCAATTGTTCCAACGCTGTTTGCATGGCTTATTCCCTGCAAAGCCAGGCCGCTTTTCGGCCTTATCTGCGCCTCGTATCCGTGAGGTATTGCAATCCTGATGCCAGTTGCCACAAGCCTCCTTTCCATTGGGTTAATCACACATTCTTCAGCAGCGTAAACATCAGCTCCTGAATCTCCTTTATGGGCGTAAGCAGGCACTTTTGCACCATTTTCTTTTTTTATTTTTATTTTTATCATTTTAATCGCGAAGAAAACAGGATTTCAGCAGCAAGCTTGTATTTAAATAATTCGCAATTAAGAAATATAGTTTGGCTAATCCATATCATATAATAGGGGCCATTAGTTTTTAATGTTCCTTGCCCCCGTCATATTTGTCAGGCATGCCTATTTCAATTAATCCTTTATGTCTGACATTATAACTACTCTGTTCTAAAAGAAAAGACCGAGCTGAGATTGTGCTCCAGCACCCTGCCGCTCGATGCGTCTATCTTCATGTTCAGCGTGTTAAATGCCTCGGTTATATAGGTTATGTTCCACACATTGCCAAGCTTCTCAATGTTTTGAAGTATGGCTATTGTCTTGATGCTCTTGTCTTTTGGGTATGTTTTCTGCTGGAATTCGTCTGCTTTGGCTATTGCGCTGTCAAAAGTAAGGTTCACCTTGTCAAGCTGCACTTTATTTATTTCCATTTCCTCTTTTTTAAAAATTTCCTCTTCGGGCCGTATCTTTATCAGGCCATCGGCCACAACAAAAGTGGTTATCTTGTCCTTTTTCCGGTCATAGAATCCAAGCTGCCATTCATTCGGCATTTCCTGGGGAATTTTGAAAGCGTATGAAAAGTATGTGCCTTTGTGCTTGTTGTTCCACTTCTTGAAATCCTGGCTCTCTTCAAGCTTCTTAAATGCCGGCTTTAAATCCATGTTTTTACAAAAAAACTTAAAGTTTATATAGATTTGGATATTTGCAATGATCTAAAATGGCAACGGCAGATGTAATATTAATGCTGAAAAAGCAGCAGTATGAAGTTGTTGGAAACCATACAAGAGTCAAAACTTGCCACTGGACAAAAAGCGACTTGAGGGGGGAAGGCGGCTGCTATAAAAGCAAGTTTTACGGGATTAGCAGCAGCCAGTGCATACAGATGACTCCTACGTTTATATGCAACAATGCATGTGTCTTTTGCTGGAGGGACCTTAGGTACCACACAGAGCCGGCAATGCAGATCGGAATTGACGAGCCCGGCTTGATAGTGGAGGGCACGATTGAAGCCCAGAGAAAATTGCTTTCAGGGTTTGGAGGCAATGAAAAAACACCTCATGAAAAATTTGAAAATGCAATGAATCCGAAGCATGTTGCAATCTCGCTTGACGGGGAGCCGACTTTGTACCCAAAGCTGGCTGAATTGATAAGGGAATACAAAAAAAACGGCTTTTCAACATTTGTTGTGAGCAACGGGCTGCTGCCGGAAAAAATAGAAAAATTAATTGAAGAGCCTCCGACCCAGATTTATATTTCTGTTGATGCGCCAAATGAAGAATTGTTTAATATAATAGACAGGCCGATAATAAAGAATGCATGGCAGGGCCTGCTCAGGACTTTAAGCCTGCTGCCGGAATTAAGGCAGAATACAAGAACTGTGCTTAGGTTCACATTAATCAAAAACATGAACATGGTCAACGCTGAGCAGTGGGCTGAAATAATAAGATTAAGCATGCCCCTATTTGTTGAAGTCAAGGCATACATGTGGGTTGGCTACTCAAGAGAAAGGCTGGAGCAGTCAAACATGCCTTTGCACAATGAGGTCAGGGAATTTGCCTCAGAAATAGCAAAACATGCAGATTACAAAATCATTGACGAGCACGAGCCTTCAAGGGTTGTTTTGCTCATGAAAGAGGATTTTGAAGGAAGGGTTATGAAATTCCAGTAAAGGTTCGCATAACACAGTTTTTCACTCACAAACTTCGCAAAAAACGTGTTAGGCAAGAAGTTTTTGAACTGCCATTTTTAATGGTAAGCCGAAAGTCTTTTACGTTGGTGGCTTCGAATAATCTTGGTAGATTATACGGTTCGCTTTGCTCTCTGAAATTTTTGGTTACTTTAATACGGGAAGGGGGCGTTTACCTATATCCTACTTTTTTAGTAACGTTATCTATCTGAAATACTTTGATTCTTCATATTCATCTGCGCTCAGCATCAACAATCTTAAATTTGTTATCAAATTTCATTATATTTGCTTCTCTTATGTCTTTTAATCCATATTTTCGCCCAATATCTTTTAATCTATGTAATTCTCGTTCTGGGACTTTTGCTTTTTTACCATATTTTTGTAACATAAAAAAGTCATGTTTCCAATAGATTTTGGCAAAGTATCTATTTCTTATATTTTCAGGTAATCTCGTATAAGTAGTATAATCTTTTCTAATGTGTTTCTTACTTCTCCCAATTTTTAAAACAATTTTTCTTGCTCGAGAATGAATTACAAATACGTGTTTAAAAAAACCTTTACTACTTTCATGATGCTTTGTTTTTGGAAAGAAAATTTTAAGTATTGTTTCAATTTCTTTAAAAGGCATATTTTTTCTTTTTCTAGATTTTTTAATAAAGCTTACAGAAGGCCTTATAACATCCTCTACAAGACTTTTTATTTTCTTATGCCTCATGATGGTATAGTTAACCCTTATTAATTATAAATTTTGCTTTTCTTGAAACAATTTTCTTTTACCTTCACAAAAGACATTTCATAATAGTAACACCATAAAGAATAACAACCTTTATATAACTTGTAAGAATTATTTGTTCTATGAAATCTGCAATTTATATGGATGGCAATAAATTTACAGAAATTACATTTAAAGATGAACCTGAATTTGAAAGATTAGTAAAACAGAATTCAAAAACATTGTTTGGTATTAAGACCATTTATTTTGACCTAAAAAACAAAATAGACACTAGATCTCTAGGATCTTCTATTCCAGATGGATTTTTATTCGACTTTAGAGATAGAGACAATCCTGAATTTTACATTGTTGAAGTTGAATTAGCGAAGCATGATTTTTATAAGCATATCTTCCCACAAATAACAAAATTTTTTGCATTTTTTAAGAATCCTGTTAGCAGAAATAATTTGATTGAAAAATTATTTCACTTTGTTAAATCAAATTCCCAGTTAGAAGAAGAATTTAAGAAGTATTCCGGTAAAAAAGAGATTTACAAAGCTATAAAGGACACTATAGAGAATAGCCAGAATATTTTGATAGTTATTGATGAAAATAAACCAGAATTTGAAGAAGTTATGGAGACTTATACAGATACATGGGACAAAATTGTTAAGGTAGAAATTCTTAAACAGTACTCAGCCAATAATAAATCCATATTCACACTTAATCCAGATTTTGAAGATATAGGACTTATTGAACCTTCTTATCAAGAAGAAACAGAAGACAAATATACTGAAAGTTTTCATACTGAAAATGTTGAGCAAAATGTAATATCTATTTATGACAAAATAAAGGAGAGTATCATTAAAATTGATAGTTCCATTAAGATAAATCCACAAAAATATTATATTTCCTTAAGGAAGAATAGGAATTTTGCTTTTATTGAAATAAAAAAGAAGAAGTTACACATAGTAATAATGTTACCATACGACTTTGGACGTAGAATATTAGAAAAACATAAGCTTACACAATTGCATGAAAGTGTGCAAAACTTCTATAATGGACCATGTTTTAAAGTAACGTTAGAAAATGACAATAATTTTGATGAGATAGTAAAAGCAGTAGGAGAAGCATATAAGCAACAAAATAAGTAATCAGATTTTAGGAATCAGACTTGAATAATCAATTGATTTTCTACTTTTATCCCATTTAGCTAATTGCATAAACTTATTTATTTTAATACCAAATTTAAGTAAATCTTCTCTTTTCAAAATATTAAATAAATAAGACAATCTTCCGAATCCACTTGAAGAAATTAAAAAAGATTCTATTGGATTAATAAGTTGTGTATACCCCCATAATTGACCTAAATCTTTTAGCGTTAATTCCGTGTCTTTTACTTCTACAAAAACAAGCTTAAAATCATTTCCCCTTTTCAAAATGCCAACAACATCTACTTTAATTTGGAGCCCTATCGCTTCTTTACATTGAATCCCCTTACTTTTTAATATAATATCTAAATTTCTTCTTGATGTTTCATAAGTGGTTTCAATAGTATATCCCTTATATTTATCTGTCAAATAATTCTGCAACCATTCTTTTATTTCAGGATATAGGTTTTCTTCTTCTTTACTCATCATAACCTAACTCCTTTGCAATATCTTTCCAGTTATCAAAATGTTTTCCTCTAATTTTACTTGAAATATTCACACTACTTTCCTCTGGATGTCTTGGTTTTGGTTTATTGGGTGTTTTTGTTTCCCAATAAAATCTATGATGAACTTCTTTTAGATTGCCTATTCGTTTTTTCCACGTTTCTTTCATCTTTTCACTTTTTGCCTCTTTCATCTTGATTTTACAATATTTATCCCACTCTGCTCTGTTTAAATCAGCTAATTTCTTAAGTGCCCTTTTTTTGTGAATAAGATAAAATCCTATTTTCTCAAATTCATCAGCAAATATTTTTATTTGGTGTTCCCTAAACCAAGCTTTTGTTCTTCCCGCATTATATTCCTCTAGATTTGGGTCCCTAATATTGGGATGTCCCCAATCGATATTCTGAACTGGAACATCTAAACTTTTTAATAAATTACATATATCAATAACTAAAAACCAGTTTTGAGGAATTTCTATATAAGATCTATGTCCAAAAGAGTATCCATAGGCATTGTTACTACTACGAATATGGGCTGTAACATCAGACAAACCCCTAAGAAATTCTACTTTAAGATCATTTGATAATTCAAATACTAGTTCTGGAATTCTAAAATCTTTACAGGAGTATTTGTGACCTAAATATTTATTTAATTCTTTGATTACAAATGTCTGATTATTTTTTTGAAAACTTATTGTAGTTAAACTTTTTTGAGAATTAGTAGATATCCTTACTTCTAATAAAGGTTCTATTCTTTCTTTAATTCTGTTTATGCTTGCTTCAACAGAAAGTTGAGCTTCCATACCTTCAATTTCTAAGTTTTTATGGGGGATATCAACAATTACTTTCGTTGAATCATTGTCTCTTACGAGAGTCCCTTTGCCAACAATCATTCCTAATAAATACGCTATGTCCGAATTCATTTTTATCACTTCTTGAATATTAGTATAAATTCATGAACTTTGTTTACTCTGAATACATAAGGGTAACCAAGAGGCCTCATATTGTTATATTCTTTTTGCCTATCCCAAATAACAATGTCATCTAATTCAAATCCTGTTTCTTGCATCTTATTTACTAAATCCATGTGGAATGGGTAAAACTTTGATTTTTTCCTAATATCCATTACTACAATAATGCAATATTTTCCTTTCTTTAAAACTTTGTACACGCCAGCAAAAGCCTTTTTTAATCTATCTAAAAAAATTCCATAATCTGGAATATTCCCTAAATCTTCTTTAGAATCGCTGTATTTTCTAATTTCTTTTCTATCAGCAGACCTCTTTGCTGTTAGAATATCCCAATATGGCGGTGAAGTAATGATTAAATCCACCGAATTTTCAGGTAAGATATTTGGAATATCAAATACTGTTTTATTATAAATTTCAGGTTTTATTAAATCCTCTTTCTTTTGTGTTAAATCTAATTGTGTATCTTTAATTCTGTTTTGTGATAATTTGATATATTCTTTAGACAATTCAAATCCTATTCCTTTTTTACCTAATTTATATGCGGAGACAATAGTGCTTCCACTGCCTAAAAATGGGTCTAAAACTACTTCTCCTTTGTTTTTAGTATAAATTTCAATTAAGCGAGAAGTTAATTGAGTAGGGAACATTGCAGGATGTTTTAATTTTTTTTCTCCATTAGTTTTTCCAATATCCCTCCAAATACTAAAAGAATTCTGTAACCAACTTTTCCCTTCTAAATTATTCATTCTTTCAGCCATTTTACCACAAACTTTTTTCTGACATAATCTGTTTTAAAGCAAGATTTATTTTGTCTTGTTCTTTTTTTGTTATCCCATATAATTTATAGACTTTTTCATCTAATTCTGGCAAGATATTTTTTGAGTTGTTCGTATTAACCTTCGTTACAATGCTGCTAATCTCTTTTTGAATTTTTTTGTCAGCTTTTTTAATAGGAATCTTTCCCAAATATACTCTATCCGTGTGCATAGTGAGTTTAGATTTATTGTAAATTGCGTATAACAAGTAAAAATTGATTAATTTAGAGTTTAATAATCCAAAAATATATCTTAAATCTAAGGATGTGTCCCTAAGAACAATATTAGTTACTGTATCAAAATTTAGATTTCCTCTTTCATCCATGCAAGAGATAATTCCAGCTTCGCTTGAGAAAATATTCTGAAGAATTATTTTTTCCTTCTTGAATTCTTCTATTTTTGATAAATTACTATCCAACTTATTAACCTCAACAAAAAAACTATTTGAATATGCGAATTTAGATATGTTATTTCCTTTGATGATTGGGAGTTTATTCTTGGCTTTTGATTTTGATATAATTTTAGAATTTGGACTTATGGGAAGCCCCCTAAAAATGTCTGCAATATCTTCTAAATCATCTCCAGTTATTCTTTCAATCAAATCATAATATGTTTCATCTTCAAACATTAAAAAAGTATTATATTTTTTGAATATGCTTTGAGGAACAAAAAATTCTTCGTTATTATCAAATATACGAATTAGAACTTTATTGTTCTCAATTTGTTCTTTTTTATTTGTTTTTTGAATAAATAAAACAATCTGCTCCCCCCTCACATCCTTAAAACAAGCTCCCAAATCATAAATATGCAGTATTCTTGAATTATTCAACAGAAATTCT
Organism: Candidatus Woesearchaeota archaeon; assembly: GCA_016188245.1. Taxonomy (GTDB): domain Archaea; phylum Nanobdellota; class Nanobdellia; order Woesearchaeales; family GW2011-AR4. Next base: position 73,683 of record JACPIE010000028.1, on the reverse strand, counting down.
CTTAATCTTGAGTACGAATTAACTCTAATGAGAGTTTTAGGAAGAACAAAAGCCATTATTCCTCCTTCCTTGAGTAACTCATAAGACTTAGCAATAACTAAAGATGCCGCATTTGTGCTTCCATTGGCAATTTCAGAAAAGAATGACTCATTAACATCATAGTCTATTTTATTTTTTAAAGTAACATAAGGTGGATTCCCTATTATAAAATCAAAACCGCCTTCGTTAAGAACATTTGAAAATTCTTCTTTCCAATTAAATGCTTTTTTATCAACAAATCTATTTTCAACAATTGAATTTCCTATTTTAATATTTTTTTCAAGAATTTTCAAAGAGTTTAGGTTTTGACCATTCCTTAACCATAGGTTTATCCTAGCGATTTTTGTTGCAGAATTATTTAAATCAACACCATAAATATTCTGTATGGCATTTGAATTAATTTGTTTTAGATAATTATAAGCAGTCACTAAAAATACTCCACAGCCACAAGTAGGATCTAAGATATTTGATTCTGGTCTTATTTCCAGAAAATTAATCATATAGTTTACTATTTCTTGTGGGGTATAAAACTGCCCAAAGTCTTTTCTTTCTTCCTCTTTTATTAATCTTTCAAACAAAACACCTAAAGTGTCTTCTTTTATTTTAGTTAACTGCTCTTGTTTAATTCTATTGATTACTTTGTTTATTATCCTATCTTCGTAAGGTAATGATTTTAATGTATCCTTACTGATATGAAAATCTTGCTGTTTAGTTTGAACTAAAACCGTTTCCATTAATCAACCTCTTTTTTTATTTCTTTTCCCATATAATTTTCAAACTGTTTAGAAATAACCCAACCTTGTTTATCACAAAACTTCTTAAATTTCTCATAAACTTCAGAATCCACAAATAAGGTAACTCTCTTTTTGGCCATGATGAATCCCCATTATTTAATTTTATGTAATATTATTTACGACTTCCTTTATAAATCTTACGTGCGAATGTCCAGTGCTATTTGATTGTATATTTTAAAGTATCTATATTATTACGAATGAATTTACGACACCCCCTTCCCTAAAACTATACTCAGCTTCGCAGAAACCTATTAAACATTAAATAACCAAAAATTACGCCACCAACTAGACTTTCGGCAACTCAAAAACTCGATGTTCGCTACGCTCACTCGCCTATCGGTCGCCTAACACTCGCAAGGCAAACTTTTTATCGCTTCGCTCAAAAAAGTCTCGAGTGCTTCAAAATTTTTTCAGCTCTGAATTTTGCGGGTTGTCTCAAAATACGAGAAAAAAATTTCTCGCCTCGAGCCAAAGGTCGCCTTGCTCTGTACGTTATGCGAACTTCCAATTATACCTCAATTATCTTCCCAAACGGCCCCGGATTGATTATCTTCGTTTTTCCGATTTTGTCTTCTTTTCCGAAGTTTTCGTGCAGATGGCCGCAAATAAGCAAATCAACTTTATTTCTTTCAATAAACTGCCTTATTGACTTGTTGCCGCAGTAATTTTTCCCTATCTTGTCCAGCTTTGTTTTATATGGCGGGGCGTGAGTCACAAGAACAATTGTTTTATCCTTATTTTGTTTTATTATTTCTTTGAATTTTGCATCCGCAGTTTTTTCAAATTCCCTGTCAACCAATGCAAATCCGCCTCCGCCGTAGCCTAGAAACAGAACATTATCTTCAACAAAATGAGTTTTATGTATAAACACGAAGTTTTTGAATAATTTTGAGAGCTTTCTGAAGGTTGTGCTGTCTTCATGGTTACCATGGACAATCACTATTTTTTTGTTTAGCTTGTTCAGCCTTCTTGATATTTTTAGGATTCCGCGCTCAAACATGGAAATGTCCCCTGCACATACCAATAAGCCAGGATTTTGAGATTTAACTTTCTGCTCAAGCCTTTTCAATGCCGAAACAGAGCCGTGAATGTCCGTGAACGCCAGAATCTTCATAATAATCTGGAATTTAAAGTTATATTTAAAGATGATTGTTACTACTATAAAAGTAATAAAAAATAGAAAGATTTATAAATCCATATTATATGTTTAGATTATGGTTACTGCTTTAGTTAATTTACTGCCAATAACGGGAAGTTATGACAGGACACTCAGTGAAAATGATAATCACAGATTATCAGTTCCTCCTCAGTTCATAGATAGGATTATCCAACGCAATTATGCCTCTCTGCCCTTTTATATTAATGAAAAAAAACTTAAAGTTACGCCCAGTGGAATTTTATTTAATGGAGAGCCGATATGCTCTTTTGGTGCACCATTAGCTCAAGAAGCAGTGGATGCAATAACTGAATCTCCTATAAAAATATTCACGCATATAGATGCTTTTGATGATTCTACAATATTCGGAACTGTGAATGGGCAGGAATTAGAATGCAGAGCATGGATGGACTACTTAATCGCGCAGTCAGAAGGACGCATCCGTCCTGAAAGAACATATCAGATGGACCAAGACACTTCAGGAAGAATGCCGATTCCAAAGGAAGTCAGAGGTTTATTGGGCATAGAGGGAACAGTTTCCGTCCTTTTAATGGGTATGGCTGATCATTTTACTTTATCAAAACAAAGTAGAATAAAAGTTAGTTCATATAAAAGTTAGAATATTCACACTCCATAATAATCTTCCAGCACAATCTGGTCCAGATTTTCCAGGTTTCTGGCAATGTAGAGCCTGCCTTCTCCAATCTCGGTGATTTTCTCTGCCAGTTTTTTCCCTTTTTCATCCAGCCCTATCCCAATCAGCGAGATTGTTATGCCTTTGCTTCTTGCAGCAGAAGCCTCTTCCAAAGTTGACTTTTCAGGCTCGTCCCCTTTTGTTGGCAGGGCATCAGTCATCAAAATAAGGTGCTTTGTTATATTGCCGCTCGGAAACATCTCAATTGCCTTGTTGAGTGTGGATACAATATCTGTCTCTTTTGACGCCCTTATCTTCGTGATTGCTTTCAGGAGAACAGTAAAATCAAGTGTCGGCTCTATAGCTTCTTTTATCTCAGCCCCAAAAACAATCAGCCCAACCTTGTCTTTTTCGCTTATTGCCCTGTAAGCAAGTGCAATGCCTGCTTTTTTGCATGATTCGATCTTCCTGCCCTTCATTGAGCCTGATGCATCAAGGGCATAAACCACATAAGTCTGGCCTTTGCTTTGCTTTTCAAAGACTTGCAAGTCTTTGTCACTAAAATCCTTGTGCCCCCTCCTGATTGCCAGCTTAACGGACTGCTTAAGCGCAATGTCCTTGTACCTGTCGCCTTTCTTGTACAGCCTCGAGCTTTCCTTTTCTCCGTAGATAAATGCCTTTTTGCTTATTTTTTGCCCGATAATTCCTTTAGGAATTATCTTGTCAAGCTCTTCAAAGTATAAGACAAGGGAGGCAAGCTCTATTCCCTTTTCTGACAGGGAGTTGTCTTTGCCCAGGAACCCCTCTTCCTTCAGCTCTTCAATTTTCTGCTGTATCTTGTCTTTCAGCTCTTTCTGGAATTCCGGAATTCCTATATTCTTCTTTACATAATCGGGCTCGTATCCCGAAACCAGCCTTATGATTGATTCGCCGTAAACGTGCTTTGCAATTGTATAATTCTTGACAAGCTGCTCAAACATCAGGTCAGGGGAAAAGGAGCTCATGCCCTGGTTTATCGCATCGCTTATGAGCTTTCCCGAATCAATCACCTTTTTATCATTCTCAAGAACAGAGTGCATAAACTTGTCTTCAAGCTGCTGGAACGCAAGCTTGCCGCCGATCTCTTCGGCATTGGAGAATTCCTTTATTTCAATGCTTTCGCTACCGTAAATCACCAGCTTCCTTCTCTTCCAAATGGTTCTGCCATTTCGCATCTTCCACATTCTTACGGAATTGCTCCTTGATGTAGTCTTCAATAGTCTCAAGGTACCTCACAGAAGATTTCAGCCTTATCCTGTGGGATAGCACAGATATAACAGCATCTTTTATGTCTTCAAACTGCACGTTTTTTCTTCCTTTCAGGAGTGCGTTGCTTTGCGCCCTTTCATACAGCCCGATTGAAGCCCTTACGCTCGGCTTTTTTTCGAGTTTTTCGTCTTGGCGGAGCAGCCTGATGAAATAAACAATCAGATTGAGCAGCTCATCGTTAACATTTGCCAATTTTTTTCCTTTCATCAAAACAATCTGCTTTTCTGTTTCGTTGTTTTCAGGATATCCCATGTAAATAATGTCAAACCTGTCAAGCAGCACATCGCTCAGCTTTTCTGTAGAAGTGTCTTCCGGGTTCATCGTAGCTATGAATATGAAATTAACATCAAAGTCAACATCATAAGAGCCGATAGTTGCTTTTCTTTCTTCCAGGACCTGCAATAAGGCATTCTGCAGCTTTTCAGGGCATCTGTTCAGCTCGTCAAAAAATAAAATTCCGTTGTTGGCCCTGAATATTTTTCCGGGAGTGAACGCTTCCAGGCTCAAGGGCCCGAATTTCAGGGCTTTTATCGGGTCTATATCTCCAAGCAGGTCTTCAACTGTTAAGTCTGGGCTTCCCTGTATCCTGACAAATCGCTTTTCCCCGCTTAATCTGGCTGTTTTTTGGTGCTTTTTTTGCCTGCATGCAGGGCATACCGGATTTTCCGGAGCACAATGGTAATGGCAGCCTTCTATGGCTTCCATATCAGGCAGCAGTTTTGCTATGTTCTTTGCCAATGTAGTTTTTCCGATTCCCGGTGAGCCTACAATGACTATGTGCCTGTCGGCAAGCAAGGCTGACTTGATGCCCTGCTTTGCATTTTCCTGCCCAAGTATGTCTGCAAACGGCTCTTTGTTTTTCAGGAATATTTCCGTCAGTTGTTCGCTTAGCATTTTGAATAATTTAAACCAGAGAGAAAAAGGATTAATGTTTATAAAGATATCTTATGATGAATTAACATTCCATGAAATGTTTGCTGTTTCATCCCAAGCAAACCTGCAGCTGCATTTCTATCTCCATTTGATTGTTCCAAAGCTCTTGTTATATCGTCTCTAGTAATATATTGATTTAACTTAAATTTCAATGTTTGTCGCGTGACTCCTAGTTTGTCTGCTATTAAGGTGATATTTCCCTTATATTCCCTTAATGCGCTTAAAATTTGGCTTTTTTCAGTTTCTGCCAATTTTTGAACACCCATTGATGCGCTTCCTAAGCCCGGGTTCCTAGCCCCGTATATAGTAAGTGCTTCTTTTCTCATTTTATCCAATACGCCAATTTTATCCTTTCCTGTAGCTATGATATGCTCAACCACATTGCTTAATTCCCTGACATTTCCCGGCCAATCATATTCATTTTGAAATACGCCATACTCCTGCTGTTTAAATGGTGTTGTTGCTATATCGAGAATTCGTTGATGTTTTTGCATTAAAAAAGCTATCAAGTAGGGTATGTCTTCCCTTCTTTCTCTAAGCGGCGGAAGATGAATTGTCAAGACGGCTAACCTATAATAAAGATCTTGTCTAAAATTTCCTTGCCTCATCTCTTGGTGTATATCCCTATTAGTTGTTGCGATAATTCTTGCATCAACAGTCTTTGCTTCATCTTCGCCAAGCCTGGTCACTTCCTTGTATTCGATGGCGGATAATAGCTTTGCCTGCAGTTGAGTGTCTATTTCCACTATCTCGTTAAGGAATAATGTGCTTCCGTGAGCATACAGAAACCTGCCTTGCCTGTCCTTAATTGCGTGAGTAAATGCACCTTTGCAATATCCAAACAACTCAGCTTCCAGCAATTCTCTTGGTAAAGCTGCCATATCAACGCGGACAAGCTTTTTGCCCTGCCTACTGCTATTTTTATGGACGGCATACGCTACCGTGTCTTTGCCTGTTCCGCTCTCTCCAAGGATTAACAAATTCGATATGACACTTGCAGCTTTTTGTATATCCGCATAAACTGCTTGCATCGAACGAGAAACGATTACCAACCCTTCCCTGCTAACATAATGGGGAAGGCATAATTCTATTGTTGGTGCATCAACCGTCACAGTTGCCATTTTATTGTTATTTTCACTTCAAATTTTTAAATCTTTCTGTTCTTTCACCACTTTTAAGTCATTGCATTGTTTATCAAGTGTCAAAAACCGCCAGCCATATGCCGGCGAATCACAAAGCGATTTCCGAGCACACTCGAATGTCGAAAACTATAAGTTTTCGATCACCTCGAAAATCTATGATTTTCGCTGAATCTTTGATTTTCATGACATAAGTGGAATTTCGATATTTAAAAATCTGAGAGAGTATCCTATTTTATAAAAGCAAATTCTTCCTTCACACGCATCTTTAACCATGTACTATGCTCTTGAGAGAACGAGTATATCATTCTTTCGTTTAAGCCATCCTGACAATCCAAACCGCAGCCCCTGCCACAAAAGGCACAATCAGGTTGTCATCAGCCTGATGGGTGCCTAGCTGAATATCCATTGCTTCGGCCAGCATTGCTGCAAGCGAAGCAAAAAATGCCTCGTGCCACGGCAAGAACACCAAAGCGCCGAGGAATCCTGCTGCAAATCCGGCAATTGTTCCTTCCAGAAATTTTGTTTTTGACAATGGGTGCTTTGTTTTGCCGTAATGAATTCCAAACAGGTGGGAAAATGAATCCCCAAGGGCGAGCACCATTATTGAAGCCATTGCAATGTCTTTTGGAAAGAAGGATAGGGAGATATAAGCCCCAATTAGGTAAAATATTAATCCCTTTCCTGGAAATTTTTTGATTTCTTTTTTTCTCTCAAATTTTTGAAGCAATTGGTAAATTGCCGGAATTTTGGCTTTTTTGCTCAGGTAAGAGAGCGCCAATCCGATTATTACAGCCGCCAATATCGTGTTTTTGCCAATGAGGTTATACATCAATAAAATCACGATAAATACTCCAAGAAATATATGAAAAAGCTGCCTGCCAAATTCAAACTTGTTTATTTCAGCCATTTTTTATTTTCTGAATATCTGAGCAAACATGTGCCGATGAAGTATCCCGATAATGCCCCAAACACAACATCGCTTAAAAAATGAAAACCGAGGTAAATTCTGCTAAAAACAGCCAAAAAAGCGAATGAAAGCCAAAAAGTTCTTTGTTTTTGCAGATATTTGGCCAGAATCGGCAGCAATGCGAAAACAACCATTGCATGCATGCTTGGAAAAGAATAATTTATGATGCCGGTAAATGGGTATGTAAACGCGTCTATGGGCCGCTGCCTCAGGAATGCCAATTTCAAAACAAATGCCAGCGCAAAAGAGATGAAGAAAGCCGCCAGCAGCAGGTAGGCCAGTTTTCTTTTTTTCTTGTAAATCATGATTGACGGGATTGCAAGCATCACGATCAGGACAACTCCGAAATTAGTTATAGTGCTGAACACGGCATCAAAAAGCGGGAATTTTGCTTCTTTAAAAAATGCGCTTGCCTGATTGTCAATGCTGTATGAAATGGCAAATATGATGATTCCAATTATAAGTATTGCGGCGTCATTTGGTTTTTTCATTTTTTTTATGGTGCTTCCATACAAAGTAAGCTAAAAACAAAGCAACGGCTGCAATAAACACAATGTCAAGCTGCTTTGAGTACTGGTGGATTTTGTCCCAATGCGAGCCTAGTTTATAGCCCGCATAAAGCAATATAATATTCCACATAGTGGCTCCAATGAGAGTGTATCCTGCAAATTTTTTCATGGGCATCTTTGCGATGCCTGCCGGTATTGATATCAAATGCCTCACAACAGGGACAAATCTGCTTATGAAAATTGTTTTGTCGCCTTGTTTTTTAAACCATTTCTCAGTCCAGTCAAGGTGCTCCTCTTCCAAAAGCAGATATCTTCCGAATTTAAGAATAAATGGGCGCCCAAGATAGCTTCCCATGTAGTACGATGCCAAAGATCCGAAAACGGAGCCAAGGCCGCTGACAAAAGCAGCTGTCCAGAAGCTAAATCTTCCCTGCAGGGCCAGGTAGCCTGCAAACGGCATGACAACCTCGCTCGGCACAGGGGCTATCATGCTTTCCAGAGCCATAAGTATGAACAGGCCAAAATACCCGAATGCCGACATGCCAAGCACTATATACTCAATTATTTTTTCTACAATCATTTCACATCATTCTGGATTATTTTGTTTGCAATAGACTTATTCGGCCATATCCTGCAGTTTTTAACAATTGAATTGCTTATCTTGGTGTTGTCTGCCATTATGCAGTTCAATGCCCTGCCGTTAACATGGGCATTCTCGCCTATAACTGAGTTTTCAACAGTTGAGTTTTTGCCAATTATCGCCTTGTCCATTATTATCGAGTTTTTGACATTGCCCATTATGATGCAGCCGTTCCCAATGCTTGAGTTTTTTATGTTCCCGGAGATTTTGGAATTTTTGCCTAATTTATTTTTATTTTTTCTTAATATCCTGTCAGCTTCCAGCAAATCAGACGCATTGCCGACCGGAAGCCATTTGCTTGTTTTTACAATACTTATATTTTCTTCCTTGGCAAGCAGTTTGATGGCATCCGGAAGCTCAAATTCTTCCCTGTTTGATTTTTTTATCTTTTTTATATGGATGAATATTTTTTTATCCAGGGAATAAAGCGCAGTGCTGGCCAGGCTTGAAACAAATTTTTTCGGCTTCTCGGCAAAATCAGCCAAAAATCCGTTTTTTTCTGTTATGACCCCAAAATTCTGCGGGTTCTTTATTCTTGCTGCCAGTATTGAATACCTGTGGCGTGTGCATTTTCTTATGTCTTCTTTTGGATAAATGTCATCGCCCATCAGCAAAATAAACCTATCTTTGATGAGGCGCCTGGCTAAGGAAACTGCGTGTGCCGTCCCCAGCTGCTGTTTCTGCCCGACATACCTGATTTTTATGGATTTGTATTTGTTTCCGATGTGCCTTCTAATCATGCTTTTTTTGTAGCCTACGACAATTATGGCCTCATCCGCAGTGCCGCTTAGGCTGTCCAGATTATGCTCCAGCAAAGTCCTGTTGGCGGCTTTAAGCAGGGGCTTTGGCCTTGTGAGTGTTAAAGGGTATGCTCTTGTTGATTTTCCTGCTGCCAAGATAACTGCCTGCATTTTAGAGAATTTTTATTTTAATATGTTTTGCCCTTTCTATGATAAATCGATTTTTTATCAGGTTTTTGACTAACTGCTCCGGCAATGTAAACTCCCTGTTTTCAATTGCATAAATCTTGTTGTTTTTTACAAATGTTTTCCTGTGAATCTTCCTGAAATTTTCAGCATGCTGCTCCATCTTAAGCGGGGGGCCCTCTGCCTCGGCAGTTTTTGGCAAAGGCATTTTATCTAAAATAAAATAGAAAACGGCTTCGTTTTTCTTGTCCCATTCCCAGCCGGACTTGATTGGCTTAAATCCGTTTTTTTGCAGCTGCTCTTTTAAAAATTCATAAATCTTCAGCAGTTTGCTGCCGATGACATCTGTTTTCCCCGGCAAAGGCCCTGCATTGACTGCTATGAGCTTGGTATTTTTTGATTTTTCTTCTAAAAATGCAGATTTCATGTCCTTTTTAATGAAAAAATTTCTTGATGGCTTTTTTAAAAATTCATTTGCCGCTTTCCTGAAGGCCTCGAATTTTTCCCGGCTCAGGGCTGCTGCAGCGTTCCTGTCTTTTTGGACAGGGTCTATGACTATAAGCGGAGAGGCCAGCTTTGACGTGTTGACAAGCCTGAAAACATCCTTCCCCTTGTAATATTTTTGCGCATCCACAACTGTTTTGTCCTGCCATTTCGCGGCATTTTTTATCAGGCTAAGAAATGAGCCGTAATAAACTGTCAGGATTTCGCACACATATCCTGAAAATCCCATTATATAGCTTTCTGCCCCGTAAATTCCCCGGGCCTGGCAAAACTGCTTTGTCAGCTTGATGTCATCAACCAGTTTTTTGTGCTTTTTAACCCAGTTCGAGTGCAGCGGGCTCACGTCAGTTATGTTTTTTGCCTGCTCTGCCCTTGTTATCCTTAATATCGGCACAATTTCAAAAGTGAATTTTCCCTGGTTAATTTGGAAATAGTCCCTAGAGCCATGGAGCCTTGCAATATTCTTGAATTTCCTTTTCAGCATTTTTTCCAGGATATCTGAAAGTTTGTCGCTTTTGCCCTTGAATCTGCCGTAATTGAACAGGACAAATATGTCCGCATCGAAAGTTTTGAGCCATGTCCCTTTTGCCCCGGAGCCGCCGAGGACTGCCTTGATGCTTTTCTGGTTATGGTTTATTTTTTTTATTATCAGGCTGAGCTTCTCGAATATTTCTTTCTCGTAATTTTTGTCCGGCTGGATGCCTGTAAGGGCTTCATCAAGCACTGCATTAACATTTTTCATAACAGAAATCAAATTTAAGGTGTATAAATAAGTTTGGATTTTTTTACTCGTGGTTATTTTCCTCTTTAGCCACCTTTACAGCGCTCACAACCTTGTCGCTTTCATCAAGCTTCATTATTTTGACGCCTTGGGTGTTCCTGCCAATGACTGAAATGTCGGCTGCTGAAACCCTTATGACAATGCCGTTCTTGCTTATGAAGATTATGTCGTCATTTTCTGCCACAGGGCAGATTGAGACAACCTTGCCATTCCTTTCGCTGCATTGGATGTTTATAACTCCTGATCCTCCTCGATTTATCAGCCTGTACTCGGAAATTGGCGTTCTTTTTCCGTACCCGTTTTCAGTAACGCTCATAAGGGTGGTTTCATCAGATGCCACAACCATCCCTATGACTCCATCATTGTCCTTCAAAGATATTCCCCTTACGCCTTGCGCGCTCCTGCCCGTTGCCCTAACATCTTTTTCCTCAAATCTTACAGCCAGGCCGTTTTTGGTTGCCAGGATTATTTGCTGGTTGCCGTCAGTAAGCTCAACATTTATCAGCTCATCCCCCTGCTCAAGCGTGATTGCAACTATGCCGTGCCTTCTTGGGTTGCTGTAAGCCATTATTTCTGTTTTCTTTACAGTGCCTTTTTTTGTTGACATGATAAGGTATTTTCCGCTGTCAAAATTCCTTACAGGAACAAAAGCTGTGACTTTTTCATTGCCCTGCATTTCAAGCATATTCACAATGGCCTTGCCTCTTGCCTGCCTGCTTGCCTCCGGAACATTATACACTTTCAGCCAGTACACCCTTCCTTTGTCTGTGAAAACCAGAATGTAAGAATGTGTGCTTGCAACAAATATGTCCTTGACTATGTCTTGTTCCTTGGCTGCTGCAGCTATGACGCCTTTGCCTCCCCTGTGCTGGAGCTTGTAAGTCTGCAGTGGCAGCCTTTTTATATATCCGGAGTTGGTTATGGTTATTGCCATCTCCTCGTCTTTTATCAGGTCTTCTGTCTCAAGCTCCTCATTTTCAGCCTCTATCACCTGCGTTCTTCTTGCATCGTTGTACTTTTCCTTCAGCTCTCCAAGCTCTTTTTTGATTATGCCTAATATTTTCTGCGGGTTCGACAATATAGATTCCAGCTCCTCGATGAGCTTCAGTAATCCAGAATGCTCCTGCTTTATTTTTTCCTGCTCCAGGGAAGTCAGCCTTTGCAGCCTCATTTCGAGGATTGCAATTGCCTGCTCATTTGTAAGGTTGAAGCTTGATGCCAGGGCATCTTTCGCTGTTTCCACTGATTTGCTTTCCCTAATCAGCTTGATTACACTACTGATGTTACTAAGCGCAATTATCAGCCCTTCCAAAACATGCACCCTGGTTTGGGCCTTGTTTAGGTCAAACAATGTTCTTTTTCTGACAACATCCTTCCTGTGCTCTATGTAAAAATGTATCAGCTGTTTTATATTGAGGATTTTTGGCTCATTGCTCACAAGGGCAAGCATTATGATTCCGAAAGTTGTCTGCAGCCTTGAATGCTCAAACAGCTGGTTAAGGACCACATTGGCATCAGCATCTTTTTTCAGCTCAATCACAATCCTTATTCCATGCCTGTCGCTTTCATCCCTCAAATCAGAAATCCCTATTACTTTCTTGTCCCTTACCATGTCAGCTATCTCTTCAAGCAGCTCTGACTTATTCACCATGAATGGTATTTCGTTCACGATGATTGTTGATTTATTTTTGTCCTGTTCAATTGTGGTTTTTGCCCTTACGAGAATCTTGCCTCTTCCGGTTGAGTAGGCTTCCCTGATGCCGTTTTTTCCGCATATTAATGCGCCTGTGGGAAAATCAGGCCCCCGGACTATGTTTAATATTTCGTTAATTCCTATTTCAGGATTGGATATTTGCATAGTAACTGCATCGATAATTTCGCCGACATTGTTTGGTGGCATGTTTGTCGCCATGCCGACTGCAATTCCCGAGCTGCCGTTGATAAGGAGATTGGGAAGCTTGGAAGGCAGCACAATCGGCTCAGTCGTGCTGCTGTCAAAGTTTGAAATGAACCTGACTGTTTTTTTATCGATATCTTCAAGCATCTCTTCTGACAGCTTGGTCAGGCGGCATTCTGTGTAGCGCATTGCGGCTGCCGGATCCCCGTCAACAGAATTATGTACAAAAACTCCAGCACTAAGGGCAAAATTATGGGTTTCTGCTACAGTCAAATCATAAACATCTTCGTTTTTTGTAAGAATTTCAACATACAAAACCTTATGGTTATAGGTCTCTGCTTGTTTAACCATATCAAAGAAATTATCAAAATATTTTAGGGCAGTGCTGATTCTTGGAATACTGTTATTGTACCTTTCTTTTTCGTAAATTTCAGGTGTTATTTCTGCATATTTTTTATTGAGGGAATTGACATAACCCAAAATCTTATTTTTTATGATTTTTTTTTTATAGTGTGTATGTTGCCATCTTTCTCTTAATGACATACTGGCTTTCTTTGCTAATTTTTTCATATAATCTGGATCTTTTTGCAGTCGTTGTTCGTTGCTTTTTTTTACTTGGCTAATAATTTTTTCACGGAATTCAGGATTTTTCCATTGAAGTGATGTTTTTTCACTATGTAGTTTATGTATATTTGGATCTGTCCACAATTTTTTTGCCATTTGACTAAAATGATTTTGAAAATGATTTTGATTAAATTTCGAGCGATATGTGGCATCTTCCCATCTTTCCTTTGACTCTTTGCCCATCCTAATTCTATATCCCTCATTCTGCCAAATTTCTTTCATTAGGCTAGAAACAAATTCTCTATGCCTAGGATTAGACCATATCTTTTTGGATTCTTCAGATGTAAATTTTCTTAAAGACGGGTCTTTATTTTTCCATCTCTCCTTCGTTTCTTTCGACTTAAATGTACTCATTAACCTTTGATATTCTTCATTTTTCCATAAATTTTTTAATCTGTTACTAATGACTTTTCTTAGTTCAGGATGTTTTTTGTAGTGTTCAATATTAATTTCACTTAACATTTTTATCATTAAATTCCTGTAATTTGCATCCTTCCAGTTTTGCTTATTTCCGTCAGAAAGTATCTTGGCTGCTTTTTCCCTGTTCTCTTTTGCAGACCAATATTTTTTCCTTCCTTCAGATATCTTTTTACGATATTCTGGATTATTATGAAGATGTGAAGCGTGTTCTGCATGTAATTTCCAATGGTCTTTCCATTGCATTCTGACTAAATTGTCTGGGCTGTTGTTCAATTTGTTAAAATCCATGTGATGCCTTATTTTTCCTGAACTTCTTGCATATACTCCATGCTCTAAATTCCATTCATCAGCAAGAACATGGACACCAGTCCATTCATCTACATTTGGTTGATGAATCATTTGATAACCAACAAGCTCTGGTTTTATAGCATCTTCTTTGGTAGAAAATCTTAAGTTAAGCGGCATTAAGGAATCACCGTGCTTTAGATCCTGAGCTTCTTTATATGCGCCGTTCCTCAACATAAATTTATGATTCAAAGTGCATTTAATTTCCTCCCCATTATCAAGGACAACTTTCATTAATTTCTGATCCTTTTTAGTTAGTCTTGGGTTTTTTATCTCTGCTATTTTAACAAATCCTTTTTCGTCGATGGTAAATGTAAAATTCCTTTTTCCCTGTTTATGCTCTTCTATTAATTCTGTAAAAGTTATATCTCTTCCGTCAGTCAGCTTGACTTTTGTATCAGCTGTAAAACAACCAAAATTTCCCTGCCCGTCAATCAAAGGATACCTCATAGAAAAATCCTGGGCTAAGCGGACAAGCGTATCATAAATTGCCGAATCGCCATGCGGATGAAAACGCGCCATGCAGTTTCCGACAACATTGGCGGATTTTTTGAATTGCTTGTCATGAGTCAATCCAATATCCCACATCGTAAAAAGCACTCTTCTGTGGACGGGCTTTAATCCGTCCCTCACGTCAGGCAGTGCCCTCCCTACAATAACAGACATTGAATAATCAAGGTAGCTCTGCTTCATCTCTTCCTGGATGACTCTTGGCACTATTCTTGTGCCTGATTTTTGCACTGTTTCCTCTGTCATTTTTGTGAGAATGTCAAAACCATTTTATCGTCTACAAAATGGTGTATTTTATGCTTTATAAGAGTTACGTTTTTGTATTGTTGTCTATATGGAAAACTTCAATATGGAAAACAAAGTTAAACCTTCCTCACAATTGCCTTGCTGACACTTATTGAGAACCCGCAATAAACGCATTTTTTCTTTTTGCTGGTTAAATAAATATCCTTACTTTGATATTTCATTTTGTTTTTGCATTTCGGGCATTGGAGAAGAAACATTTTATTGGTTTTCTTTATTTTCTTCTTTTGCTGCCCCTAGCATCTCATTGACTTTATCATCGGCAGCCTTTTCCATTTCAGGAGTCATCTTGATTCCTTCGCTCTTTTTTGCATGCTTCTTTCGGGCTTTTTCCTGTTTTTCAAAAGCCGGATGGGTCTCGGCTGTTTCCTGCTCCTGCTGCATTTCTGCTTTTTCCTGAGCTTGTTGCTCTTTTTTTATTTTTTGTTTTTCCTCATCAACAATTTCCATCTCTCCGAGCTTCTGCTTTTCAAGAATTAGGCTTCCTTCCTGCTCAAATTCCTCTGAAACGTTTTCTTTTTGCTTCGCTTTGTAAGTCTCAAGCGGAACTTCAAATTCTTCTCCGGATTCATCAAGCGATTCAATCTCTTTCTTTATGGTCTCGTCCTGTTTCTTGAGCTCCTCCGCCCTGCTTCTTTGCTCTTCCTTGATTTTTTCAACTTCTTCCTCTTTATCCTTGATGGCTTTGGCTATGCTTCCAAAATCTTTAAACTGCTCCTTGAGCTTATCCTCTGTCAGGTCAAAGTATTTGAAGAACTTGTCTGTCAGCTTAATCAGGTTTGTCCTGCCGTGCTTCTGCCTTGAGATATAGCCGGACTTCTCCAGCTCAACAAGGTGGTCATATGCCTTGTTCGTCCTTATCTTTATCATGTCAGACTGCAGGATTGGATATTTAAATGCTATTACCGCCAATGTCTCAAGCACGCTTTTTGTAAGCTCTGTTTCAGTGACTATTTTTCTCACCATGGGGATAAAATGGTCTTTGACTGTGAATTTCCAGAAATCGCCTTCCTCAACAAGCATTAATGATGATTGCTTTTCCTCATATTCCTTTTGGAGCTCCTTTAATGCAGCAAGAACATCTTCTTTTCTTGAGCGGCTCAGCTTGCTGAGCTCATCCAGGCTGATTCTGTGCCCTGTGGAGAATATGATTGCCTCTATCTTGCTTTTGGCGCTTGGTTTTTTAAGCTCAATCATGCTAAAGTGTAAAGCTCGTCTTCTTTTTTAATCTTGTTTTCCTTGAGCATTTTTTCAACAAAAATCTCAATCTCCTTCTTGTCAACCCCTGTAATTTGGGAAATCTGCTCAATGCTAAGCCTGCTGACTTTAAGGCAGATGAGTATTGAGTTATGCAGGATTGCATTCATGTTGAGCCTTAGAAAATCATTCTCTGCCTTCAGCTTCTTGACCACCATGTCAACATCATGCAGCCTTGCCTGCAAGTCATTAAGGAAGCTTGAAAGCTCCGGATTAGTCATTACTAAGTGCTCCGGTTTTAGAATCTCAAGAGAGGACGGCATGTATTCAAAGCAAAAGGCAATAAGTTTTTTTGTTCCTTTTACCACAAGTTCAATTTCAACAAATTTGCTCCAGAGGCTGCCATGCTCTTCTGCATCCGAGTATTCCTCATTTAAAATGACAAGCTCGGAGTCCTGCTTGATGTGCTCTATGTACTCTTTTATCGCATTTTCAACATGCTCTTTCGGCTTGCCCAGTACTTCAATTATTGCCCTGCACCTTATATGTGCATGTTCTCCTTGCTGCTCTTCTGCCATATGCCCAAAGTAAAGATATTTGTTTAAAAATCTTTGCAACGAAACTTATTTATACAAAAGGCTATCGTCTGAAATTATGAAAAATATCATGCATTGGCTTGCGCCAAAAAAAGCCATATTTGATATGCTTGCAGGCCAGTCTGCAAACGTTCTTGTTTCGGCAAATGAGCTGAAATCCATTGTTGATGATTATTCAAAGCTTGACAGGAGCGAAAGAAAATCAAGAGTCCAGCATATTAAAAAGCTCAAAGGGCAGTCTGATGAGCTGCATCAAGAGATTGTTCTCAAGCTTGGCAGCGGCGGCTTATCCGGAAAAAACAACATGTACAGCATTGCTTTGCTTTTGCGCGAGGCTGCAGATTTGCTGGCTGATTTATCATCCAAACTTATGGCCCTGGGCATTGAGCGCATTGACAGCCATATGTTAAAGCTTGTAAATGCCATTTGCGTCTCGGCAGAAGGGCTAAACAAGGCATTCGGCGCGAAAAAGCCAGATGAAGCATTGGCTCATTACAAAAAACTGCAGATTCTAAAAGATGATTCGGAAGATATTTGCAATGAAGCGCTTTCTGAACTGTTCCATTTTTACAAGAATTCCATTGACATAATGAAATGCAGGGAGATTTACAGGCTCTTGAATGGTTTTATTGAAAAATGCAGGAATGCCGGGGAATTTGTGTATGTTTGGCATTCAAGGCGCTGATCATCTTTTCCATATCAGGATGATATTCAGCAATACCGATATAGTCAATAGGAGTGCCATAATCCACCCTTTTGCCCGCTCATTGCTTGATGCATAGACGGTTTCTATTTTTTCATTCGAGATTATGTTTGCTGTTGCCGGCAGCTCTTTGTTTCGCTGGACAGCCTGTGACTTCAATTCCACTGTATTCTCAAGCTCTTCTGTGGCTTGTTTGCTCGGCTTTTCTTTTGCTGCAGTTTGTGTGGTTTTAGCTGTTTGCTGTCTTTGCTCGCCCCCTGTGCCTTCATCGGCAGTTTCTTCATCATTTTTGCTGCTTTTGGATGTTTTTTCTTTTATTTCGCCTTTTATTTCAATCTCTTTTTCATCCTCATTATTTGACTTGTCTGTGTCATCGCATTCAACTTTGATTTCTGCCGTTATTTTGTATTCTCCGGGCTTTAAGTTGGGCGAATATTCACTCGAGGTTTTCTGCTTTGAAATTGACTGGGAAGTCCATGGCTTGTAGCTTTTGACAGCCCTGCCGCCTGAATCTTCAATTTTTGCAGTTCCTGTTATATTTGTTGATTTGCCCTCTATTTTTGTTGCTTTCATGCGCCACTTGAATTCTTCTGCTTCAAATTCGTCTCCGTCGGCAAGGATTTCAACCTTATAATCGCAAGTTGCCTGTGCAAATGAAAAGTTCATATAAACAACCGAGAAAAGCAGGAAAATTGCCAGTTTTTTCATTTTATTTGATTGCGTGCTTGGAGTATATATCTTTTATTCCAGCAAGCATATATACTTTACCATTTAACAATGCTAACAAAAATTTTAATAAGAACGGCTAAGTATATCCAATAGGGTGTGATTGAGTGGGTTTTTTAAAGTTCTTGAAGAGGGAAAAGAAAGCTGATTTGGATGAGCTAGATTTGCCGCCTGCGCCGCCTTCACTTGGGAATGCAGAAGGAAGCATGGATCTTCCGGAGTTTCCTGAATTTCCCGAGGAGAAAATTTCTGCCCCAAAAGATATGCCTAATTTTGATATGAATGAAGAGCCCTTGCCTGAGATTCCGGAGCTTGAAAATCCCGATATCCGGGCTGTT
The DNA here is from genome assembly GCA_016188245.1 of Candidatus Woesearchaeota archaeon. Taxonomy (GTDB): domain Archaea; phylum Nanobdellota; class Nanobdellia; order Woesearchaeales; family GW2011-AR4. The sequence continues at coordinate 55,691 of JACPIE010000028.1, read as the reverse complement.
GAAGCGCCTGCTGCAGCCACTGTGCAGGATATAAGCGCCACTATGACTTCTCCGAATATTCCGGAGCCAATGGCGGTTGCTGAGCCTGAAGAAGAGAACATCGCTGCCCCGGAAGAGCCCAAATTTACGCAGATGGGCAGGTCAAAAATGGGCAGAAGGCTGTTTTCCCATGAAAAGCCGTTGCGGGAAAGGCCGACAGGCAAAACAATCTATGTAAAAGTGGACAAATTTAAAGCCACTCTTGGAAGCATCAATGTTGTCAGGAGCGATTTGAAAAAAACTGAGGAAGCGCTGGCGAAGCTTGAGAGCATAAAAAATTCAAAGGACAGGGCTTTTGACAGGGTAAAATCCTCGCTTGATGACCTGCAGAAAAAACTTATTTTCATTGACAAAACTTTATTTGAAGGTGAGTAAAATGCAAGAGCAAAGAACCGGAGCGCCTGTTTTCGTTAAGATAGATGAGTATAAGGAGATACTGGATGTTTTGGAGATGGTGAAGTCCAAGATACGGGAGATAAGGGAAACGCTTGGCAGCATCAATTCATTGCGAAATGAAGAGGATGGTGAGCTTTCCATGTGGAACAACACCATAAATGAGATAGAAAGGAAGATAGAAGGAATTGACAAGATTATGTTTGAGCCGGAACAGACATGGTAAAAAAGGAGCAGGACAGCGAGCTTTTTTTCGTGCAGGTCAGGAACCCTGCTGAAGTCAGGAGAAGCATTCTTGAAACCCTGAAGGAGATAGTCGGGGTGCTGCAGAGCTTTGAGAAATTCAGGCAGATAAGGCACGAAAAGATTGAAAAGATAAACCATCTTAGAGTCCAAATCAGGCAGGCAAACAAAATGCTTGGCGACTTAAGGGGCAAGCTGCCGCAGACCAACCTGAGGGCTGTTGTCGTCAGGGAAGCTCCTGCCAAAAAAAACCATAAGAAGAAAAAATCAAAAGCTCCTGAGCAGAAAAAGGAAAAAACACCTCAGAAAAAAGATAATGCCCCTCCAAAAAAAGACATGACTGAAGTGGAGAAGCTTGAATCACAGCTAAGCGCGATAGAAGGCAAGCTGAAGAATTTGATTTGAAAGATTGTTTTTTCTTAAATTTTTTTCATTCCGTTGCACTAAAAAATGCAAAGCATTTTTGGTGCCCAAAAATCCTATGGATTTTTTAGGGCTTCGCAACAATATCTTGTGCCCACCCTCACTGCCTGCCACAAGTTCTGGCTCTCCTATTAATTTAATGCTCTGTCCAAAGCGGATTACTTTCTTAACCTGATGAAACACAAAGTCGCTCTCGTGATTGATTTTTGATATTACTATCGTAATTGATTTTTCAGCAATGTTTTTAAAGCCAATTTTAATTCTAAACCCTATGCGGGGATGCCGGAGCGGCCAAACGGGATAGCGTTTTGGCATTAGGGTGCTAAACATCCAAACTCAAGTTTGAAGTAACGAGGCTCAAAAAGCTGATGAAGTACTTGCGAGCCATCTATTGGCTTAGTGCCTTCGCAGGTTCGAATCCTGCTCCCCGCATATATTATTAACAAAATGAAAGGTATTAAAGATTTGAACATTCTGCTAAAATCAATAAAGCCTAAACTGATGGGTGAAAGCTTTGTTTTTTGTACTGTAAAAAATTTAAAATTAAAGTTAAAAGATGAAGCAATAATGATTTTTAAGGAGAAAGAAGGAATCACAATTATTTTGGAAAAGAAAATTGCTGACCAAAATAAAATTTCTTATGAAAATGAATGGGCAATGATTACTTTAACCGTTCATTCTAATTTAAATGCAATAGGTTTCTTAGCGGTGATAACAAATAAGCTCGCCTCCAATGGGATAAGTATTAATGCTGTTTCTGCCTATTATCATGACCACTTGTTTGTTCCTATTGGAAAATCAAAAGAAGCAATGAAACTATTGAACGAATTATCTACATAACCTTTTTATACCATCCTCTGATTGCTAATCCTCAATGGTAGAAATCTGCACAGTGGGCGGCTATGATGAAGTCGGGAAAAACTCAACAGCCGTGAAGATTGGGGACGAAGTTTACATTCTTGATTTGGGGATTCACCTTGAGAATTATGTAAAATACACAAGGGACGAGGACATAATAAGCATAAATCCCAATGAGCTCATGGATGCAGGCGCTGTTCCTGACATTTCTGCAATTGGCGACTGGAAGTCAAAAGTCAAGATGATCCTGCCAACCCATGCGCATCTTGACCATGTCGGCGCAATACCTTACCTTGCAAACAACTTCAAAGCCCCAATAATGTGCACCCCTTTCACTTCAGAAGTAATAAATGGCATCATAACAGAAGACAAGATAAGACTCAACAGCAAGATAAGGAGCATGTCTGCCAACTCATCATTCCAGGCATCAGGCAATGTGAAGATAGAGTTCGTGCACATGACCCATTCAACTCCCCATACAGTAATTATTGCTTTGCACACAAAAGAGGGAATCATACTTTACGCAAATGACTTCAAGTTTGACCTGTTTCCGACGCTTGGAAAAAAGCCGAACTTCAGGAGGCTGGAAGAGCTCGGCAATCAAAAAGTCTTGGCTTTGGTCTGCGACTCGACCTATGCAGCTGATGCGAGAAAAATGCCTTCTGAGAGCATAGCAAAGGAGATGCTGAGAGAGATAATGCTCGGCATAGAGTCAAAAAACAAGCACGTTGTTGTAACAACATTTTCATCCCATATCGCAAGGCTGAATTCCATAGTTGAATTCGGCAGGAAGATGAACAGGAAGATAGTTTTCATGGGCCGCTCAATGGCAAAATATGTAAGGGCTGCAGAGGCAGCCGGCATTGCGAACTTTTCCAACAAAGTTGAAGTTTTAAAATTCAGCGGGCAGATAAAAAGAAAGCTCAAGGCAATTGCCAAAGACAGGGGCAGGTACTTGATGGTTGCAACTGGTCATCAAGGGGAACCTAATTCCGTGCTTTCAAAGATGATGAATGGGGAGCTTAAATTTAATTTTATGCCTGAAGACCACGTGATATTCTCATGCAGGACAATTCCGACTCCGACAAACATTGAGAACAGGAAGAGGCTGGAAGCCGATTTAAGGGATTTTAATGTCAGGATTTTCAAAGATGTACACCAAAGCGGGCATGCTGCAAGGGAAGACTTAAGAGATTTGATAAATCTTGTCAAGCCAAAGCATATAATCCCTGCGCATGGAGAGCGAAGCATGACTTCTGCACTGGCTGACTTGGCAGCTGAGATGGGTTATAAAAAAGGGGAGAATGTGCATGTAATGGGCAATGGGGAGAGGGTCAGGCTATAAAAACCATAAAAATTATAAATGAAGCACTATAACCTGATATGGGGTGTTTCATGAGACTTACTTTAGCAGAACCGAGCTACTTGAAGGAGAGCATTGCCATTATTTCTGACTTAGTGAATGAAGCAAGGTTCAAAATAACTCCGAATGCAATTGAATTGGTTGCAATGGACCCGGCAAATGTCGCAATGGTTGTATTCAAGCTGCTTAGCAGCTCTTTCACAGAGTATGATGTCACAAAAGACACTGAGATTGCAATCAATCTTGCCAATCTGAAGCAGGTGCTCAGGAGGGCTTCTCCAAAGGATATGCTGACCCTTGAGCTTGAAGAAGGCAGGCTCAAGATAGAGCTGAAAAGCGGCACGACAAGGACATTCAATCTGCCGATAATTGACCTGGAAGATAAAGAGCAAAAAGTCCCTGATTTGAAGTTTCCGGTCACTATAAAAACATCTTCAAGCGTCCTTAATGAGGCTGTTGCCGATGTTGATGTTGTAGGTGAGAGCGTGGCTTTCATTGCAGAGCCGAAAAAGTTTACACTGCATGCAGAGGGCGACCTAAACCAGGCAAAAATCGACATAAAAGAAGATGAAATCACAAAAATAAGCATGGATGGAAATGAAAAGGTAAAGGCAAAATACAGCATAGAATACCTTAAAAAGATGATTAATGGCTCCAAGCTCAGCGGCGATGTTACGATACAATTCAACAAGGACTACCCCTTAAAGCTTGAATACAAGACAGTTGACAAGGTAATGCTTTCATTTATTCTTGCTCCAAGGGTGGAGAACGACTGAGAATACTTTAAAATCAAATCCAAGTTTTTCGATAATTTTATATAAAGAAAATTAAAATTTTCGAATATAAAATTCCGAAAAACGAAATTTTTCGATAATTTTATAAATAAGAATTCTAAAAATTTTGCCATGAAGGACAAAGCAGCATTGTTCCTGGCAGACTGGACAGTAAACTTCATAAAAAACAAGGATATTGTCTCCAAAAAAATAGAGAAAATAGAGAATGGCAAAGACGGCTTTGACCTGTATGTCAGATACAAAGACAGGGAGCAGTATTTTATAATTGCGCCAAGCATCTCGGATATGAATGCGATCATACAAAGAATAAGCAATAACGCCTATTTCGGCATTGTGGCCTTAAACTCCAAGGGCAATTTTGACACAGTTATAAAAAACTGGCAGAAGCTGATAAACTTTAAGTTTCTTAGCATAATATTTGTGAATCCTTTTTCCGGGCTTGACAAAAAATGGATAGTTTTCCCGCATACCCACCACAAGATATGCGACGAGTCTTCTTTGGAGAATGGGCTGAAGTCGATGTTTGAAATGGTGGAGCCAATAGATGAAGGCCAGTTGATTGCAAAATTATAGGCTAAACTGTATTATCTGGCCTGCAAAACCGGCAAACAGGGGTATGAGAAGGTTGTCGTCCAGCTCGTCAACTAATGTTTCCACGACTGTGGCAATCGATGCCATGCCTATTATGACATAGATGTTGTTCAGCACAAAAAACCCAACAGCTAAATTCACTCCGAGCTCTGCCAAAAAACCCGCCCAGGTTTTGTTCCTGTAAATTAAAGTGTTTCCGTATCTTTTTCCTATTAACGCGGCAGCCATGTCCCCAAAAGTTGTCATGAGCAGCGCTGCCAAGGCAATCTTATGGTCGAATACAGCAAGCGAAATGACAGTTGCTGAGAGAAAATAAATGACCCCATACATCCTATTTTGCTCTTTTGGCCTTATAAACTGCGAAAAGAACGGCATTCTCCATCCGAGCTCCAGCCTCAGGTATTCAAGTATCAAAAAAATGATCAGCAGTGCAACAAGAAAAAGCAGTGCAACCTGTTTTGCAAGTGCAGCTGTATAGCCGGCACCTGTAAGGCTTTCCTGTATAAGGAAATAAGCTCCAAGCACGAAAAGAATCGTTATGTGGATTATCTTTCTTCCTATCTCGTGAAACAGACCCCATACCATAACTCATGAACTATGGGGATTAGTATAAATAGGTTTCTAAATAAATACGGCTGCCGGGACTTGCGATGTGAAAGCATTGCTCACTTCACACATAATCGAACCCGGACCACAAGCTCTTTCATAACTTTATGTTACTGGGAAGCTCGTATCAAACCACTAGACCACAGCCGTATAAACTTGCGGTATTAAACAATAATATTTAAATATTAGGCATGGAAATGAATTTTTGTTTTTAAAACGGTGATGGAAAATAGAAAAAAACACTGAAATCAGGATAAAGTGCCGTAAATGCGGCAATGAATATGAAATGTCAATGATGCGCATGGCTCCTGACGGCAAGAGCTTGATGTGCAGGAGCTGCATTGAGAGAAAGCCTGTGCAAAAGGGCGTTTCGGCAAAAACTGCCGAGCCTAAGCAGCAAAAACAAGAAAGTCCTATGAAAGAATACTTCTGCAAATCATGCAAGTACAGCTTTAAAAGGGCGAAGCATCTTGTTATAAGCACTTGCCCATACTGCGATTCAGGATCTTTGATGGTCAAAGGCAGCGTAGCCAGGATAATGGCTGATGTTGCCAAGATGAAGGGTGACTAACTTGTGGAATGGCTAAAGCCAAAGCAGGAAGATGTGATGGTTCCGTGCAGGAAATGCGGCAATAAAGTGACTGCTTCCTCCCTGAAGCTTGACTTTGATGAGAAAAAGATGATATGCCCGGACTGCATCAAAAACAAAAGCATTCATAAAGAGATTGAAAAAGAAGTTTTCCACAAGCCAGAGCAAAGGCATGCTGAGGCTGAAACAGATGCTAAAATTTCCCACAAATGCAGCTCATGCGGGTATAAATTCAAGATAGACCCAGAAACCAAGAAGCCAAAGAACTGCCCTTACTGCAATGCAAGGGTTTTAAGCTTTTAATAATTAATCTTCATCCTTTGCAGATTTTCCTTTTGATTCAGATTCTCCTTCACTGTAGGAAGGCACAGCAGCCTTGCTTATTATCATGATGTCGCCAATGCTCTTGACAAGCTGGTGAGGGACAATGACGCCTTTTGCGCTTCCTAAAACTTTGTTAAGGAAAGAATTCTTTGTTGCCCTTACCCTCCATCCGAACACCTTGTTCTGGGTCAATATGCTTTCTTCAACATCCCCAAAATATTCTCCATTATCGGTAAAAACCCTCATATCAAAAGTCTCGCTTATCTTTTTCATCTTCAGCATTCAGATCACCTTTATTGTTTTAATTAACTTCCATTTTATCTACTGCCAAGTATATAAATCTTTTGGATAGGTTTTATAAAAAGTGCTGTTTTCTGGTAACTTATGAGATACAAAAATCTGGTGTTCTTGGGGACCTCCCATATAGCAAAGCAGAGCCTTGATGAAGTCAAAAGAAACATAGAATCGGAAAAGCCCGGGATTATTGCGCTGGAGCTTGATGCGAAGAGAATCAATGCCCTCATGAGCAATGGGCAAAGAAAGTTTGAAGTCAAAATCATAAAAAAGATTGGGCTCAAGGGATTTCTTTTTTCATTATTTGGGGCATGGGCTGAAAAGAAGCTCGGCAATCTTGTCGGGGTCGCTCCGGGCTCTGAAATGAAGCAGGCAATAAGGATTGCCAGAAAAGAAAACATCAGGATTGCACTTGTAGACCAGGACATAGAAACAACCCTAAAAAGATTTTCAGGCTCGATAACCTGGAAAGAAAAGATGAATTTCATTGCCGATATCTTAAAGGCATTGCTCCTGAAAAAAGAAAGGGTGGATTTTGACCTGGCAACTGTCCCGGACAAAAAAATAATAAAAAAGCTGACAGGCAAATTAAAAGAGCGCTATCCGAATGTTTACAAGGTGCTGATTGAGGAAAGGAATGCTGTCATCGCAAATAAGCTGAAAAAGCTCATGGATGCCGAGCCGGACAAGAAGATTCTTGTGATTTTGGGGGCAGGCCATATTGATGAAGTGCTTGGGCTGGTAAAAGATGCATGACATTCCGATATATTTAAATACATTATTTTGAATTGAGTTGGTATGGGAGAGATAGTCGACTATATAGACAAAGTAAAGAGATTTTACAAGCTTACGCCTTATGAGGTAAGAGGATTAACAATATCCATACTTGTCATTGCTTTCATCATATCATTCAAGGAGTGGGGCACATCATCATTTGATTTGGCTGATGGACTTTTCAATCTTTTTAATGCAGTCCTTATTGCTGCATTGTCTATCCTTGTCCATGATATGGGGCAAAGGCTTTGGGGGCTTGCAATAGGCTACAGGGTTGAGTTCAAGATGTGGACTTTTGGACTAATCATTGCATTGGTATTGGCATTCATCAGCAATGGGAGCTTATGGTTCATAATGCCCGGAGGTTTTATGATTCACCATCTTGCCGGCCCTCGCTTGGGCTGGTTCAGGTACGGGATTAATTACTTCGGTCAGGCCATGATTGCGCTCGCAGGTCCTTTGTTCTCATTGATGCTCCTGATATTGCTTAAAATTTTGAGTGTTTTCTCCTCCAACCCGCTTATAGAAAAGGCAATAATCTTCAATGTAATTTATATAATAACATGCCTATTGCCTCTGCCTCCATTTGACGGAAGCAAAATTTATTTTGGGAGCAGGATGCTTTACGCATTTTCACTGCCTGCAATAATAGTTGCAGCCGTACTTATGATAACTAAAGTCCCGATATTCCTGTCTTTGGTTATTTCCTTTTTGGTCGGAATTGCATTATGGCTGGCATATTACATAAGCTTTGAGAACAGGGCTTATCCGGGCCCAAGGTGAATTTATGTTTGAATTTTACAAGAACTGGATGGAGTTTTTTTTCGTTGTGCTCATGGCTTTGGGCATGATTGTTGCCTTGGCATCGCCAAGCGCAGCCATAAGCTATTTCATCATATTCTTTGTTGGGATGTTTGCAGGAAGGCTGATTTATGAAAGGAAGAACAAGATGCAGCTGCCTTATCTCCTCATTATTGCCGGCTTTGTGATAGGCTACCTGATAGGGGTGTATTACGGAAACAAAAGGCTGATGATCATGCTGTTTGTCATAGGCGCAATTTTAAGCTACAGCCTGTATAACAAGAAAATTTTGAAGGATATAAGATTCTAAAATGAGATATTTTTTTGCTTTTTTTATGGCATTTGCCTTGCTGGCTGCATGCTCCGAAGAGTCCGTCAGGATAGAAGATTCTTCCATTGAAAGAGTCATCAAAGACAATGCATACATGAGGACTACAAAGATAGAGATTAATGATACTGAGGAAACTGCCCAAAATCCGGAAATTAGGATAATATTTCCGAAAGATGGCAGCATTATAAAGAACAGCACAGTAGCTGTCAATGTAAGCGCTTCAAACTTCAGGATTGTTGAGATAGGCAAGCCTCCAAGAAAGGGAGAAGGCCACTTTCATGTGTGGCTCGACAGCGATAAAAGAGTCACGGCTGACAGCATAATCTCTTTTGATAACATTGTTTCAGGAAAACACACCATAGTGGCCGAGCTTGTCCAAAGCAACCATTCCTCGTTAAGCCCAAAAGTGACTAAAGCAATCACTATTGATGTTGAATCTGATTATGTGCCTCCAAAGCAGGAGATGCCGCAGGGCATTGCAGAGTTTACAGTAGAATCCGATGACAATGGCTTTTACCCAAGCACTATAAAGGCAAAAATTGGCGATAAAGTGAAAATAAGCTTCAAATTCAGGGACAGCTCAATCTATTTTGCAGGCATAGATATAAAAGGGCCTTTTCAGGACATCAACTACAAGCTGAAAGGCGAGCAGCCTATAACAAGGGAGTTTACAATGAAGGACGAGACTAAAATAACGAGCTATTGGCCTGCTTCAGGAGTTAGAAAAGCGGTTTTGACTGTTGAAATACAGAGATGACTGCAATAGATATTTAAATCCGGAAACACCCTCTTTTTCCATGATTAAGAACTTTGAGCCAAGGCTGTACCAGCAGACAATTCTTGCAACAGCCGCTGAAAAGAACACTTTGGTTGTGCTGCCTACAGGCATGGGCAAGACCAACATTTTCCTTATGCTTGCTGCGCAAAGGCTCAAGCAGTATCCGAATTCAAAGGTGCTTTTCATAGGCCCCACAAAACCCTTGATTGAGCAGTACATAAATGTTTTCAGGGAGCATTTTGTCATCGATGGCAGTGATATGGCAGTTTTTACAGGAATGGTAAGCCCGGAAAAAAGGCAGGAGCTCTGGGGCAAATCAAAAATAATTTTCTCAACTCCCCAAGGCCTGGAAAATGACATAATAAGCAGCAGGATAAATCTTGAAGAAGTTTGCCTGCTTGGGATTGACGAGGCCCATCGCGCTGTTGGGGATTATTCTTATGTTTTTGTCGCGAAGCAGTTCATGAAGCTTTCAAGATTTCCGAGGATAATTGCCTTGACAGCCTCTCCCGGAAGCGATATGGCCAAGATAGAGGATGTCTGCAGGAATCTTTTCATTGAGGGAATTGAAGTAAGGACTGACGAAGATCCTGATGTAAAGCCGTACATACAGGAGATGCAGATAGACTGGGTCAAAGTTAAGCTTCCAAAGGTATTCATAGACATACAAAAATTTTTGCTGCTGTTTTTGAAAGAGAGGTTTGAAAAGCTCAGGCAATGGGGCATCCTGCAGAGGCAGAATTCCAAGTTTGCCTCAAAGTCTGACTTGCTGCAGCTGCAGGCTGAGCTGAGAGGAAAGATATCTTCCGGCGAAAAGGATTTTGTTGTATGGAACTCAATTTCCTTGCTTGCTGAAATGATGAAGGTGCATCATGCCCTGGAGTTGCTTGAAAGCCAGGGAATTGCCGCGCTGCACAAGTACTTTGAAAAGCTTATCGCCGAATCAAGGACAGGCAAAACCAAGGCGATAAAATCCGTAATGGGCGATTCAAACTTCAAGTCTGCGATGGTCAAGGCAAGGATTTTGCACGAGGAAAAAGTAGAGCACCCGAAGCTGATAGAGCTGCAGAATATTGTCGAAAATGAAGTCAGGCAAAATGAAAATGTAAAAATAATGATTTTCAACCAATACAGGGATAACGCCCTTGATGTTATGAGAAAGCTTAACATGATTCCAAACGTCAAGGCCAATATTTTTGTCGGGCAGCAGAAAAAAAATGACACTGGATTGAGCCAGAAAGAGCAGAAGCAGATGCTTGACGATTTCAGGCAGGGCTTGTTTAATGTCATTGTGGCAACTTCAATCGGGGAGGAAGGGCTGGATATTCCAAAAGTGGACTTGGTTATTTTTTACGAGCCTATTCCAAGCGCGATAAGGAGCATACAGAGGAGAGGCAGGACAGGAAGGCAGGATAAGGGCAGAGTCATTATTCTTATGGCAGAAGGCACAAGAGATGAAGCCTACAGGTGGGTTGCGCACCATAATGAAAAGAAGATGCACAGGCACCTGGAAAATTTGAGGAAAAAGCTGAATCTTTCATTGAATGTTAAAAAAGAGGTTCCGGTGAACAGGTTCGCCGGCAGGTTAAGGATATTTGCCGACTATAGGGAAAAGGGAAGCGGCATTTTAAAAGAGCTTGCTGAAAATGATGTTTCCATAAGCCTGGAAAAGCTGGATTATGCGGATTATATTGTTTCTTCAAGGTGCGGCATTGAAGTCAAAGCAGTGCACGATTTTGTTGACAGCATAATTGACGGAAGGCTGCTTGAGCAGATAAAAAATCTCAAGAATAATTTTGAAAGGCCCATGGTGGTCATAGAAGGAAACCAAGACATCTACAGCGTGAGGAACGTGCATCAAAATTCAATCCTGGGTATGCTTGCCACGATTGCCGTAAGCTACGGCATCCCGATTGTGCAGACAAGAAGCTCTAAGGAAACTGCTGCCTTGCTGCAGATAATAGCAAGAAGGGAGCAGGACGAAACGGGCAAGGACTTCAGCCTGCATGCCGACAGAAAGCCAGCCACATTAAAAGAGCAGCAGGAGTATTTTGTAAGCTCGCTGCCCGGCATAAACCTTACTTTGGCAAAGCCCTTGCTGAAGCATTTCAAGACAATAAAAAACATTGTGAATGCCTCTGAAAAGGAGCTGCAGGAAGTCGGCAAGATAGGCCCTTTAAAGGCAAAGCAGATAAAGGACGTTGTCGAAGGGGAGTATAAGGAGAGTTAGAAAAATGGAAAATTTACGTATGAAAATAAAGTAAAAGTTCGTGAAACTAGTGTTATATTCACTTTTTCTGCGCCCCTTCGATTACTGTTTCTCTTAAGAGAAAGAAAGACTAACGGATAATGAGGTTAGACTATTTATTTGTTTTATGTATCAATATTTGCTTGAAAATATTTTTCTTATTTCATTGCTAATAGTAACAACAACAAGACTTAATCCAAAAATAAAAAGAGCAAGAACGATTAATCGCCATTTAAGCATTGTCTCATAATTCAACATTAATAAAGTTAATGGGACAACAACACCCAATATAGAAAATATTATTAGTGAAAAAATGTTATCTCTTAACTCCTTTAGTGTTACTAGACTTTTTATTTCATCTTCTTTTATGGAAATTAATTTTTTGAGTGATTCAACTTCTACTAATTTTTTATCTATATAATCAGAATATTCTCGATACCTATTCCATTTATCTCTAGTTGCGTCTAAATTTGAAGTGAATAAGTTAGAGAGTCCCCTAGCAAAAGGTGGCGTACGGCGATAGTTTCTTACTGAATTAAAAAATTCTTCATTGTACTCTTCTTTTAGAATTTCTTCACTGATGTCTTTAAAATCTTCAGATTCTCTTGCTTCTTTCAGAATTGATTCAAACTCTGGGGGATTATCTAGATTTATTGTTTCTTTTATTTCATCCAAGAATTTTATAACATTTTTTCTTTCTTCATCCTCATCAATTTTTTTTATCCATTCTTGAAATGGTTTTATTTCTTTTTCTATAAACTCTATCTGATTTTTGTAAGTCGAAATATTCTGTTTTAATTGTTTTTTCTGACTATGTATACTTATGATTTTAGTGGTTAAGAAAGCACCCATAAGACCAACAATTGCTGCGGCAGATTGTGCAGCGGCACTATAAAACCAGTAAGGATCAATAAAAGCCGTATTAGCACTTGTTAAAGTTGAAACAGCATTATTTGCTATACTTTCTATTATAGAATAATTTATAGGTGGATTGTTGTTTAAAATAGATATAGAAGCGTTGATTCCATTCGAAGCATTTATTATTATATTATTCATAAATTTTTACAAATATCAATATGTATTTAAGGATTACTTTATTTAACTTGTTAATTAATTGAATTTTTTATACTTAAAATCTATTTCTAAAATGCCTGTTCTGTTTTTTTCTAAATCTTTGGTGAAATTACTTTCTCCATCAAAAAACTCTAAAACATAAGGGTTTGCTATGAAAAACAAACCAATAATCTCTTGAAAGGATGAAATTCCACTTTCTGAATCTACTCTAAAAAATTTATATCTATCTGAGTAACTTGTTATGCTAGAATCTTTTAATTCAGATTTATTCCTCCTTTCAAAATTTTCATAAGTTTTGTAAACTCTTATTCCACCATCCATATGAAAACATTCTGACAGATTTTTGTTAGTAATTGCATGTAGATACCTAGTATAAAATTTATGTTCTTTGTCTTGATAATTAATTATTGTTCCAAGTTCAATGCCGTCTAGAGGTAACAACTCCTCAATTTGCAAATGCCACTTATTATCTCGTGAATTAAATAAGAACTCTGTTTTATCCATCAAAGGTGCATCAAAAAAACTTGGGCCTTTCACGACAAATTCCTTTCCCGCTAAAGATTCTTTAATTTGATTAATTGTTTTAGGACCTTGCCAATGAGAAAGTAATTCTACTTGTCTCCTTGTTTCAGAAACTCCTAAACAGTTTTTGTTAATCGGAAGTTTTAGTACAAAATTATTTTTCCAATTTTCTATTAACCATTGTGTTAGATGAAAATTTCTGCTGTAAGCATTCTCAAAAATTAGATAACTATCCTTGTATCTGAATCCATTCTTATTTAAATCAGAGTTGTAAGGTATTTGAATAAGCCCATCTTCGTCCAATAATTCTTTTACCTCTGGGAATTTCTCAAATACAAAATCTGTTTTTTCTTCAACAGCAATATCCCAAAGATAATATTTCTTAATTCTTGTTGGATCTAATCTAACGATTCTATCGAGTAGTTTTATTAAATCAAATTTTATTTCGTTTTCCTGTTTTGAGGTATCTACTTTTTTTGATAATTTAACTAAATCTAAGAATTTGTTTTTTATTTTCCCACTAAGAAAATTTTCAAATATTAAATTCACAACAGGAAAATTATTTTTCTCTAAAAAATCCCTGAATTCAGAAATTTTCCTATCTAGCTCTTCTTTACTCATGATTAAATTTTTTTATATTGTATAATTGAGATAGATGTCATAATTACCGAGATTGCAATCGTATACCAAACTTGACTCATTATCCCAAAAACACCAGTTATAATGAAAAATCCAGTACTACCTAGCCAGAATAATTTCCATTGCTTTTTATCCCAATCAAGCATGATTATCAATCCCTTTTACTATAGAAAATAGAATGAATAAGGGAATTTAAAGGTTACTGATTTTTGGATAGGTAAGTTTCTCATATTTGCATACTCTGTTAACGTTATGTCAAACATTTTCAGTGTAATGTATGGAAGCCTTTTTAAAGGATTAGAAACCAACTAAATAAAAATGAATGAGAAAAAAGAGTTTGGAATTGAAGTCTTTAAGACTGTAGCACCAATAATAGACATTCTATTTGGGGGGATTGTTGGGGCAACAACAGGATCTTTTGCCTTGCTAGTTCAGGGCTTTGAATATCTTAGTAAAAGAAATAAAGAGTGGTGGGAAGAATTTATCAATGAAGTCGATGTTTTGTTTATGATTGATGATGCTAGGAAATCTGCGGAAAATATACAATTTATCCGAGAACTTGTTCAAAAGGTAGCTTTTGAGAATAGAGAAGAAAAACGAAAGAGATATTTAAATTTGGCAATAAATTCTTATAAAAAGAAAATTTCTTTTGACGAAAAACTCTCGTTTCTTAATATTTTAGATAGACTATCTGAGGAAGAACTTGTCTATCTATTAAGTATCTACGAGGAAGATCATACTATAATTAATGAATCTTTTTTAAATCCACGAGAAAAATCCTTGATAAATGTGCTGTCTGGACACGGCTTAGTACAAAGGGATATTGATTCGATTGGTCGGGCTTTCGAAAAGGTTGGGGAATCATTTGAACAATTGAAAAGAGAAGCAAATACTGGTTCTATGCCATATGATCATTTTTTCCATAAACCAAATCTCGAGTTTAGGCAAAATGAATTCGGTTATAAATTTGTTAATTTTATAAAAAGAGAAACTAAATGATTTTGACAAATGAATGCAGAAAAAATGCTAAATATTGTAAAAAAATCAAAATTATCAGAATTAAAGAGACAGTTGAGTGTTTATCAAGCTTTTATGGTTAGTTTTTTAGTTGTACTTATCATAACTTTTTTTGATTTTTTAAGAGCCATCTTAAGTGGAGAAACTTGGGTCATATACCCTTTTTTTATAATTGTTTTAGTTTTATTAGCATATACTTGTGGACGATATTTTAGTAATACAACATTATTAGTGGAATTTAAAGAAAAAGGAGTACATAAATGGAATAAAAAAAGAGCTCTAGAATACATAAATGAAGAAAAAGAAGAAATATAAAACCAATGCTGAGAAAATGCACGAGTTTGTTAGAGGTATTCCTACAGAAAAAAGAATTTTACTGACGGCATTTCTTTCATTCGTGATGGTTTCTCTTCTCTTTTATCAGCAATTTTTATGGTGGAGTGGAGATAGAGTAGCGATTCCAATTCCCGGCATGATGTCTATAGTACCAGCATATAACATTGATGCAGCATATAATGAAAATTTTGGCGAAAGAGATTTGCTACATATCACGTTAAACTTATGTAGTAGTTTTGAACCTGTTTGTGTTCCATGCCAAGATTGTTCTGCTGATTTGTATTATGATTTTGGCAATGGAAAAGAACTACATGAAAAAAATCTAAAATTAGTTAATGGGACTACCACAATACAAATCCGGACAATTCCTACATGGCTTTATGTTGGATTTAATGGAACTTACTATAATTTTATCCGAATTCCTGATCCTTCACTCTTGGATTACATTATTGAAAGCTCTAAAGATTTCACAAATAAATTGACCTTTTTTGTGACATGGACAACGCTATTGACTTTAATATGTACAATATACGCAGGCTCACGTTGGTTAATAAGATATTTCATTAGAAAATATCAAGAGAGAAAAAACAAGAAAGAAAAGCCAGATTATATAGGTTGATTTAACTAAAAATGATAACTTTAGATGGCATTTTTGAGAACATAATAGCTGAATTGATAATAGTAATATCATCTTTTCTAATTTTCTATTTGTAAAGTTCTTCTCTTTGTTCTTTAGTAAGAGTGTAGGGTGCTATTATGTCCATAAATTCTTCATGAGCCATAACATATTCTTTGTACTTTGATATTGCTTTATTTAGTAGTTCGTATAAATATTCTTTACTAAACTTAGAATTTCCTAAATGGTGAACCAGAGTGTTCCGATAATTAAGAAAGTTATTCAGTGATTCTAAAAATTTTTTAGCTTTAGAAGTAATTTCCTGAGCTTTTTCTTCATTAGTTCCAGCTAAGGGTCTGAAAGGTAAATGAGAGCTTATTACTCTACCTATTCTTCTGCTAGGGACTTGAAAATTATAAAAATATTCATCAGATTTTGGTTTAAATGAGGGTCTTTTGTTTAATTTTATCTGTGATTTTAGTATTACTTGTTCGAGAACTTTTGCTGCTTGTATAGCAGAGAAATCCACCATTCCGGCATAAATAGTCAAGGCACCCAATTTTGTTGGAAAATCCTCAGATTTCTCGGCTTCCTTAGCTATACTAGTAAAATAATTTAATTTTTTTATATTTTCTTCAATTGTGAGTTTTTTATTTTTCATTTTTTCTGAAAAAATTAATTTTAATATTCACCAAAGTTCATAATCTTCTGGCCATTCTTCATCATAGCTTGAGAATATTGCTGCATCAAAAATGCAAGGAAAAATATCCGCTCTTTCACACCATTCCTGTATACCCCCCATTAACATCTGATAATAGTTCTCATCCGATAATCCAGATGGTGATAAAGTAAATGGAAATTCATTTTTATTTAACCATTTTATAATTCTGCTATCAATTGGTATCTCATATCTTGTTAAACCCATAGCCTGCCATAAATTCCTTGATTGCTTAGGTCCTATCCCCTTCAAATCTTGAACAAGTAAGCATGCTTCTCGTTCTACCTTAATGTTTTCTGTTGAAGGCTTTTGTTTCCTCGCTTCCATAAGCTTTTCTGAAATGTTGATAATCTTTTCCCAACCATCATTCACCAACCAATCAAAATTAAATTTAATTTCTTCACTGATTTTGTTTGTTCTTCTTATTCCTCTTGATTTGGTAAGCACCTCATATGAATAATTCTTAAGATTTTTAGTCTTTTTACAAGAATCATAGCTTAAGGGGAAAGGGGTGATTATTAAGAATTTAGAAATTCTGCTGTTTGGACCAGATCTCTGTTGTGTTGTCAAGAGGCAGCCAATCATCCATTTCCAAAATTCAGATTCAGTAAATTGAGGTATACTGTCGGATAAGTTCCTCTTAACCCTACCTTTCACAAAATTATTTCCTTTAAATTTATCTACGAAATTATTTAATCTTTCTATATCCTCTTTATTCACTACCCATTTAAATTCCATCCTTTTCCAACAAATCAAATCCAATTGGTTTTTCAACAAGAAACATTTTGTTATTAACTACATCGTTTATGAGCAATTTTATATTTTTAATGTCTTGAGATCTCTCTGTTTTTATTGGTCTCTTTTGAATTCATATTTCAATAAAGTTAACCTTTCTTTTCTTGCCATCTATTATCATGTAACTATTTAAAAACCTTGTCGTAGATTCTAAACCTGGTTCTGGAATTTTTCGCAAATGACTAAAAGCATCATCCATCAAATCGAAAACATTTGCTATCGCTTCTCCTTTTTGGTTATAAATCGTGACCTCATTATAATTTTTCTTCTTATGAAATTTTGAAAATAATTGATTTAATTGTTCGGGATTTTCAGCTTCTAATTGAACATTAAGTTTAATGACTTCTTCTTTTATGCCTTCTACCTTAAAAACAGCAGTGTGCAATCCCAATTCTTCTGGTTTCAGAATTTTATATAAATTAATCCCGTTAAATTTAGCAAACTGAATTGCACCACTTTGAAATCCCTTACGAGAAATTATTGTAGCCCTATTAGCATTGACCTCATCCCTAGTAGTATAAATTTCTTTTACGTCAGATTTTTTAACTCTGCTATTCCAATGTTTACAGTCTATTATGTCTTTAATTGTTAGAATTGGCATAAAAATTTCAACAAAAACATCAATTTGATGTTCCAGCCCAGATTTTCCTTTAATTTTAATATCGTGCTTAACATTTTTATCGTATTCTGATAGGAATATATCATAAATTTTTTTGACAAGTTCCTCAAAAGCTTTCCATTTAGTATTTGTCATTAACAAAAAAGAAGATTTTTTGATTTATAAATTTTCTTAATTTGGGAAAGTTCGCCTAACGTAAGTACTCTAGTATCTAACCTCATTATCCTATTTGAGCCTACGCATAATCTCTGTAGATTATACGCCCTTTTCTTACATAAAAGTCGCCTCAAACACACTTGGGCGCAGAAAAAGTCTGCGGACGCAGTTTTCCCACACTACGCATGGGAAAAGAATATAACACATATTAAACGGTTCGTTCCGCTCGCCACTTCGTAGCTTCGCTTCACTCAACTTAACTTTTTTCCAGCTCTGAAAATTTTGTCAGCTCTGTTTCGGATTTTTTGTGGGCTGCCTCAAAAAAATCCTCACGAGGACAAAATTTACGAGGGAAAAAAGCTCGTTTAATATTGTACGTTTCACGAACTTTTCTGTCTAACCAAAACATTTATACATTCAATAATACTTTTATTTATAATGAAAGAAAAAATAAAAGTTGATAAGAGAGTAAATTTTTCAAAGATATGGCAAGGAAGGGTGGTAATTTTCAGAAATTTTTATGTCCTTTATTAAACCGATAGTTTTAAATATCAATTGATACTTTTATCTATCAAATGATAGAAAAATCTACCATACAGAAGGTTTTAGCGGTATTTTTTGATAATCCATCAAGGGAATTCCATCTTAGAGAGCTTTCCAGAATATTAAAATTATCCATGCCAACCATCATTTCTGCAACAGACAGATTAGCAAAAGAGAGGTTAATAATAAAGGAAAAGGGCAAGGTAATAACAAAGGTTTTTGCAAACAGGGAAAACATTGATTTTGCAAGGCTTAAAAGACTGCATAATTTGGAGCTGATATACCGATCAGGCATCATAGACTGCCTTTCCGAATCATACAACCAGCCAAAAACAATCATCTTGTTTGGAAGCTTCTCAAGAGGAGAAGACATCGAAAAATCAGACATAGGTATTGCTGTCATAACAAGCAAGAGATTAAATTTGGATTTGTCAAAATATGAAAATATATTAAAAAAGGCAATAAGCGTGCATGAAGTAAGTTTAGGCAAAATAAGCGAAGAATTCAAGGCAAATTTATTAAACGGAATTGTGCAGGAGGGCTCATGGTAAAAAAATTCCCCATATCAATAGTCAAATCTCTTATTGTTTTAGTTGTCGCGACATTGATTTTTTCTTCAGTAGCTTTTGATTTTCCGGACCTGATTAAGGGAATTTTTGGGGACATTTTTGCATACGCCTCGCCCGATGCCCAAAAGCAAGTAATTGGCCAGTTGGCAGAGTCATGCTCATCGCTGGAGCAGGGAAACTTGGTAACCATAAGCCAGATTTGCGCCAACAGAAGCCTGCTTGAGTCAATGAAAGAGGATTGTGCAGGTTACCGGGAGCTAAAAAAAAGCAATGCCAAAATTGAAAATGAAGCCAGAGTGAGAGAGAGCTGCAGCAAAATAGAATCAGGGGAGATTGAAAACCAATGCAATAAAATGCAGAAAAGTTCATTGCTACCTGATTTGAGCAAGATAGGAAGCTTGTGCAAGGATTACAAGTCCGGCAAAATAAATGACAGGGAGTTTTTCTTTGATGTTGTTGGAGGGGCAATGCCGGGCCAAATTCCGGATAGCGGGGTTTTTGAAGGCTATGCTAAATTCATGAATTATTTAAGCAACAATAAGCTTGTCTATTTTGCCGCCATACTTATACTGCTGATTTTGCTGTATTTGTTGTTGATGGACGTAAAATTGTTTGTTTTGGAATTGGCAGGCATTTCTTTGAATATCGGAATTTTTATAATGCTGCCGTACATGGTGATAGTCATTTATGACAATTTTGTCGGGATAGACACAACATCAATCCTCGGGAACATGTTTGGAGAAGGGTTTGGCATTGAGCCAAAAGCGCTGATAAGTGTGGCTCTTCTTTTGTTTCTGAGAACCTATACTCATGCAATAATAATTTTGGGAATTGTGTTTTTATCTATAGGTATAGCCGGGAAGATCTATACATTTGCCCGAAAGAAAAAATCAGCGCAAAAAGAAGTGATTAAAGAATCCTCAATTAAGCCGAAGAAGAAAAGCAGGAAAAAAGCCTAAAATTTCATTGCCCTGAGCCTTTGGGTGCGCTCTTTGGTGCTCGGGTGCGTCATGAACAATGCCATGAGCGCCTGCCCTCTGAACGGGTTGGATATGAATAAATGCGCTGTTGACTGGTTCCCAAACCTTAATGGATTTGCGTCGACATTCTTCTCTATTTTCTCCAAGGCATCTGCAAGAGAATTTCCATTTTTTACGGTTTTTGCTCCAGTCTCGTCAGCAAGATATTCCCTGCTTCTTGAAATTGCAAGCTGGATTAATGAAGCGATTATTGGGGTGAGTATTGCCAATACCAATAAGCTGATTATGTTGCCCCTGTTGTCATCGTCCCTGCCGCCAAAAATTGCGCTCCACATGAACATATTGGCTATGTAAGAGATGATTCCTGCAATTGTTCCTGCAACTGTTGAAATTAAGATATCCCGGTTCTTGATGTGGGCAAATTCATGGGAGATAACGCCTTTAAGCTCTTCCTCGTTCAGCAGTTTCAGGATGCCTTCCGTTGCTGCAACTGCTGCATGACCAGGGTTCCTTCCTGTTGCGAAGGCGTTCGGCGAATTTGTCGGAATAACATAAACTTTAGGCATTGGCAATCCGCTTAATTTAGAAATTTCCTTCACAATCTTGTAAAAATTTGGATATTCGCTTTGCTTTGCCTCTTTTGCCCTGTACATCCAAAGCACAATCCTATCAGAAAACCAATAAGAGCCAAAATTCATCAGTCCCACAAATATCAATGCAAAATAGAATCCTGCTTTTCCGAACAGGCTGCCAATCCACAGCAGAATGGATGTTAGCAGCGCAAGCAGTATGGCTGTTTTCAGCTGATTTTTTATTGTCATCTTGTGATTGTATAATGCGTTTTTATTTAAAAACTTAATGCTTATATTCCAAAATAAGAGCCGATTCCTTCAATCTGCCTGAGCTTCGTATTTTTAAACAGGAAATTCCTCAGTTTATTGTTAACTTTGGTGCCGTGCTTTTGCAGGCCTGAATTCAGCTTTCCGTATATCTCTTTTCCCTCTTTGTCCAGGTCAGTCAGGATAATACATTCATTATTTGAGCTTGAAATTTCCTCGATAATCTGGAACAATGGCTTTTTATTGAGCTCAATTATGTTCCTGATGCCGAATTTTTCCAATGCTGCCCTGTCTTTCTTGCCTTCAACAATGACAGGAGTATCCAAATCTTTTATTTTTTCAACAAGGCTGTTGAAATCTTCTAACTTCCTGTCCATTGGCTTTCGTGCTGGCTTATTCTTTTTAAACATTGCTGCAAAAGCCTTAAATAACAAAAAACATACCCAGGGCTATGATTCCTTTAAATGTTTCTTTAAGCTATTACAAAAGGGAAGATATCCGGGAAGGGATAATTGCAAATTCCAAAGACAGGGAAATTGCAGTCAAATTCAGCGATAATTTCGGCAAAAGGCCTGACGTGCTGAGGCATTCGGGCGATATTCTTGAGCTTGCCAAGCAGGGCGCAACTTCTTTTCACGCATCTGAAGAGCTTTGGAGAAACCCTTTGCAGCTTGACACTTCGATGAAGAAGCATGAGCTTGACAATTTAAGGTCCGGGTGGGACTTGGTTCTTGACATAGACTGCGGATTTTTTGAATATTCGAAAATAGCCGCTGATTTGATTGTAAAGGCTTTGAAGTTTCACGGCATAAAATCGATTTCATGCAAGTTCTCAGGCAACAAGGGGTTCCATATAGGGGTGCCTTTTGAGGCTTTCCCTGAGAAGATAAGGAATGAAGGCACAAAAAAGCTGTTTCCCGATGCCCCAAGGCAGATTGCGCTGTACATAAAGGAGATGATAAAAAAGCCGCTTGGGGAAAAGATAATGGGCTTTGAAAATAATGACTTTAATGCCATAATGAAAAAGACTGGCAAAAACGCAAATGAAATAACTTACTACATTAACAAAAACAGGGCACTGAATGCCGAGCCGTTCCTGAACATAGACACTTTGCTTATTTCCTCAAGGCACTTGTACAGGATGCCGTACTCCCTGCATGAAAAGTCTGGATTGGCTTCAACGCCATTAAATCCTGAAAAAGTCTTGCTTTTCAGGAAGGAGCTTGCGGCTCCAAAAAATGTCAGGATAAGCAGGCATGTGTTTCTTGCAAGGGAGAATGCCAAAAGCGATGAGGCAAAAGGGCTGCTGATGGAAGCCTTGGATTTTGGAATCAGGCATGAAGAGGTCAAGCTTGGCGGAAAAAAAGAGTTTGCAGCACCTGAAAATGCGTTGCCTGAAGAGCTGTTCCCGCCGTGTGTGAAGCTCATACTCAACGGATTGGAGGACGGAAGAAAAAGGGCATTGCTTGTCCTGCTTAATTATTTCACTTCAATAGGATGGGGCTATGATGCCATAGAAAAAAAGCTCAATGAATGGAATTCAAAAAACAGGGAGCCGTTAAGGGAAGTTTACCTTATGGGGCAGCTGAGGTACCACAAGCAAAGCCACAAGAAAGTTTTGCCTCCAAACTGCAGCAATGAAGCGTATATGGTTGGGATTGGGGTATGCAAGCCCGACAGTTTCTGCCAGAGGATACGGAATCCGGCCCAATACACGACAAAAAAAGCTTGGATGATGAACCAAAACAAAGGAAAAGGCAAAAAGGCGGAAAAACCCAAGAAAGATGCAACGTCATAATCCAAATTTTTCGAAAACAAAGTTTTCGGGAGTTCTCGCAAATTCTCAATTTGCGAAAACTATTTAAATAAGCGAATAAAATGGGATTAATGCAAAATAGAGGTGATTAGATGGTTTTTGGCGTTCAGGAGATAACTCTTGCAGTTATAATAGGAACTTTGGCTGCTATTGTTTATTCTTTGAGGATTCTGGTCCTGATGGAAAGAAGAATTGCCAGGATAGAGATGCACATTGAAAGGGTTGTAGACAAAATCGTCAGGGAAGAGATAAAGATTGAAAGGGCCATGAAGAAGAGGCATTAGTTTTTAATATGATATCAATTCTTCGAAAGACAGCCCTTTAAGCTCTGCTTCTTTTAAACCGATGGCGTATCCTTTAGGTGTTTTTTCCAGATCCTCTATGCTTACAAATAGCCAGTCTTTCCTGAAAAACTTGACTGCGAACCACGGCCTTGCATCAAATACTTTTGAGAATTGATTTAACTGGGCGATATCCTCGTTAGTTAAGTAGATTTTATTGCTTTTTGACGATTTGCATTCGATAGACATTCTTCTTGCCAAGTTGCCAGCTAACAAGTCAGGACCCGGGTATTTCATAGAGCCGCTGCCGGCTGATCTGATTGCACACCATTTTCCAGTGCTCCAAAATTTATGCAGCAACTCCCTTTCAGCATTGCTTCCTTTGGATTTGGATGACATTATTCCGCTCTTTTTTATAAATCAATTTTCATGAAATCCTTTGCGCATATCACATTGTCAAAAATGTCCCTTGCATCCTCCTCTAATTCCTGGGTGTTTTTGTATCTTGCGCTGAAATGAATTAAGACAAGCTGCTTTGCATTCGACTTGTTTGCAATCTGTCCTGCCTGCTTTGCAGTCATGTGCCCGTATTCTTCTCCTTTGCTTTCAAGCTTGGAGGAGTAAGTTGCCTCGCACATGAGCAAATCTGCATCTTGGGCTATTTTATAGCAATTGTCGCAATGCAGCGTGTCAGTTATATATGCGATTTTTTTGCCGGCTTCAGTGTAAGTAGCTTCATCTGCATCAATCTTTTTTCCGTTGAATTCTATGCTTTTTCCGTCCTGAAGTTTGCCGAGCAGTGGCCCAGGCGGAATGCCCAGCTTCCTTACTTTTTTCATGTCTATTTTTCGTTTGTCTTTTTCAACAAACCTATAGCCTAGCGTCTCAATTCCGTGCTCCAGCCCATGTGCTTCCAGCTGAAAATCATTATTTTCAAAAAAAATCCCGCTTTTCACTTCTTTGACGATAAAGTCCAGCCTCTTGTCGAAGATGAACGCCTCGAACATCATTTCCATTCTTTTTTTTGTTCCTGTTGGGCCATAAATTTCCAGCTTTCCGCTGTAATCCATTGAGCTCAATGTCTGAATCAAGCCAGGCAATCCGAGAACATGGTCGCCGTGCCAGTGGCTTATTAAGATTTTTGTTGCCTTTGTCAGGCTTATGCCCGCTATCTTGAGCTGCCTTTGGGTGCCTTCCCCGCAGTCAAACAAGATTCCTTCAGAGCCATAGCTAAGAAAAACAGCCATCTGGTTTCTCTCTTTTGTCGGAACCATTGAAGAAGTTCCAAGGAATGTTATTTGCATGAAGCCAAGTATTGAATCAGGATATTTAATGGTTTTTGTTTTCGATATTGAAAAGAAATAAGTTTTTAAATGAGATAATATACCATTATTCTCTATTTTATGACATCAAAGAAAAAAGAAGACGCCGAAGAAGTGCTTCCCAAAAAAGAAGCCAAAGAAGAGAAGATAATCAAGGAGCCTGTCAATGCATACCTTTCAAATGAAAGGGTGCTAACAGAAAGCTCGGACAACGCTAGAGAGTTCTATAACCAAAGCAGGTATGGTGAATTATTGGATGACGGCAGAGTTCAGCTTTCCCTGATAGAGTCAGTTTATCTGCTTGAAAAAAAAAGGCTGATAGCCTATGACCAGAGGAATAAGCCGGTTGGCTTCGAGAAATTCCTGAAAAAAGCGCAAAAATTTGAGCCGAATTTCTGGGTAAGGTATTGTGTCTATAAAGACATAAGGAACAGGGGATATATAATAAAGACGGCATTGAAGTTCGGAGCAGACTTTAGGATTTATGACAGGGGAGTGAAGCCAGGAGAAGACCATGCAAGGTGGGTTGTTTTTCCGGTGCATGAAGGGTCTGTATTGACGTGGTATGAATTTGCGGCAAAGAATCGTGTTGCGCATTCTACAAAAAAAAGGCTGCTGATAGGGATAGTTGATGCAGAAAATGATGTGACCTATTATGAGATTAAGTGGTTAAGGCCATAGTCCAACAACAAAATATAAAAACAAACCTTCCTTATTCTGGATTATGGACCACAGAGACAAAATCCTTGAATTTATAAAACTAAAAGGCCCTGTGCTGCCTGTGCAGATTGCAAAGGAGATAGGAAGCGACATTCTTATGGCTTCTGCGCATCTTGCGGAATTGACTGCAACAAACAAGCTGAAGGTTTCAGCAATAAAGGTTGGGAACTCTCCGCTCTACTACCTTCAAGGGCAAGAATCAATGCTGCAAAAATTTGTATCAGGCATGAATGACAAGGAAAAAAAGGCTTATGATATGCTGCAGCAAGGCAGGGCATTGAGGGATTCAGAGCTTGAGCCGGTCATCAGGGTTGCATTGAGGGAAATCAAAGATTTTGCAGTGCCTTTGAATGTCACGCATGACGACAGCAAGGAAATTTTCTGGAAGTGGTACTTGGAAAGCAATGAAGATGCTGAAAAGCTGATAAAGTCAAAACTGAATATTCCGGAAAAGCCTTTTGAGAATAAAATAGAAGAAAAGCCGGTAGAAAAAAAGATTGAAGAGAGGCAATTGGATTTAAGGCAAAAAGAAGGGGTACAGAAAGAAGATAATCCCCAAACAATTTCAAAACAGCCAAAGGAAAAAAGAAAACACCATTCCAAAGACAATGAAGACCAGTTCCTCAAAGAAATAAATAAATTTTTTGAAAAAAATAAAATAAGTATAATAACAAGCGAGATAATAAAAAAAAACTCTGAAATTGAGTTCATTCTTGAGATTCCAAGCGTTGTTGGCAATCTGCAGTATTACTGCAGGGCAAAGAGCAAGAAAAGGATAAGCGATTCTGACCTTAGCAGCGCATATGTAAAGGGGCAGATGAAAAGATTGCCGGTCCTTTTTATTTCTGGAGGAGATTTATCAGAAAAGGCGCAAGGGATGATGGGAAAAGAATTAAATTTAACATTCAAGAAGATATAAAATGGGAGTTGCCTTAACAGAACTATTGCTAATTAAGCAGATTGACATAGGGCTGCTTAAAAATAAAGTTTTGGCTGTTGACTCTCCCATGTGGCTCTACCAGTTCTTAAGTTCCATAAGGCAGAGGGACGGAACTTTGCTCACGGATTCAAAGGGCAATGTGACATCCCATCTGATTGGGCTGCTTTCGAGGGTTTCAAGCCTGCTCCAAAGCGATATAAATCTCGCTTTTGTGTTTGACGGCAAACCTCCAAAATTGAAGCATTTGACGCTTGAAAAAAGAAAGGAAGTGAAGATTGAAGCGCAAAAAAAGTTTGAGCAGGCAAAGGAAAAGGCTGATGAAGATCTTATGAAAAAGTATGCATCGAGAACTTCAAGGCTGACAGAGGAGATGATTGGCGAGGCAAAAAGGCTTGTTGAGGCTTTTGGCTTGCCGGTCATTGAAGCGCCTTCTGAAGCAGAAGCTCAGGCATCCCTTATTGTTAAGACTGGAAACGCATTTGCACTGGCTACAAATGATGCAGATGCTTTGCTTTTTGGAGCCCCAAGGATTGTGAGAAACCTGAACATTGCCGGCAAAAAGAAAAGAAAAGACAAGCTGAGTTTTGAGATTATAAGCCCTGACATGATAGATTTAAAAGAAAATCTTGATCATATGGGCATCAGCCATGACCAATTGGTGGCGTTGGCAATGCTTATCGGGACTGATTACAACGGCGGAGGGATAAAGGGTGTTGGGCCGAAAACCGCATTGAAGCTAGTCAGGGAGCACGGGACAAATTTTGAAAAATTGTTTGAGGATGCCAAATGGAGTGATTTTTTTGAGTTTGAATGGAAAGAAGTATTTGAACTGATAAGGAATATGCCTGCTGATGAGAACTTCCATCTTGAATGGAAAAATATTGACGAAGAAAAGATAATGAAGCTGCTTGTTGACAAGCATGATTTCTCTGAAGAAAGGGTCAGGAACCAGATTGAAGGATTGGCTAAGGCAAAAGAGAAAAAAAGGCAGAAAGGGCTGGGGGAGTTTTTTGGGTGACTATGAAACAAAACCTAAAATTTTACCTAAAAGATAAATTGCCAAAAAAAGAGCTTGAATTGGTGCCTTCCTCTTTTGATGTAGTCGGAGACATCATGATTTTTTCTGATTTTCCGAAAGAGCTTTCTAAAAAAGAAAGATTAATCGGGCAGACGATTCTTGAAAATTACGGCCACATAAAGACTGTACTAAAAAAAACGAAAAAATACTCGGGAAAGTTCAGGACGCCTAAGCTTAAGGTTATTGCAGGTGAAAAGAAAAAAGAAACAGTATGCAAGGAAAACAATGTTCTTGTAAAGCTTGATGTTGAAAAAGTATATTTTTCCCCGAGAATGTCGAATGAAAGGAAAAGGATTGAAGATTTAATCATTCCAAATGAGTCTGTTTTAGTCATGTTTTCAGGCTCCGGGGCCTATCCGCTGGTAATTGCCAAAAATTCGGAATGCAGGGAAGTTTACGGGATTGAAATGAATCCAGTTGCCCATAGATACGCTTTGGAAAATATCAAGAAAAACAAGCTTGAAAATAAAGTAAAGCTGTTTTTAGGCGATGCCAGAAAAGTTATGCCGAAGCTAAATAAAAAATTTGATAGGATCCTGATGCCGCTGCCGAAAGGAGGGGAAGCTTTTCTGGGATTGGCTTTGAAGCACATAAAAAAAGGCGGGAATATTCATTTTTACATCTTCCTGCATGAGAATGAGCTTAATGCCGCTGAAGAAAAAATCAAAAGAGCGTGCGGGAAAGCAAAGAAAAAATGCAGGATTTTGAACATTGTAAAGTGCGGGCAGTATGCGCCTGGATTTTACAGGATATGTGCGGATTTTAAAGTTGTATAGGGCGGCAAATGCTTAATCATAAACAATCTCATCATTTCTGGAAAGCAAACTGCTCGCAACTGCCTGTTTTTGAAGAATAATCAGTCTTAAATTCCTGCTGGAAATGCCGTATCAGCTCTTTCCTGTTATTCTCGCACTTTGCATCAAGAGGCCCGCATGCCAGGTCGCAAGTGTCAACAAAGATAAAGTCAGCACTTTTAGATCCTTTGGTCAATTCATCAAAATTTTGGCTGAAATAGGGGTAATAGACTAGTTTTTCAATTCTCTTGTCGCTGTTGGCAGCCATCACCGGGCTTGAAATCCATATGCTGCCTTTTGCCTGCTCGAGCTTATTCTGAAGCAACCCATATTGGTTTGTTTTTCCTGATTCTGAAGCAATGGCTGCCGATATTTGGGTTATAGAAGAAACAAACATGATGAGCATAAGTGCCATTGCAACCGGTTTTATTTTTCTGGATTTCATAAAATTGGAAATAGGATATGCCATAAGCAGGTACATGTATGGCAGCAGCATTATCAAAAATCTCATCTCTTTCTGTTTGATTATGTTAAAAAACAGGAATAGGGTCATGAAGGGAAATAAAACCAGCCTGCTGTTTGATTTTTTAAATGTCAGTGTTATTCCAACTATGAACATAAGATAAAGATAGTTTTCCCTGAACAATTCTGTAAAATAATAGCTTGCCGTATGGTGATTTTGCCAGCCGCTGTTGTTTGTAAGGAGTATCTGGTCAAAAAACGGGAAAAATGCGTTGCCGTACAATACTAGGTTAAAGATCAGGTAAGGAATAACCGCGATAATTAATCCGAAAAATATTTTTTGCAGGGTTTTTATGTTTCTTTTAGGATAAATTAACGCTAAAATAATTCCGATAAATGCGAATATCTGCAAAAATCTCGTCATAAATGCAATCCCAAAAAGCAGCCCGGAAGCAAGATGCTTCTGCTTAATCAAAAGGTAGATTGCAGCCAAAGAGAATGCTGTCGATATCGTCTCGGTAAGCATGACTCCATTATAGAAAAAGTATGTTGGGGATATCGCAAGAAAAAATGATGAAATCAGTGCAGTTTTTTCATCAAATATCTTTTTCCCTATGAGGTATGCAAGAAAGATTGCTAAGCTGCCAGAGGCAATCTCCAGTATCCTTGCTGCTGAAGTTGCCAGCCCTGTTTTCCAAAAAATGCCCAGAATAATGGGCCAAACCAAAGGCCTTGAAGGCTCCCATAATCCAGAATTGCCCAGTGAATATAAGTACTTCCCCATTCCGATGTAAACGGCAGAATCCCACCATGTGGAATTATAGCTGAATAGCGTAAGAAGCTTCAGTGCAAGGTACAAAAAAACTATTAAGTATATTTTGTTTTTCCTGAGAACACCTATCATTTTCAGGCGCAATCTTCAGTTTTTTCCTTATAACTGGGGCATATCTGCTCCAGAAGCGCATTTTTGTCCTTGAATCCGCTTGAGGGATTCCCTTCAATGACTAATGAAGGGTACTTGTCAACAGCATATGTGTTTTTAAGCAGGCCTATCATTGGCTCGTCCTTGAATTTTGAGTCAAATGAGAATATAAGCAGCTTATCCTTGAATTTTTTCTTGAGGTAAGTCAGTACAAATGCCTGCTTCTCGCAGTCTGGGCATTCTTCCTCATCTGAAAAAAAATAAAGGATGTTCACTATGTCAGAGCCGCAAACTTCTTTCGTTCTTTCCGCAAGAAGCCAGTACCTTATTTGGGCAAGAATATACTCGTTCTTCAATATGTCCAGCTCATTTTTGTTTAATGTTGCATCCCTGTTGAAATTTTCAAGCCTTATTCTCGTTGATTCAAGATTGTTGATGTTGTGCTCAAAGGTTTTCTGCACAGCCAGGCAGTTATTGTCCTGGCTGAGCTGGTCTATGAACGCATACTGGAGCTGAAGGCTGCCGAAATCAAGGTTTTGCCTCCTGCTGACTGATTCTATGTAGTTTACCCTTTTTCCCTCTATGGCTAGCCCCAAGAAAAGCCCAAGCAGGAATATTCCAAGAGTTATAACTCCTGCAATTACATATTTGTCTTTGCTTAAGATTCTCATATTACCACTTCTGCTTTTTTCCAAACATTAAATCCAAAGTTATCCCTACCCATATAAATCCTATGACTAAAAAATAGAAGAAAGTATATGAAACCAGAGAGAACAGTCCATGCTTGTTTGGGTTCTCATTTGTTGCTGTATGTGATTTTTTCAAGACAAGAACGGATATTGCAAGCATTATGGCTGCAACTAAAATTGCCATATAATTTAAATCCATAAAGCTGAAATCGAACTTGAATGCCTTTGCCAATGTATAAAAATCAAAGTCGATAAAAATTGAGTTGTGCATTATTTTAAAATACGGCTTCAATCCGTAATACATGGCAGATGAAACCAGTATCATCGCTATTAGCCCGGAAATTATTATTGTCGGCATCTGGATCATGCCAAAATCCCCGTATTGCTTGTTGAACATCATGTGCTTGTACCTGAATGCATTGATAACAGAGCCCTTATACCACCTGTTTCTTTGCTTGTACAGCTCTTTGAATGTTTTTGGCGCCAAAGTAAAGACTTCCGCATCAAGCAGCTGGACTATTATGTAATTTTTGCTTTGCAGCCTCAAAGTTATTTCCAAATCCTCTGTTAAGTTGTTCTCGTCAAATCCCCCGATATTTTTTAATATGCTCTTTCTGTAAACGCTGAATGGGCCCGGAGAGACATGAACGCAGTTAAGCTTGCCCATGAGCTTCTTGTAAAACATATTGACAATGTACTCGAGCCACTGCATTTTCTGCCAGATATTTTTCGGCTTTTCAACTTTAAGCAGCGGAAGCACTACAGCTATGTTGCCGCTTGTAAAATGAGGCAGTATCTTCAGCAGAGCGCCTTTTGTCACGATTGAGTCTGCATCCAGGCAGACAAAAAACTCGCCCCTGGCAGTTTTTAGGGCATGATTCAGGGCAGCGCCTTTTCCTTGATTCTTTTTGTTGATTAGTTTTATATCAAATTGCCTGTTTTCTGAGATGAGCTTAGTGACGGCCTCTTTTGTTCCGTCAGTGCTGCCGTCATTGACAACAATTATCTCCAGCTTGTTTTTTGGATACTTCAGTTCTGTTAGCGACGCTAAAGTTTTTGCTATGTTCTTTTCTTCATTATATGCCGGAATTGCAATGCTTACTAAAGGGTGGCTTTTCAGCTTTTTTGTCTTTTGCTTGGTTTCCCTGTCGATAAGCACAAGAAACCAGAATACTGCAAAATACAGAGAGATAAGATAAGCTGTCCATAATACAGCCTTAACATAGATTGATGCAGGCATGTAAGCTGGATATGCTGCCTTTATTTAAAATTTTTTGGGTATTGGGATAATAACAAATTTTATAAAAAGCTTCAAAGCGCTTATTGCCATGGAAGATAACAGGCTGCCGACAGGAAGCAAAATACTTGATGAAATGCTGAACGGAGGCTATGAAAAGGATGTAATAACAACTGTATACGGCCCTGCAGGCTCCGGCAAGACGGTTCTTTGCCTGCTTTGCGCAATAAATGTTGCAATGAAAGGCAAAAAAGTGGTTTATGTTGACAGCGAAGGCGGTTTTTCCTTTGAAAGGCTGAAGCAAATCTCTTCCCATATCAATCAGGATTACAAGAAACTGCTTGACAATATCATTTTCCTGAAGCCCGCAAGCTTTGCCGAGCAAAAAAAATCGTTTGAGAAATTAAAAGACATAGTGAATGACAAGATAGGCCTGATAATTGTTGACACGATAGCAATGCTTTACAGGCTCGAGCTTGGCAAAAATGAGGACATCCATGAGGTTAACAGGGAGCTTGGAAAGCAGATAGCATACCTTACAGAGATAGCAAGGAAAAAGGAAATTCCTATCCTTGTGACAAACCAGGTCTACTCTGATTTTGACAACAAAGACAAAGTCAATATTGTAGGGGGGGACATTCTTAGATATGGAAGCAAATGCCTCATAGAGCTGCAGATAACCCCAAACAACAACCGAAGGCTTATACTGAAGAAGCACAGGTCAATCCAGCCGGAAAAGGAATTTATCTTCAAGATAGTTGACGGCGGGATAATCGGAACCACAGAAAGCAAAGGGTTTAAGCTGTTTTAGCCTAGAAAAATTTTTTGAAAACCTTTTTAAACATCCGTTCATAAGCTTGGTGCATGGGGGGAAAGCTTAAGGAGTTTCTTGAGAAAAGAAAAGAGCTGGATAATGACAAGCCGGCTGCTGAGCTGCAGCACAAGAAAGGCAAGCTGACAGCGAAAGAAAGGCTGAACTATCTGCTTGATCCTGGTTCTTTTGTTGAGCTGGATGCATTTGCAGAGCATCAAAGCCAGCAGCTTGGGAAGAAAAAGCCAAGAGATGGGGTCATTACGGGATATGGGATGATAGGCAAAAAGCCAGTTTACGTCTACGCCCAGGATTTCTCTTTTGTCGGGGGCTCAATGGGTGAGATGCACAACAGGAAAATCGCCAATGTTATGGAGCTGGCGTTGAAAACAGGATGCCCTTGCATAGGATTGCTCGATTCAGGGGGGGCAAGGATACAGGAAGGGATTTCGGCTTTGGACACAGGAGGCAGAATATTCCAGCTTAATACAACAATGTCTGGCATTGTGCCGCAGATATCGGCCATAATGGGGCCCTGCGCAGGAATAGCTGTTTACTCTCCTGCTCTGACTGATTTCATTTTGATGGTAAAAAAAACAAGCTATATGTTCATTACCGGCCCTGAAGTCATCAAGACCGTAACTAATGAGTCAATAGATTTCGAGAAGCTTGGAGGCTCTTCCATACATAATGAAAAAAGCGGCGTTGCGCATTTTGCTGCTGACAGTGAAAAGGACTGCCTGGATATGCTGAAAATTTTGCTGAGCTACCTTCCCCAGAATAACCTGGAAAGCCCGCCTTACTATGCGAATGATGCTGCAGACAGGGAAACCAAAAAGCTTGAGTCAATAGTGCCTGAAGACCCTAAAAAAGCGTATGACATGAAAGATGTGATTATTGAGGTTTTCGACAAAAAATCTTTTTTTGAGATTCAGGCTGCTTATGCATCCAATATAATAGCCGGATTTGCAAGGCTTAACGGCAATGTTGTCGGAATAGTGGCAAACCAGCCAAAAGTGCTTGCAGGCTGCCTTGACATAAACTCTTCGGATAAGATGGCAAGATTTGTAAGATTTTGCGATTGCTTCAACATTCCATTGATTAATCTTGTTGATGTAACCGGCTACCTGCCTGGCACAGAGCAGGAGCATAATGGGATTATAAGGCACGGTGCAAAAGTCCTTTTTGCTTATTCTGAGGCTGCTGTTCCCAAGATATCTCTTGTGTTAAGAAAAGCTTATGGAGGGGCGTATATTGCAATGGTCTCAAAGGATATGGGGTTTGACAAGGTTATCGCATTGCCGTTTGCTGAAATTGCAGTAATGGGGGCAGAGCAGGCTGTCAGCATCATAAACAGGGAAGAGATGAGCAAAAACACAAAAGCCAAAGCAGACCTTGTAAATGAATATACAAAAAAATACCTTAATCCTTATGCTGCTGCTGAGCTTGGCAAGGTTGACATGATTATAGAGCCCAAAGATGCAAGGATTTCCCTGATTAAGTGCCTTGACATGCTGCTTTCCAAAAGGGAAAAAAGGCCTTCTAAAAAACACGGCAACATTCCTTTGTAGACATGGAAGAGATAGTTGTTAAGGTTGACGGCAAGGAATACAAGGTTCTTGTAGAGGAAACAGAGCAAGGCAAGGTTCTTGTCCATTGCGAAGGCGATGTTTACGAGGTTGAAACTAAAAAGGATATTGAGCAGTCAGCCATTGAGAGGCTTCATAAAAAGCAGGCAGCTGAAGGGGGGAAAATTGAGATAACAGCGCCGCTGCCAGGCGTAATTTATGATGTTAAAGTTAAGGACGGAGCCAAGGTTGGGCAAGGGCAAAGCTTGTTTACGCTTATTGCAATGAAGATGGAAAATGATGTTGTTGCGCCAAGGGACGGAATTATCAAAGAAATCAAAGTCAAAAAGAACGATAATGTGAACAAAGGGGATGTGCTGGCTGTGCTGGAGTGATTAGGCTGGTTTTTGATTTGGTTTGGCTGATTTAAGTACGTCAAGAAAAATCGGATTGTAGACTTTTTTTTGCGAAGGATTTACCCAATAGTTATGTAAGATTGTGCCGAGTTCTGCTAAATAATTAAATGTCTTTTTTCCTTGTGGTGTTGCCGTATTATGTATTTCAGATTTATTGTCTGGATTATCGTAAATCGGACTAGGATGTTGATCTAATATTATTGTTAACACTTTACCATTAAGCACGATCGCATAGCCATTATTATGCCTGTCAATGCCGGGTTTTCCAGGTGCATTTTCTACACCAAGTATTCTTTTAAACCATTGCATGGTTTCTTCTTGTTCCAGCGGCTCAACCCACATTCTTCGGTATTCTTCACTTAAATGGCCATCTGCTTGTGTTGATGCCATAAGCAATCCAATGTCTTTTGCAGTGGTGGTATTTGAACTCCAATCTTTAGAATATCCCAACACCCTTAATTTTGGCTCATCAACATAAGGGGCTTCCATTTTTATATAAACGCCTTTTCTTGAAGCATAATTCATTACTATTTGCATACCCTTATCTATCTGCCTTTTTATTTCTGCTGGTGTTGGGTTTTCTTTGTAATCGTCCTCATGACCGAGAGCATATAGGATATGGTTAGTTGCGCCATTACAAGAGAATTTTTCCATTAATACATTCAAATCCGCAAGCTTATGACTTTTATTTCCATCTTTACCAAATTGCTTGTATTTCCTGGTTTCACGATCAAGAACTAATTCAGGAATGTGAGGTACTTCTTTGTTTATATCCAGTCTGCCTTCCTGTAGCATAGATACCAAAGCATCACCTATGCCTATTTTATTCAATGATGCCGATGGCACAACAACATTTTCGCCATGACCATAAGTAGAGCTGGTTTTCGTATCCATAAAAAAATCATATATTTTTACCCCCAAATCTTTTTCTGCCCTACCTCTCCAGTTTTCATAATCAGCAATGAAAGCTTTGTGCTCACCTCTAAACTTATTTTTTCCATTGAGCAAATATCTTACTCCTCTTTCAAAAAGAAATGCTATCTTGGATATAGCTGCCAGATATAATGCAACTGCTGGCTGATTTTTTTCATCATATTGTTGTTTTTGTGGAGAATATTCGGTCATTTGACTATTTGTATGATAAGTTTTTGGATTTCTAACATGATTTTGTTTATGTCCATTTGTTTGCTCTTTTGCAGCGATTCTTTTTGTTTTTTTCTTTGACTCTTTTTCTGCTTTTTTCAATTTTTTAATATCATATTTTCCATCATTTTTTGGATTTCTTTTTCTTCTTCTGTAAACTCCGTTTCCATGGACTTTATCTTTTTTAGCTTGGTCTGCTAAATTCCCATCAGCCCGGTATTCACCTTCATACGAAGATGATTCTCTCCAAAAGCTTGAACTCATAATATCAATATATTGCTTTTGTGAATCGTAATTTGGCTGTCTGCTTCCAGTATATGGTGATTTTGGTTGATTTTGTTTTTGGTGTACAAAAGCTGCTTGAGCTATCAGTTCAATGCCTCTTGTGTTTGCCTGTATCGGATGTGCCGGAATTCCTATGCTTATGGAGTATATCATTCTAAAGGGAGCTGTCTTAACATCAGGAGTTTTTGCAACAATAAAATCTAATGTTTTCTTTGGAATTTCTTTTTGAGTTTGAGTGCTAGGCATTAAAGATTCTGTAAAAGGCTTATAAAAACCAACAAAATAAGGCGAAGCCTCCCAAAGATTATGACTTAAAGCTTCAATCGCATGCTTTGGCATGTCATAGTTCGGAGCAGAATTTGCTTGCCTATATTCAGGTGCAAATAATTCTTCTGGCTTGGGCAAAGGAAATGTATATGGTTTTATTTCAGTTTGCAATGTTGACCGGTAAGCAACAAAACTGCTTGATGGCCCATAAGCCTGTTCGCTTTGATAAGCAGAAACAGAACCATCTTGAGGCGCCGCATATCCAAGGTAATTTTGCACTGGAAATTCAAGAGCCTTGTAAACCAAATAGCGCGGATTAAAATTACCTATTATCCTTGAATCAGCGCCAGAAAATAAATAGTCAAAAATGGAATTTACAGGTTGTAAACTGGTGTAAGCGACAAAAAATACCTTTTTCTCCAGAACCCCTGCATCCTTCGGCATTACAAAATCGTCCAAAAAGAATGGGGATGGAAGCGCTGCTTTTGTTGTCTCTTCTTCTTTTGGCTCTGTCGCTGTTTCAATATGTTTTCTTCTTTGCCCGCTTCCGCCCGTCAGAATATCTAATCCAATATCCAATCCGAAAACTAATGTTCCAAAATCTACATCGGGAGCAAAGACTGCTTTTCCATTGTTTCTAAACGCTGAACTTAGGATGTGCCCACCTTTATTTCTTTAAAATAAGCTTGTTGATATCATTATTTATTAGAATTTCTCTGCCCGAAGAGTATTCCTGCAAGCACATTCAGCGCCCATGCCTGGAACACGCTTATTTTGTGCAGGTTCCCGAAAACAAAGTTCCACAGCCACATAACAGGAAATGCAAGAATCAGCCCAACCAATGCGCTTAATACCACCACAACAAGCATTGCATAGCCTATTTCAAGAAGCTTTCCCAGGATAGGCACGTTCTTCAAAATAGACATTAAGATGAAGTTAATTCATGGCTTTTTTAAAGGTTTTGAAACTGTTGGATTCAAAAATTGAGTATCTTCCTTAATTGTGGCAAAGCATAAATAGTACTTGCTTTTTGCATTTGCCATGCACAAGGTAGAGCACCGTGTTATATATGGCGACACAGACGCCGGCCAGGTTGTTTATTATGCCAACTATTTTAGGTGGTTTGAAAGCGGAAGGCGAGAGATATTCAGAAGCTTGAAGATTGGCTACAATGCGCTTAGCGAAAGAGGCATAATCACTCCTGTTGTCGAAGCACATTGCAATTATTTCCACCCTGCTAGGTATGATGATGTTGTAATTGTAGAAACAAATATCACAGAAATAAAGGAAAAAAGCGTTAAATTTGAGCATAAGGTTTACAGGAAGAAGGACAAAAAGCTGCTTGCAGCAGGCTACACTGTAAATGTTTTTGTGGACTGGAAAAAAATGAAGTCAATCAAGATTCCAGACGATTTAAGGAAGAAGATTAAGATTGGCTAATGCCTGACAGTTATGTCTCCTTCAATAATCTTTGTTATTCTTCTTTTTTTTTGCCTTAATAGCAAATTGCAGTTTTTATCGATGCCTATGGCTTTTCCGTAAATCTTTTTTGTTCTTGTGGCAACTATTACATTCTTGCCTATAGTGTCACTATATTTTTTCCATGAGTTTAGTATATATTCTAATTTATTTTTGATGTAGTAATTTTCATACAAATAAAAGAACTTATTCGTTATTTCGTCCAGTAATTTTTTGATGCTGAAAGCCCTGTGCTTTATGAGATTTAATGAAGTTGCCGTATTGCTTATTTCTCTTGGAAATTTATTTTGGTTGACATTTAATCCTATTCCGACAGCAATAAAATTATCTTTGCCAAAAATGCCATCTGTAAGTATGCCGCATAGTTTTTTCCTTTTGTAATGCACATCATTTGGCCATTTAATATTTGTTTTTAATTTTGATATCTTTTGTATTGATTCAGCAACAGAGATTGCAGCAATAAAAGTGAGATATTGGGAATTTTTGATGCTTTTTGGCTTCAGCAAAATCGACATCCATAATCCGCCTTTGCCGGAATGCCATTTTCTCTTGAAGCGCCCAATTCCTTTTGTCTGAACACCGGCAACAACTACTATATCGCTTAATCCTTTCTTGGAGAATTCTTTAGCTTTGTCCTGGGTTGATGTTAAGGATTTAAAGCGGAATATTTTATACATATCTAAAGTATAATCAAGAAGTATTAAAACTATTCCTCAAAGCTGCCCTCGTTCATTGACTCCTGCCTTGCTGCCATTACCCACGGATTTATTCTCCTGCTGTTTCCATGCTGCTTCTTTGCAAGATACTGGGCAACAGCTGTTGTGACAATAAGGACTTTCTTTTCTTTTGGCAGCTCTTCTTTTTTCATTTCTCTCGTTCCTTTAAGCTCTTCCATTAAATTGTTGTTTTCTATGAAAGAGGTTGTGATGTTTCCCCTTAAAAACTGCCTT
Organism: Candidatus Woesearchaeota archaeon; assembly: GCA_016188245.1. Classification (GTDB taxonomy): domain Archaea; phylum Nanobdellota; class Nanobdellia; order Woesearchaeales; family GW2011-AR4. Next base: position 17,639 of record JACPIE010000028.1, on the reverse strand, counting down.
TTGCCCAAAACAAGCCTATGGAAGGGTATTGTTGTGTTCACCCCTTCTATGATAAATTCGTCCAAAGACCTTTTCATTCTGGCTATGGCTTCATTCCTTGTCTTCCCATGGCATATCAGCAGGGCAATCAGCGAATCAAATTGCGAAGAAATCTTGCAGCCTGAATGGCATGAGCTGCTTATCCTTATTCCTGGGCCTCCGGGCGGCAGATAATTTGTGATTGTGCCCGGAGATGGGGCAAAATTATTTGCAGCATCCTCTGCGTTAATCCTGCACTCAATTGCATGCCCTTCAACTTTGATGTCTTCCTGCTTATAGGCAAGTCTGGCTCCTTCGGCTAATTTTATCTGTTCCTTCACCAAATCAACGTTGGTCACCATTTCAGTCACACCATGCTCAACTTGTATTCGCGTGTTCATCTCAATAAAATAAAAATTCCTGTTTTTGTCCAGCAGGAATTCAACCGTGCCTGCCCCCTCATATCCTATTGCCTTTATTGCATTTACAGCGGCATTTCCCATCATCTCCCTCAGCTCATTGTTAAGCGCAGGGCTTGGCGATTCTTCCACCAATTTTTGATGTTTTCTTTGTATGCTGCAGTCTCTTTCGCCAAGGTGTATGACATTGGAATATTTGTCAGCCAGCACCTGAAATTCTATATGGTGGGGCTCTTCAAGGTATTTTTCAATGTAGAGTGAGTCATCTCCAAAAGCATTGAGCGCTTCTTTCTTTGCATTTTCATAAGAATCAAAAAGTTCTTCGGCTTTGCCAACAATCCTCATCCCTTTTCCTCCGCCGCCTGCAGATGCCTTTATTATGACAGGGAATCCTATCCTTTTTGCAACCTTCAGGGCATGCCTTTTGCTCCTTAATTCTTCTTTTAATCCTTCTATGACCGGTATGCTTGCCCTAAGCATTGCCTTTTTAGCCTCGACCTTGTCGCCAAGCTTCCTTATCATCTTGGAAGAAGGGCCTATGAACTTTATATTCTTTCTTTCGCATAGTTTTGCAAATATTGGGTTTTCAGCAAGAAATCCGTAGCCTGGATGTATTGCGTCACAATTTGCCTGCTTTGCAATTTTTACTATTTTTTTGATGTCAAGATAATTTTTTGATTTTCCTATATTATAGGATTTGTCAGCAAATTTAACAGCAAGCGAATCTTTTTCCTCTTCAGAGTATACAACAACGCTTTCAATTCCAAGCTCCCTGCATGCCCGTATAACCCTTAATGCTATCTCTCCCCTGTTGGCTATTAGTATCCTTTTGAATCCTTTGTTGCCTAGTTTTGTGTACGTTCTTTCTTTTTCCTTGTTTATGCCCAGCCCTGCTGTTAGTACCCCCAAAAAGGATTTGGCAGAAGGATTGCTTAATATTTGGTCTACCTTGAATTCATCGACATTTGGAAGCCTTTTTATTACATTGGCAGTTATAAAGCTGCCCATATCTTCAATCTTGGAAGAGTTGAACAGGCTTTTGCTTGGGGTAATGATGTGGCGGCTTACCACATTTTCAAGATATTTATAAATCGCTGGAAATTTTTCCTTTGATTTTAAAATAGAGCCGATTAATATGCCGCAGTACCTCTCAATTGGCTTGAACATTTTATTAAGGAAGTTTGCCATGAATTTATGGCCCTGCTTCATATCCAGCCCTGCTTTCTTGTGCTTAAACATAGTACTTGAATTTTGCAGCAGGTTATATAAAGATTTGCACCCTATGTGAAGTATTAATAGTTTTGAATATATTTGTTGTGACATATAGATTGTAGAATAGCCCAGTAGAAAGTTTTTTAAATGGGCAAAGAGGTAAATTTACTGAAATGAATACAATCAACGAGCTTAAAAATTCACAGGGAGAAATTGGCATTCCGGGCATTATGAAGATAATCCCTTATGACAAGCCTTTTTTATTCCTGGACAAGATTACAAGCCTAACAAGAAACAAAGTGATAGCGGTAAAAGAATTCACCGGCAAAGAAGATTTTTACAAAGGCCATTTTGTTGGATTCCCAATCACCCCTGGCGCTTTGACAGTGGAAGGCATGGGGCAGGCAGCCACTTTATTGGCAAGAAGCAACATCCCAAACCATCAGGAAAAGGATGTGCTTGCCCATAAGCTTAAAGAAGTTAAGTTTTTTGCGCCGATACTGCCCCCGGCTCAGGTAAGATTTGAAGTTGATTTGATAGCCCAGGATGAAAGAGGTGCTATTCTTCAGGGCAAAACTTTTAGCAAAGGCGTGTTAGTTGCAGAAGCCCTCCTTATGCTGGCGATTGTCAGCAAAGAAGAGTTCAGGGCAAAGTTTAAGTAAGGTGATTCTATGTATGTTAAGGGGGTGGGCATGACAAAGTTTGGGGCACAGACAGACTCTAGCCAGAAGCTTGTTTACGAGGCTACTTTGGAAGCTGTCGAGAATGCTGATTCCGGGATAGGGGATATTGATGCAGTTGTGGTTTCTGCAGTTGACACGGAAAGCAATGGAGAAAGGCAAAGGCTGTTTTCAAATATCCTAAACAGCATCTTAAGAAAGAAAGTGCCTATCTTAACCGCAACTGCTGTTTGCGGCGGCGGCGGAGCAGCTTTGTGGACAGCCAACAAGCTTGATTACAATAATGTGCTTGTTGTAGGTGTTGAAAGGCTGCTGACAAACAACTCCATGAGGATAACTGATGAGATTTTAATGGCTGCAGAAAGAATCTACGAGCAGGCTGAAGGCCTGAACTTTCCTGCCCAAAATGCGCTTGTAGCGCAGCAGTACATGCTCAGATATGGGGTGACTCTTGATGATTTTGCTTTGGTTGCATATAAAAACCATAAGAATGCTTTCCTGAACCCGAAGGCAAGGTTCTACAAAAGAGAAGTCACTTTAAAACAAATTAAGAAATCTCCTGTTGTTGCTTCTCCGTTAAGGCTTTTTGACTGCAGCCTGTCTGTCAATGGCGCTGCCGCAGCTATATTGACAAAAGAGAAGACTGACATTGAGATTGCAGGCTCGAGCTTATATGTTGACAGGCTTCCTGCTTTTGAAAGCCAGGACATGACATCCTGGGATGCTACAAAGCTTGCTGCTGAGGAAGCTTACAACCAGGCTGGAATTTCTCCTGCTGATATTGACATTGCAGAGCTGCATGATGCCTTTACTTCTGTTGAGCTGATTAGCTATGAAGACCTTGGATTTTGCAAAAAAGGCGAAGGAAAAGAAATGATAAGGAAAGGCGTTACAAACATTGACGGAAAATTGCCTGTAAACACAAGCGGAGGGTTGAAGGCAAAAGGCCATCCGATAAGCGCAACAGGCGTTTCACAGGTATATGAGATTGTTAAGCAGATGAGGAATGAAGCAGGAGACAGGCAGGTTAACAATGTGAGGTATGGCCTTGCGCAGAATATTGGCGGGGCAGGAAGCACCGTGACTGTGAACATACTGAAGAAGGTGAGCTTATGATAATAAGATGGATATGTGAAAAATGCAATAAGAAATGGATTTATCCTGTTGAGAAATGTGTCTATTGCAAGGGAACAATCACAAAGCAGAAAGGAACTAAGATAAAAGTTTCCGGTATAACCAAAGTGGCAATCCCGTCACCTATGCATCCGATTACGCCTTACAATATACTTCTTCTTGAAGATGAGTTTGGCAACAGGATGCCGAAAAAAACCATGAAAGATTACAAGATAGGCGATGCTTATTCTCAGCCAAATGCAAAAACAAAAGATGCTGTCGCTGTCGTGAAAGTAAAGTACGACATTTATGAAGCAATAAAAGAAGCAGTTGGGCTTTTGAATGGCATCAAATTCAGCCCGGATGACAAGATACTCATCAAGCCCAGCATTGTAACAGCAGCCTACCCTTATCAGGCAGTTAATACTAACCCTGATTTTTTGGACGCATTGCTTAAAGTCCTGTTTGAATATGGCATAGGCAAAGGCAATATTATTGTTGCCGAGCAGGCGCTTATAGGAAGCGATGTGATGGATGCTGCCTCAAAATCAGGAATTCTTGAGGTGTGCAAGAAGCATTCAGTAAAGTTCGAGGATATTTCAAAAGGCCCTTTTGAGGAAATTGAGTCAGACGGTTTCATGTTCAGCTTATCTAAAGAGGCTTTGAAAAGGAAAATTGTAAATGTGCCGATAATGAAGACAAATTTTCAGATTGGGATTTCTGGTGCATTGGAAAATCTATCAAGGCTTGCTGATGAGGAAACCCAAAGGCAGATGTATTTTAAGGGAATTGATAAAACGCTTCCGCAGATGGCAAAGCTGCTTCCTGGCATTGTTACAATAGCTGATGCAACAAATGGAATGCAGGCACAGGGCCCTTTGGTTTTGGGAGAGCCGGCTTTCTTGAATCTGGTTTTTGCAGGATTGAATGCCGCTGCGCTTGACACTGTCTTTTGCGAATCAACTATTTTGCCGATACCTTTGCATGTAACAAACTCTCTAGGGAAAATCAACATCAAAAACATTGAAATTGTGGGAAATGATCTTGAAGCGCTTAAGTATCCAATTAAGCAGCCTACCCCAAACGAAACTCCCCATCCGGATATTAAAGTCATTGACGGAAAAGCATGCCCTGCCTGCCTGAATATGATGTACAGCCTCACTTCAAAATTAGTGGGATTGAGGGGGGATGAGCTCAATTTGGTTATCGGCTCAATGCTCAGCGAGGATATGCTAAAAGGCAGGGAAAGGCTGGTTGTTTTGGGGGATTGTGCATCAAAAAAAATTGATGAAATGGGCATAGCATCTGTTGTCCGGATAGATGAAAGGCTTGATGCTGTTGAGCAGCTTGTGCTGTTAAAAAAATTGCTGGATACAAAAGGCATGCCAAAAATAACTCCGGTTGATAAAGTAAAATCCAAAATGAAAAAACTTCTTTCAAGGGTGATCAGATGAGTTTCATTAAGGGAGTAGGTATGACTAAGTTCGGGATACAGGAGGATGCATCAACCCATCTTGTCTACGAAGCAACTCTGGATGCTTTGAACGATGCAGAACTGTCAATGAATGATGTTGATGCCATTGTGCTTTCAAATCATGATTTTTTAAGCAATGGGGAAAGGCAAAGGCATAGTGCTTCCCAAATGAGCAGCTTATTCCAAAAAAAATTGCCGATTATAACAGTTCCTGCTGCATGTGCCGGCGGCGGAACTGCCTTGTGGACAGCTTTAAGAATCCAAAAATCAGGAAATTATGAAAACATACTTGTTATTGGATTTGATAAGCTTGTTGCAACAACTGGCAAAAAAGTAACTGATGAGATTTTGATGGCTGCAGAAAGAATCTACGAGCAGGCTGAAGGCCTGAACTTTCCTGCCCAAAATGCGCTTGTAGCGCAGCAGTATATGATGAAGCATGGCGCCACAACTGATGATTTTGCGCTTGTCGCTTACAAGAACCATAAGAATGCTTTCCTGAACCCAAAGGCAAGGTTTTACAAGAAAAATGTTTCTTTGGAAGAAATCAAGAATTCCCCTGTTGTGGCTTCCCCATTGAGAATTTTTGACTGCAGCATCTCGTGCAATGGGGCAGCTGCATTGGTACTTTCAAAAGCGGAGTCGGATGTGGAAGTAGTTGGCTCTGGGGAAGAGAACGATTATTTAAGCCCTTTTGAGAGAGAGGATATGACATCGCTGGAAGCAACAAGGCTTGCTGCCGAAGAAGCGTACAAACAGGCAGGAGTTGGACCGGAAGATATAGGCATGGCAGAAGTGCATGATGCTTTCACTCCGTTGGAAATGATTTCATATGAAGACCTTGGATTTTGCAAAAAAGGCGAAGGAAAAGAAATGATAAGGAAAGGCATCACCAATATTGACGGAAAGCTGCCTGTGAATACAAGCGGAGGCCTAAAGGCAAAAGGGCATCCAATAAGCCCTACCGGGATTTCGCAAGTGTATGAGATTGTTAAGCAGATGAGGAACGAGGCTGGAGACAGGCAATTAAAAAAGCCAAAGTACGGGCTGGCTCACAATATCGGAGGAGTTGGCAGCGTTGCCACGGTCCACATATTCAAGAATCTTAATTGATTGTGATTACAAATGCTGCTAAAAAGCATAAAAGTTTTGGATTTGTCAACCCTGCTTCCGGGACCATTGTGCTCTTTATTCTTGGCTGATCTTGGCGCCGAAGTAATCAAAGTGGAAAGCCTTAATGGTGATTTTATGAGGCATTTTGAAATGTTGGGCAAAAAAAGCCCTTATTTTTCTGCATTAAACAGGAACAAAAAAAGCATAGCGATAAACCTTAAGGCAGCTGAAGGTAGAAAAATATTTATTGATATTGCAAAAGATACTGATGTGATTATTGAGGGTTTCAGGCCTGGAAAATCTGATGCGCTAGGAATCGGGTATAAAAGTATTAAAAAGGTAAACCCAAAAATAGTTTATTGCTCAATCTCAGGATATGGGCAAAAAGGCCCATACAAAAACAAGGCAGGCCATGACTTAAATTATTCGGGTTTGAGCGGGATGCTAGACGTGCTATCTTCTAACCCGTTTGTGCCGGGAGTGCAAATGGCAGATGCGGCAAGTGCATTTATTGCAGCGTTTTCAATAGTTTCAGCCTTGTATAATAGAGAAAAAACAGGCAAAGGCAGCTATATTGACGTTTCCATATTTGGAAGCGCCCTTTCTGTTATTGGGATGCATTTTGCACGCCATTCAGTATCTAAAAACCGAAAAACTGTTCTGTCCGGCAGCAAAGCCTGCTACAATGTTTATGAAACAAAAGATGGGAAATATGCAAGCTTTGGGGCAATAGAAACTAAATTCTGGAATTCTTTTTGCGATGCGGTCAAAAGGAGTGATTTGGTATCTAAGCAGTTTGATGAGGGTACAATAAAGGAAGTAAAGAAGATATTCAAGAGCAAAGAGATGGGCGATTGGTTAAGGCTTAGAAAAAAGTATGATTTTTGCTGTGAGCCTGTCAAGAAGATTGAAGATGTCATTCGTGATAAGGAATTAAATAAAAGGGGAAATTTTGTAGATATTGACGGGTTTAGGCAAGCTGCCATGCCCGTGATATTCTCTTCAGTCAAAAAAATCAGTTATAAGAAGGCGCCTAAACTTGGCGAAAACACTATGGAGATAATGCATCAAATGGGGTATGGTAAGGGATACATAAGCAGGCTTAAAAAAAGTGGGGTTGTATTGTGAGGAAAGTTTAAAAATCGTGCTTTGTTTCAGAATAAAATGCAAAAAATGATGGAAAAAACATGGCAGCCTGGCAAGCCCGTATCGAGAGGGGCTGCGGCTTACCACGATGCTGTGATTAATGCTTCCTGGCATGTCGAAAATGTAAGCGAGCTTATAAGGGTAGTGCAGGGAAAGGTAAAAGATAAGGATATCGTGGTTGATTTTGGAGCCGGGACAGGGGGTTTGTCCTTTTATTTTTTGAAAACCGTAAAGTCAAATTTCAGGCTTTGGCTTGTTGACAATTCTGCTGCCTGGCTGGGCAAGGCTTATGAAATCCTGGGAAAGAACCCGCATGTTGAGTTTTTCGTTCTGGATAAGATTGATGAAAGGTATGCTACGCTTGCAGAGACAGTTGGAGAGAATATTGCAAATCATGTGGTGTCTGCCAACACATTTCACCTGATACAAGACCTGAAAAGTGCTTTTTTAGGAATAAATGCCGCATTGCGCCGTGGAGGAAGCTTCGCTTTTCAAAGCGGGAATATCATGAGGGAAGGCAGGAAAAAAGGAGTATTGATGATTGATGATACTGTTAAAAGGGTGCATGAAATTGCTTTGGAATTGATACGCACAGATGTCAAATACAAAATATACTGGATAGGACTTGATGAAAAGATAGAAAATGAAGATGTGCAGCGTAAGTTTGTGTTTCCTGAGCCAAGGCGTATAGAAGTTTATCTAAAGATGTTAAAAAACGCAGGTTTTGACGATATAGGCACACATCATAAACTTATTAAAGTTAAATACAAAGATTGGCTTGATTTTTTGAGAGTTAAAAGATTGCAAGCTGGAATATTGCCTGAGGTTGGAGGCAAAGAGCCTTCTCAACAAGAGGAACAGGACAGAGATGAATTAATAACGATTGCTTCATTGAAATTGTTTAAGGAGCTTGAAAGCAACAATCCGTTTGCTGATGGAAAAAGTTTTACGGCAGAGTGGGTGTATTTTACGGCGATTAAAATTTAGGAGGGAAAAAATGCAAAACAGAAGAGTTGCTTTGGTGACAGGAGCTTCGAGGGGAATTGGAAAGGCAATAGCTATAGAGCTGGCTAAAAACAATGCCGATATAGCTGTCAATTACTATAAAGATGAAAAAGAAGCGGCTGGTGTCGTGGAAGAGATTAAAAAGCTCGGAGTTGATTCGATTGCTGTTAAAGCAGACGTTTCCAAGTTTGAAGAGTGCTCTTCTATGATGGATGCTGTTAAAAAAAAGTTCGGCTATCTGGACATTTTGGTGAATAATGCAGGCGCAATCTCCGACAGAACGCTGAAAAATATGGATAAGGGGCAGTGGGATCTTGTTGTAAGGACCAATCTGGACGGCATTTTTAATGTGACGAAGAACGCTCTCCCGTTGATAAGGGAAAATGGAAGGATCATCAACATAAGCTCAATTGTGGGCATAAGCGGCAACCATGGCCAAACAAATTACGCTGCTTCAAAGGCAGGGGTAATCGGCTTTACTAAATCTCTTGCAAGGGAGCTAGGCAAGCAAAAAGTTACTGTGAACGCCATTGCTCCGGGGTTTATAGAAACTTACATGACGAAAGGCATGCCCTTCATAAGGAAAAAGATAATTATGGCAATGGTGCCCCTTGGCAGGCCCGGAATGCCGGAAGATGTCGCAAATCTTGTCGTTTTCCTTGCATCTGACAAAGCAGGATACATCACAGGAGATGTCATCAGAGTTGATGGGGGATTGAATTTTTAGCCAAATAAGTGGTAAGCTTTAAATATTACTTGTCTTTTATTGCTGTAGATATGTGGTTGTTTTTTAGAATCTAGTTCTAAAGAACATCAAAAAGATTAAATATGGTAGAGGTAAATTGATATGAGACACGAAAGACGAAGTAGTTTTAGGGATAGAAGTTTCGCGCCTGTCAAAGTAGGCGATGAGCTTGATGTGAAGATAGAGGCTGTTGGCGAGAAGGGAGACGGGATAGCAAAGAAAGACGGATTTGTACTTTTTGTGCCAGGCACAAAGCAAGGCGATGAAGTGAGGATAAGAGTGACACGAGTGCTTCAAAAAGTCGGGTTTGCTGAGGTAGCTGGAGAAAAAAGCCAGGAAGCGGCAAGCGAATCGAATGAAGGGCCTGCTTCAGAAGAAAACTACGAAAGCTCAGATGAGCCTGCAGAAGAGCAGTACTCCGGAGAAGATTCTGAGAATTTCGGAGAGGATAATCAATAAGCTTGTTCTTTTTTTGTTTTATTTTTGATTGAACATATTGATTTATATACCTATGGGGGATGGAATGACAAAAGAGGCAAAATATTGGTCAATTGGGCTGGGATAAGTGCCGGGTTTGCTGCAGGAGTGGCATTAGGCAGCTTCATGGAGTATGGGATTCATAAGTATTTTCTTCACAGCACCCCAAAGCATTTAAGGAAAATCAAATATGTGAAAGGGATGTGGCATGGCCATGTTGTTTCCCATCATTCTAATTACGCCCCGGATGACCATTACACACGTGATGATACAAACAAGAACGAAGTGCTGACTTTTTCATGGTATGAGGGGTTTCTGATTGTTGCATCTGCAACAGCCGTTGTTTATGGAATTGATGCCTCAATACGCATGATGCTCGGTATTTCTGTTGCGCTTCTTATGCCTGAAGTGATTGGATTTGGATTGGCTTTTGCGGCGTATTATGCGGCCTATGAATGGCTGCACGCAGTAATGCATGTGCCAAATAAATGGAGGTGGATTTGCAGCACCGGCATCATGAAGGTTATTAACAGACACCACTACCAGCATCATCTGAATCCAAGCACAAATCTAAATGTGATACTTCCGCTTGCCGATTACGTGTTCGGCACAAAGCAGCAGCTGCCAAAGGAAAAGTATATTTATGCGGATGCTTTCAGCCATTAGATGAGGCTTTTTATTGCAGTTGATTTCAATGAGTTGAAGGGTTACTTTCTTGAATTGCAGAGCCGCTTGCCCAAAAATGCGGATTTCAGCCTTGTAAAATCTTTCCACATGACTTTAAAATTTCTGGGAGAAGTTCATTCTGATAATATTGGGGATGTCATAAGCAGGTTAAATGGTGTAAGGTATAAACAATTTGGCGTTTTTCTCGGAGACATTGGTTTTTTCCAGGATGGATGGCATGTAAAGGTTGTTTGGGTTGGAGTCAGCCCTGAAAAAATAGTTTCGGAATTGCAAAAAAACATTGATGAATCTTTAAGTCCATTGTTCAGGAAAGAAAAAAATTTCAAAGCCCATATAACGCTGGCAAGGGTTAACCATCCTGAAGGCAAAAAACAGTTTCTTGAGAAGTTGAAAAAGACAAAAGTTGAAGGCAAAAAAATTGAAATCGGCAGTTTCAGGCTGGTTAAATCAGATTTGACTGCAGAAGGGCCAGTCTATGAAGATGTCGCCGTTTTCAATTCCAATCAGTAAGGTTTTTAAATGGCTGTGCAATCCCGTGCATATTGCCTACGAAGTGCTGGTCACTTCAACGACTGAGAGGCTATAAAAGTCAGTTCAGCTTCTGGACTGTTTAAAACAAAGTTAAAAATTCCAATAGGAGACTGCAATTAAGAATGGCTGAAGAAAGTTTTTTGGTTCCGAGGGATGCTTACCTGAAGTCAGGAATACACATAGGCACAAAATTCAGGACTGCGTACATGGAGCAGTTTATTTACAAGACAAGGCCGGATGGGCTGTCTGTGCTGAACCTGCAGAAGATAGATGAAAGGCTGAGGGTTGCTGCATCTTTTCTCGCCCAGTATGGCATAGAGGATATCTTGGTTGTCTGCAGAAGAGAGAACGGATGGAAGGCTGTTGAGCTTTTCAGCAAATTGACAGGGGTAAGGGCGTTCGCCGGCCGCTATCCGCCTGGAATTCTAACTAACCCCAATTTGGAGGAGTATACGGAAGCGAAGATAGTGTTTGTTGTCGACGCGTGGCCTGACAGGAATGCTGTCTTAGATGCTGTAAAGGTTGGAATTCCCGTGGTTGCATTGTGTGACACAAACAACCAGAGCAATTTCATTGATTTTGTCATGCCCTGCAACAACAAGGGAAAGAAAAGCCTTGGCTTGCTGTTTTATATATTGACAAAAGAGTTCTTGAAATTGAAAGGAAAACTGAAATCTGACGAGGAATTTTCCAATAAGATTGAAGATTTTACAGAGGAATAGATTTAAACCAATCTTAGCAAATCAGTTATCGCTTTTTTCAAGTCCTTGTTCTCAAAAAGAACTTCATAAGCCTGCTGCGTTAGTGGCATTTCAATTTTATGCTGCTTGCTGTATTCATAGACTGCTTTTGTCGTAGGAACTCCTTCTGCAATCATGCCCCTCATCTCTTTTTTGATTTCGTCAATTGATTTGCCTTTTGCCAGCTGCTGGCCCAAAAACCTGTTTCTTGAATGTATGCTCATGCATGTTGCAATCAAATCACCCACTCCGGCCAACCCATAGGCAGTTCCCCTTTTTGCCCCGAAGTGCCTGCCGAAATTGTTCATCTCCATCAATCCCAAAGTCATTATGGACGCTTTTGCATTGTCGCCGAAGCTCAGCCCGTCAACAACACCTGTTGCAATGGCCGATATATTTTTTAGCGCTCCGCAGGTTTCAACCCCTGTAACATCCTTAAGCTGGTATAATTTGAAAGTTGGTGTTGCCAGCAGTTCCGCAGCAATTTTTGACACTTTCCTGTCGCTGCTTGCAACAACGCTTGCAGTCGGCATTTTTATGCTAACTTCCTCAGCATGGTTTGGGCCTGACAGCACTGCCAATTTTACTTTTCCGAACTCTTCTTCTATGACTTGGGACATCCTCATGCAAGTGTGGTGCTCAAGCCCTTTTGTGGCGCTCACAATAATCTGGCTGTTAAAGAGCGGCTTTATTTCTCTTACAGTGTTTCTTAAAAATTCGCTTGGAACTGCAGTAATGATCACTTCAGAATTTTCAATGGACTCTTTCAATGAGTGGCCTGCAATAACTTTGCTTGGAATTTTTATGCCTGGAAGATATTGCGCATTCTCCTTTTCGGTTCCTATCTCTTTTGCAAGCTCCTCCCTTCTCGCCCAAAGCCTGACGTCAAATCCTTTTTCCCCTAATAAGACTGCCAAGCAAGTTCCCCAGCTTCCTGCCCCTATAACGGCTATTTTCATTTGTGGTTGTATTTCTGATTGCTTAATTTTGCTATCTCTTTCATTATCTTTGTTGTTACCTTTCTAAGTTCTTTCTTATTAACCTTTTTGTTGTGGTACCCATCAAAATAGATTGGCTTGCCTATGTTCATGGCCGCTCTCCTGAATTTTGGGATGTATTTGCCTTTCGGCAGCATTTCAAAAGTTCCTATCAGGCCAATCGGCACAACAGGAACTTTTGCGGATAACGCCAGCCTTGCAACGCCTGTTTTCGCTTCCTGCAGCTTTCCAGTCATGGTTCTCGTGCCTTCAGGGTGTATGGCAATTATCTTCCCTTCTTTCAGGGCTTTTATTGCCAGTTTTAATGCTTTTTTGCCTCTCTTCTCCCTGTCAACAGGGATTGCTCCTGCATAATTATGCCATGCTTTCTTGAACATATTGTCAAAATGCTCTTTTTTGGCCAGAAAATGCACTTTCCTGTTCAAATGTGAAATCAGATAGCTGGCGATTATCATGTGATCCATGTAGCTTGCATGGTTGGCTGCTGCTATGAAAGCGCCTTTTTTAGGAAGATTTTCAAGCCCATTGGCTTTGCCCACGTACAGCTTGACTAGAGGTATTATTGTCAGCTTTGTCAAAAAGTATGCCATTTTAATGATTATACTCTTGATTGATTAATTTTGCTATTTCTTTCATTACGCTTCTTGTTATTTCTTCGCATGATTTTTTGCCTGGCCTGTATTTTTCAAAATGCATAAGCTTGCCTATCTTTACTTCGCATCTTGCGAATCTCGGCAGTGCCGCGCCTCTCGGAAGGACTTTATGCGAATCCAAAATTCCTACAGGGAGCACAGGCGCTTTTGATTTTAAAGCGAGCTTCGCAACACCTGTGTATGCTTTCTTTAGGTTTCCGTCCTTGCTTCTGGTTCCTTCGGGAAAAATCATTATCACTTCATTTTTTTTAAGATACTTCAATGCCATTTCAAAAGCTTTGCTGTTTTTTTCCTTTGCGTCTTTTTCCTTTGCAACATAGACAGGAATTGCTTCCCACATATCAAGAAAGAATCTTGTCAAGAATATCTTCCAATAATAGCTGTTGACCATGGCATGCACTTTCCTATTGATTTTGGGCGCTATTATGACAGCAGGAAGCAGGGCGTCATAGTAGCTTGCATGGTTGGCTGCTATTATGAAAGGCAAGCCTTTCGGGATGTTTTCAGCCCCTTCAATTTTCCTGATCCATGGGCCGTATATCAGAGGTATGATGCGCTTGCTGATAGAATATACCATACTCAGAGCTTTTTAAATTGAAGGTTAAAAATGTTTTGGTAAAGGGCAGTTTTATATATGCCAAGTCCAGCCAATATGTGCAATGAGGAAAAATTTATTGCACAGGCTCTTCCATTTAGCCAGCGCATTTCCAGTCATAAGGCGCTTTGTCTGGAAAGCATGGTACAAATATGTTGCAAAGCTGGACAATGACGGGCAGATAATTTTTATGAATTATGGGTTTGTAGGCTCGGCTCCTGCCAGATTAAAAAAATCTGATTTGAGGGACCGCTTCTGCATCCAGTTTTACCACCATATTGCAGGCGCCATCAGTCTTAATGGAAAAGATGTGCTTGAAATTGGCTCAGGCAGGGGCGGCGGGTCATCCTACATCATGAGGTACCTCAGCCCAAAATCCATGACTGGTGTTGATTTCTCAAGAGAAGCTGTTGATTTCTGCAAGAATCATTATTCTGCCAATGGCCCCTCATTTCATTTTGGCGATGCCGAGTCTCTTCCATTTGAAGATTGTAAGTTTGATGTTGTAATCAATGTTGAGTCTTCGCATTGCTATGGCGACATGGCTGCATTTTTGAAAGAATCGTTTAGAGTGCTTCGCCCAAATGGGTATTTTCTTTTTGCAGATTTCCGCTACAGGGAAGACATAGATGATCTGCGCAGTCAGTTGGTTAAATGTGGTTTTGAGTTTGTCAAGGAAGAGGATATAACTGGCAATGTGCTGAAATCCATGGAGATGGACAGCAAGCGCAAGCTCAGGCTCATCGAGAAAAAGGTGCCGAGGCTCCTCCAGAATACATTTCAAAGCTTTGCCGGAACCAAAGGGTCTCCAATATTCGAGTCGTTTCGCGATGGAAGCAGGGTGTATTTTAATTTCATTCTCAAAAAAAGGCAGTTAAAAAATTAAATAAAAAATAAAAGAAAAAAATAAGTTTATTCTATGTCTTTGATTCCAGATTCGTCAACATAGAATGAAGCTTCTCCTTCAGCCAGATTAGGCGCGTCTATGAGCTTTGCAACCCTTGTGCCTTTCTTTCCCTTTCTGAGGTAAACACGGAAAGTGGACGCATGCGCCACAATATGGCCTCCTATTGCCTGTGTCGGGTCGCCAAAGAACATGTCAGGCTTTGCCATGACCTGGTTTGTCACGTAAACTGACAGGTTATGCGTGTCGGCAAGCTTCATCAGAGTGTGCATGTGCTTGTTGAGCTTCTGCTGCCTGTCTGCCAAGGTGCCCCTGCCGATGAATTCTGCCCTGAAATGCGCTGTCAGCGAATCAACGATGACAACCTTAACATTAAGCCCCTGTTTTTTTATCAGGTCTTCAACTTTTTCTGCCAAAAGCATCTGGTGGTCGGAGTTATACGCTCTTGCAACTTTGATGTTTCTCAGCACCTGCTCTTCGTCCAATCCTGCCCCTTTTGCAAACTGGATTATCCTTTCAGGCCTGAAAGTGTTTTCAGTGTCAATATAAACTGCAACTGCATCCTTGTCAATTGACTGGCAGTTTACAGCCAAGGCATGGCCAAGCTGCGTCTTTCCTGAGCCGAATTCTCCAAAGCATTCCGTTATTGCTCCAGTCTCTAATCCTCCGCCCAGCAATGATTCAAAGGCTTTGCTCCCTATTTTAATTCTTAGGACTTTTTCCCTTTTTCTGAGGAGGTCTTCTCCTGATTCAAAGCCCATTTCAAGGGATGATCTTGCAACTGCAATCATCTTCTTTGCGACTGCATCGCCCATGCCTGTTGCTTCAATCAGCTCTGCAGGCGTCGCAACTGCAATGCTCATCAAATCGCTGTAGCCGACTGCTATCAGCTTTTCAGCAGTAGCTGCCCCGACTCCCGGCAGGTCGTATATCCCTTTTTCTTCTTTCTCCATCTTTATTGTTTTTTTCCTTCTTGTTTCAGAATTTGGTATTTCAATTAGCTCTTGTTCCATCATAATCACCTTTCTTTTATATTTTTATTCATTTTTAGAGAGAGGTTAAATAACCTCTTCTACTATCTCT
Source organism: Candidatus Woesearchaeota archaeon (assembly GCA_016188245.1). Classification (GTDB taxonomy): domain Archaea; phylum Nanobdellota; class Nanobdellia; order Woesearchaeales; family GW2011-AR4. Next base: position 2,046 of record JACPIE010000028.1, on the reverse strand, counting down.
TCGCCAAGCTCAGAGTAGTCAACAGCTTCTTGCTCTCTTAAAACTGTGTACTCATATGCTTTCTGAAGCACCAGAGACGCTTTTGGCAGGTCATTAACCCTGAAAGAATTAGCGCTTTGCCAAACTCCGTTCCTGTCTTTGTATCTTCTCTGCAAAGAAACAGTCCTGTATCCCACTGTTTCTCCGTTTTTGCCTTTTCCGGCATTTTGCCAGACTGTGGCAGTTATAACTCCTGTGCTGAATTTCTTTTCAGGCACGTTTCTACTTTCCATTTTTATTCACCCTTGCTTTCGCGTTTTTTTTCAAAGCCCCTTTAATTAGGAAGTTGCCGGCATTAAGCTTTTCATCGCCATTAGCCAGTCTTCCAGAGGCCGGGTAAAGCTGATTGTTCAAATCAACTTCAAAAGTATAGGGTATGAGATAGTTTAAATAGTATAGGCAGCCATGTCCAGTGTCCAGTGGTTATTGATTATATATATTAAAGAATATAGTTAAGATGTTTAATTTGATATTTCTATTTCCTGAACTCTTTCGTAGCCTACCTGTGCAAGCCATAGCTTGAAAGGCTCTGCCTTGGGAGAGGGAATTGACTGGATGATTCTGAACATATACTTTGTATTGGCGCAGTCAGTATCCCTCAGTTTGCCGTCTTCTGCAGGCAATCTCAACTGTACGATTTTATCGTACGCTTCAAACCCATCATTTGCAAGCTTGGTCTTAAGGTCAGACCAGTATCTTTTTGGCAGGGTGCTTGCTTCCAAAACATTCATTACATCAATAATAGAGAAATACCATTCATTATTGTGCCAAGTTCTCCTTATCTCTTTTCCCTGAAATACGACTAAAGCATTTTCTTCATCCATTTTAGGTTTTAGATAGCTTAATTCCCTTATAAACCTTGTGCGGGCATGTCCAGTGGTCAGTGATGTTTGTATTATCGAAAAGAAGTGTATAAAGTTGAAAAGTTCGTGAAACGTACAGAGCAAGGCGACATTCGGCTCGAGGCGAGAAATTTTTTCCTCGAATTTTGAGGCAACCCGCAAAATTCAGAGACCCGCAAAATTCAGAGCTGAAAAAATTTTGAAGCACTCGAGACTTTTTTCCGCAGAAAAAAGTTTGCCTTGCGAGTGTTAGGCGAGTGGAATTGAAGCGAAGCGGAAATTCCACCAAGCGAACGAATGAAATTCGTGAGCTTGACATTTGCGGACACCAAGAATGCTTTTGTCGTACTTTTCAAAAAAAGTTTGCTTAATCTACAGAGATTTGGCGAAGACAAAAGGAGAAATAATGGCTTTGATAAGAATTTAAATAGTTATGCGAACTTTTTACTTAACGAACTTCAACAAATGTGTTGACCTCATCTAACATTGATTCTAACCTTCTATACATCTGTTTTTGTCCTTCTGACAACTCTAAATCTTTGTTAATTGCTATTTCTCCACTTTCAGGGTCTTTGAACATTACACCTGTATCATATAAACTATCCCTTAGTGATGCCCAAGTTTCTCTTGCGGGTTGACATCTTCTTGTAATCTCATCAAGACCTCTTTGTTGTGCTTTAGATATCTCTGCATTAGTATAGTCTGGAGTTGCTGTAGGCATATCAACCGCTACTGTGAATGGTTTTCCAGTTTGATAATGGACTAATTTTTTAAGTAATCCAATTACGTCACTTCCCACTAATCTATCTTCTGGTTGATTTTTTCCTGGCATTTTATTTACATTGTATATGGTATAGATTACATTTTTCCTTTATAAGAGGCAATCGCTTAATTCCTTTAGACGACAAAAAATAATTTTCTAGACGACAGAATACATGCAAAGTATATAAAGCGCAAAATTTATCGTCGGTAAGATGGTAAAAGAGGTGCGCTTTTTATGCAAAATAACAAAGAATTTCTACACTTTAAAAGCTTCATTCAGGAATTTGATTGGCTTCCAATAACGGAAATTTTTGGCAAAACAAGATTTTCTCGTCGAGGCAGGAAAAAAGACTTTGGTCCTGTAAATTTATTTAGAACTTTTATTTTGAAATCTTATCTCTTG
>JACPIE010000026.1 GCA_016188245.1 Candidatus Woesearchaeota archaeon | reverse complement strand
TTCCGTGGAATTATGGCTACAGCGACATCTTTAATGAAGACAGGATAAATCCTGAGCTGGGCAATAAGATTCCTTATTTGAAAACTCCGGTCGAATATCCGCTTATAACTGGCTTTTTTGTTTATGCCATGTGGCATTTCGGCAAAAATATTCTTGGCTATTCTTTGCTGACCGGAATATTCCTATCGCTATGCTCAGTAATAACCGCGATTGCCTTATACGGATTGTGCGATATCTTTGAAATAAGAAAGCAAAAGACATACTTGTTTTTCATTTTTGCCCCTTCATTGATGCTGTTCAGCATTTATAATTGGGACATCATAGCTGTGATGTTCACTGTGTTGGCCCTGTATTCATTCAGCAAAAGCCAGTTTTTACTGAGCGGGGTTTTTTTAAGCCTCGGGTTCAATGCAAAATTGTTTCCCGTTATTCTGCTGCCGTTAATGATGCTCAAGACTGACTTTAAAAATTCAGTGAAGATGGCGGCAATGTTTTTGATTGTGTCATTGGCTCTGAACGGTTATTTTATTGTTAACAGCTTTGAGGTTTGGAAAGCAACATACACTTTCCATGCTGCCAGGGAGCCAAACATGGATTCCACATGGGCTTTGACACATTTAGGCGTAGATATTGTCAATATATTGTCTGCTGCGCTGTTCTTATTGGCGTACTTAATATTGGCTTTCAATCATAAAAAATATGATTTAGTAACTATAAGCTTCATGTCTATCCTGCTGTTTTTGGTATTTAACAAAGTGTTTTCTCCTCAATTTATATTGTGGCTGCTTCCTTTTTTTGTATTGTCTCAAGCAATATCAAAAAAGGAGTTTTACTTGCTTGAATTCTTGAATATTGCCGTGTTTTTTTCAACTGCATACTGGCTTCTCGCCTCAAGATTAGACGGCATTCTGCTAATTTCACAAATTTCTGTTGTGTTGAGAAGCTTGATTTTGGCTTATTTGGTTTTTGTGCTGTTCAAAAGCAAAGATTGTAGCCCGTCTGGCCAAAAAATTTAAATATAACTATCAACTAAATGTTTATAACTATCAACAAAATGGAGACAACTGCCAGAGCCCAGAAGACCATAGTTGTTTTGCTAAAAGATTTTGGCAATCATACAGCTACATCACTATCAACAGAGCTAAAAATGAGCAGATGGGGCATGTGGAAAATCCTCAAAAAACTTGAAAAAGAAAATTTTATAATGATTGAGCCCCTAGGGAGCGGAAAAACAAGTACAGCTACAATAAGGTTAAATTGGGATAATATTTTGGTAGAAAAAACTTTGGCCCTCTCTTTAACGCAGGAAGCGTTTAAATACAAAAGGTGGCTGCACGACTTTTCCAGTTTACAGCAAGAAGTTGATTTTTTAATGCTTTATGGGAGCATATTATACAGCAACGAAGCCAATGATATAGACGTTATTGGAGTTGCTAAAGAAAAGAAGCTTGCTAAAATTAATGATGAGGTGTTCAGAATACAGGAAACGCAAAATAAAAAAATCCACTCCATTAATTTAACTCAGGGAGAATTTAAGCAAGAGTTAAAAAAACCAAATAAGGCATACTTAGAAGCCATAAAGAAAGGTATTATTTTGTTCGGGCAAGAAAATTTTATAAAATTAATAAAAGAGATTAAAAAATGATTGCGGAAAGCCTAAAGGACTGCTTTTCAAGTGCTTTGAAAGACGAGAAAACTGGAAAGAAGCACAAGGGCCTTTTAGCGGTAAAGCCAAGCGTAAAAGAAGCAGAAGAATACATACTAAAAGCAAAAAAGAATTTAGAGTTATGCAGATTGTATAAGGAAAATAGGTTTGATTATAAGCTGCCAGAGGAATGGTTCTATATAATTTACTATTGCGCTCTTGCCATATTATCAAAATTTGGAATAGAAAGTAGAAGCCAAAGATGCACGGCTCTTTTCTTAAGTTATGTGAAAGGAAATGGAATTATAGAATACGATGACGACCTTGTCAAAAGGATAACTGTTCACAGGGAAAAAGGGGAAAAATCAGATGTTGACGAGAGAGAAAAAGCCAGATATAGCTCTTCTATCCAAATCAAGGAAGTTGAACAAAACTATGACACGATGATGGGCATATGCAAAAAGGCCATATCTCAATGCGAAGACATAGTGTTCTCTGACAAAGAATTCAAGGTTCCTAAAGAGTTATATGAATAAGTTATATGAATAGCCATAACAGAAGTTAATAGCTTATACTAACATCAACCAAAACAAATATAAGCCATGTGTCAAAAACACGTATTGTGTTTTTGAGCAGTGACTTGCGAGTGAGCTCGTTGCGAACTCGCTCACATGTCACACGGAAATCGTTAATATTTGCCGATTTCCGACATATGAAAACAATATGCTGTTGATTTATTTTCATACGTAAAATGAGGATATATATGCTAAAATATCTATATTTTAAAAGATGATAATACCAAAAGCTTTAAATATGGATGAGGATAGATACTCTCCAAAGAACGCTTAACAAGAGGCGTTGCTACACAGTATAATATTCAAAGCAATATTATGCTTAATAAAACAGAAAAACACTTGGAGGTGTTTGAAAGATGAGATTTCAAAAAGCTATAAAGAGGATGATTGCATTAGGAACAGGAGCAGTTATGTTAAGTTCCACAGTATTCGCAGCAGCAGATTTGGCTAATTACCCTGCACCATTCGTCAAGGACGGAAAGTTCAGCGGTGTGTTGGTAGTTGGCGACAAGGCAGCTGCAGAAGACGTCATTGGTATTTCTGATATTATCTCAAGCCTGCAGTTCGCAGCAACAAAGAAAGCAGCAGTTTCAACAGCAGGAACAGTTTCTGTTGAAGGCGATGCTTGGCTAGTTGGAACATCAAATCACTTGGAGTTAAGCGAAGATGGTAATTCAGCTGACACAATAGAAACATTAAGAAACATAACTACATATGTAGACAAAAGTAACTTGAAGGCACTTGCATCCGGCTCTGTTACAAACAACAAGGTAACCTCGCCTTTTAACCAATATTTGCATTTATTAGGACCGGGTGCTGGAAATGTATTGGACACAGGTTATGTTATTTATAGTGAAAATGATGATGATGTGACAGCAGACTTCCTATATTTTAAGTCAGGAAGGGAAATTGCAAGATATTTGATTGAGTTTACAACAGCATTGGAAAGCGATGTTGATGACTCTGCAGGCTCATCATCAGCAACTGGATTGTTTTTAACAGACTATCAGGACATTGATGTAACGCTGTTTGGCAAGAAATATACAATAGTAACTGCTAAAAGGGTAACAACAAGTGGAGATAGTGTCGTGCTAACATTAATGGGCGGCGCAGGAAAAGATACCTTGCTTGAAAAGCAGACAAAGTCCTACACAATTGGTGGAAAGGATTATGAAGTAACATTAAACTTCGTTGATGCTGACGAAGCCCAATTTGTTGTGAATGGCCAAACAACAAGAAAGATGAAAGACGGCGACACAGACAAGCTGGCTGACGGCACAAGTGTTGGTGTTACTGACGTGTTATACCAAGACTATGCAGGAGGTATCCACAGCGCAACATTCTTCATAGGCGCAAACAAGCTGGAGCTAAAGGATACTAATATTACTCAGTCTACGGTAGCTTCATCAAATTCGTTAAAAGTTGATGACAATACGATTGACGATGCTGCTATCCTCATTGAAGGTTCAGACGATGATAGCACTTTTAAAATAACAAGAATTCATGTAAACATGACTGCTGATGATAATTATTTCGTGCCAGCAGGCGGCAAGCTTAGTGAAGCAATCAAAGCAGCAGGGGGTTCAAGTGCTGAACCACAAGTGTTGTTTACAGAGAATTGGGATATTGAATACAGGGGCTTGAAAAAGGTAAATACTGAGAAAATAAAGGTTAAGACAAGCGGCTCAAGCCAGTATAACCTTGAATTTGTTGATGGCGATGGCAACAAAGTGGATGTGCCGATTGCAAAAGCACCATCAGCAAGTAAAGTAATTTTTGGCGACGTTGACAAATACTTTGTTAACAGGGAAAACAAATCAATTACCAAAGATGATTACTTTGTTGTAACCGATGGCTCAAGAAAGAGAGGGGAACGAAAATCATATGTTTTGCAGTACAAAGGCGCTGACAAGATAACAGCAGACAACCCTGTGCTTAAGTTTAAAAACGTAGGATCAGGCAATACAATAGAGCAAACTTATTCAGCAGGTTCAGGTGGAGGAACCCAACAGTTAGCCACATTGAAAGTAGGCGGTGCTGACTTCAAAGTGTACAATGCAAGCGAGACCGATGGAAGTGGCAGTATTGCAACCAACGACTTTGATATATTAGTTGATATGGATGCAAGTGGCGGAATTGCCGGTAGCAATAACTCCTTTGTGAATATCACTACAAGGTATGGCGCTGAAATTGGATTAGTTAACGAATCAACTGGAACAGTTAATAGTATCCAGTTGACAATTAAAACACCAGACGCAAGCAGAGATGGAGATGCAAAAGACAATTGGGAGAATGTCGCGGCATCAGACTTTGCAATAAACATAACGGGTGATTCAAGCACCAAAGTTGCGATGGCATTGCTATCGGCATACTCAAGTGGTCAGGCTGGACAAAGAATTACTTTGAGAACACCTGATGGAAAGACAAACATAGCTTATGGCTACACAAGTTATGGGACATTCATAACACATGAAACGCCATCAAGTGAGCCAGCAACATTGGACATCGACTACCCAGAAACCCAAAGATACCCTATGGTTTACATCACAGCCAAAGGAGCTTCATTCAGCGAAACTGGAGCATCAACAACAGATGCAGTAACTGTGCAAAGAATCCAGGTTGGAGCTGCAAAGCTAGCATCAGAAGTATCTGATGTGAAAGCACAAAACTCAATCCTAGTAGGAGGGCCATGTGCAAACGCAGCATCAGCAACAGTTATGGGCAATCCAGCAGATTGTACAGAAGGCTTCACACCTGGTGAAGGCATGTTGCAAGTCTGGGAGCACTCAAACGGCAATGTGGCAATGCTGGTAGCAGGATATGCAGCATTAGACACAAGGAATGCAGCACAAGTTGTTGCCAACTACGGCGACTACAAGTCAAGCCTAAAGGGCATGAAGGTAGTAGTCAAGAAGGTCAACAACCAGCTGACAGTGGCTGCACCAGCAGCTTCAACAACAGCTTAAGGGCTTAACCCTTATTTTTTTCTTTCTTTTTTGTTTAATTTTTATAAAAACCTGTATGGGCAATCCTAAATCTCCTTGAAACGAAACTATTAAATATCTAATAATATTGTATTGTGCATAGGTAAAATGGCTAACAATCTTAAACTAAATGAGGAAACCAGATTATTGATTAAATCCAGCTTAAACATAGAAGAAAATATATTGAACTTGGGATTAAGCAAATGGAAAAACAAGCTAAAAGAATTCGAAAAAGAGCATAAGCTTTCCACAGAAAAATTTGTCAGCAAATTCAGCAAAGGCGAACTAGGCGACGACAAAAAATGGTTTGAATGGATATTTGCGTATAAATCTTACAATCATGTAAAAGGAAAGCTGAGCCTTGTTAAAGGCATAACTATATGATTCATGATTATTTCTCCAGGGTTCAGAAGAAACTAGAAGTTATTAAATGGATTGTTATAGAGCAGTCTGTTAATTTTGACTTTATTTCTGATGATATTGGCATTACTGCTGCAATTTAAATAATCCCTTTAGTTTCCTTAATCATATCCTGGCAGATGTCTAGCAGTTCATTAACTTTTTGAATGTCAATCTCTATAACTGGAGTGTACTGGTATTTCTCCCTCATTTTCTGAATCTGCTCTTCTTCTTTCTTGCCTTTGTCAGCAGATTTAATCGCTTCCAGGTATTTCATGAAATTCTCATCAAGCTTTTTCTCCTCAATAAGGCTTTCAATGACTGCCAGGGTGCATTCTTGGTTTCTGCTCTCGTATCCGAATTTGGTTATTATGGCTTGGCAGCAATGGTACATCACATAAAAGCCAATATTGATTGTCCAGTCATAGAAGCCGCCTTCCTTATTGTGCAAAAAGGCATCTAAATTGTGCTCAGCCTTTGTTACATATCTTAATGCCTCTTCCTTATTCGGCTTTATTTTTACAAGTCCTTTATGGAATTCGCCTTTTTCTACTTCCTTTTTTGCCTTATCAAGGCACCATTTGATATGATTACTAGCTTTGGACATTTTTTAAAATCCTCACAAACAATTCATGGCCATGTACAACAACGCAGCTTTTTACTATGTCTATAAGAGGCTTATCTTTTTCCATTAATTTTTTTTCAAAATCCTTTTCAGTCAAATATAGGGGGTGTATCTTCAGCCTGCTTTTACTGTTTAGCTGGGCGACTTTAATTTGGACTTCGGAATAATCATCCGGATGCTTAAGCATAAAACAGACATCAACATCTTTTGCCTCTTTGCCTTTTTTCAATATAGAGCCAAATAATAGCACAGATTTTGTTATATTTTTGAACATTTGTAAATCGTAAATCCAGCCCTTCACAAAGCTTGAAAGATTGCTGTAGTCTAAGAAGATTAGCTCCAATAATTTTAATGCATACTGGCTGCTTAAGCTTACTCTGTAAAATATGGCATTTCCCATTTTTTCGCTTGTCAGCAAGTTTTTTTCACTTAAGTTTCTTAACAGCTTCAAGCTTCCAGCATTGCTTAACCCTATTTTGTCCTTAAGGTTGTAGGAATTATAGTTAGTTAAAAAATCCGTAAATATAAGCTTCAAGGCCATTTTCCCGTTTTCAGTTATTTCTACCATTTCGCCATATATAACTTATAGTTATAGTACTATAACTTAAGGTTATATATAAGCTTTTTGATTTCTCTGCTTAATTTTTATTGACATCGTTACTGAAAAGGTTGAGAGTTTGAAATTGTAAGGATTTTAAGAAACGCAGCGCAAGTTGTTGCCAACTATGCAGACTACAAGGGCCAACTTTTGTGGCTTTCAACTGGGGTATAAGGCTTTCTATATAAGGAAAAATTTAAATATATGCCTGCTCTAAACAAAAGTATGAAAAACAAGACAAAGAAGATAGACGCCTTATTTGGAGAGATTAACAGAAAACTGCTCTCAAAGCATAAAGGGAAGATAGTAGCTTTAGACGTAGATAGCGGCAGTTATTTTATAGGTGATTCTGAACTTGATGCTTATAAAAAGGCAATAAAGCAGTCTCCTAACAAGCAATTCGTATTTAAGAGAGTGGGGTTTAATTCTACGCATTTTGTTGGGGCATTATAAATGAAAGGCATGAAAGTTGTAGTCAAGAAAGTCAACAACCATCTGACAGTGGCTGCACCATCGACAGCTTAAGGGTTTAACCCTTATTTTTTTCTTTCTTTTTTGTTTAATTTTTCTTAGATATGCGAAGCCTTTTTGCCGGTTAATATTCAGCTATACTCTTAAAAATAGCCAAAAGTTTCATATGTCAAAAACCACCAGTCATAGACTGGTGGCATGAACATACTATATCATTACATTGCGTGGTTTTTGAGCACATTCGGAATTCCAGCAATGTATTTTGGTTTATTAAACCATCAATCATTTAGATTGATGGAATTCCGATGTTTCAAATAATTCATTTACCTTTCTTAACAATTCCTTATGGGTATTCTTTGATGCTTTTGCAATTTTTTTAATAGCCAAATCTTTTAAGAAAGTGTGTATTTGCCAGTATTTTATCTTGCTCTTGAATGGCAAGCTTCCTTCCTCAAAATCTTCAATCAGAATGCCTTCACTATGCGGATTGCTTGTGATAGCACATCCAATAATGTCCTCTCCTTTTTCAGCAAGCACAACCATTGGGCGCTTTTTGGAATTTACAAGATCAGAAAAAGGAAATTTCATAATAATTATATCTCCTTTAGAGTACATCATCCCACCGCTCATCATAAGGATTGTCCCAAGTCTTTTTTAAGGAAGTCTCGCTCAGCAGCATAAAAAGATGTTTTTCATCAAGCTTCACTATAGGTTTAATTGTTATCTTCTCTTTGTCTTCGCTTACTAGAAGTTTTGTGCCTTTTTCTATCTTTAAGCCATCTCTTATTTTTTTGGGTATAACAATCTGCCCCTTTTCCCCAACTGTGATAAGTTCAGTCATACAAGTAGGAAAGTCCTACAAGTATATATTCTTTTCGGTTATTTTAGAGATTCCAATAATTCAAGAAACCTTGAGTAAAGTTCTGAAGAGATATAAAAGCCGTCACTAATCATGCCTTTCAAGGCGTTTCTGGCATCTGCAGCGGCAATAAGCTTTTTTGCAGTGGCAAGGTAAATGACAAAAAAGGTTCCATGCGCCTCAATTCCAAATATTGAAGCGTACTTTTTTGCTGAATCATCATCAATCAGCAGAATGGATTTGTGCTTAAAAGCCAGGGAAATTGCTTCTTTTTCTCCCTGCCCAATATTTTTTGTATCCAAGTGGGGGATTACCTCTACTTTTTCCACAACAACCCATTTAGAATTGAGTGCTTCTTCCAAAGAGACTGCTTCAGGAGAGCCTTTTTTACGCATGACTTCCATGTAAATGGTGTTCGGAATGAAAACTTTCCCAAAGCATTTTTTAAGAAGATCAAGCATGCCTTGCTTTGCCAGCGCAATTATTGGCGAAGAATCTGCAACAATCATTTTGCTTTTAATGCTGCTTCAAAATCCTTTTCCAAAGAGTCAACAGAATAATTCATGGGTATGCTTCTTTCTGCAGCCTTCACCATAAAATCCGCAAGAGGAATCTTTGCCTGTTCAGCAGCCCTTCCTAAAGAAACTTGCCTTTTTGAGTATTTTTCTAGGGCAAGTCCCAGAAGCTTTTCTTTTACAGCATTTGAGAGCAGTTCTCTTATAACCTTGGATTTGTCCGTCTTCTCTTCTTCAGCGACATAATCTATGTCTCTTACTATCTCTTCCGGAATTCTGGCAGCTACATTTTCATACATAATAATCACATGTTTACAAAACATTGTAAATGTAAACTTATATATAAATCTTTCTAATCCATCATCTCCCCCAAAAAGATGTTATGCTTGGTCCTTTTTATCCTTAGTTTTACTTTAGATCCTATGGATTTATCGCAGTTTGGCACTGAAATCAGCCTTTCCTTGGCAACTGCAAGCTTTTCATTGCCAATCCTGCCGTCCAAGACAATCTCTGCCTCTATGAGCTGCCCTTTCCTGAACGGCTTTGGCAGCTCAGGCAACTCTTCAACATCAAAGGAATGCTTGTCAATTATGAGTTTTTCGCCATATTTTTGCTCCAGCTCCTTCATCTTGGAATAGAACTCTTCCATAGATGACTGCTCAATCGGGTTCCTTCCGAATCTGTAATTGAGCATGTTCTGTATACCGATATAAGGGCATGTTTTTCCGGCTCCAATCTCTCTGGCAAATTTTGCAAGTTTTGGCAGCTCTTCATCATTGAATCCCTTCATCCACACCGGAACTATGATTAGGTCCATTCTTGTTTTTGGGATGTACTTGGCTATTTCAATCACTTTATCCAAATTATAAGGGTAGCCTGCAAGCTGCGCAGCTTTTTTTGGCTCAAGGGCATGCAAAGAAAGGTTGATTCTTGTCAATCCGGCTTCTGCAAGCTCGTCAACAAGCTGTTTTGTCAGCAAAAGCCCGTTAGTGTCTATAGAGCTTCTTTTGACTCTTTTTACCTCCATTATATCCCTTACCAGCTCAACCATGTCTGAATAAAGCATGGGCTCGCCCTGGGAGTTGATATGGGCATCTATATTGCTGCCGCCCTTGAATTCAACAAGCTTCCTGAATTCGCCAACCAGGTAGTCTTTTTCGACGACAAAATCAGCCTTTCTTCTTGAATAAGGGCCTTCGTCAACTGAGCAGAAAATGCAGCTTATATTGCAGCTTGTGATTGGCTTTACTTCTATGATGTTTGTACCCCTGTCAATGATTCCAAAATAGTTAGTTCCGATTAAGGGTATGCCTGAAGATTGGTGTATGTATACTGTTGCCTTGTTGTTGAGCCTGTTTTTCAGGTGCCTGAAAGCCTTAAACAGCAGAAATTCAAATTTCCTTCTTGCTGCACTTTCAGAAACTCCCTTGAATCTTATGGAGTTTCCTGAAATCTCAAAAGGGGCTATTTTTGCAAGGCTGTTTGTTTCAAGGTAGGCGTAGAACAGCCTAAGGAAATTAATCTTTACCTTATCCTGGCTTTTCTCAAAACTTAGGTCTTTGAATGTAAGCTCTGCCATAATGCTTCATAAGAATGATGTTTTTAAAAAAGTATCTGATTAAACGGCTGCACAAAGAAAACTATTTAAAGCATACTTTATAATTCAATATTTTGGGGGACAAATGGTACAGGAAGTTGTAATCACATACGAAACTCTTTTCGAGCTTTTGCACAGGGAGAAAGAGAGGACTGACTTGCAGAAGATGGAGCCTGCTTTCTTCAGCGATGTTATCGGCTATATCAAGGACAAAAAGAAGATACTTGGAGCAAAAGACTCAACATTTGCGCAGGAGGAGAGAAGAAAGACCGAAAGGCAGCTCGAGAACATCTACAAGATAATTAAAGAGATTTATGAGAGGCGGGAAAAGAAAATAATTTTACTGGCGCTTGACAAAAGCAGGACAAAATCAAACTTGATTGACACAAGCTCTTTGCTAAAGGAGGAAAAGGTCGTTTTTGAAGCGCTGAGCGACCTGCTGGACACTTACAGGGACTCAATTCTTTACAGCGTGCTGAATGAGCAAATGCCTTTTATGCAGCCTATTGCAAAAGCGCCGAAAGAGGAGTTTAGGCCTGCATCAGAGCTGAAAAAGCCCACAAAGCTCGTAAGGTTCATGTCTTACATGTCCAAATTTGTTGGGCCTGAGCTTGAGGAATACGGGCCTTTTGACGAAGAAGACATAGCAAGCCTGCCTTTTGAAGTTGCAGATGTGCTCATAAGCAAAGGAAAGGCCGAGGAGATTAAAGAGGAATAAGCTGTCGACGATAAACTCCATTGGAAACCTTTTTAAACTATATTAAAATACTTTTTTTCATGAAGATGCCCAAGATTGTGAACAGGTATTGCCCTTACTGCAAGAAGCACACAGAGCATAATATCACCATCACAAAGAAAAAGAACCCTAGCTCATTGACTTACGGCTCAAAAATCAGGGCAAGGAAAAGGGGAAGGGCAAGGGGCAAAGGCAATCTTGGAAGGTACTCAAAGCCGGCAATCAGCAAGTTCAAGATGACCGGGAAAAAATCAACAAAAAAGACTGATCTAAGGTACGAATGCAAAGCCTGCAAGAAGATGCATGTCCAAAGGCAGGGCTTCAGGGCAAAGAAGATAGAGTTTAAGTAAAAGAAAATCATCTGACCATATCAATCAATTTCTGATAAATTTCAATAATCACGAGAGCGACTACTTGAAAATCACGGATTTTCAAGTTCCCAAAAATCCACAGATTTTTTAGGATTGTGATGTTAAAAGTTATAAAAGTAATCCGCTTTGGATGCTGTGGACATCTGAGGCTAGTCGTAATTTCTGGCATCTCTAACTGCACCTATAGATGAGGTAATTCCCCTCTGTTTTGCCATGGAAGTTTGCCAAAAAATTGCAGTTTTTGTTCAAAAATTCTCTTGCTTCCCTGAAAGAGGAAATTCCCTGCCTGTCTCTTGCTATAAAAAGTAGGTTTTTGCCTTTTAAACCGCCTAAAACTTTGCCTAAATCAGCAGCTCCAGAGCTGAAAACCTGGTCATTCGTGTCCACAAAATCCAAGGCTATCCTTTTGCCGGTTGCCAGGGCCAGCAAAGGGGCAATCGAATCATCGCCGAAAAGCAGGGTTTCATTATCTGCGCTTGAAATTATAAAATCCGCCATATCCCTTCCCCTTTCAAAGCCCGTAAACCCCATTTTTCCCAAAAACGACGCATCCGCAAATAAGTTCCACCCGAATACTAAGCAGATGGTTAAAAAAATAGCAACTTTCCATTTTTTTGGCAGCTCTGCCTTTCCAGCAAGGCTGACAATGCTAAATCCGCCAATTACTGCCAAAAACGGGAAAGCAACAATGAAATAAAACCCAAAAAGTTTCTTCAGCATCAGGAGGAATGCCAAATAAGCTGCTGCAGCCAAGGCAAAAGGGTGCATTCTCCTGTCCCTTGAAAAAATAAACAAAAAGAAAGACAAGAACAGGATCCAGTTCAGCTTTACAATGTCGGAATATTCTTTAAGATTTTCAGCTCCGCCTGATGATTTCTGGAGATGGTAGAGGTAAGCGTCAGCCAGGTATGCTTTTCCCGCAATAAGGAAAGAAATTCCGTTGACAGCCAAAAAAACAGCCAAAAAGCCCGACGACAATTTAAAGAAGTTTTTCCTGTTCAGCAATAAAACATAAATCAATAAGACAGATATAGGGATTAGGCTCAATAATCTTGTTGCTCCGGCTAATCCAAAAAATAATCCCGCAGCCCAATAACTGTCCTTGCTGAATAAAAAGTAAGCTCCAATAGCCAGAAACATTGCCGCCAATTCAATTCCAAATGAAAAAACGGAGTTGAACATTGTGCTGTAGCTGAACAGGAAAATGAAAAATGCTGCAATTGCCTCTGCATTCCCGAATTTTTGTGCAATTTTAAAGACAAAGAATGCCGTAATCATGGTTGAAATAAGCGGAGCAAGCTTCAGTGCAACGATATTAAAGCCGAATGCCTTGTAGATGAGCGCTATAAGGTAAATCTGCAAAGGAGGGTGGGCGTAGAAAAAATCCCTGTAAGGAACTTTCCCTTCGCTTGCCAGTTTGCCCATGTAATAGTAAACATTTTCGTCACCGGGCTGCTCTGTTTTTAATCCCTTGAATGTGATTGAAACAAAAACTATGGCAAAAATGAGCAGCAAAGCGTAAGATTGCCTGTTTTTCAGCATATTGCCAATTTTTCTCTTGAAATATATAAATTTTTACGCAGAATGGCACGGAAATGCATCAAAAATCATATTTTATGGTTTCATTCTGGAACAAATTTCCGCAACCTATTTAAATGGCTCAAGCTTACTGGCAATGGGTGATTGATATAGCAAAAATAAAGGAATCTACAAGCAAATTCATAAAAATAAGGTGCCCGAAATGCAAGAATGAGCAGATTACATTCGGCAAGACTGCCACAAAGGTCGACTGCCTGGTTTGCGGAAAAACCCTTGCTGAGCCAACAGGCGGAAAAAGCAGGGTAAAGGCAAGGATACTTGAGGTACTTGAGTAATATGCTTTTTAAAAAACAGGGCTTTCCGGAAGAAAGTGATTTAGTTCTTTGCACAGTTACCAGTGTGCAGTTCCATTCCGTTTTTGTCGACATAGACGAGTATGGGAAAGGGGGAATGATACATATTTCTGAAATTGCGCCCGGCAGGATAAGGAACATAAGGGATTATGTCAAGGAAGGCAAGAAGATTGTATGCAAGGTCCTGAGGATCAACCAGGAAAAAGGGTATATCGACCTGTCGTTAAGGAGGGTCAATGAGTCTGAAAAAAGAAGGAAGATTGAAGGGATAAAAAGGCAGCAGAATGCTGAAAAGATCATTGAGATTGCAGCCGGAAAGCTCGGATTGAAAACAGAGCAGCTGTACGATGAAATCTCGTCCAAAATAAAAGAATACGCTTCTTTGTACGAATTTTTTGAAGCTGCCGTAAAAGACGGCAAGCTGCTGGAAAGTTTCGGAATTGACAAAAAATACATAAGCATACTTGCTGAAACAATAAATCAGAGAATCAAGCCCTCAGAAGTGCAGATTATCGGAAAATTTAAGATAACTACTTTTGCGCCGGATGGGATAGGCATAATAAAAGAATCTTTGAAAAGGGCCCAGGAGGCTGCCAAAGGAATAAGCATACATTACCTTGGCTCGGGATTCTTCAGGCTCATGGTAAAGGCTTCCGACTACAAGGAAGCTGAAAAATTGATTAAAAATGCCACTGACAGCGCAATGGGCTATGCAATAAAAAACTCAGGCACAGCTGAATTTATAAGAGAGTCAGGATGAAGCATATTTTTAAATGCGCTAACTGCGGCAGGTATACCATGAAAGAAATTTGTGATTGCGGCAATAAGGCGCTTCCTGCAAAGCCCATGAAGTACAGTGTTGACGACAAATTCGCCTCCTACAGGAGAAAAGCCAAGGCTGAAGAATATGCCAAAAGAGGGCTCATATGAGGGAAAAATACTGGAAGATGGCCCAATTCGGGAAAATCCCGAAATTAAACGCGCCGATTTTTATAGAGGGGCTGCCGGGCATAGGCAATGTCGGCAAGGTTGCGGTTGATTTCCTCATTGACGAGCTGAAGGCAAAAAAGCTTTACGAGATTACCTCTTACACATTTCCGCATTCCGTGTTTGTGAATGAAGACAATCTTGTTGAGCTGCCGATTGTTGAGGTTTTTTACAGGCAGTTTAACGGCAAAAAGCCCGATTTGCTGCTTCTCGGAGGGGATGTCCAGCCAATTGATGAAATAAGCTCTTATGAGTTTTCCGAGAATATTCTTGATATGGTTGAAAAACTTGGCGGAAAAGAAGTGATAACCCTTGGAGGGATAGGCCTGGCAGACATACCTAAAAAGCCAAAAGTGTATTGCACGGCAAACTCGAAAAAAATCATTGAAAAGTACAAGAGCGAGCTGGTCAGCAACAGCCTTTATGGCGTTGTTGGCCCAATAGTCGGGGTTTCAGGCTTGCTGCTCGGGCTGTCCACAAGAAGGAAGATTGAAGCAATATCATTCCTTGCAGAGACTTACGGCCATCCGATGTATCTCGGAATTAAGGGCGCCAAGGAAATCCTGAATGTGCTGAACAAAAAATTGAGCCTGAACATCGACATAAACAAGCTCGACAGGGAAATCAAGGACATTGAAGGCGAAATATTAAAGAAGACCGAGCAGCTGAGCGAAGTGACAAAGCAGATTGCACTCAAAAAGCTGCAGAGCAAGATCGGGAAAGTGGATTATATTGGATAATCTGGGCTCATTTCTTGGATAAAGTTTCACAGTTAAATCCTGCGCTGCTATTCTATCAATAAGCAAACAACAATATTTAAATATACCCTAAATTCCAAATTTTTTAGGGTGGCTGTTTTTGGACTCTAAAATCAGGAAGATAAGGGCAAGGGAAGTTCTGGATTCAAGGGGCAATCCAACTGTCGAGGTTAATTTATCAACTAAATCCTGCTGCGCAGCTGCAATCGTGCCAAGCGGCGCTTCTACAGGAATTCACGAAGCGCTGGAGCTGAGAGATAATGACAAGAAGAGGTACAATGGAAAGGGAGTTTTAAAGGCGGTTTCTAACGTCAACAATATAATTGCAAAAAAAGCCATGGGCCTGGACTGCAGGGATCAAAAAGGAATAGATCGAATGCTGATTGAACTGGATGGAACTGCAAGCAAGTCAAGACTTGGCGCAAATGCGCTCCTTGGAGTATCTATTGCAGCCTGCAAAGCAGGCGCAAAATGCTCAGATAAGAAGCTGTATCAGCGCCTGCAAAAGCTGTCAGGCTCCAGGAGATTATTGCTGCCTGTTCCGCAGATGAATGTAATCAACAGCGGCAGGCACGCAGGAGTTGAGCACGACATACAGGAGCACATGATAATGCCCGTTGGCTTTAAAAATTTTAAAGATGCATTAATGGCAGGGGTTGAAACATACCACACTCTAAAAAAAATCCTAAATCAAAAATATGGCGCAAAATCCGTTCTGCTCGGTGATGAAGGCGGGTTCGCTCCTCCGATTGAAAATGTTGAGGCAAGGCTGGAGCTGCTGATGGAAGCAATCAAGGAAAGCGGCTACGGCGGAAAAATAAAATTGGCATTGGACTGTGCCGCATCTGAATTTTTCGACGAGAAAACAGGCAAATATTTAATTCTGGATAAACGGTACAGCTCTGGCGAATTAACGGACTATTATTGTTCATTAGTTAAAACATTTCCAATTGCGTCTATAGAGGATGGGTTTGCGCAGGACGACTGGAGCGGATGGCGGCTGTTTACAAAAAAGCTTGGCAAAAAAATACAGATTGTCGGAGACGATTTGCTGGTTACAAATATTGGAAGGATAAGAATGGCATTGGAGCATGATGCGTGCAATGCCTTATTGCTGAAAGTAAACCAAATCGGCACTGTAACTGAGGCAATTGGCGCTGCAAACATCTCCTCCAAGAACAAATGGAATGTTGTTGTGAGCCACAGGAGCGGCGAGACAGAAGACAGCTTCATTGCCGACTTGGCTGTTGGCCTGGGAGCAAGCCAAAGCAAGTTTGGTGCGCCTGCAAGAAGCGAAAGGACTGCAAAATACAACAGATTGCTGAAGATAGGGGAAGAATTGGGAAATAAAGCAGCATTTACTGATTTGTAAGATGAAAAAGCCGTTAATTACTTTAACCAGCGATTTTGGCGTTCAGACACAAGGCATAGGCATTATGGAAGCTGTTGCGCTTGAAATAAATCCTGATGCAAACGTCATACATCTGATGCACGGCCTGCCTGATTTCAACTTGTTCTATGCAGCAAGAACAATGGAAACTATAAGTTACATGCCTATTGGATTTCATGTCTGCGTTGTTGATCCCGGGGTAGGAACAAAAAGAAAGCCAATAATAATTGAAACAGGAAGGAGTGATTTTTTGATTGGACCGGACAACGGTGTTTTGATTCCAGCAACACGATTCCTCAAAGGGATTAAAAAGGCAGTTGAAATCTCAAATGAAAAATACATGAAAAAGCCAGTATCGCCTGTTTTTCATGGAAGGGATATTTTCACTCCAGCTGCCGCTTATCTGTCAAAGGGCGTTAAGATTGACGAATTTGGAAAAGAGTTAAATAAAAAGGATTTGGCAAAGGCACCTTATGAAGAAGCAAAAGTTGAAAATAATCAAATTAAGGCAAAAGTGATTTCAATCAACAAATTCGGCTCGCTGCACCTGAACATAATGCACTCAGAGTGGGACAAGCTCAATTTAAAAACAGGAGACACTGCAATTATAATGCTAAACAAAAAGGCTGTCAAAATTCCATTTTTCACAACATTTGGTGAAGCTGATAAAGGCAAGCCTTTGGTGTTCAAGGATGATTACGGAAGGATTGAAGTTGCCTTAAACCAAGGGTCTTTCCAGAAAAAATACAATGTTAAGATTGGGGAGGATATCACAATAAAAAAATGATAAAGCTAGTCTTATTGAGGCACGGGGAAAGCACATGGAACAGGGAAAACAGGTTTACGGGATGGACAGATGTTCCTTTGACGGAAACTGGAATTGAGGAAGCAAAAAAGGCCGGAAGAGTGCTGAAAGAGGGAGGTTTTGCATTCGACATTGTATTTACTTCGGTTCTTAAGCGGGCTGCTGACACAACTGAAATTGTATTGAAAGAGATGGAATTAGAAGCTCCGGTTGAATTCTCATGGCGCCTTAACGAGAGGCACTACGGGGCTCTCCAGGGATTGAATAAGGCTGAAATGGCTGCAAAATACGGCGATGAGCAAGTGCTGAAATGGAGAAGAAGCTATGGAATAAGGCCGCCGCCATTGGAAAAAACAGACAAGAGGTGGCCAAGATACGATCCAAAATACAAAAACATGGAAGAAAAAGATTTGCCATTGGCAGAGTCGCTAAAGGACACTGTGCAAAGAGTAGTCCCATACTGGAAAGAAAATATTGTTCCCCCATTGAAAAGCGGGAAAAAGGTTCTCGTGTCCGCAAGCGGCAACAGCCTCAGGGCTTTAGTCAAGCACATAGATAATGTTCCTGACGATGAAATTGTAAGCTTCAATATCCCGACAGGCATTCCGCTTGTTTACGAGCTCGATGAAAATTTAAAGCCCGTAAGGCATTATTTTCTAGGCGATCAAAAAGAGATTGAGGCAAAAATAAATGCTGTTGCAGCTCAGGGGAAGGCGAGGAAATAGTTTATTTCCTATAAAACCTTGCGGCATCTTCCGGCATCACGGAATTTATAACGGCATTTGTCGAAATCTCGAATCCGCCCCATGTTGCAAGCCTCGGCGTTACTTCAATGTGGAAATGCAAGTTTTCCTTGGCAGGAGAATAATGGATGTAAAAATTGTAAGATATGTCTGACTTTTTCAGTTTTGATATTACCTTCTTCAATGCTGCAGCAATATCTGTCAGTTCGCTTTCCTCCAGCTCTTCCATTGTTCTTTTGTGGCTTTTTACAAAAATCCATGCCTCATAGTTAAACCTTGACGCAAAAGGCGCGAAAGCAATCGCATTTTTTGTCTCAAAAATCTTTCTTTTTGACCTGGCTTCAATCTTGATTATTTCGCAATAAGGGCAATTCCTGTATTTTTTGGCTGCATTTGCCTTTTCCATAACCAAACTCGGGATATGGGGCAAAGCCATCACCTGTGTGTGTGAATGAAACAGTGAAGTTCCTGCATCCTTGCCGTGATTTTTAAAAACGTCGACATATCTTATTCCTTTCAGCTTGCCCAAGCAGCTGATCCTGAATTTGCACACTTCCAAAAGCTCCCTTATCTGGGCTGCAGGCAAGTCAGCAAGCTGCGACTTATGGTGAGGGGTTTCTACAATTACCTCATGAATGCCGTAAGAACTGCCTTCCAGCAGGTATTTTTTTGATTTTGCAGCCGGCTTGCCTTTTTTTTCAACAGCAGGAAACTTGTTCAAAAACCACCTAATTTTCCAGCTTCCTTTGTACTCCACTCTTCCAATCTCTTTGGGGGTTAAATGCTCGTTTGACGGGCAGAAAAAGCAGCCTTTGCCGTCTTCTTTGACAACAATCTTCTTGAATTCCTGCGGCCTTTTCTTTCGGGATACCGCATAATAAACCCACCTGTCAAGAATGTAGTCTTTTCTTATGATGCCCATTTTTTAACTAACCGGAATGCGCTTATTTAAACTTTTTGAATTTTGTTTTTAATGAGCCACAATATAATTGACGGGCTTGTGATAAAACTGCGTGTTGAGCGGTAACGTTCTATAGCATCCAGTATATAATGAAACAGCAATCCAATAGTAAGCATAATCCCAAAATCAGAATACAAGGAAAATAGAGCATTAATTAAAAAAAATTCTATCGTATGGAAAATCATAAGCGACCCTTTCACATCCTTGAAGTTGTTTTTCTTAGTTCCTGTCAAATGATAGTTATAGCAGTCTAATATGCTTAATTTCCTGAATCTAAAAATGTACCAAAAATAGTGGTCTATATCTATCAAAACTCCTCCAATGATTATAAACAAAACTTGCCAGTTAAAGTATGGGTAGAATATGGCCGCAAGGATTAATGATACTACGAAGTGCACTGAAGGTCTCATTTTTAGCTGTTTTTCTTGACTTGATTTATAAATCTTGCCAAAAGTTTTAAAAAACAATCAAATTACTTTTTAACTATGGAATTCGCAGCCATTAAAAAGAGCATTCCCCAAGAGCTTTACGAAATTCTTGAAAACGAAATAACAAAACTTAGGCCTGCCCAGGAGAAATCAATAAAAAAAGGCCTTTTGGAGGGAAAAAGCCTTCTTGTATGCACCCCCACAGCTTCAGGGAAAACTTTGATTGCTGAGCTTGCAATGCTCAAATCTATAATTGAAGTAAAAGGAAAAGCCGTTTATATTGTGCCATTGAAGGCTTTGGCTTCCGAGAAGTACAGGGAGTTCAAGAGAAAATATGCAAAGATTGCAAAAGTAGCCATGTCAATTGGCGACATTGATAGCTCCGACCCTTACTTGGCAGAATATGACCTGATTGTCATGACATCTGAAAAGCTGGATTCGCTGATAAGGCACAATTCACCATGGGTTGCAGGCATCAAAACTGTCATTATTGACGAGATTCACCTTTTAAATGACACTGGAAGGGGGCCGACACTGGAGATTTTGCTGACAATATTCAAGCAGCTGCTGAAAAATGCCCAGTTCATCGGCTTAAGCGCAACTATCGGCAATGCAGAAGAGCTTGCGGAATGGATGAATGCTGAGCTTGTTGTTGATGACTGGC
>JACPIE010000027.1 GCA_016188245.1 Candidatus Woesearchaeota archaeon | reverse complement strand
TGGAACAATTCCAGCTTGAAAAGAGTATTTGGAGATTATGTCAGAAGCCATAATTTCAGAACGCAACATTCAGAAGTGGCAGCTCGGATAATCTTACACAACCTTAAGGTTGTTTTTCTAGGACTTTTTCACGTTAGCCCTAATCACCGCAACATTTAAATACTTCCTCAATATCTTAATCTTATAAATAATTCTTCAAAGGTTTTAATGATGAATACAGAAGTGAGCACAGGAACAACAACTTTAGGGTTAGTCTGCAAAGACGGATTGGTGCTGGCAGCAGACAAAAGGGCAACATCCGGCTACTTGATAGCTTGGAAGAAGTTTGACAAGATAGTGAACATAACAGACAGCATATCTGTCACAGTTGCAGGAACTGTTTCGGATGTCCAGCTATTGACAAAATACCTGAAGGCAGAGCTTAAATTAAAGGACATAAGGACGGGAAGGGAAACAAGCGTCAAAGAGGCTGCAAACCTGCTGGCAAATTTTGTTTACAGCAACATAAGGAAATTCAGCTTAATCCCGGGCATATCCCATTTTATTGTTGGAGGAAAAGACTCAAGCGGATTCCACCTGTATGACTTAAGCCCCGACGGCTCAATCGTGGAAGTTGATGATTACATATCTTCAGGCTCCGGCTCCGTGATGGTGTTTGGAGTGCTGGAAACAATGTACAAAAAGGGATTGTCTGTTGACGAGGGAGTCAAGCTTGCTGCAAAGGGAATAAATGCAGCCGTGCAAAGGGATATTGCGTCAGGCAACGGCATAGACATTGTCACAATAACAAAAGACGGCGTTAAAAAAGTTTTTTCAAAGGAATTTGAGCTGAAAATTGAAGTGTAAATTTTCTAAAACATTAAATATATTTTTGATTAAATTTTATAGAAATCGTTAAAATCAATTTTAAAAAATGAGAGCGGCTTTCAGAATCAATCTATCTAAAAGGGAATCAATTTTAATTTATTAATTGAATGGAATAGGCGAGGTTTCGCGATGTGGCAAAACAGCGAAACCGGGCACAAAATATTGCGACGAAGTCGCGAATTAAATTTTAAAAAATAGTTTAATATCAAACTGGAAAATATAAAAAAAATTTTTCTAAACATGGGAGACATAATAAAGGAAATCTTGAAGAATCTGCCTGAGAACAAGATAAGCGACGTGAATTTTGAAGGCGCCAACATAGTCCTGTACACAAAGGACAAAGACTTCTTCCTGAACAACAACGGCATAATAAAAAGGATAGTTGACAATATCAAGAAAAGGGTTGAGCTTAGGCCCGACCCGGGCATTGCAATGGAAATGGAGGAAGCCGAGAAGATAATACGCTCCATCATTCCGGAAGAAGCCGGGGTTGACCAGGTCATTTTTGATTCGCAGAGGAGCAGGGTCATAGTAGAAGCAGACAAGCCCGGCCTTGCAATAGGAAAGCAAGGCCTTATCTTAAGGGAGATAAGGACAAAGACATTCTGGGTGCCTTTGATAAGGAGGAAGCCTGCAATAAGGTCGAAATTAATAGAGAATATCAGGGCAGTCCTTTACCAAAACAGCGATTACAGGAGAAAATTCCTTGACAAAGTCGGCCACAGGATTTATGACGGCTGGCTGAGGGAAAAGAAGAATGAATGGATAAGGATGACCTACCTTGGCTCAGGGCGCCAGGTCGGAAGAAGCTGCATATTTTTGCAGACTCCAGAATCAAGAGTGCTGCTGGACTGCGGAATCAACGTTGCAGACTCAAATAAGCCGTACCCTTACCTTGACGTGCCGGAATTCAACATAAATGATCTTGATGCCGTAATCTTAAGCCATTCGCACATTGACCATTGCGGGTTCATACCATATTTATTCAAGTACGGCTACAGGGGGCCAGTTTATTGCACAGAGCCAACAAGGGATGTTTCTGCCTTGCTTCTTTTGGACTACATTAAAATACAGAGAGCAGACGGCTCCGACCCTATTTTCACAGCAGATGAAATAAAAGAGATGGTAAAGCACACGATAACTTTGGAATATGATGAAGTCAGCGATATAACTCCCGATATCAGGATAACAATGTACAATGCAGGGCACATTCTTGGAAGCGCAATGGTGCACATGCACGTCGGAAACGGGCTGCATAATATCCTGTATTCCGGCGACCAAAAATACGGCAGGACTTTGCTGCTAGAGCCTGCTGTCACGATGTTCCCAAGGCTTGAAACTCTCATGCTTGAAGCAACTTATGGCGGCAAAGACAATATTATGCCCCACCGTGAGGAAACAGACGAAGAGCTTATGAAAGTCATAAAGGAAACAACCGAAAGAAACGGCAAAGTCCTTATTCCGACTCTTGGAGTAGGGAGAGCCCAGGAAGTCATGCTTGCGATTGAGCAAATGGTCAGGGAAGGCAGGATGCCGCAAATTCCAGTCTACATTGACGGCATGGTTTGGGACGTGACTGCAATCCACACCGCTTATCCTGAATATTTGAACAACAATGTGCGCAAGCTCATATTCCACAAGGACCAAAACCCTTTCCTGCACCCTGTGTTTAAAAGAGTAGGCTCCCAGGAGGAAAGGATGCAGGTCATTGAGGAGACCGGCCCTTGCGTGGTGCTTGCAACTTCAGGAATGCTGACAGGGGGCCCTTCTGTGGAATATTTAAAGCACCTTTGCGACAATCCGAGAAATTCCATAGGGTTTGTCAACTACCAGGGAGACGGCTCAATGGGAAGAAGGATGCAGATGGGCGAAAGGGAGTTCACATTTTCGGACGGCGGCAAGCACGAGACGCTCCAGATAAAGATGCAGGTCCATACAGTTGACGGCTTTTCAGGGCATTCCTCAAGAAACCAGCTGATGAATTTCGTCGCCAAATGCGAGCCTCGCCCTAAAAAAGTCATTGTAAATCACGGAGAAAACTCAAGATGCCTTGATTTGGCTTCATCAATTCACAAGCAGTTCAGGATAGAGACAGTTGCCCCCAGAAATCTGGAAACCGTTAGGGTGAAATAAAAAAAAATGTTAAACGTATGTGCACTGTTAATTGTGTTCTTGAAAATAACCAAGACATAGTGCAACGGTTTTCACAAAATAAAAAATCCCGAAGAATGATTTTGTGACCTCAAATCTGAAACCACCTCTCCCGCATATCCATCTCGATAGTAGGAAGATTTTTTTTGTCTGGGGAAAAATGTAAATTAATTTCTAATAAGGTCTTTCCTATCCTCAATGCTGTTCCGCTTATATCTAACAGTTTCTTTTTATCTTCTAATTTGAATATTTTTGAATTGTGTGTTGAGATGGAAGATGGCCAGTCACCATCTTTCGGCATATATGATCCATGTGCAACAACATTTCTTATTTGTTTAAAGTCATCCATGAATTTAAAATCTGATTTATTCAATGTTCTAAATTTCCTTACTTCACTAATATCGAGGATTTTTTTCAAGAGAAAAAGTTTATCATTAAATTGTATACGATCATTAATGTGTTGTATAAATACATCCATCATATTATACCTTCCATAAAAAAGAGCGATTAATTCATCAATTTGATATTCTAAATCGTTAAAATTACTGAGTAGAACTCCAATATCAAGAAAGTCGTTTTTTTCATTATCATCATATTCAAAAAAATCTTTATTCATATTGAATAGACAATAATCCAGATTTATAATACTTTCTAAGAGGGCACAAAATTATTGAACTTAACAAAAATTTTACAAATTTTTTATCCGATCAACTTATTATTCCATCCCCAAAAACTCACCTGTATATTCCATTATCTTATCTTTTTTCTCCAGACTAATAGCAACCTGTTTTCCATAGCTTGTCTTTTTTAAATATAAAATGCCTTCTTTAATCAATTCTTCAGACATATCTTTTGCTCTTCCTTTTAAATCAGGCGGAAAGCCCTTAGGCAAGTTTTCTATTGTTGTATGGCTATGCTCAAATTTTCCTTTACGAGTTAGTTTATGCAATATCTTGCCTTTAATCTGCTCATTTGTCCACACAAAAGTCCACCAAAATATACTTTCAATAACAAGATTTATATACTTTTGCTATTAAACAGGTTTTATGGAAGAAAAATCCTTATTACTTAACTTAACTGGAGAAATGCCATTATTCAGAATAATTGATTTTTTATTAGATAACAAAGGAATGGATTTCAGCAAATCAGACATTTCAAAAGGAGCTGGAATATCAAGAGCCTCTTTGTTCAATTACTGGAACAAAATTGAAAAGAATGGGATTGTAACGGTAACAAGAAGCTTTGGAAAAACAAAATTGTACAAATTAAACAATAAAAATCCGGTAACGCAGAAAATAATTGAGCTGGAAAAAACGCTTATTGCGGAATCCATAGATAATGCAAGGAGAAATAAAGAAATAATTTTAGAGCACTAATTTCTGCTCCACAACCTTTAAATAAATCCCATCAATCTTTTTCTCCATGGACGAACAAATTAAAACAAACTACATCACTGCAGGCAAAATCTCTGCCGAAGCCCTTGAATACGGAAAGTCATTGATTAAGAAAGGAAACTCAATTCTGGAAACAACTGAATTAATAGAGAAAAAAATATATGAACTGGGAGGGAAGCCTGCATTTCCTGTGCAGTTTTCATGTGATGAAATTGCTGCTCATTTCTGTATCGAAGAAGATGATGAAGCAGTTTTTGACGAGCAGGTTGTAAGCCTGGATTTGGGTGTCCATGTTAACGGCGCAATAGGCGACAATGCCTACACGGTTGATTTGTCCGGCAAATATGGCGATTTGGTAAAGGCAGCGCAAAAAGCATTGGAAGAGGCGTTAAAAATAATCAATGTCGGAACTGAATTGAGGGCAATCGGAAAAATAATCAGCGATACAATCAAGGGATACGGGTACAATCCTGTGAGAAACCTGTCAGGGCACGGGCTTGGCCTCTACAATATCCATACAAAGCCAACAATCCCGAACTTTGACGATGGCAATAAAACAAAGCTGCAGAAAGGGATGGCATTTGCAGTCGAGCCTTTTGCAACAGCAGGCTCCGGTGTTGTTCACGAAGCAGGGCTGCCGACAGTGTTCATGCTCGAGCACAAAAGGCCTGTGAGAAGCCCGATAACTAGGGAAATTCTAAAAGAAATAGAAACTTACGAAGGCTTGCCGTTTGCAAAAAGATGGCTCACAAAAAAATTCGGAGCAAAGGCCAACTTTGCGTTAAGGGAGCTGGCACAGCTTGGAATAATACATCAATTTCCGCCTTTGGTTGAAGTAAGCAAAGGAATTGTAACCCAGGCAGAGCATTCCATCCTGATTGATGATGGGGGAGAAGTCATTGTTTTGACTAAAAATTAATTTTATTCCCTAAACAGCTGGTCAAATTGCCCTCTTCCGTCTTTTGTGCCATTTTGACCAATTAAACTGCCGTTGCCTTGGACAATTACATGCCCATTCGGGGGAGTTTGTTCTTGATTTGCCAACTCTAATAAGCCATCTAAGGATCCATTTGATTCTTCTGAAAGTATTTTTGCCTTGGGCTTTTTCTCTTTTGGTTTTGGACTGTAATCCGGCGCATTTACTACTATCTCCAAAGGCTTGCCCCCCATATAAAGATCCCTTAAGGCTAGGAATTTTTCAACAATTCTAGGATACATAAAACCAGCTGCTACTGCAACCCTGCTAGAATGCCTTGCAGCTGCTGCTCTTTCATATTTCTTTAATTCAGCTATAAAAGCAGCTTTGGAAAATTTGCCTTCAAAAACAATTACTGGATTCATCGACCTTACATCAACAGTAGAAATTCCGGTGCCGGAGAATTGCAAAAACACTCCGTTTGCCCCGTTGGTTAATGCAGTTTGCCGTATTGCGTCCTCGTAGCCTGGATCTCCCCGTTCGTAACTTGACTTTACAACTTTATATGTAACCGACATTAAAAGATGGAAGAATGCCATATTTATATTATTAACTTTTTTATATGACTCACTCCCTGACTTTTTTTATTATTTCTTTGATTTCAACCGTCTCTTCCTTCCCGCTCCCCATGTCCCTCAGCTTCAGCTTTCCCTGCTCAAGCTCTTTTTTTCCGGCAAAAACTACAAAAGGTATTCCAAGCGAGTTAGCATATTCAAGATTCTTGCTCGGGCCCCTTTCCATCAGGCCAATGTCTGTATTGATTCCGGCAGCTCTCAGTTGCTGTGCTATCTTCATGCTTTCGCTTAAAGTTTTTATCGGTATGACATAAATTTTGGTGCTTGTTTTTTGCTTGGATTCCTGCTTTTCAGCTATTGCATCGTAAATCCTGTCAACTCCGAAGCTGATGCCCACAGCAGGATATCCTTCTTTCCCTAAAAACGCGCCGACCATATTGTCGTACCTGCCTCCGCCGCACACTGAACTTTTGACGCTGCTGTTTTTCAGTATGCCTTCGAAAACAGTCCCGGTGTAATACGACAATCCCCTTGCAAGCGAAACGTCAAAATCAGCCTCGCAGCCCATATTTTGAAGATAAGAAAGCACTTCTTCTGCCTCTTTCAGCCCTTCTGAATTTTTTAGGATTTTTCCCAGCTGGCTTATCTTTTCGCCATTGCTGCCATTAACGCATGTTATATCAATAATCCTACTTATTTTTGAATCTTCTATTTTTTGCTCGTTTAGCTCATTCTTCACTGCATTTATCCCGAATTTCTCAAGCTTGTCTATAGACAGTATCACTGCCTCTTGCTTCTCTTTTGGTATTCCGCAGTAGTCTAATGCGTCATTCAGCAGTTTTCTGCTGTTGACTTTTATGACAACCTCAAGCTTAAGCTTCCTGAACGCAGCGTAAGCCAGCGCAACAATCTCTGCATCAGCGGCCATTGAGGAAGCCCCGACCACATCAACATCGCATTGGGTGAACTGCCTGTACCTTGCGGATGCAACAGGCCCGTCCCTGAAAACTTCACCAATTTGGTATCTTTTGAACGGCATCTTTATGTTCTGGTTCATTCCGACATATCTTGCCAAGGGAACTGTAAGGTCATACCTTAGCCCAAGCTCCCTGCCGCCCTGGTCATTTAGCCTGAATGTTTCCTTCATTATTTCGGCTCCTCCTGCGTATTTTGAAGCAAGAATGTCAAACTTTTCAAGTATTGGCGTGTCCAAAGGGGCGTAGCCGTACAGTTCAAACACTTCCTTTAGAGTGCCGACTATCCTATCCTTCGCAATCTTCTCTTCAGGCGGGACATCCCTTGTTCCTTTCGGTATCTGGAGTTCCATAATATAATTTTATTTTCAATTTAATTTAAATAGTTATTGGTAAAAATGCCGAAGAAATTAATAAGTCTCAACTTTCAAGCCTTTAATTCTTGAGAAGTGCTTTATATTTTTTGTGAGGATTGGGCAGTTATTGGCAAGGCATATCCCGGCTATCATTGTATCGCTTAATTCAATCTCCTGCCCGCTTTTTTTTAAAAATGCGGCTATCTTTGCAGTATTATATGCGCTAATATGGTCGAGCGGCATACTTGGTACAGAGTCAAAAAACTCCTGCGCCAAAGCAAATTCCTTTTGAGGCACTTGTTTTTTAATAAGTATCCCATAAATGACTTCAAGATAATTTACTTCTGTGGATGCTACGGTTTGTCCTTTCAATGATTCCATTTTAAGAACAGCGCTTGATTTTTTCCTGAGAAAATCAACTATAAAATCACTGTCTAGGCATATCATTTACATTCCCTTAACCTTATGTTTTATGCTTCTCCAGGCGCCTTTATTGAGCTTGTTTATATTCTTCAGTATTTCATCAGCCTCTTCATCGCTCATATCGCTCCAAGCCCCTGAAAATTTCATGATGTCTTCTACATTTCCCTTGCGCTTATGCGTCCTAAGTATCACTTCTGAAAAGCTTTCGTCTTTATTCTTATCGCCAGCAAGTGCTTTGTATGCTTGTTCCGTCACTGTTATCGTTTTGACTGCCATAAACATAAACATATGTTTAAACATATATAAATCTTCCTATTTCCTTTAAATCTCCTATTTTATAATCACCTTTTATTCTGTAGCCAACTGTTGTGCATCCTGCCCTTTTTCCTGCAGTCATGTCATTCATTGAGTCGCCGACAAGTATTGCTTCGCTTGGCCTGATTTTTAAGATTTTGCAGGCCTTGAGGACCATGTCAGGCGCCGGCTTTCCAAATTTTACATCCTGAAACGTGACAACCACATCAAAAAATTTGGCTAATCTGTAATTTGATAATATTTTTTTCACAATAAGCGCAGTTGAATTTGAGATTAAGCCTGTCTTCAGGCCTTTTCTTCTTATTTCCTTTAGGGCCGGAACTGAGCCCGGGAACAGCCTCACAACACTTATATTTTTCAAAAAATATCTGCCTTTAAGCTTGGTCAATTCTGCAGCATTTTTATCGGGAAAAAAAATCTGTATGTCTTTTTCAACAGGCATCCCGAAATTTTTCATCAGCAGTTTTTTTGATATTGGCTTTTTGCCGTCAATCCTGCGTATGTCATTGAATGTCCTGTGCCATGCTTTGAAAGAATCAACCAATACGCCGTCCAAATCAAACAAGACTGCCTTAACTTCCTTTTTTGGCACGGTATCTTCCTCTTTTTTCAACAGCTTCAAGCCTTTTGAGAGTTTCATTGGCATTTTTTGCTTCTTTTTTGTAAGAGTCAATGGCAGATTTAAAGCAGCCTTCCAATATTTTGTAATGCTTTGACTCAAGCCCTTCCTTCAATAAATGCAAGTCAACTGCTTTGTCTTCTGCTTTTTCCGAGAAGAATGACAATCCAAAATCAATGAAATAAACTTCTTTGTTGAAAATCATGTTTGAAGTGGTCAAATCGCCGTGGATGATTGAATTATTGTGCAAAATTGCGATTTTCTTTCCGATTTCACCGCACAATTTTTTGTGGTTAGGCAAAGATAAGACATTTTTTATCAATTTACCATTAATCTTTTCAATAATTAAATTTTCCTTTTCGTCATTCTTTATTAATTTGGGAGCTGGAAAATTAAGTGCCTGCAATTTCTGCAGTATTTTTGCTTCTCTTCTTGTCCTGAATCCCCTGAGCTTTTCGTCAATATCTTTTATCCTGTATGATTTTGGGAAGCGGCTTTTTAGAATATTCTCGCCTTCCAGAAACAGTTTTGCTTCTGCGCCTTGGGCTATGAATTTTTGTGGCATTTTATTAAAAAATAGCCCCGGGCAGATTCGAACTGCCGTCTGAGCCTTTCTTCAACATTCGGTTGCCAGAGGGCCCTATCCTGAGTCTTCCTTTTCAGGAATTTGACCGCTAGACTACGGGGCTATACACAAAAAAGAAACATCTTTGCTTTTAAAAGTTTTTATTCGGCTTGGGCAGCCTGCGCTTCAGCCTTGATTTCCTGGGGCTTTTCCCTTACTTCAATGCCCGCATACCTTATCTCACACACCTTTACAGGGTAAATCTTGCTCAAAGTTTCCCTCATGGCGCCTTGCAGCTTTCGGGTAATCAAGTCGCCTAAAAACTCCTCATAGCTGATTTTTTTGATTGTTTTGGTGACAAAAGAGATTATATTGTTTCTCATCTTGGCTGCAATTGATCCCTTCACATCCGATCTTGCAATCACCAAAGGCTTCACTCTCAGGAAAACATTGTCAGCTGTTTCGCAGTTGAAAGACATGTCCATCTTTTCGCTTGCCCTCCTGACAAATCTCTTGACAGATGAAGGCACTATCTCGTACCCCACAATGTTTGTTTTTGCCTTGTCGCCTTCTATCTCAACAATCCTGAAATGAATGTTGATGTTCTGCCTTTTGGGGTCATTCGTCAGGTTCATCAGGCTGTGGCTTAAAGTCTTGCCGAGCATCGCATTTGGCTCATAAACCAAAGTTTCTCCTATGACAACATTGTCAAACTGCTTCGGAGCAAGGATAGGATACCACTGCTTTTTCTTTAGTTTTGCTACCTGTTCTGCCATTTTAAATTAAGTTTCAGGAAATTATTATGCTTTATAAAGGTTTATGTTTTTTGCTTTAATAATTTATGATATTCTCCAAGGCATTAATCTCTTATGACATTCATTAATTTTTTTTGGCAGAATTTTGCTGATTACCGGCAAAATACTCATAATAGGCAAGCGCAGCAAAAGCCCCAATACAAATAACAAACACAAATTCTTCGAGTGGAAACCTTAAATCTAAGAATGAAACCCACCCTATATAATGCTCTCCGGGGTAAGTCCAATGGGTAAGTTTTAACCCGATAAGCTCAAAAATCATATGGACGTAGAAAAAATAAAGCTGAACAATTAGAAAATTACCAAAGAATCTTGGATATTTATATAAGAATATTGAAACTGGAATGACAAAGAAAACAATTCCAAGATACAGGAAGATATAGGGAACTTTAAGGAATGAGCCGTTGAGTAAATGCACTAGCAAAATAAAGGCGGAGATGGGGTACAAAACTAAAAACATCGTTTTAATCTTAGGACTTAACTCAGCTTCAAATTTATTGCAGAAATGTTCATAAAATATAATTATGGTGTAAGTTACAAAAAACATCCAAACATAATTTTCAAGAGGCATAACTCCAAACAATCTATAAGGAAAGACGCTATTTGGGACATACCATCCATTATCTGCATTTACAGCAAAATCGAATATTATTGCAATCGGAATGCTGATTCCAAATGTATAAGCTAAAACTTTTCTGAGCTTTTCTTTATTTAGAATTGAAAGATATAAAGATGGAATTCCAAAGACAAGCAAAATTGAAGCAAGATAATTAATTTTCCAGCCATAGGCAAAGACGCCGATAAATACAGTTAATGGAGCAAGAATAACAAAAAACAAATCTTTGGCTTTCATTTATCGGTCATTTTTTATCCTGGTTATTAAAATTTATTGATGAAGATTGCCACGGGCTATACTTCCTATCAGAAAAAGCAAATCGAGCCAGTGCATAAAAAATTTAAAGAAAAGAGAGTACTGGCTGTTTAATCAAACATCCAGATTAACTACCTCTTTTGCATGCTGCTCGATAAACTTCCTTCTCGGCTCCACCTGGTCGCCCATCAGCAAAGTGAACATCTCGTCAGCCTCAACAGCGTCTTCAAGCGTGACCTGCAGCATTGTCCTGTTTGTATTGTCCATTGTGGTTTCCCACAGCTGCTGCGGGTTCATCTCTCCAAGCCCCTTGTAGCGCTGCAGAACCACATCTTCCCTGCCGATTTCATTCAGGGTTTTTTCCAGCTCCGCATCATTATATGCATACCTGGTCATTTTGCCTTTTGTCACTTTGTACAGGGGCGGCTGGGCTATATACACATAGCCTGCCTCAATCAATGGATGCATATGCCTATAAAAGAATGTCAGCAGCAAAGTTCTGATATGCGAGCCGTCAACATCTGCATCTGTCATGATGACCAGCTTGTGGTATCTTGCCTTCGTTATATCAAACTCTTCACCGACATTTGTTCCGATTGCAGTAACCAATGTGGTAATCTCCTCATTCTCAAATATCTTGTTCAGCCTTGCTTTCTCCACATTAAGGATTTTGCCCCTTAACGGCAGGACAGCCTGGAATTCCCTGTTCCGGCCCTGCTTGCAGCTGCCTCCGGCTGAATCTCCCTCGACAATGAACAGTTCGCATTTTGCAGGGTCTTTTTCAGAGCAGTCGGCAAGCTTGCCCGGCAGTGACCCGTGGTTTAGGGCCCCTTTCCTTCTTGTCAGTTCGCGGGCTTTTTGTGCCGCTTCCCTTGCGTGGGCGGCATTGACGCACTTGAAGATGATTGCCTTTGCAATCGGCGGATTCTCCTCCAGATAGGAACTAAGAGAGTCATAAACAATGCTGTCAACCAATCCTTTTATTTCTGAGTTTCCGAGCTTTGTTTTTGTCTGGCCTTCGAATTGCGGCTCCGGGATTTTTATGGAGATGACTGCAGTCAATCCCTCCCTTGTGTCTTCGCTTGTAAGCTTGACATTCTTCAGCTTGTTTTTTTCAGCATAGCTGTTCATCACTCTTGTGAGTGCCGTCTTGAATCCTATCAAGTGAGTGCCTCCTTCGTATGTGTTTATCGTGTTTGCAAACGAGAAAACATTCTCCTGGTAGCCGTCATTGTACAACAGCGCATACTCGAACATTATGCCGTTTTTCGGCTTGCTGAAAAAAATCACTTTGTGCAGCGGAATCTTGTTGCTGTTCAGGTGCTCGACAAAAGAGACAATCCCTCCATCATAATGGAACTCGTTTTTCTTTTCAGCCCTTTCATCCTCTATAGTAATCCTTATCCCCTTGTTGAGGAATGCAAGCTCCCTCAGCCTGCTTGACAGGACATCGAAGCTGAATTCTGTAGTTTGAAAAATCTGCTCGTCAGGCAGGAATTTGACAGTGGTGCCTGTGTCTTTTGGGTCAACATCGCCAGTTATGGCCAATTCTGTTGCCGGCTTCCCATACTGGTATTTTTGCCGGTATATTTTGCCGTTTCTTTTGACATCGACAATGAGCTCTTTGGACAAGGCGTTGGTGACAGAAATCCCAACTCCGTGAAGGCCTCCGCTCACTTTATAGACTTTCTTGTCAAATTTGCCGCCGGCATGGAGCTTGGTCATCACAACTTCAACACCCGGCTTGTTTAATTTTGGATGCAAATCAACAGGGATTCCCCTTCCGTTATCGCTTATTGTGATAAATCCGTCTTTGTGCAATATCACCGAGATCCTGGTGCAGAATCCGGCCAATGCCTCATCAATTGAATTGTCAACAGCCTCATACACAAGATGATGCAGGCCTTTCACATCAGTTGAGCCGATGTACATTGCCGGCCTTTTTCTGACTGCGCTCAAGCCGCCTAGAATCTGGATGTCTTTTGCGTCATAGCTAGATTCAACTGGAGCAATGTCCTGTGCTTGTTGTGATTCTTCCATTTTAGTTTTATTTCTAGGTTATTCAAATATGAAAATAATAAGATTAGTTTTTCCGTCGATAAAAAAGCCACCAAAACCTGTAGTTTTTATAGCCATCAACTATATAAACCTTTCGTTCTGATAATAACTTTTTAAGGCTTAAAAAGGCAGAATTTAAGGGTTTCAGGCGTATATGATTTTGCCAAAATCTTTGATTATTATCAACTTTTGAGTGATAATGTTTATAAATGGAACAAGCTTCTCATAGAAAATGGTTGGATTAGCTGATACTCTTACTTTAGGATTGAATGAATTTGCTCCAGGATATTTAGGTAAAAGAGAGTATGGCAATCCAACGATAGTTCCCGGGATTCCTGGGCAATTCCCCAGTATAGAAAATTGCACTACTGTTGTATGGGGGATAGAATATTGCAAATTAACTTTTTTTTATGATGCATTGGGCGGTACTGATTCTGAAATCTCCGTATTATTTGATAAACCCAAAGGAAAATTCTATTTTTCTGGCGGAATTCATCACGGAACAATCGAAACTGACGATCCGCAAAGAGCAGTACTCTATGTCAAAGCAAGGCTTGACAATATACCTGATGACAGGCGGCAAATTTTGCTTACCCACGCTATAACAAGAAAACAGGATAAAATGAGTTTGGAAACTGCACTAATGGAAGTTAAGAGATTTTCAGATGAGAATCCTGCATTTGGCCCAACTGAAGAAGAGATTACTGGGTATATTCAACATTTTTCAAAAAGTGATGGAAAACTATTCCAACTAAAATGGGAATAGGATTCTGCTTTAATATTTTCACTCAAACAATCTCTCTACTCCGATCCTTTTGGAAAAGCTGCTGAACTCCTCATTAATTTTTGCCGAGAACATTGTCGCAAAAGGGCCTGAAAAATCCTTTATCACAGTGATGCTCTTCGGGATTCCCATGTATCTTGCAGAAGATTCAATGACGACATAGCCTTGCCCAAGCAGTCTTTTGACTAGCCCTTCCACTAAGCCCGGCATCATATTTATAGCCCTCGGTATGTTGTTGAAGTTTTCCGGCTTTAAAGCCCTCAAGTTCAGGTCAAATTGCTGGTGCAGCTTCATTTTTAGTGCATATTTTCCAGATGCCCGTATCTGCCTTCTGCATTAACCTCTTCCAGTATTCTCTCGCATTCCCTGCATAGGTATGGGTCGTTGAAAGCAGCCATAACAATGTAATTGCCGCAGCTTATGCAGACATGCCTTGCCATTTTGCCACCCTCTTACGCGGCTTCCTCGTAGCCGCTCATAAACGCTTCTTCCATGGGGCTTAGCTCGTCATCATCAAGCAGTGATTCGCGCATGCCTTTGGAATATATTCCAAGATCGTCCTCGCTCTGCTCTTCCTTAAAAATCCTCTTCCTCAGCATCTCAATCACCCCATGATGTATGTTGTGGCGTACTATAAATAATTAACCCATATACCCTATATAACATATACAAATTAGCGCATCTATATACTACATATATTCTGCAATATCTATACTTTCCAATAATAATGTTTATATACAGCCCAAAACCTACTCCCCCTAAAAGGGAGTGGTTAAGATTGATGTTAGGAAATTGATAAGCTTCGGCAAAGGCTCTTTTATACTTTCAATGCCCAAGGGCTGGATTGAAAAAAATAATCTAAAGAAAGGCGACTTGATTTCTGTGAGCGATGACGGGTTTGAGCTGACTTTAAGCGCCGGCCAGCAGGAAAAAAAACCGGATGCAAAAGAGATAGATATAGAAGCCAGAAATAAGGATATTGAATTTCTGAAGGCAGAGATAGTCTCCTCTTATTTGAACGGCTATGACACAATAAACATACTGTACGAAAGCAGCACAAAGGAAGTGCCGAAAATAAAGGACATAATAAGGAACCTTTCCGGATTGGAGATCATGGAGCAAACATCAACAAGGATAGTTGCAAAAAACCTGATCAACATCAATGAGATTTCAATACACAACATAATAAGGAGGATGGATATAATAACAAGGGCGATGATGGAAGACTCTATACTGTGCTGCAGGGGCCAATGCAACTATGACAGCATCTGCAACAGGGACGTTGATGTTAACCGGCTATACTTTCTCAGCTACAGGGTGATAAAGAATGCAATCAGGAACCCCAGGATTGCGAAATCGCTCGGCATAGAGCCGTGGCAGCTGCACAGCGACAATTTAATTATTTTGAGGCTTGAGAAGATTGCAGACAGGCAGAAAAGGATTGCAAGGTACCTATGCACAAACAGCCTCGACAGGGCAGCGCTTGGAGAGCTTGCCGGCATATACACCGATATCAGCGAAGCTTACAATGAAGTCATGAAATCCTACTACAGCAGTGACAAGCAAACTGCAATAAAAATTGAGATAACCAACAGGGAAAGGACTATCGCGTGCGACAGGTTCCTTGAAAAATACACAAACACGCACGCAAGCACGAAAAACAGGTCATTCAATTCAAACTTAGTTGCAGTAGCCAAGATTATTGAAAACATGAAAGCAACGGCTGTTGAACTGAGAAACCTGGCAAGGACTGTGCTTTGCTATGAGTGAAATAAAATTTTTAAATGGCACTAGATACCTTTAGGCATGGTCAACGGAAAATCTGTAGCCAGGATAGGCAGTTTAGCAGCTATCTTGGCATGCGCAAGCTCCGATTATTATTTCAGTTCACAAAAAACAGATTACTCTTCGTGGAATTCTCAACCCATTCGCGTAAGATTTGAAATTCAGCCAGTAACTTTGGGCGGAAATCCCCTAGATGTTTACTCTAAAAAGCTGGTGGAAGTCTATTATGCAGAAATGAAAAGGCGTGAAAAGGCTGCCAAAGTCAATGAAAAGTACGATAGCTTGTCAAGTTTGGCTAAAATGGCGTGGGGAGCTGCCGCAATGGCGCTTCTTTGTTCTTATATCCCAAATTCAAGAAGATTAGCTGATCGCTGGAAAAAAATGGCAAAGAGGGAATCCCATAACTCCAGGATGCAAGAATTCAGGACATCTTCCTGGGACAGGCTAGACACGCCTTCCCGCCTTAGGGAGGAAACCACGGCACCAATTCGATTAGGTTTGTATTAGGTCAATACCCTTCAAACACAATCTTCTTGTTATTTTTTTCGAGAACTGTTATTGTTTTATTTGATTTTCTGACTTCTCCGACAACATCGGCGTCTTTTGCAATATCCAAAATATCGTCAGTATTTTTTCCGTCGCAGACTACAAAAAAGCCCATTCCCATATTGAAGGTTGAGTACATTTGCTCGTCAGAAAATCCGGATTCTTTCTGCATCAATTCAAAGATTGGCTGCGGCTTTAGTGGGGCATCAATCCTGAATTCAACATTTTCTTTTGACCTATTTAGATTTTTCAGCCCGTAGCCGGTATTGTTGAATCCAATAACATCAAAATCTTTTGATATTTTTGCCATTGTTTCTATATAGATTCTGGTAGGCTCCAAAAGAATTTTTCCTATTGTTGAGCCGTCAAATTTGCCGTCCAAAGAAAACCTGCCTTTGTAATTTTTCCTGAA
Organism: Candidatus Woesearchaeota archaeon; assembly: GCA_016188245.1. Classification (GTDB taxonomy): domain Archaea; phylum Nanobdellota; class Nanobdellia; order Woesearchaeales; family GW2011-AR4. The sequence goes on along the minus strand of JACPIE010000027.1, from coordinate 7,807 downwards.
TTCCTGCCTTGGCTCAAAATCTCCCTTCAATAAAGAATGCCTCAAATCGGTGTAGCCATTAGAATGCGGGCCTGAGCTTCTTAATGCTATTATTTTCTGCCCGGGCTTTATCTTTTGCCTGTTGAATTTTTTCTTTTCAATGAAGCCTATCATGGAGCCAAATGCCTCGAATCCGTATCCTTTTTTTGGAGAGCTCAAAAGCTCATCTACAGCAGCTGTTTCGCCCTTTCCAAAATTTATTCTTATTGAATTTTTTAAGATATTTGATGCATTGCATTGCTCCAGCCCTTTAGACATTCCTTTAACAATTTCACCTGTTAACTTTTTTTCCATTATTTGAGACTGGCACAGAAGGCAGTCCATAAACAGAAACGGATTAACTGCGCCCAAAGTTGCAATGTCATTTGCATTTACAGCAACGCAGTCAATTCCTATTGTGCCGTAGCTCTCCATTAATTCCGCAATAATGGATTTTGTGCCTACTCCGTCTATAGTGCTTGCAATGTAGTGCTTTGGGAAAACCTCATTGTTCTCGAACAATTCAGCAAACATTCCCCTGCTTTCAGCAAGCATGTCTGACTTTAAAGAGGAAGGAATCGCATTTTTGATTGCATCAACTGCTTTTGACTCAGAATATTGATAGCTTGTGCCCATAAAAAACAATCAGAAAAGCAAGTTTATAAATGTTTTTGAGAAGGCGGCGCCAGAATATAGCGCAGCTTCATCTCAAGCGAACATACTTGAGGGATTCTTTGAAGTGAGCTTCTTTCGCGCAGGAATCTCATAACCTGCTGAACCTTGGCCAGTGGATTGGCCGGCAGGCTGCCTTCAGAAATTGTCTCCAACAATTTCAGCTGCTGAGCATTATACAACTCCAGCATTGGCGGAATATGATAAATTCCGCCCTTGCTGCCATGGTATATCTTAAGGCAGACGTGCATAGAATTACCGGATTTTGCAGGAACCACTAAAACATCATGGTCCCGGTAAGCCAAAACACAACTTAAATACTCTCTTATTTGGCTGTCAGCAATCACAACACGCGGAACATCATGCGCTGCAACCCTCATTGTTTGGTTCTCTGGTATATGTGCAGAATCAACAATGTAGCCAATTAGCCTGGGCATTCAAATCCCCATTGAGCTGTACCCGGCATCCACATAAATGACCTGCCCTGTTATCGCTTTTGACAGGTCGCTGCAGAGAAATAGCGCGCAGTCTGCCACTTCATCGGCTGTTATGTTCCTTTTCAAAGGCGATTTTGCAACGTAATTGAGAAGCATGTCGGCAAAATTTGCAATGCCGGAAGCAGCCAAAGTTGCAATCGGGCCTGCTGAAATTGCATTTACCCTTATTTGTTTTTCCCCCAAGTCAACCGCAAGATATCTTACACATGCTTCAAGCGCAGCTTTTGCAACCCCCATTATGTTGTAGCCCGGCACTGCCTTTTCGCTTCCAAGATAAGTCATTGCTATGATTGAGCCGTTGCTCTTCAGCATTGGCGCTGCCCTTCTTGTCAATTCTATCAGAGAGTATGAGCTTACCTGATGGGAAACTTCATATCCCCTTTTGTCAACGTTCATGAATTGTCCATGAAGGTGCTCCCTTTTTGCAAACGCAATGCTGTGAACTAAGAAATCAACTTCTCCAAACTCTTCCTGCACTTTCCTGAAGAACGCATCCATTGAGGCGTCATCAACAACGTCGCATTTCTCATAGACTGGGTTGTTTAACTCCTTCATCAAGGGCAGGAATAACTGCTCAACCCTTTCCTGGTAGCCTGCTGCAATCCTGCAGCCTGCGTCATTCAGCCTTTTTGCAATATGCCATGCAATGCTCTTGTCATTTGCTATTCCGAAAACTATTGCCTTTTTTCCTTCAAGATTGATTGAAACCCCTTTCATTTTGCTTTTCCTCCAAAACAATAATCCTCTTAAATTACGCCGAAGAGATAATCACAATTTGTCAAAAACCACAGTTTACACAATTATATGGTGGTTTTTGAGCATGCTCGGAAATATTGCATTTTTCCACATTACCTATCTCTTCGACTGAAAATTTAGTGGGAAATATTTCCGACATATAAATCTTGCTGAGCAGCCAGAATTTCGGGTTTTTCATATTAACGTTCCAACAGCCTGCACTATCGGCTTTTTTTGCCTGTGCTGCACGTATTTTGTGTACTTCATAAGCCCTTTTCCCCTCATTACAAATGTGAGCGTGTTCGGGGAAGGGTACAGCAATAGCAATTCTTCTTTTTCTGTGAGGTAAACAGTATAGCCTCCAAAGCTTTTCACATCGGCTGAAAAATCAATTATAAAATCAATCCCGGGCTCTTCCATATCGGCATCATGCAAAAGAGTATAATTGCCCGATTCAAATTTCCTGATTTCATAGCTTAGCCGGTATTTTCTTAAATTTAATATTTTTCTGGCCAATTTTTTAAAATACTTTCCGTCCAGAAAGGAATCAATTTCTTTCGAGCCGGTCACGGAATGCCTGTATTTGTACGGATGGAATTCCGGCGAATATTTTGACTCGTTTAATTTTTTCCGCAATAATGAAAAAACCGGCTTTTGAAAAAAATTTTCAAGCTTTATGTTTTTCGGATGCTGGTTGTTGTATACCTGTTTTGCCTTTTTCAATATCCCATTGTCCATATACAAAGTGTTAATTGCCATAAAACCATCCGCCTACTGTGAGCCTTGTTTTGCCTGATTTCACTTCCTCGACATCATGCAGCGACTTGCTGGAAACTTTGAAGCACGCTAAAGAGCTGAATTTTGGCGTAATGCATTTGGCCGGCTTGAGCGGTTTTTTTGAATTATACAGCCTTAAACTTCCGCCGTCTTTAGCGCTAAAATCGGACAGGTAAACTATGTATGCAATTTTCCTGTTTTCGACAACATCATCATGGAACAGGAGGTAGTCGCCCTGCCTGTAAAGATGGGCATGCATGTCGGTATGCCTTAGGTTTTTTTCTCCGGTTAAGCCTGAGATTAGGGCAAGAAATTCTGCCGAAGACAAGAAGTCATAAAATTCCGCTATAACCCTGCTGCCCGAAAGCTTCAGCTCTTTGGTATTTGAAAAAGAATATAAGTCTTTTTCCTGCCTTTCAAATTTTTGCCTTAAAATATCTTTTTTTAATTCCAGCAGCTTGCTTTTGCTGAAGAAGCCGTTCAGGACAAAATTCGGATACGGCTTTGCTTTTTTGAAATTTTTGCTTATTTTTTGGATTTCTTTTTTATCAATGTATTCTTTTTTATCAATGTATTCTTTTTTATCAATGTATTTTTTGCTGATCCATGTTTGAATCATTTTAAAAATAAGAATTCTTCTTCAAATCACTCTCTCTTCTTCCATCTGCCTCAGCTTCTTAACTCTTTCTTCCCTTTTCCTCTCGTTGAATGTTTGTTCACCAGTTAGCTTGTGGAAGTTCCTCATGCTGCAGAAATCAGGCCCGCACATTGAGCAGAAATCCGCTTCTGTTCCCAGGTCGCTTCTTATTTTGCGGGCAGTTTCAGGGTCAAGGGACAGTTCAAACTGCTTCTCCCAGTCAAAGTCAAACCTCGCTTTGCTTAGCTCATCATCTCTTTGCCTTGCGTTTGGAATTCCTTTTGCAATGTCAGCTGCATGGGCTGCAATTTTGTAAGCTATTATGCCTTGCTTCACTTCTTCGGGGCCCGGCAGCCCCAAATGCTCTGCAGGAGTTACATAGCAAAGGTAATCTGCGCCATACTGGCCGGCAACAGCAGCACCGATTGCTGATGTTATATGGTCATATCCGGGCGCAATGTCAGTCACCAAAGGCCCCAAAACATAAAAAGGGGCGTTATGGCAGTATTTTTTTTCCAGCTCAACGTTTAATTTGATCTGGTGCAAGGGGATATGTCCCGGGCCTTCTATCATGACCTGGCAGCCTTTTTTCCAGGCCTCCAAAGTCAGCTCGCCAAGTATCTTCAGCTCTGCAATTTGGGCCGCATCAGTTGCGTCATGGAGGCATCCCGGCCTTAATGAATCGCCAAGCGAGAATGTCACGTCATATTTTCCGAAAATATCGCAAATCTGCTCAAACTGAGTGTAAAGCGGATTTTCCTTGCCATGCTCTTCCATCCATCTTGCAAGGATTGCGCCGCCCCTTGAAACAATTCCTGTAATCCTGTTTCTTGCCAAAGGCAATGTCCTTTTTAAAATTCCGGCGTGGATTGTCATGTAATCGACTCCCTGCTTTGCCTGCATCTCAATAACCTCAAGCCAGTCTTCAGCATCAATATCCTCAATTTTTCCGCCAGCTTCCTCTATGACCTGGTAAGTCGGCACGGTCCCGATTGTGATGGGAGAATTGTCAATTATTGACTGCCTGATTACATTTAAATTGCCCCCTGTGCTCAGGTCCATTGCAGTATCAGCGCCGTATTTGATGCAGTATTCTAATTTTTTTAATTCCTCTGCAATGCCTGCCCTTATCTTGGAAGCCCCGATGTTTGCATTTATTTTTGTCTTCAGCCCTTTGCCTATGCCCACAGGGTGCAGTTTTTTATGGCCTATATTGGCAGGGATGATTATCGTGCCTTTAGAAATCTCTTCCATGAGCCAGCAAGTGTCAACATTTTCCTGCCCGGCAACATACTTCATCTCTTTTGTTATGGCGCCTTCCCTTGCGTATTTGAGCTGTGTCGGCATGGCTTCTTGTAAGCTTAAGAAGTTTATAAAGATTTGTAATCATTTCAATAAGCGTTTACCTGGCGAAACTTGATGCAAACTTCAGCAGCAGATGCGATATTTCTTTGCCTTTTTCGCTCAATGTATAAACTGCTTTTCCAGGGTTATCTACAATAATCTTTTCAATAAGACCAAATGCTTCAAGCAATTTCAGTTTTTTTGATAATGCCCTGGAAGTTAATCTCAACCGCTTTTTTATTGCATTAAAATTTGTTTTTTCATATAATGATAGGAATACCAACAATGGCACTATCCATTTCTTGCCCAGAACTTCCATAAATTCCAACAGCAGGTTATAGTTTTGCAGCATTGCGGTATACAACCAGATACTTACGCTTATATATGATTTAGTGACATCAGAATATTGATTTTATTTAAAATTTTCGGTTGAATGGTGATTCCTATGAAAATATTTTTTGCAAGCCAGTCATTTTATCCGAATATTGGCGGAGTTTCAACATATTTGCTAAACTTGGCTAAAGGCTTGATGCAAAGGGGAAACGATGTTATTGAGGTCCATTTAAGGCCGCCAAATGAGTCAAGCGAAGATGTTGTTAAAGGCATTAAAGTCTTTAGAATACCAAAGGAGCCTTTGAAAGATGAGCTGCTCAAAGGCTACAGCAATTTCAAAGAAAGAATTTACAAAGAGTGCCATGGGGAAGGTGAATTTTTCAAAAAAGAGCCTTTGATAACATATGGCTATGATGAATATCATCAAATTAATTTATCCCTTGGAAAACAAATTGAAGAGCTTTTGGAGAAAAACCCAACTGAAATAGTGCATATCCACGACTTTCAGCTTCTTTTGATTTATAGGAATACGCCAAGAGGCATACCCGTTATACTGACATGGCACATTCCGTTTATAGACACCATATCAAAGCACCTGAAGCAATTCTTGGTAAGGCACATGAAAGAATTTGATAAGGTTATTTTTTCATGCGAAGAATATGCAAAATCTGCAGTAAAAGCCGGTTTGCCTCCTGAAAAAGCTGAAATAATCCATCCTATTGCAAATACAAATTTATTCAAGCCAGGAGAATATGGAAATGAGCTAAGAGAGGCGTATAATATTCCAGAAGATTATAAAATTATTCTGTGCGTGCAGAGAATAGACTCAAAAAGCGGCCATTTGCAGCTGATAAAAGCAATGCCAAAAATAATAAAAAAATTTCCAAAGGTAAATCTCATGTTCGTTGGCGGCGAATCTCTTACGGGCAAAATTTCAAAAGAAAGAGCAGAATATGAAAATGAGGTTCATCACACAATAAAAAGCCTTAGCTTAGAAAAGTATGTAATCTTTACTGGAACCGTTGATTACGAAAAACTTCCACTATACTATAATTCAGCGGATATAGTTGCCTTAACGTCCAAAAATGAAGGATTTGGCTTGGCTGTAACAGAAGGCATGGCTTGCGGAAAACCAATAATTGGCACCAATGTGCCCGGCATAGCATTGCAGGTTAAAGATGGGATTAATGGCTTTCTTGTAGAAGTTTGTGATTCTTACAAAACAACTCAAAGAATACTGGACTTATTGAAAAATAAAAAATTAAGGAAAAAAATGGGCAAGGAAAGCTTGAGAATTGTCAAGTCCAATTTTGAGATGTCAAAGGGAATTGATAGGCACTATCAGCTTTATAGGGGCTTAATAAAAGAAAAAACTGACTGGCGGCTTGAAAAAATAAAGCTTGATGATGTTTCAGCAATCATAACGGATTTTGACAGAACCATAACAGACAAGCCCGGGCTTGTCGATGAAGTGGTGATAAAAGAACTGGAATCTTTAAATAAGCCATTGTTTTTGGTTACTGGAAGAGATATGAAATATGCAAAAAACCTTTATAAAAGGCATTCTATTTGGGATTGCATCATTGCAGAAAACGGAAGCTGCGTATATTTCCCAAGCAGCGAGCTAGTTTGGAGATTCTCATCAGAAAAATTCGAGCAGGCTAAGAGAATATTAAAAAAAAGCAAATTTCCAGCAAATTTTAGTTATGGAATAATAAGTGTTTCAAAGCTTCTTGAAACAAAATTGAAGGAGGCGCTAATGCACATAATAGGGTATATAGGCTTTAAAACAAATGTTGACGAAGTTATGGTTCTTCCAAGAGGCATAGACAAAGGCGTAAGCGTAATGCTTGCCTTAAACTATCTTGGCATAGATCCAAAAAAGACAATTGTAATTGGCGATGGGGAAAACGACATAGACCTATTTACCAATCCTGGCTTTAAGGTTGCAGTAGCTAATGCTGCAGAGCGATTGAAGCTTTTTGCTGATGAAGTGACTAAGAAACCTTCCACAAAAGGCATTTTGGAAATAATAGAAAAATTAAGGATGTAGCTTTAATGAATACTGAAAATGGCAATAAATACTGAGTTAAATATCGAAATACTTATTGCATTAGTTGGTGTTATTTCATCATTTATTGCCGCCAAGATTTTATATTTTATTATAAATAAGTACATTAAAGCTTTCACAAAAAAAACTAAAACAGACCTAGATGATAAGCTTATTGCAGCTTTGGAAAGGCCTTTTGTTTTAGGGATTGCCCTTATAGGAATCTATGTTTCCATGTACAGTATTGACTACATAAAAGAAAAAATTGAAATGATGAATAACATTTTCTTTGTATTGGGGGTTCTTTGGTCAATTTTTGTGTTATATCGGATTACAAAAGTTGCCATGGAAAAATGGCTGTCAGTAAACCCAAATTTCCAGAATACGCCAAGACTCGTTATAAAAATAGCAAATATCTTTGTTTATTTTATCGGCTTGATTATAATCTTGAAGCATTTTAATGTTGAAATTACCCCCTTGGTAGCGACTTTGGGCATTGGCGGAATTGCGATTGGCTTTGCTTTGCAGGATACTTTATCAAATTTCTTTGCAGGGCTGCATATTATCTCTGACAAGCCCATAAATATCGGTGATTTTGTGGAATTGGAAGGCAACATAAGCGGGTATGTTGAAGACATCGGATGGCGCTCTACTCGAATAAGAACTTTGCCAAACACGCTTGTTATAGTCCCAAACTCCAAAATTGCTTCAACAACCATCACAAACGATTCATTGCCTGTGCCT
>JACPIE010000002.1 GCA_016188245.1 Candidatus Woesearchaeota archaeon | reverse complement strand
GAAAATGTCCCAAAACAGGCCTGATATAATAAAGAGATTTATTGGCGTTGCCAGCAATATTATAACCCATAAAGTTCTCATTAAAGCAGAGCTTGAAAAGGATTTAAGAAATTATTACACCAAGGAGATAGAAAGAGATATTGATATTGCGCTTAAATACAGGAACAGGATAAATCCTGCAAATAGGCTGCTTCCTCAACAGGATTCCAAGGAAATTAGAGACAGCATACTGTTAAAAGTTAAAGCAGAATTGCTAAAGAGAATCGATAAAGGTTATAATGTTGACGTTTCAAAAATTGATGAGGAAATTGACGATTTTCTGAAAGAGCATAATGTTGTTTAAGTTATTTTCGTTTAAACAAAAAATGTAAAAAATCCGCTAAAATTAAATGCTTGGGCATTTACCTAAAAAGAAAAATATGCTAGGAGAGGTCGGGCATTGCGACTAAGGATAGACGCTCGGCGGGAGCATTATCTTTAATTTATAGACCATAAAGCACAAGATTTTTAAGATTTGGAGCATTCTGTCAAAAACCACCAGTCATAGACTGGTGGAATGTTGCTTATCGCAATTGTTATCAGTGGTTTTTGAGCATGCTCGGAATTTTCGCAATGTTATTTTGGCAGTATTCTGCCACTAGTTAAAAACTAGTGGAAAATTCCGGCATTTTATTATTCTTGGAATTAGTTGATATTTCAATCATATTTCCCTAAAAAAAAGCTTCTACTTCAATACGGTCATCACAAAACTGGGAAATAATAGGAATTAATTTTTCCGTTTCTTTGTCCTCTTTTACACATAAGATTATTCCCCCTAATTGGTGATGTCGCAATTTGTTAATCAAATAATGACAAAACATTTCTATTGTTTTTGAGTCATTGTAAATCAGTAGTGTGCTTAAAGAGTCTAAAAACAAAAAATCAAATTCACCGGAATTAATCACATTTGTGATAGCAAGTGAAATCTCAGTTAAGGATTGAAAACTAGAGAGGAATATGTGGTGAGTAGCGTTAGCTGTATTTTCCGCAGTTTTATTAATCCCATTAATGAAATACAGCTGGGAAGTATCAATTCCCATGCTTTTTAATCTCTTCTCCATTACTTCATATTCTTTGTTTAGCGACACATAGACCCCCTTAAGCTTTTGAATTTTGAGAAGAGCAGAAAGAAAAATCTCAATTGTAATATCATACTTTTCGGTGTTGGATATGGCTATGCAGATTGTTTTATCTTTTTTTACTTTTTCGGCAAATTCAATTAAATTTTTTGTAAAATCTTGTTCTTTCATAATTTCATCTTCCTTCCAAAATATTCCCCTGATACCAGTTTTTTCAATTCTTTCCTTTCTCTTTTCTTTTGGAATGCCTTTTTTTTCTCGTAACCGAAAGCAACCATAAGAGGAATAAAGTCACCTTTTCTTCCCCTTAATGTTTTAATTATGTTTTGGTGAGGTGAAAGTAAAGCAGAAGCAATTCCTAATTCCTGCGCTTCAAGTATCATATTTAACGCAGACATTCCGATGCAAAGAAATCCTTCATAAATCCCTAATTTTGAATCTAAGTCGCACCTATGCTCACTGTCTTTCCAACACTCATTGACGAGAACAATTGCTATAATGATGGGGGGGTTGGTGTGAAATGCGCCATAAAAGGCAGTTTTCATCAATTCTGAAATTCTTTCTTTGTTCTTGACAACAATGAACTGCCATGGCTGTACATTAGAGCAACTTGGCGCCCATCTTGCCGCTTCTAGAATTTTTTTAATATCACTCTGCTTGACTTTCTTATCGGAGAACTCGTATGTTGTTTTTCTTGTTTTTGCAAGATTTAAAAAATAGTTGGATGGCATCTTTCTACCTCTTTTAGTGTCTGTAGGCATTAGCTGTGGTATATAAATACCCCTTACTTTTCTTAACAATTGTTAAATCTTATATAAATATCTTTTGTTTGAATTTATATAATTACAAAAAACAACAAAAAATTTACAACTATCAGTTTATCCCAACAAATCTCAAAACCATGCAGTACCCGGCAGGAGCATTCTATTCATTTCAAAAATTTTAAGATTGGGCAAAAGATTTATATTTCGTGCCGGTATCCTTCATTTATGAAAATCCTTGACCATGTTCCAAAATTTCATGCAAAAATCTATTCTCTCCTGAAAAAAGTCCCGAAAGGCAAAGTCACCACATACAAGGCGCTTGCTGAAGCCGCAGGAACCAAGGCTTACCGCGCAGTGGGGCAGGCAATGAAGTGCAACCCTTATGCTCCGATTGTGCCTTGCCACAGGGTTGTTGCAGCAGACGGCTCTATCGGCGGGTTTCAGGGAACAAAAAACACGGGCAGCAAAGAGATAAGGAAAAAGATAAGCATGCTAAAAAAGGAGAGGATTAAGATAAAAAATAACAGAATTGTTGATTTTGAGAAAATATTGTTTGGGTTTTAAACTAAAAGTATCCAATAAGGTGCAATGCATTCAGCATAAGATTTATTTGATGTGGCTCGTCTCATCTTATCTGAGTCGGAGACTCTTGCCCAATTATCTATCTCTGAGAAAATGGCACGACTTCTAAGGATTTATCATCAAGGCATGAGAAAACTTTGACGATTTAAAAGTTCTGGTTTAACGCTTCAAATAACCAATCAAATCCCTTATCCTGATCATCTCCAAATTAAACTTTTTTGCGAATCTTCCCAGTTCAGGCATCCCTGCCATCTTCCCATCCTCCCCAATAATCTCGCAGATGACAGCTGCAGGGCATAAATCTGCCAGCCTGCACAGCTCAATTGCCGCTTCGGTGTGCCCGGCTCTTTTTTTTAATCCTTTTTCACCGCATCTTAATGGAAAAACATGCCCGGGCCTTGCCAAGTCGCCTGGCTTTGTATTCTTGCCAATCAGTGCCCTTACTGTCTTTGCCCTGTCAAATGCAGAAATTCCGGTTGTTGTGCCTTTTTTTGCATCGACAGAAACAGTGAAGGCGCATTTTGTAAACTCCGTATTTGCTTTTGCCATCAGGGGCAGCTTAAGCTTATCAAGCCGCTTGCCAAGCATAGGCACGCAAACTAATCCCCTTGCGTGCTTGATCATGAAGTTTATTTTTTCAGGCGTTATTTTTTCTGCAGCAATAATCAAGTCAGCTTCGTTCTCGCGATGCTTGTCATCAATAACCACCACAAATTTGCCTTTTTTGAAGCCTTCAATTGCCTGCTCAATATTGGAGAAGCCCATTTTTTCAATAAATAAAAATCATCGAATTTTTTGTTATCCTTGATCAAATGCTGCCTTCAATCAGTATGTCATTCCCTATTTTTTTTGCAACCGGGTTTTTGAGATTGATGGCTTTGTCAACTGTCTTTATTCCAAGGTTCCCTATGGCTCCAAGGCCGTTTCCGATTATTTTGGGCGCCGTGAAAATAAGAATCTTGTCAACCACATCTGCCTTTATTGCAGAGCTGTTGAGCTCCGAGCCGCCTTCAATCATTACGCTTGCAATTTCATGCTTTCCAAGCTGCTTGGCCAAGTCCTGCAAATCAACCATTCCGGCTTTTGACTTTGCAGTTATTATTGTGACTCCTTTCTGCTGCATTTTTTTAATGTCGTTTTTTTGGGCCTTGTTAGTAACGGCTATGATCAGCTTTGCAGGATTCCTCATCAAATTGCAGTTTTTCGGGATTTTAAGGCTGCTGTCAACAACTATCTTCATAGGGTCTTTGCCCTTGACAAGCCTCGGAGTCAGTTCAGGATTGTCCCTCATCACTGTGTTCAAGCCGACCATCACAGCATCCACCTCCGTCCTTAATTGGTGGACATAAGCTCTTGCTTCCTTGCTTGTTATGTATTTTGAATCGCCTGTTTTTGTCGCTATTCTTCCGTCTGCGCTCATTGCAACTTTTATCATCACAAAAGGTTTCTTTGTCCTGATGTACTTTATGTAAGCCTCGTTGAGCTTTTTTGCCTCATTCTCAAGAATTCCTATTTTTGTTTTTAATCCCCTGAACTTGAGCTCCCTGAAGCCGTCAACCAGCGGATTTGGGTCCTGCATGCCTATTATGACTTCCCTGACTCCAGCTTCAACAATCCTCTCTGTGCATGGCGGAGTTCTTCCCCAATGGGAGCAGGGCTCCAGATTTACATACATTGTGGAATTCATGGCCTTTTTGCCTGCATCCTGTATCGCAAGGATTTCAGCGTGCTCTGTGCCGGCCTTTTTATGCCAGCCCTTCCCCACAATCCTTCCCCTCTTGACAATTATGCAGCCCACCATTGGGTTGGGAGACGTCAATCCACGTCCTTTTTCAGCAAGCTTAATGGCTAAATCCATGTACTTTTTATGAGATATCAAAGCTGCACCACCCTTAAAATAAAGTTTTACGCATTTACTATATAAAGTTAAGGGTTTGAAAATAGCTATTTTACAGTAGTTAATTAGAAAAATTTATATACAAATCATGACTTAATTTCATAATGTCTGCACAAGTTCAAATTTATGGAACTCCTTTACTTGTTTTGGCAAAGGAGATTGCCGAAGGATTCGGAGCCGAATTTAATGTAACCCCTCAATCTTTGTATACGTATCCTATTGCACATGATAATTTAGTGCTAAAAAGTGATACATGGCACAATGAATACGCGCAAGATGGCGTTAGTGTTGTTGAACACAAAGCTGTCAGATATATAAGAACCCCTTCGGCTCAAATAATTGCAAAAATAAGAGATGCTGCAAGAGAAAAAAATATTCAGGATGCAATACAGGAATTGTTGCCCGAACTTTATGCTGATCATTCAGATTCAGAATTAGCATTTTTTGAGAGAATGAATCCAAAGAACAGAACTTTGTATAAATCTGTCCTAATTAGGCTTGAAAGGGGTAGCATGAAAATTGAAGTTGAAGGAAAAGATTCACCAAATTTGGAAAGCATGGTTAAAATTTCCAAAAATTGGCAGAGTAAAACTATTACAGTTAATCCATATTCTGCATTTGAGTCAATAAAGAGGTATTTACTGAAATAAATTTTAGAAATTAGCCTTAAATCAATACTCCCCCCATGCCTTGATTTCCAAATCTTCCATTTTCTTTTTATAGATTGATTCAATAAACAGCTTTGCAAGCTGCTCATTTGTAAGTAAAGGAATGTTGAAGTCGACCGCTTTCCTCCTTATCAAATAATCATTTGTTATCTCTTCTTCCTCAAGGCTTTTTGGGATGTTGATGACCAGCTCAACTTTTTTCTCCTGAAGGTATGTCAAAACATTCGGCTCTTTTTTCTCCAAAGGCCACCATAAAATCTCGGCTTTAATCCCGTTATCTTCAAGGAACTTTGCAGTGCCTTGGGTTGCGTAAAGCTTAAACCCCATTTCAGCAAGCTTCTTTACGCTATCCAGCAGGTAAGCCTTGCTTTTTACAGGCCCTGTAGACAGAAGTATATTTGAATTGGGCAAAACAAAGCCGACTGAAAGCAGCGATTTCAAGAATGCTTCATTCAGGTCATTTCCAATGCATGCAACTTCGCCTGTTGACGACATTTCAACGCTCAAAACAGGGTCTGCGCCGTGCAGCCTTGAAAAAGAGAACTGGGGAGCTTTTACCCCGACATAATCTAAGTCAATAGTGTTATATTTTCCTTCAATATTGATTCCAAGCATAGCTTTGGCAGCTAAATCTATAAAATTGTATTTTGTTACTTTTGAAACAAAAGGAAAGCTTCTTGAAGCCCTAAGGTTGCATTCAATGACTTTTATTTTGTTGTCTTTTGCAATGAACTGTATGTTGAAAGGCCCTGTTATTTTCAGCGCATTTGCAATTTTTTTTGTTGTTTCTTTTATTTTCCTTATCGTTTCAAGATAAGTGTATTGGGGAGGCAGCGCCATCGTTGCATCTCCGGAATGCACGCCTGCATTTTCTATATGCTCAGATATTGCATAAATTACAACCTTGCCATTTTGGGCAACTGCATCTATCTCAATCTCTTTTGCATTGGTGATGAACTTGCTGATAACTACAGGATGCTCTTTTGAGATGTCGGCTGCCTTCTGCAGATATTGCTCCAGCTCTTTTTTATCAGTTGCGATGCTCATCGCAGCCCCGCTGAGGACATAAGACGGCCTTATGAGGAGCGGATATTCAACTCTTTCGCCAAATTTGTTTGCCTCTTCAATTGATTTCGCTTCAATCCATTCCGGCTGGTCAATATCCAATGAGTCAAGCATCGCTGAAAACTTGTGGCGGTTTTCCGCACTGTCTATGCTTAAAGGAGAAGTCCCGAAAATCCTCACATTCTGCCTGAAAAGCCGCATTGCCAGATTATTCGGGATTTGGCCGCCCATTGAAATGATAATGCCTTGGGGATTTTCTTTTTCATAAATGTCAAGAACCCTCTCGAAGCTCAGCTCCTCAAAATAAAGCCTGTCGCAGACATCATAATCGGTGCTTACAGTCTCCGGATTGCAGTTTATCATTATGGTTGAATAATCAAGCTTCTTCAGGACAAGGGCTGCATTCACGCAGCACCAGTCAAATTCTACAGAAGAGCCAATCCTGTAGGCGCCTGAGCCAAGAACTGCTATATTATTTTTTGAGTTGAATTCGACATCATCATTTTCGCCATTATATGTGAGGTAAAGGTAGTTTGTCTTTGCAGGGTACTCTGCAGCCAAAGTGTCTATTTGCCTGACTGCCGGAACTATGCCCCTTTTTTTCCTCAGGTTTCTTACTCGCAGCATTTTTTCCTCCATGCTGCCGGAATCATTAAAAACAGATTTTGCGATCTGGAAGTCCGAAAAGCCTTGCTGCTTTGCCGTTTTCATCAGCGCTTCGGGCAAATTTTCAGCTGAGTATGCAGCCAGCTTCTTTTCTGTTTCGACAACATTCTTTATTTTATGCAAAAACCATTTATCAATTTTTGTCAATTCGTGAATCTTCTCAATAGCAATCCCAATTTTGATTGCGTCAACGATGACAAGCAGCCTCTTGTCAGTTGGGTTGGCAAGCTCCTTTTCGACATTGTCAAATTTCAGGCTGTTGCTTACCAATCCGTGAAGGTTTACGGCAAGCATCCTTATGGCCTTTTGCACGGCTTCCTCAAATTTCCTGCCGATGGCCATCACTTCTCCAACACTTTTCATCTCGCTTCCTATCTCAAAGCTGACGTTTTTGAATTTCTGCAGGTCCCATCTTGGAATCTTGACAACAATATAATCCAGTGCGGGCTCGAAGCAGCATTTTGTTGTTTTTGTTATCCGGTTTTCAAGCTCGGTCAAGGAATAGCCTAACGCAAGCTTTGCAGCAACAAAAGCCAATGGATAGCCTGTTGCCTTTGAAGCAAGCGCAGAGCTTCTTGACAGCCTTGCATTCACTTCGATAATCCTGTAATCTTCAGAATGCGGGTCGAGGGCATATTGTATGTTGCATTCCCCGACAATTCCAAGATGCCTTATGACCTTTGTTGCGATGCGCCTTAATTTATGGTACTCGCTGTCCGTCAGCGTTTGTGACGGCGCAACCACAATGCTTTCCCCGGTATGTATCCCCATTGGGTCAAAATTTTCCATATTGCAGACAGTTATGCAGTTGTCATAGTAATCTCTCACAACTTCATACTCTATCTCCTTCCAGCCTCCAAGGTATTTTTCAACAAGAATCTGATTTGAGTAGGCAAATGCTCTCTTGGTTTTGCTTGTTAATTCTTCTTCATTTAATGCAACACCGGAGCCTTGCCCGCCCAAGGCATATGCTGCCCTTATCATTACAGGATACTTTAGTTTTTGGGCTACTTTGACTGCTTCTTCAACGCTGTGGACAGCCTCGCTTTCCGGAGTCTTGAGGTTGATTTCATTGAGCTTTTTTACAAACAGCTTCCTGTCTTCTGTGTTTTTTATTGCATCGATCTGCGTGCCGAGAACAGCCACACCATATTTGTCAAAAACCCCTTTGCCAAACAAGGCAACTCCGCAGTTCAATGCAGTCTGCCCTCCGAAAGACAGCACGATTCCGTCCGGCTTTTCCTTTTCAATTACTTTCTCGACAAAATAAGGAGTTACAGGCAGGAAATATATCTTGTCAGCCATGCCTTCGCTTGTCTGGATTGTTGCGATGTTTGGATTGACAAGAACTGTTTCAATCCCTTCTTCTCTTAATGCCTTGAGGCATTGCGAGCCGGAATAGTCGAATTCACCAGCTTCGCCGATCTTAAGCGAACCAGAGCCTAAAATTAAGACTTTTTTTGGTTTCGCAATTCTTTGACTTATTTCATGCTTATTTTCTTTCATTACATACAAAGGATACCTCGGGCTTCAGCCCGTTCTTATCCTTTCCTCCGTTAGTTCTTTAATCATGTGAATAAAAAATTTGAGCGTGCAGCGAAATTTTGGCACGCTCAAACTCTTACCGTTTTAGCGTTAGCT
>JACPIE010000025.1 GCA_016188245.1 Candidatus Woesearchaeota archaeon | reverse complement strand
CCTAAAAAGTTGCAGCATTGCTCATTTCCATAGCAAATTGTCGTTGCTTTGTCCTCATCTAAAGAGTAAGTTTCCCATTTTGTGCAAAGCTTTGACTCATCAACAGCCCAGTTGAAATTGCTTCCCTCAACATTTAAATCCACAACCCCATTTACGCTTTCTGCTCCATCATTGTCTTCATCAAACAAGCTGTCTTTATTATATTCAAGATTTATTTCTATTATTTTTGTTATATTTTGTTGTGTTTCATTTATCTCCTCATCGTCTTCATCTTTATTTTTATCTTCTTTATTTTTATCGTCTTTATCTTTCTCTTCACCCTTTTCGTCTTTTACAACAAAACCTATGATATCTCCAAAATACTTGTCTTTGAAATTTAACAAAGTACTGTCAAAAATCAAATATCTTTTGTCATCTTTTTCAAGCCATACTTTAGCAGTTGAATTCTCCTTTATATTGCCGCTTAACTTAATGCTTTTTAGCAAGCCTTGATTTTGAGGAATCCAATCATAAGTGGTATTTGCATTTATTTCAAGATTTAAAACATCTTCATAATTTTCAATTTGAGTTTTTATTACAAATCCAAAAATGCTTGTATATTTCCATAGCAATAATCCTGAAAATATTGAGGTTATAATAATAAACGACATAAAAATTCCAAAATTAACATTTCCTTTCTTATCAAATTTTTTCTTTTCTTTCAGCTTTTTATCAGCCAATTCAAAAACAATCTCTTCGTACGGCTGCCTAGGATGAACTTTAAATTTATTAAGAAGTTCAACTGTACTTTTCTTAAGCTTAATTGTTGTAATGTCCTTCATGGTATACTTAAATATACTTTAGTATACCAATTTATAAAGATTTCTAATTTCTCTAACTTATGCCCATGCAGAAATATATTTAATGTGGAAAGACTAGAACAGCGAATTTTGTTGTGTAACTATTAATTAGTAATAAAAATGCGGAGGACAGGACATTCGCCAACCTTCTCACTCGAAGCAATTTTGACCGTGGGTTTGCCCACCGCGCCTGCGGCGCATTTTCTTTTGGTCAAGCTTTTCTTTTTTAAAAGAAAAGGTTGGGTTCGAACCTGCGTAGGCACTAAGCCAATAGGTGTCTTCAAGTCATTGTTTTCTTGATGAAAACTCTTCACACCAACAATGCCTCGCCTAAGCTTGGACAGCAAACGCTTCTATCCCGTTTGGCCGCTCCGGCACCTCCGCAAATAAAACAAAAATAATATTCCTACTTTGTTTAAAAATATTGTTGTTTTAAAAATCTCATTTTAGTGAGAAAATATTTGACTCCCTTATAAACTTTGTTGAGTATTTCTAACTTTAAAAATAGCTTACTTATAACTTACATATAAATTACATATAACTTATTAATAAGAGTAAACTGATTGTCTAAAGTCTATCTTTAGTATATTAAATAGAAATATTTATATAGTAGTATACTAATTTATATTATAATACACATAAATTACACAAAACATACAATGGATATAGAAATCTTAAATGTAAGATTGCCTTCTGAGATAGTTAAATGGCTTGATTCATTGGTGGGTAAAGGCATCTACAAGAGCAGGTCTGAAGCCATAAGGGAATTCTGCAGAGAATACGTCAATCAGGCAAAAAGCAAGGGTGCAAGCTATGAATGATGTGATGGTAAGCATAAGGATGCCGAAAGCGCTTGTTGCAGAGCTGAAGGAGCTTGCACAATCACATCACTTTCTTGACCTTAGCGAAGAAGTCAGGAGCATTGTCAGGCAGAAATGGCTGCGCCATGCTGCGCCCGAGCTGTTTGAATTGAAAAAATTGAGAGAAGAAATTGAGAAGGAAATAAAACGAAAGAGCGTGAAAAAACTGCAGCAGCAAGTAGCAAATGAGCTTGAGAAGATAAAAACACAATTGAAGCAAGAGGGCTTTGTAAATGATTAGCAAATTTTTCAAAGACAAGAAAGGAAAGACATTATCTTACTTAGCAGTTATAATGCTAGTATCCACTCTTTTATTGTCGAAATTTATTGGGGCTGCTGATGCCATCCAAAATAATGATGAGAATTTTAAACCAAAACAAAATAAAGTATTTGGCATTGAGCTTTTTTACGGTGAAAACAGTAATTACGACAGCAATAATGACGGCTTGGAAAATTTAAGAGGAGTTGTGGATTTCAGCATTGCCGGCACAAAATCTGTTTTGGATTCTGACAAAAGCAAGCTGTGCACAAGATGGGAAGTATATTCATTAGAGAATAACCTAGTAACAACATTATGCTACGGAAGCGGAAACTGCTGCATACTGATAGGCATTGCACCATCCAGAAATAATTGGAATGAAACATTTTACTTGGCATACGGAATGCACGGGGCATCGGAAAATAATATAGTGAGTGCGCAGCTTATTCATGCTGACTATAGCCTAAGCGCAGAGCATCCTTACTCAGAAATCCATTACTCAGAATGGAAAAGCCTGTCAGCCATATTCAGAGACTATATTGGCACAAGAAATCTGGACATTGAAGAGGCAAGGCAGAACATTGAAAAGATAAAAAGCAAAAACAGCGGTGTCAAGAGCATAAAGCTAAAGGACAGCAGCGGCAAAGAATTGAGTGAAATAACTCCTAATAAAAGCATCAGCTTAATACTTAATTTGTCTGCTGTTATCGTTTCAATAAATAACTTCAATGCATTGAGCGCCAACTGGGAGAACAGCGGCAGCATGGAAATTAAAACTGAAGACCATGAACTTACCAGCTCGTTAGAAGAAATGGGCATAAGCCCTAAGGCATTGGTGTCTATTCAAGGCATAAACAGTTTTCTTGATAATGAAAGCTACTATGGCATTGTGGAATTAACCATGAGTGAGCCATTTAACAGCGTGCTCTATTGCCCTGATGACAAAATTTTGTCATGCAAGGTTGTGCAGGAATGTCTGCATGGTTTCGAAGGCAAAGAATGCTATCTTGGCAATGACAAAACCGTCAAAATCTTTGTCCCTCATTTTTCCTCAATCATAATAGCGCTGGACAATGCCATTGCAAATCTAACCCTCAACAATCCAGATAACTCTAGCGTTCTTCAAAGCGGCGAGAATGTCTATTTGAATTTCACTATAAATGAAACTGTAAGCGCAAATTATTCGCTTGATAGCCAATCATTTGTAAATCTGGGGAACGGGACGTCATTCACTGCTCTTCTAAGCGGAACACTGCCTTACAATGTAATCTCAAATGGCCTTCACACCTTATCAATATACATTAAAGACTTAATTGGCAACAGCGCAATAGCAAACCAGTCATTCATGGTTAATGACACAGCAGCACCCTACATTACATTAAATATAACAAACAACAGCGCATTCTCCGGCACAGGTTTATTGTTGTCCATAAACATAAGCTCTAATGAATATGCCAACATAACATATAGAATAAACGACGCAAATTTTTCTCAGCCAATTGACTTGGGGGCAAGCAAATCAAGAATAGTAAACCTTACCCCTGTTAATGGGACAAACAATGTAACAATAAATGCGTCTGACATGCATCAAAACAATGCCGCAACCAAACTGGGATTTAATTTTACGCTTACCTATCCCCGTTCCTGTTCTGACGCTGCTCAAAATGGAGATGAAACTGGAATAGATTGTGGAGGGAGTTGCACTGCCTGCATTGCTTTCAGCGTCAGCACTGACAAAAGCTCATACAACCTGACTGACAATGCTTACCTGACTGTTATTGCAAGGTCCAACTCCACTGTTAACGTGACTGTGTCGCGTGAAAACGCAGTTGCTTATAGATACGTTTTCGTCCCTGTATTTGCAGGCGCTCCAGTTGCAGAGACAAGAATAATACAGAACACAAGCAATGCGGGAAATTATACAATAAATGCCGTGATGTCCTATTTGAGCATTAGCGAGTATAAAAATGCCACATTTGAAGTTCTCGCGCCGTCAAGCAATCCAATAAGCGTGGTTATCAATGCAAATGCAACCACGATTGACGAAAGCAATGCTGTTTCATTCAGCGCCACTGTAACAGGAAATTCAGGTGCAATCTCATATAAATGGGACTTCCAAAATGACGGAACAATTGACAGCACAGATGCATCACCTTCTTACACTTATCCATCTAACGGAACATTTGTTGCAAACCTAACAGTCAGCGACTCAAAATGGAACCAGACAGATGTAGAAATAATAACTGCAAGAAAGCTGTATAATATCACAATTGTAGTAAAGGACAATTCAACAGCAAGCCTGATTGAGAGCGCAGAAGTGGAATTTGACGATGAATCAAAATACACTGACAGCTACGGCAAGGTTATTTTCATAAAAAATCCAGATGATTACAATCTAGTTGTTAGAAAGTCCGGTTATATGACTTTTTCAAATGAAACAGAAATAAATGACAATTCGATTTTTGAAGTCCTGCTTGCACAGGAAGATAGCCAAGCACCGCTCATCCAAATCTTAAGTCCTGAAGACAAGGCAGGCATTTCAAATAATTCTGTTGTGATTAAGTATAAAGCGATTGACCGTTCAAGTATGGCTTGCACACTATTTACAAATCTAAACTCAAGCTTATGGAAAATTGAAAGCACAAATGCTGAGGTTCAAAGTGACATTGAATATTTATTCGCTGTCACAAACTTGAGGAATGGAACATACCAATGGAAAATAGAATGTATTGACAAAAACGGCAATTCAAATGCCAGCAATTCCTTTACTTTCACAGTTGACAGTTCCATAGTTGAGAATGAGCTGTCAGTTGACTTGAACGAGCAGGATAAAATTGCTGAAGGCTTAAACTCAGAAATTGATTCAGTTTTATCAGGTTTAGAAGGCTTAAAGGCAGACGAGAAAGAATCTGCAGAAGCAATGCAGCTTCAAAAAAACCTCGAAAAGTCAAAGATTGCAGTGCAAAGAGCCAACAGAGACTTGCATAGCCTGAAATGGAGAAGACTGAATGATACAGAACTGCAGCAGGAGACGCAAAAAATACTGGACAGAATAGGGTATATTAAAGACACAACTCCAAAAACAATAGAAGTTGTTGACAAGAACGAATTTGTAAAATATCCAAATAAAGAGGACATAAACAAGGCATTGCAGTATCTGATTAATTCGACCAATCTCAAGTTCAGCAAAAAAGAAATCAGCAATCTAGCAAATGAAAATCACAAACTGCAGTCACTTATAACAGTGACAACCAAAGCCAAGATTGTAAATGTTGATTATATATCAGGAAGAAAAAACACCATAACTCTTGTACAAAAAACTGTTAACGCTCAAAAAAATTTGGATGGCATGGTTTTTTTTGAGGTTGTACCAAAGGAGATTGCAAAAAATATTAGTGAAATTGAACTGCTGTTTGACTATGAGATTATAGATAATGATCCTGTTGTTAAAATAGATGTGGCTAAAATAAAAGAGTACTCTTATTATGTAAACAAAAAGCTGAGTGTCACTGAAACTGAAAAAACAAAATCAATATTGCTGAACAGCAACCTCAGAAAATCAAAATCAGACAGCAGCTTAATAACAGGCTTCGTTTCTTTGAATGAATTTTCTTCGGATTTTGTCAAAACGCTGGATGTAAGATTAACTGTGGAGTTTATTGCAATAATCGTGCTGTTTATGGTCTTCCTGTATTATCAATTTGGAGAAAGTGAAAAATTTGCCCAATTATTCACTGGCAAAGAAATTGGCGAAATTAAAAAATTGATTGGTTCGGCATTGAAAGATATAGGCAATGGCGATTATGAAAATGCGTCTTCAAAATATAAAGAAGTAAATTCAAAGTTCAATATCCTAGATAAAAGAAAAAAAGAGCTTGTTAAAAATTCTGTTGTTGAGCTTATAAATAAGATTAATCTGCTTTATATAAATCAATTGTCTGAAAAAGCTGACGAGCTCGTGAAATTAAATGACAAAAGCGGGGCTTACCAAATATATGCGCAAATACAGCCTCTTTACAAGATAATCCCAAAAATGTACAAAGCTGAGATTGCAAAGAGATGCATGGAATTGCACAATGCAATTAACTTAAGGTAAATTTCACTCAAAATTCAATGATGGACATGAAAAAAGAGGTGACACATAACTGGCTAGTTCATTTTTTTATAGCCATAACTATCCTAATTTTTTTGATTAATTCTATTGACTCATATGCGCAAACCAGCATAAAAATCGAGCCTGAGCAAATAAATAAAAAAGTAAAGTTAGGCAATTTTGTTGATATTCCAATTAAGATTACAAATAATGGCAATACTCCATTGTCATTAAGATTTGCAGTTGAAGGCGATGTGGCAAGATTTACTGCTTTGGAGAAAAGCAGCGCCTCAATAGAGCCTGGTTTGGATGAGCGGATAAAGCTTACCGTTTTCGGAGAAAATATAACAACCTTACTTGGTTTTTTTATCATATCTGGAAATATAGAAGACAAAGTGCCAATAAATGTCACTGTAACTGATATAAGTGCAATACCTGTAGAAGCTTTATTAATTGAAGTAGAGCCAATAACTGAAAGGGCAAAAATAGGGGACATCCTAAAATACAGGATAGGGTTGCAAAATCTTTTAACAGACAAAACTTATCCGGTTGCTATCCATTCCAGCATTGACAAAATAGAGGAAGACCAATCAACTTATAAATTTGAGAAATCTTTTTTTACCGAAACGGACAATGTTGAATTAGCTACTACCACCTCAATAGTTAAAGAGTTTCATATGCCGGATTTCATAAGGCCGGGTGAGTATGTGATTAATGTAAAGGCGGAGTATCTTGGCTTGACATCTTCAGCAAGCAAACGCTTTAGAGTTGTTGAGCCAATTCTTGATTATGAAGTGCTTGGGATTCTTCCGCTAAGATGGGTGCTGTTTAGCAGCATATTCTTATTAATCGGGGTTGCTGCATTTTTTGTTTACAGAAAGAAAAAGGCTAAGGCGAAGAGATATGTTGCCAAGATTGACTACAATGCTCTTCCAAAGCCGGGCCCAAGGTCAGCCTACACTGGAATGATTGCCGAAACCAACAAAAAAGCGTATTTTGACTTAGACCAATTGCAGACCCACACCTTAGTTGCAGGCTCTACAGGAGGCGGAAAAACTGTATCTGCCGAAGTTCTTGTGGAGGAGGCATTATCAAAAGGCGCAGCTGTGATTGTGTTTGACCCAACTGCCCAGTGGACAGGCTTCCTGAGAAAGAACACAGATAAAAGGATGTTCGGATTATACCCAAAATTTGGGATGAAAAAGGCAGATGCAAAAGCCTTTAACGGCAACGTAAGGCAGATTTTAAATGCTAGGGAGATTATTGACATAAAAAAGTTCATAAAGCCAGGCGAAATAAATGTATTTTCTGTAAGCAAGCTAGACCCTGAAGACATAGACATACTTGTAGCAAACACTGTAAGACAGGTATTCCATGCCAATTTACCTGAAAGCCCGCAATTAAAATTAATGATAATATTTGATGAGGTTCACAGGCTGTTGCCTAAATTCGGCGGCTCAGGAGAGGGGTTCATCCAGATAGAAAGGGCTGCAAGGGAATTCAGAAAATGGGGCGTTGGCTTGATTTTGATAAGCCAAGTACTGACTGATTTTGTAGGAGAAACAAAAGCCAACATAAACACAGAAATCCAGATGAGGACACGCGACCAAGGCGATTTGGATAGAATCAAGAACAAGTACGGGGCTTACATGCTTCAGTCTTTGCTTAAATCAGCGACAGGCACAGGCATGATGGAGAATGCATCATACAACAAAGGCAACCCTTATTTCGTAGCCTTTAGACCTTTGTTGCATGAGCACGCAAGGCTGAGTGACGAGGAGCTTGATGATTATAACAAATACAATGAGGTAATAGATGACTTGGACTATCAACTAGAGCAGCTGGAAAAGGAAGGCATTGATGTTTTTGACCTGAAGCTAGAGTTAAAGATGGCACTTGACAAAGTAAAGTCAGGCAGCTTCAATATGGTAAACATTTACTTAGAGGGCTTAACCCCCAGAATAAAATCAAATTGGGACAAGCTTGGCAAGCAGCCTGCAAAGAGGGCGCTAAAGCTTGTAACAGAGTCTGAGCTGAGGGAAGAGCTCGAAAGGGCAAAACAAGCAAGAAAGAAGTTTGAAGAAGGGCAAAAGGCCGGCGGCAAAGCGGCCAGCTTTGGAAAAGAAGAAAAAATCCTTAAATTTCAAAATGGGATTGTAGTCAGCAAGAAAAATGAATTGTTAGACGCGCTTGAAGCAATGGATGACAAGGTATTTAAGCAGCATGTCAATGAGCAGAAGAACGATGTTAGCGACTGGCTTTCATTGACAGACAAGCCTTTGGATGAAAAGCTCAAGGGCATAAAAACTAAAAAGGAAATGATAGACATACTAAAGAAAGATATGGAAGAAAAAGGTCAAATCTGATTTAATAATTGAAAAAGCAAGGTTTATTAATAGGTTGCTAAATTAGAGTGATTAAGATTAAGAAGTAAAGAGTCAAAATGAACACCGAAGGCGATTATAAATATGTGCCAAAGAGAAAATTGACAGAAGCAGAGAAGCAGACAATCATGCTTAAAATAGAGAAGGTCAAATTGCAGAGAGAGCAGTCATTGCTTATTTTAAACAAAAGCATTATGCTGTTTTTTGCTTTTTTTGCTGTTGCCATAGTTGGGCTTGTAAACAAGCTTGTCACGCCTACACAGCTTAACATACTCATTATTATTGGAGTATTGGCGTTGGTGGTGGGCGTTCTGCCTTATAGCATCGATGCCAAAAAAGAAGAAAAGGAGCTGGAAAAAACAATAGACGAACTCATAAATTAAAAATGGAAAGAATAATATCCGGCATTAACGGTCTTGATAATCTTGTCAATGGGGGATTCCCAAAAGGCCATTCTGTACTTTTATGCGGCGCCCCTGGAACCGGAAAAACCATTTTTGGGCTTCAGTTTTTGTATACAGGCGCAAAAAATCATAATGAAAACGGGCTGTATGTCAGCATAGAAGAAAACCCAAACAAGCTAAAGGCATACGCAAAAGAGTTTGGATGGAAAGATATTGAGAAGCTGGAAAATGAAAAAAAACTTGAATTTCTGAGAGTTGCTCCGAACCAGAGAAAATTTGATGTAGCCGAAGCAGTCAAGCAAAAAGTGCAAGATATAAACGCAAAAAGAATGGTAATCGATTCCTTATCTGCTATTTATCTTGCATTTGAGGACATCACTCAGTTTATTTACTCTTTTGTCAATTTGATTGAAGAGTTGGGGGTAACAAGCATTTTCATAACTGACAGCCCCCCTGGCTCTAATGAACTGACAAAAGACGGCGTTTCTGAGTTTGTGTGCGATGGCGTTATACATCTGCAGCTTCATGATGTAAGCAAGGCAGTAAACAGGACAATTTCTATTAAAAAAATGAGAGGAACAAGCATAATTCCCGGAATGAACAGCCTGAAATTTACAGAATCGGGGCTTGAGGTTGAAGAGTACAAAGCGTTTTATTAATCTTATTGACAATGCCTGATAAAATACCTAGGGAAGAAAGGGTGCCAACTGGAATAAAAGGCCTTGATAAATTAACTGAAGGAGGCTTTGAGAAAAACAGCGCGGTATTGGTTGCAGGAGGCGGCGGCAGCGGGAAAAGCATTTTTGCCACCCAATTCTTGACTGAAGGTATCACAAAGCACAATGAAACAGGAATTTACATATCATTTGAAGAAATAAAGGACAGGTTTTACAAGCATATGCTTGTCTTTGGGTGGGATTTGAGAAAGTTTGAGGAAGAAGGAAGATTCATATTTCTGAAGTATAGCCCTGAAAGAATAGCAAAAATTGTAAGGGAAAAAAGCAAGGAAATTGAAAATTCAATCAAAGAAGTTGAGGCAAAAAGAATTGTGATTGACTCTTTGTCAGCCTATACAGCCTTATTCGAATCTGAAGCTGAGAAAAGAAAGATGCTTGTCGCTTTGTTCGACATGATAAAAGAGTGGGACTGCACAACAATTGTTGTTTCAGAAGAAGACCAGCATCCTGACCAGCACCACTCTACTGTGGAGGGGTTTATGGCTGATGCGATTGTTTTATTGTACAATGAAAGGGAGCCAAAGGGCCTAAGATTCAGGGCAATAGAAGTATTTAAAATGAGGGGCACTAAGCATGAATCAAAGATATGCTCGATGAAAATAACAGAGCATGGAATAGAGGTTTATCCGGATACAATTGTATTATAATTCAAAAATAAAATAAAAAAATTTAAAAAGAGGTTAGCCAATTTAAGAATAACTCAAAATGAAGCGAGTAAAAACAGGCATAAAAGGCCTCGATTCATTGATAGGAGGCGGCTTCTTGGAAGGCCACTCTGTTCTTGTTTGCGGCGCCCCTGGAACCGGAAAAACCATTTTTGGGCTTCAGTTCCTGTATAAGGGAATAACAGAATCGAATGAAAACGGCCTTTACGTGAATGTTGAAGACAATATCCCTAAACTCAAATTTTACGCCAGTGAATTTGGCTGGAATTTAGACAAGCTGCAAAATGAGAAAAAAATTGATTTCCTGGAAATACCAATTGACAGGATGGGCTTTAAAATAGTGGATGCAGTTGCTGATAAAGCAGCAGAAATAAATGCAAAAAGGATTGTGATAGATTCCCTTTCCGCTTTGTCCATAAATGCCAAGAGGTTTGACTTGCCTCTTAGAGACCAGCCGGATCCTACTGGCACTATAGGTGGAAAGATACTTCATACAGCGGGCTATATCCCATTTG
This sequence comes from Candidatus Woesearchaeota archaeon, assembly GCA_016188245.1. GTDB lineage: Archaea > Nanobdellota > Nanobdellia > Woesearchaeales > GW2011-AR4. Next base: position 45,227 of record JACPIE010000025.1, on the reverse strand, counting down.
AAGACACCCAGCAGTTTACTTATCTTTTTATCTACAGAGTATCCGACTTGGGCGCAACAACGCTTTTTCTGACTGACACGCCGCCAAGCTCTGAAATACTTACAAAAGACGGCGTTTCCGAGTTTGTCTGTGATGGCGTCGTGTATCTGCAATTGCACGATACGAGCAAGAATGTAAACAGAACTCTTTCAGTCAAGAAAATGAGGGGCAGCGAAATAGTGCCGGGCATGAACAGCCTGAAATTCACAAAAAAAGGTTTGGAAGTAGGAGAGTTTAAGGCATTTTATTGAGCATATTAAGTTATAAACTTTTTTCTGTGCCAAAAAATGTTTGAACCGTACTTTTTTCTAACGATTTCTGGCACACGATAGTTATTTATAATGAGCTTAAGTAATATGTCTTATGACGTGGATTTTTGAGGTTAAAGACAAATCTGGCAGGAAAATTCATCTGTCAGATGAAAGATGGAAACATCTCAATCAAGAGCATCCTGAAGTTGCCCCTTATCTTGAAGATATAAAAGAGACACTAAAAAATCCTGTTAAAATTACTGAATATGGACTTGATGAAAATGTCAGATACTACTACAAGTATTTCAAAGAAAGAATATCAGCAAAATACCTCCTCGTAATCGTTAAGTATTTAAATGAGCATGGCTTTATAATCACAGCTTACTTTGTGAGGAATACAAAATGAAAGGGCTAATGAGAGTTTATTATGACGAGGAAGGGGATTTTTTAGAAATCTCTGTCGGAAAGCCATCAAAATGCTATGCTTCTGAAGTAAAACCAGGAGTATTCCTAAGAATAGATGAAAAATCAGAGGAAGTGAAAAGTGTCGGCATTCTTGGCTTTAAAAAACGGTCTAAAGACCTTCAGGACATTAAATTAGACATTCCAGTTGAGGTTAATTTCTCAACACTTGCAAGTTCTTAGATTGTGCCAGAAATCTGGCATTAGAAAAAAGTTTGTATAATTCAGAGAATTATGCGAAGTGTCGGAAATTTTAATCATCTATTGAAACTTGTAAAAATTTCCGAGCATGCTCGAGAACCGCCGGAAAGTTTGCATAGGGACATTCCGCCATGACTATGACTGGCGGTTCTTGACATTTTTCTAAAAAAATTCAATAAATTTAAAAATAACTGATTTCACAAACCAAAAATGACAACCAAACTATGGGCGGCAATGCTTGTTTTGTTCACGACTTTGCTGACTTCATCAGCCCAGCTTCTGTATAAGCTTGGCTCCGCAACTATCACTTTCAGCATTCCTGGCATAATCACGAACTATTACCTTCTTGGAGGGATCCTCATCTATGCTGTCGGAGGCACATTGATGATTTTGTCTTTCAGGGGAGGCGAAGTCTCTGTTTTATACCCTATAATAGCAACAAGCTACATCTGGGTAAGCTTCCTGAGCATAAAATTCTTGGGGGAAACAATGAACTCTTTCAAATGGCTCGGAGTTGCTTCAATTATTGCAGGCATAGTTTTTATAGGCTTTGGAAGCAAAGATTCGGTTCCGGGTGCAGCCTAAAATGGCTGTGCAATTATGGGCTGTTGCTTTGGTTGTTTTAGCATCTCTTGTCGGGGCTTTTGGGCCAATACTGCTTAAAAAAGCGTCTGCAAGGAGATTGTCAAAGCTAAGCTCATTGGCAACCAACTACCATCTTTTTGGAGGAGTTGCGTTATACGCTGCCGGAACTTTGCTGTTCATACCCGCTCTAAAAGGAGGCGATTTGTCTGTGCTATACCCATTTGTTTCGCTCAGCTACATATGGGTAAGCTTGTTGAGCGTCAGGTTTCTTGGAGAAAAAATGAACAAGCTCAAATGGCTTGGAATTGCGATGATAATCTTAGGGGTAAGTTTTATCGGCATTGGCAGCAATTAAGCAAAATTCCAATTTTCCAAAAGATTTTTATATGAAACTCTTAACGAATCACCAATGCCAAAAATAATAATAATTTCTTTGGGCGGCTCTCTGATATGCCCGGATAATTTTGACTTTAATTTCCTTAAAAGATTTGGGCAGGTTATTGAAAAATACATTAAAAAAGGCCACAAATTTGCCATAATCTGCGGCGGCGGAAGATTGGCGAGAAATTTCCAGCAAATCGCTTCAGAAAACAGGAAACTAAGCAACAAGGAGCTGGACTGGCTTGGCATCTACGCGACAAAAATAAATGCGCATTTGGTGAAATCTGTTTTTGGAAATAATGCAGACAACAATATCGTCTCAAATCCAAGCTCAAAAATCAGATTCAAAAAAGATGTGATTGTAGCTGCCGGCTGGCTTCCGGGATGGAGCACAGACTATGATGCTGTGCTGCTGGCAAAAAGCCTTAAAGTTAAGGAAGTTATAAACATGAGCAATGTTGACTACCTGTACGACAAAGACCCGAAAAAATACAAAGGCGCAAAAAAAATAGAGAAAACAAGCTGGCAGGCTTACAGCAAAATGGTAGGCCAAAAATGGAAAGCTGGAATGAATGCGCCTTTTGACCCGATTGCGTCAAAAGAGGCAAAAAAATCAAAAATAAAAGCGATAATAATAGGAAATGACCTAAACAACCTTAAACATCTTTTGGATGGCGTAAGGTTTAAAGGAACTACAATACAATAAAATGGAAGAAACATATAACTGGAGTTTAATCCTTAAAGCTGCAGTTCCGGTCTCATTGGCAGAAGCATACATCTTTTATTCAAATGTAGGCAATGTATGGAAATGGACTTCTTTGATTGCCGGCTTGCTCTTGGCTACAGGCATAGTATACCAAAAAGACAAAAAAAGAAGCAGCATATTCACGGCAGCTGCAATCATTTTTCTTGCTGTTTTGACTGTGAAGCTTTTGAAGGAATTTGGAATGCTATGACTGCAGGCCCATAAGCAAAAAAATTAAATACAGAGAAGGCAGCTGAAAGCAAATGGCGTATGCTGTAACCCATGTCATTGTTGCAATTGTTTTAATTGACCTGTACAGGGATTACATTGCAAAGAAGAAATTCTCAACATGGTTTGTCCTCATTGGCGGAATTGCAGGCCTGCTTCCGGATATTGATGTGCCGCTGCAGTGGATTAGCTCATCAGCCATTGGGCAGGCAGTGACCCTGCACAGGATTGTGACACATTCCCTTGTGTTCGTTGTGCTGTTCCTGCTTGTTGCTCTGGTTTTTCACCTGCAAAAGCATAAAAATCTCAGCATTTTCAGCAGAAAAATCTCTTATGGAAATATTGCATTGTTTTTTACAGTCATAGCGGCAGGATGGCTCACCCATATTGCATTGGACTGCGGCGTTGCAGGCGACTACAGCCTGACATGGTTTCCGGGCATTCCGCTTGGATTCTGCTTCCATCCATTTTCAGGCGACGCCCTTCTCGGCTTGGATGCAGTAATTCTTGTGCTGTGGCTCATCCATGAGGAATGGGCGCGCAAGATAAAAGATTTTATTTAAGAAGCTCTTTTTAAACAAGTTTCACCAGTGCCTCAGCCTTTCCCTTACTATGGAAAAAAACAGCACAATCACAAGCATTGATGCAAATAAAAAGCTGAAGAAAGACAAAAAAGGAATCCCCAATATCAATGGGCCTTTTGGTATTTGCATCAAAATGGCAGAGGTTATCAGCAAGGCGGCAATAAGCAATCCATAAGACACCCTGTTGCTGCTCCTGTCAATCTCCAATGCCAGCTTTTTTATGTCGGTGTCTTCAATATCAACTTTTATTGTGCCTTTCTGTATCTTGTCAAGGGCTCTTTCAGCCTTTTCGGGAAATTCCTCTGCAAACTTCCTGTACTTGTGCATATTGTTGGCAAAAGTTTTCCAAATGTAAAGCGGGCTTGCCCTTTTTGCAATGAGCTTCTCAACAAAGGGCTTTGCTGTTTCAAGCAGCTTGAAATTAGGGTCATATTCTATTGCAACGCCCTCAAGGGTTATTATTGTCTTTCCGAACAGGACAAAAGATGCAGGCACCCTTAGATTGTGCTTTACTGCAACATCAAGGATTTCCTCAAGAGCTCTGCTCAGCCTTATATCTTTGATAGAAGCATTCTGCATCGGCTGTATCACCATCCCAATGTCGGATTTAAGCTGCTCGCCATCCAGCTCGCTGCTTTCCATGCCCATCCCCGCAAAAGTCTCCATTATCAGCCCTTCATCCTGGCTGACAATTCCATAGAGCAAGTCAATGCACCTGTTCTTCAGATTTTCATCAAAATACCCTACAATGCCGAAGTCGACAAAAGCGATTACCCCATTTCGCATTATTATTATGTTGCCTGGGTGCGGGTCAGCGTGAAAAATGCCGTGCACAAAAACCTGCGTCATTATAGCATCAAAGCTGTTTTCTATTATTTTGCCGAAGTCAATCTTTTTTTTCCTTATCTCCTTTACATTGTGCAGCTCAATTCCTTCTATGAACTCCAGTACAAGAACCTTTTCGCCCACTAGCCCGTCATAAACTTTTGGTATATGCACTGTCCTGCTGCCCTTGAAGTTCTCCGCAAACCTTTTAGCGTTTCTTGCCTCTATCCTGAAATCCAGCTCTTTTTCCGTCCATTCCCTGAACTCTCCGACAACTTTCACTGGCCTGAACCTTTTCAGCTTTTCAACATGTTTTTCAAGGAGATTGGCGAAATAAAACATAATCTCAATGTCAGTTTCCATCACCTGCTTCACATTCGGCCTTTGGACTTTGACTGCAACTTTGTCGCCATTCTTCAGGATTGCCCTGTGGACCTGGCTTATGGAAGCTGAAGCTATTGGCTTTTTTTCGAAATGCAGAAATAACTGATCAATGCTTTTTCCGAACTCTTTTTCAATGATTGATTTAGTCTCATTAAAGCCGAATTCCGGAACATTGTCCTGCAGCTTTTCAAGCTCTTTTGAGTACTCTGATGGCACCAGGTCCGGCCTTACGCTTAGTAGCTGCCCGAATTTTATGAAAGTCGGCCCGAGCTTTTCAAGCGTCATCCTTAGCCTCTCTTCTGGCTTCAGCTCACGCCTCTTGCTTACCTTTGATGCTATCCTTTTTGCAAACGGGATATACCTTTTCAGATTTATGCTTGAAAGCAGGAATTCAAACCCCCCTTCAAACAGCACAGCAAGTATCTGCTTAAACCTGCCTATGTCCCGCACCTCTTTTATCAAGTGAAATGGCATTTTATTTATGCTGTTCTATACCATTTAATAGCTTCAATATCAATCCTTCATTTATTCTGTATCCTTCTTCCACTAGCCTTTTTATTGATTCTTTAAGCTCTTTCTTTGTTATTTGGCTGTTGTTGCAGGCGTCTACTAATATTCCTAGCGTTCCTTTTGGATTGAGATTATAAAATTTTGCTATCCTTCTTGCTTTTCTTTCATCAAGCAGCACTATACTTATTTTTTTGTTGATTGCTAAGCTGATTGCTGCCTTTTCTCCTTCTCCCAAGTTTTGCTTCTCTAGCTCTTTATTTATTTCTACTTCTTCTGTTTTGATTATTCCTTTTTTAATTAAAGTTTTTATTTTTTGCGCATCTTCCTTGCCGGCTTCTTCTCCTTTGCTTATCTCTTCATAAACTTGATTGGGAATTATGATTTCATAATTGCTCAACAAATCCAGCTTTTCTATTTTTGCCAAGAATATCAATGGAGATGCATTGCTTACCGATTTCATTTATGCTAAACCTTTTAAATCCTCTTTTAGCTCATCTTCAGAATAGTCTAAATATATGCTTTCTTCCTTTACCAAGTCTATCATCTGCCAAAGGTCTATGTTTAGCAATTCTGCTGCTTTGGCTAAACTGACTTTTCTTTCTTTGTACTTATTTAACACTCTTTTTTTCCTTTCAATTGCAAGCCCTCCAACTATCAAATTTCTCAATAGGGAAGCTCTGTCCATCTGCTTTTCTTTTGTCAGCTCATCTATCTCTGCTAATATGCTTTCCTCTATCCTTGTGCTGATAGTTGCAGTCATTTTAAACCGTATCGATACAGATTAAAATAATACAAAGTTTATAAATATTCATATGTTAGGAAGTATAGTTTAAAGTATATAAAAGTATATTTTCGTGCTTATTGTGTGTACTTTTGGCAACAAATAAAAGTTTGTTTAATTCCGAGAATTAAGCGACGCAATAAGTAGTGTAGTTTTGGCACTGTAACAAGAATTAGTATTAGGCGAATCTTAAAAATTTATTTCTTTTAATTGCATATTTATCTATATCTATACTCTCCAGTAAGAGGGCCTATGTCATGATTACCCGCTGCAGGTGATGAGGGTGTCCCTATAAAATCCCTATAACCTGTCCTTTGATTAAGATCTCCGACCTTTCCTTCCACAGTTTTCAATTTTTGCTCCAAATCACCTATATCTGCATGAGTGTTTACTAATGCTCTTAAAATTCCATCTGACGCAGAAAAAAAGACGGTATCAAAATAGTTACCTGTACCAGCAATTAGTGCTATATTGTCATCTAAAGGTCTCATACGCCATCCAATATGAGGGCTATTTCCACGAAATTGGATTGCTTTTTCGCGAAGTTCTTCTAGAACTTCAATAGCTTCCTGACGTATTCCCTCGCCATCAAGACTCTCAACATATCTTCGCATAGCTGAGTATCTTTCCCATATCATATCAACGGCCTTTTTCTGTCTTGTGGTTATAGCTCCCTGATTAACTGCAGTTCTTACAACACCTTTTAGATAAGCATTTTTGACTCCATATCGTGTAGGGTAGAAATTATCTACATGCTCATTAAGCATAATCCGGATTCTTTCTTCCGCCTCACCGGTTTCTTCTCTTGAGACTCTTTGACGTACCATAATAGATCGAAAATTTGTTTTACTTTATAAATCTTTCTATTTGTGACTACATGATAGTAGTGATTCTAAATTCCCACCACTGGCGCTGGCTTGACGGGGGTTGCCCCCTATGGGGTGTCAAGCGAGGAGCAGTGACATAAGCGAGTTAAAGCGAGCTTTCGCATGTCACGCGACGACAGCCGCCAGTGGTGGTGAGAGTTTCATCAAGAAATGAAAGAAAGCATCAATTTCAATCAAAAAGCCTAACTCAATCGTAAAAGTATGCCAAAACTACACGTAAAAGAAAAGATTAATCTCAAAAAGCCCAAAACGTCTATGATAAACAAAAAACCAATTTAGCCTTACTCCATAAAATTCATCTCATTTCTTTTTTCGCCCATTCATTATACTCTTTATTCGCAGCTGCATCAATCCTTAAAATGCATGGAATTTCATATGAATGGATTTTTTTCACTTCTGCAACAGCTTTCTTAAAATTCTTATTGCTGGTTTTCGCAATAACCACATTTTCATAACCATTAACTATCTTGTTTTGCCACCAGTACATGCTTTTTACCGGAAATATGCTGGCGCATGCTATCAGCCTTTTTTTCAGCAGATGCATTGATATTTTTTCAGCTTCTTTCCTGTCTCTGCAGGTTATATAAATCATAGCCATGCTGATTTTAATAATCTTTTTGTTTATTAATCTTTTGAAAGCGAATCTTTAAAAAACACCAATCACTTCTTTGCCGCATGTACCTTTTTTCAAACGTGCTTGGCGTATTTGTTTTTGATGGCAAGGCTGGTGTAATTGACGAACTGCTGTTCAACGGCCTGGATGATTATCAAAACAAGGCCAAGTTTATAGAAAAAATAAGAGACAAGCACGGCAATCTGAAAGAGCCGGATGCAGATACATTAAAAAAAATCCTGCTGCATTTCAAAAACGAAAAGTTCTTTGGCGATTTTTACAGCAAAAATATCCAGCTGTCGAAGCTTGGCATGAGGAATTCTGTAGGCAATGATGTTCTGCTGATTCAGTCAATAAAACTGATTGATGAGCTGGACAAGGCCATAAACATTCTTGTAAAGCGGCTCAGGGAATGGTACGAGCTGCACAATCCTGAATTTTCAAGGGCAACGGAAAGCCACGAAAAGTTTGTGGAAGGTATGCTTGAAGATGGGAAGGCTGAACTGCTTGGAAAGCTGAAAATCAGCTTGAATGATTCCATGGGGGATGATTTGGCGCATGAACATTTGGAGCCGGTAAAGAGCCTTGCCCATCAGGTTTTCGGGCTATTCCAATTAAGAAAATTGCAGGAAAGCTATATCTCATCTTTAATGGATGGATACTGCCCTAATATAAAGGCAGTTTGCGGCACGATGGTGGCGGCAAAGCTGGTTGAGCATGCTGGCTCTTTGAGAAGGTTAAGCGAGATGCCTGCTTCAACAGTCCAGATTTTAGGGGCGGAAAAGGCATTGTTTAGGCATATGAGGACGGGTGCCAAGGCCCCAAGGCACGGAATCATTGCAAACCACGCATTGGTTGCAGGATCTCCCAATGAAATGCACGGCAAGATAGCAAGGGCGCTTGCAGACAAAATTTCAATTGCGGCAAAAATTGACTACTTCCGGGGAAAATTCATAGGGAACGAATTAAGAAATAAATTAGAGGAAAAATTCGGCAAAATAAAATGATTAGGAAATCAAGCATATTCGAAGTGTACGAGTCCGAAGGCAGAAGAAGGCAGATTTACACCATTAATCTTGTGCCTGGCTTAAGCGTTTACGGAGAGAGGCTTGCCAGCCAAAATGATGTTGAATATCGTGAATGGGATGCTTCCAAGAGCAAGATTGCAGCCTCGATTTTGAAGGGAAGCCCGAATATAGGAATAAGAAAAGATGATGCTGTCCTTTATCTTGGCTCTGCTTCAGGCACCACTGTCAGCCATGTTTCAGACATTGTCGGGGAAAAAGGGCTGATTTTTGCAGTGGACATCGCCCCAAGAGTCATGCGCGATTTGATATTCCTGTGCTATAAAAGAAAGAACATTGCGCCAATACTTGCAGATGCAAACAAAACTGGCGTATTAAAAGAAAGAATTTCATCAGTTGATGTCCTGTACCAGGATGTTGCCCAAAAAAATCAGCTTGAGATATTCCTGAAGAACATTGAATTGTTTCTTAAAGATGACGGCTATGCTTTATTGGCTGTGAAAGCAAGAAGCATAGATGTGACAAAAAAGCCTAAGCAGATTTTCAGGGAAGTCAAGGAAAAACTGGAAAAGGGCATGGCTGTGGCTGACTACAGAGAGCTTGAGCCTTTCCAGAAAGACCATTGCATGTTTATATGCAGGAAATTAAAGCATTTCCGATCATCCTGACAATCTCATTTTCAATATGCAAGAAAAAACAAATGCCAAATAGCAAATTTTAAATAATCTCTATTTTAAATAATTCATATGAAAAATGGGCTTTTGATATTTTTGGCTGTATTTCTGATTATATTGGCCAGCAATGCTTTTTCCCATGAAGATGAGGAAGTGTATGCTCTTGACCATTCTGAGCTGTATCCAATAAGCCAGCTGCAGGCTGCCGGCTATGGAACACTTTTTTTCGGAATTTTAATCATAACCATAATCATGCTCCATAAAAAAATGAATGATGCAGCTAAAAAAATATTTTATTTTTTTATTGTTATAACCACGGCAGTTGTTACGATTTACCTTGTATTAACAACCCTGCATTTAAACGTAACCTCTATAACAAAAGGCCCAGTGCACTGGCATGCGGACTTTGAAATCTGGGTTTGTGATAAAGAGATTCTGCTGACAAAGCCTCAAGAATGGTGGTCAAATAAGCAGGGGGTTGATTTGATGCACGCTCATAGCGACAACAGGATCCATGTGGAAGGCGTTATTTTGGATAAGCAGCAGGCAAGCTTGGGGGCATTTTTCTATGCTGTTGGAGGCTCTTTGAGAGATGACAGCTTAAAAATTCCAACAGATCAAGGCTTGATATCTGTGCATGACGGCGATTTTTGCAATGAAAAGCCCGCAAAACTTTATGCTTTTGTCAATGGAAATTTGATTGCAAGCCTTCCTGATTACGAAATTTCCCATTACGAAAAAGTACCCCCTGGCGACAGAATAAAGTTCGTGTTTACTGAAAAGCCAATAGGGGAAATCAATCCAAACATTGGAATAACAAAATAAAATGGCAGTCGAAGCTTATTTTCCAACATTGGGAACTGTAGTAGCAACGGCTTTGATAGACTCAATCAACCCGTGCGCCATAGGAGTTTTGATACTTTTGGTCTCGATAATGATAGCCTTCAAAACCAAAAAAGAGATGATTTTTTACGGCTTCATGTACATTCTGGCTGTTTTTGTCACATATGTATTGGCGGGCTTTGGCATTCTGTATTTCCTGAGCTCAGTCCCGCTGTTTATCAGCGAATACATTTCAATTGTTGTAGGCTCATTGATAATAGCCGCAGGCTTGATAGAAATAAAGGATTTCTTTTGGTATGGCAAGGGAATCACATTGGCAATCCCTCCTGAAAGGGCGAAGCAGATACATGAAATGACAAAAAAAATCACTTTGCCAGGAGTCTTATTTTTGGGAGCTTTTGTTGCCGGAGTTGAGCTGCCGTGCACAGGCGCACCTTACCTTGCAATCCTGCTTTTGCTGTCGCAAAATTTTAATTTTGCGGCATTCCTTATGCTTATCTTGTACAATCTTATATTTGTAATGCCCCTGATTGCGATACTGCTGATGGTAAATTTTGGAGTGAAGATACAGAGCATAAAGAGATGGAAGCAGGGCAACAGGATTTACATGAGGCTTGCCACGGGAGTTGTCCTGATACTGCTCGGATGGCTTTTGATACTGATTGCAAACGGCACAATAACATTCAACTAATGTCAAAAATGCTTAATCCATTTTTGATCATGATCAAAAATCACTGAGTAAATTTGCGTAAGCAACATATACCAGTGATCATAAATATGATTTTTGACAAATGAAAAAGAAAAAAGTTATCAAAAGGACAAAAGACAAGACAGCACTGCAGATAGTAAAAAGAAAGGGGCATTCAGAGCTTTATGATGAAAGAAAAGTCTATGGCTCCTGCTTTTTTGCGTGCAGGAATGCCCACCTAAGCGAAAAAGAGTCAGAGGAAATTTGCATGCAAGTGTCTGCGGCAATAACAAAATGGATCAAATCAAAGAAATCCGTGTCGTCAAATGAGATTTTCAGGATGCTCATACGGGAGCTGAAAAATCACAATGAGGATGCTGCTTTTCTTTATGAGACGCACAGGGACATCTCCTGAATTTACGCGAAAGGCAAAATGAAGAAAATCAGAGTATTTTTCGACAAGGAAGGAAACACTTTGGATGTGTGGTTTGAAAAGCCAAGGAAAGTCATTAGTGAGGAAACTGGAGAAGAGGTTATATTAAAAAAATACCCGAAAACAAAAAAAGTTATTGACTTTGAGAAGTTAAACTTTATTGAAAATTTCGCAGGTAATGATTCAATTTCTGTAGAAATTTTCAATCCCGAAAACTCACAATAAATTTATTACAAAATTAAATAGGTGAGTTTTCGATATTTCTGGCAAAGCAAAGATAGAGGATTTGCCCGTGGAAGTTGTGGTTAGTTAATTGGACGAAGTTTTTTATTTTGGTTTTAGAATAGTATCGATAGTTCGGTACATTTCAGCCCATCTTCTATTCGCTCTTAGCTCTTCTAATCTGCTACAAACATCAAAACTTCCTAGAACTTCCCTCCTGCGTATTTCTTTCAAAAAAATTCTTTTTGCTTCATTTGTTAAACTATATTTTTCTGAAATTTTATAAGCTTCATCATATTTATCAGCGAAGGCTAAAAATCTGATTGCAATTAATCTGTTATCTCTTGCGACTTGATTTCCACCTGCCTTTTCACCATCATCAGCTTGTTGAAGTAATGCTTCTGCCCTTTCAATAACCTTGTCTTTTAAATAATCAGCGGTAATGGCAGTTCCTTCCTTTGAATATACTACACCGCCAGATCTCAGACGCTTTCTAAGTCCTTCTTCAGCAACGGCAATGGTATCATATTCTGCTACTGCTTTTTCAACTTGGTTAGGATCTCCACAGAGTCTAAGAGCTGAATCATGGTTGCCAACCGATGCAAAATATCCAATAGCACGGGTAATAACCTCAGAATTAACATTTATCCCTAATTCAATGGCTCTCAAAGTTGCCATTGCTCGACCACCCTGTGTTCTCAGTCTTTTAATTAAATTATCAACGTTAGGAACTTCTGTCATTTTATATATGGTAAGTTATCAAATTTATAAATCTTTCGTTTTTTTACCACAGTAAAGTGATAAAATCAATGTAGGTCGGTGGAGGGGAGGTGACATGTCGTTGAGCATGCGAACGACTCGCAAGCAAGTGGAAGGCGGCTGGATTGTTGTTTTTTATGTTTATTGTGTTTTTAGTTAATGGATTTTCGTTAAATGTTATGCAGTCACTAAATTCTGCAAAAACAATAACTTTAAAAATCTCCGCCTGATTAAAGCATTGGTGAATTTAATGGCAAAGAAAAAGACCAAAAAAACAGCTAAGAAGAAAGCAGCAAAAGCAGTAAAGAAGAAGAAAGTTTGCGAATTCTGCTAATCCTTAAGCTTTATAAACAAGCTGATTTTGTTAATTAATATGCCGTCAAGAATGGAAAAGGCGCGCAAGGCTTACTATTCAAAAAATATAGGCCTTGCGCAGCGGGCTCACAAGGACGAGCTGATAAGAAAAACTGAAAAAGGAGATGTGTTTAGCGCTGCAAAAGAGCAGTATCTTGCCGAGTTCGTATACGGAGCGATAGACGGCACAGTCACTACATTTGCAGTTGTTGCAGGCGCCACAGGCGCATCTTTGTCATCGGCTGTAGTTATAATTCTTGGATTTGCAAACCTTATTGCTGATGGCTTCTCCATGGCAATCGGCAATTTCCTCAGCGAGAGAACACAAAGAGACCTGATAGCAAGGGAAAGGGAAAGGGAGGAGTGGGAGATACAGGCTGTGCCTGCAGGCGAGCGCGAAGAAATAAGGGAAATATTCAGGAGGAAAGGGTTCAAAGGAAAAGACCTGGACACTGCAGTCAGAGTAGTCACATCAGACAAAAAAGTATGGGTTGACACAATGATGGCAGAAGAGCTTGGCCTGCTTGAAAGCCCCAAAACGCCATGGAAGACGGCCATGGCAACTTATCTTGGTTTCATAGTCATAGGAATTATCCCCTTGCTTGCTTATGTATTTTCCTACTTTGCCCCTTTTTTCGAGCGCAACACTTTTGCAACTGCCGTTGTCATGACTGCTGTTGCATTATTTGCAGTCGGAGCCATAAAAAGCTATGTAATAAGGGTAAATCTTTTGAAATCTGTCTTTGAGACTGTTTTCATTGGTGGGGCTGCGGCAGCAATATCCTACTATATCGGCTTTTTCCTTAAATTTATTGTAGGCTGAGCATTAATATTCTAAAGTCAAGAATAACCCCCCATGAACGAAAATCAGCCTGTTTTTGGCGTTTTCCGCATAATAAAGTTTAATAAACACAAAGTTTTTACGCTAAACTATATATTAAAGACCATTTTGGAGGTGGTATGATGAGAAAAATAGTATTATTATTGGTGTTGGGCATACTGTTAGTCAGTGCATGCTCCCAGCAAAATTCAACTGAAAAGCCGGAAGACTTAGTTGGCCAGGGAAACCCTGTTGAGCAGCAGTTTCCTGTACCTGGAAGCAATACGGAGGAAATAATAGTTGAAGAAAAAGTGACTGATACTGCCGAAACTGTCAAGGAGTTCAAAATGACGGCAAAGCAGTTTGCTTTCGAGCCTGCAACAATAGAAGTAGCCAAAGGAGACAGGGTAAGGCTCATAGTGACAAGCGCAGATGTGCCTCACGGCATTTCAATCCCAGAATACGGAATAAATGAAAGGCTTGATCCCGGCACTCCAAAAACAATAGAGTTCACAGCAGAAAAGGAAGGCACTTTTACCGCATTCTGCTCAGTATTCTGCGGCTCAGGGCACAGCAATATGAAAGGCAAGATAATTGTTAAATGAAAATGAAGAAAATTTTTTTTATTATTTTTTTATTTTATATTTTATTGCTTAACTCCTGTTCAAAAACACAGCAAGTGCAGCAACAGGCGATACGAAAAACTATGCCAACAGTATCTGCAGAAGATGTTTCTATCTTGACGCCGGAACAAGTTGTGATCCTTTACTTTCAGGCTTGGAATGATGAGCAGTATGATGCAATATATTCTTTGATTTCTGACGGGTTCAGGCAGATTGAGCCGACTGCCAAGACATTTGACGATTTTAAAGCAAATATGGAAAAATTCTATGACACTGCTTTAGGAATAAGGGTTCTTGAGGCAAAAGAATCCTATAGGACAGACAAAGAAGCTGGTGTTGATTACAAAATCGAGATAATCAATAAAGATGGAACTAAAAAAGAATTCAGTAGCGCATATACACTAAAGAAAAGAACAAATGGATGGAAATTAATACATCCTTACGGGCAGAATATTGATACGACTTAAGCTAAAAAATGGTAAAAGAAGTTTATGTCTGCGGAATATGCAATTTTGCGTACAAAGAAAAGGCATTAGCAGAAAAATGCGAAGATTGGTGCAATAAACATAAAAGTTGTAGCTTAGAAATAACAAAAAAGTCCATGGGTGCGTTAACCCAGCAATAAAATGAATAATATAAAAGACAGGATATTAGGTGCTTCTGGAAGCCTTACTGGCGGTTTAAGCTTTTTAGGCAGCTATCAGGTTTGCCATAATGCTTGCTTGGCTTTAGTTGCTTTTCTCACTTTTTTAGGGTTTACAGTTGCAGGAATGCCTCTGCTTTTTCTTACAAAAGTTGCAGTTCCATTCTGGATTGCAGCAGTTTTATTATTAATGATTATGCTGGCATTGAAATATAAAAAAATAATCCATATATCGGATAAAGTCATTCTTCTGAATTCAGGCTTGATAATTGCCGGTGTGCCATTTCAGCAGGCTCAACAACTTAATTATTTATTTTGGATTGCTGGAGGAGTTCTAGTTATATTTAGCGTGGGATGGTATATTTATGACAAATTTAAGAAAAAATAAGAATGGAAAGATTAATTTTATCGATGTATCGCTTGTCTTAATTCTAGTTTTAGTTGTTGGAATTTTGATATCCTCGGTTTTTTCCACTATTGAAATGTTTAAAATGCAAGATAAACAAGAAAATAATGCAATGCCTAGTAAGGCGTCCCGTATGAGTTTAACAGGCTTTGACAAGCAACTTGCAATTGAATTGATGGATGAAAATCATGATGGAAGATGCGATGTTTGCGGCATGCCTGTTGAGCAGTGCATAGATGCAGGCGAGCTTCAATGTAACATGGGCATTAGCTCAAAAATTGGTATTTTGGGCTCTCAGCATATGCATGCTGACTGGAAAATCTATATTGATGGCAAAGCCTTAGATTTTTCTGATAAGTCCCATATGGAAAGAATGAGGGATAATATGCCGGTAAGCAGTTTCATTCATGTTGATTCTGGCGCTCCTGCCCCTGAAAAAACTGGCGATGTTTTGCATATGCATGCTTCTGGAGTTCCATTATGGATATTCTTCAAAAGCGTGGGGATGGATTTAAACAAAGCTTGTATAACTCTGGAAAACAAGGAAAAATTCTGCAATGATAGCAATAAAAAGCTAAAATTCTTTGTCAATGGAAAAGAAAACAATGAATTTGAAAATTATGCATTCAATGACTTGGACAAAATTTTGATAAGCTATGGCGGCGAAAGCGAAGAAGAAGTAAAAAACCAATTGGCTTCAATAACTGATTTTGCGAAACTGCATTAAAAATGAAAATAAAGCCAATTTATATTGCAATTATTGTGGTAGTGGCTGTATTTATTGGATTCATTCTTTTAATTAAAAGCCCGTCTCAAAGCAAGAACACAAGTGGAGTTCCGCAGCAGCCCATCCACTGGCATCCAAAACTGAAAATCACAATCAAAGGAGAGGAACAATTTATTCCTCCTAATATTGGAATAAGTATTGGCAATAATATGGACAATCAAATTAGCGGGATGAGAATGTCGCCTATCCATACTCATGAAAATGATGGGACAATCCATCTGGAAAACAACAAGCCATGGATTAAACCGGAAACATTAACACTTGGCTATTTCTTTAAAGTCTGGGGGAAAAATTTCAACAGCTCTTGTATTTTTGAATATTGTAATAATGAAAATGGAACTTCGACAATGACTGCAAATGGCAAACCAAATCTTGAATTTGAAAAGTTTATTATGCATGATAAGGACGAAATAATTATTGAATATACGTGATAAAAATGAAGAAAACATTAGTATTAATGAGTATTTTTGCATTATTAATTCCAATAACCTATTCCAACGGCGGCTGCATAAAGATTGCAGATGATATGCTGGTGCAGCTGTCAAGCTCTCCGCTAGTGCCAATTGTAAATAAACAAACTTCATTTTTGATTTCGTTTGGCAATAACGACGGGCTTATTAATAAAGATATTAATGGAAACTTGAAAATTGTCAAAAATGATGATTTGGTATTGGAAAAAAGTTTCAAAGTTAATGAGGGCATTTTAGGCTTAAAGCATGAATTTGAAAGCCCTGGCGTGTACGAAATATTTTTAGATTTTAAAATTGGAAATAAAACATATGCTCCAGAAGACTTTCTGATTGAGGTAAAAGAAGAAAAGTTAAATTTTGTTTATAATATTTTATTTTTATTTGTTGGCATTGTAATCGGGATGCTTTTAATGAAATTAATCAAAAATAAAAAATAAAATGACTAAAAAATATTTTTTAATTCTCATTATGGCAATATTACTGTCTACTATAGTCATTGCACAGCAAGAGCTGCCAATTGGACTGCAAAGGCTCAAGCAATATGAGCAGCAACTTGCTTCAAGCATCACTTTTTTGCTTGCCTTTTTTGCAGGCTTTATTTCAATGACATCGCCTTGCGGAATTGCTTTGCTGCCAGCATTTTTTTCAGTTGCTTTTAAAGATAGAAAAAAAGCAGTATTAATGACAAGCGCATTTTCACTTGGCGTGTTGATAGCATTCACAATCTTTGGATTGATTGCAGGCTTTTTGGGCAATTTCTTCAATACTTACAAGCTTGCTTTTGCGGTTGTATCGGGCTTTATATTGATTTTTTTTGGAATTTTGCTGCTCTTGAACATTGGATTTGCAATTTTCAATTTCAAATTAGACTACAGGAATAAAAAAAGCTTTTTTAGCGTGGCTGCGCTTGGCTTTTTCTTTGGGGTTGGATGGACACCTTGCGTAGGTCCAATTTTAGTTGGGATTTTAGTTCTTGCTGCAAATTCTGCAACCGTACTTAATGGAACTTTAATGTTGATATTTTATGGTATTGGGATAGTTGTTCCACTGGTTGTTTTAGCTTATTTCTCTGACAGATATGATTGGGCAAAATCAAAATTATTAAGAGGGAAGGAAATAACATTTAATTTGTTCAACAAAAAAATAATAACCCATACTTACAACATAATAGGTGGTATTTTATTATTAATTATTGGATTATTGATGGTAATATTCAAAGGAACTTTCTTTTTCCAGACAGAACTGCCTAAATATGTCCCTTGGTCAATGTCATTCTGGGGCTATCTGAATGAAAGGGCACTTGAATCAATTATATTTACATCAACCATCGGAAATGTTATTGGTATTGTTCTTGCGTTATTAGTTGTTGTTTTTGTTGTTTGGCATTTGAAAAAAACAAATGTGAGCGAGGAAAATGAAACTAAATAATCTACTTTTAATTGGATTTGTCATTGCATTATTTTTTATTGCAAGCTGCGCAAATCAGCCAAAAGATGATTTAGAATTCAAGCAAATATGCCAAAGCGCAGGCTACGAATGGATGCTTATGAAGCCAACACAAGATGGAAAATTCATAAAAGATGCAGAATCATGCTGGGGCTGCATGGTTGAGGGCATTGAGCATGTCTGCGATATGGAAAAATTCCAGCAATTTATCCCCCCAAAATGAAAAATAGATATTTGTTGATATTTTTTATTGTAATTTTATTGTTTTTATTAAGCTGCAGCCCTAAAACCCAAGAAACTCCCCAAGCAGTGAAAAATCTGGAGAAATTCAAATTTATAACTATAGAACATCCGAACAAACCAGCACCAGCTTTCACATTAACAGATGACAAGGGCAACACATTCACAAGCAGCGACTTAAAAGGTAAAGTGTATATACTGCAGGGCTTTGCTCCAGGTTGCAGCTCATGCGCAAGGGAGATAGCTACTTTAAATAAGGTTTATTATAAATTTAAAGGCAAAGGTTTGGAAATAATATCGCTTGATATCGCAAGCGAAACAATAGACGGTGCTATTAGCACAAAAAAACAGTTTAATGGTGGAGATTGGCGCTGGGCTGTTGATTTAGATAATGTTGCCATCAAATTTGAAATGAGGACATTGGAATCAACATACATAATAGATAAAACAGGCATTATAATGTATAAGGATGAAAGCTTGAGTGACTCAGAGACTTTATCACAGGAAATTGAAAAATTGATATAAAATGGTAAACTATGCGCTTGCTTCACTGGCATTCTCTGCTGGGTTAGTGTCATTTGTTAACCCTTGTGGTTTTGCTTTGCTGCCAGTCTACATAACCTATTATTTCAGAAATGAAGGCTTGGAAAAAGCCAGTCTTTCAAGAAGAGTATTTGCAGGGCTGGTATTCGGCTTGATGGTAAGCCTGGGCTTTGCAGCTGTTTTTTCCTTGATAGGGATTGTTGTGGCATACATCGGCAGGAGCTTTTTAAAATACGTAGGCTGGTTTGATTTGCTTATAGGGGTTTTATTGGTCATTATCGGAATTTTCTATCTGTTTAATTTAAATGCAAAAATCAATTTGAGCAAAATAATTAATTTGGGAGAAAAACTGAAATCAAACAAGCTAAAAAATAAATATGCATCATTTTTCCTTTATGGGATGGGGTTTGCAATAGCCTCTCTTGGCTGCACCCTGCCTATTTTCCTGCTTGTAGTTACAGCAGCTTCAAAGGCAGGAGGCATTGTAGATGGCCTAATAGTTTTCCTAATTTATGCAGCAGGCATGAGTTTTTTCATGATACTGTTTTCACTGGCAGTAGCCCTTTCAAAGACTGCTATGGAGAAATTATTGAAAAGATGGCTGCCTTACATATATAAATTCGGAGCAGTCATCGTAATACTTGCAGGCGCTTATTTAATTTATAATCAGATTGTGCTTGGTAGATTGTTTGCTTATACATAACAAAAAGCAAAAATAACCCCATATGAACAATAATAAACCGTTTTAAGCCTTATTTAAGCAAAATAGGCATTTAAATTACATTGTTTTCCAAGTAAAATATATATAAAATAGCCATTGTTAAAGATAAAAATGGTTCAAGAAAGCAAAGACGACATATTTTTAGAGAAGGTTATATTATTTCTAGTTATTCTAGTCGGAGCTGTGCTTGTTTTTAACCAGTTTCAATTTGCAAAGCTCTCATCAAATATTTTCCTTAATTCAATGTCATATTTATTGATTTTAGTCCTGATTGGATTAGTTGTTTGGCTGTTTATTAAGGAAGAAAGACATGGCCAGCATGGGCAAACAGCACACCATGAAAAGCATATCACACATGAAGTGCATGCTGCAGCGCATAGGGCAAGGTTTGAAAAAGCACCTTTTACTTTTCATGAAAAATTGGGCTATGGAATTGTTGCATTTGTCGCTGTTTTAATCTTGTTTAACCAATTTCAGATTTCGCAAGTTAGCGCATCAATTGGAGGCACTTCCTCATCAGTGGGCAGTTTAGTTAAATCAGTTTCCTCTGGAACTTTGAAATTAGGCCCTGGCAAATCCGGCATTGTCATAGGTCCGCAGCTTAACCCCGATGGAAGAACTACAAAGCTTGTCGAATGGTCCACAATAAGCGAAACACCTGCTCCAAAAAGCACAGGCAATCCAACCCAAGACGCGATTGCGGCAGTTGTTCCAACTGGAACACCATTTTATATTCTGGAAGGGCCAGGTTCTGAAAAAATAAAAGGAGCTACATTTGACGATCCTATAACAAGCCAAAAGGCATGGGCAGGTTTGCTTGGCTCAAGAAGATTTGGAACCGAAAATGCAATCCAGCTTACTCCGGAAGAGCAGCAGCGCTGGCAAAGGCTTACATCAGTTTTCACATGCGATTTCTGCTGCGGCGGCCCTAGCAGCGTGACAACAATAAACAGCTGCGGTTGCGCGCATAGCTATGCATGGCAGGGCATGGCAAAATTTTTTATCAAGTACTATCCTGATTACACAGACGAGCAGATATTGGGAGAGATGACAAAATGGAAAGGGCTTTGGTATCCGCAGGGCATGATACAGGATTACCTTGTTTATACAGGGCAGCAGTCGGCAACAATTTTAACCCATGGCGGCTCTGTTGGAATAAAGCAGCAATTTTTGCAGCAAGCCCCAAGCACTCAACAGCAAACTCATGCTCAAGCAACACCATTGGATGAGCTGCCATCAATGGTAGGGGGCTGTTAAATCCAAATCTTTAAATAAATGTTAAACAAACACAAGGAGGTATAAAATGAACAGGAATGTCGTTATCGTGATTGTGCTTGTTGTTTTGGTGCTGCTTACAGCAGTACAGGCAATACAGCTGAGCAGTTTAAAGACAAGCATATCAACAGGCAAAGTTAGTGTTGGAAATGTTCCGTCTCAAAATTCCGGCAGCGTTCCCTCTAACTTAAATGACCTGCCTTCAATGGTAGGGGGCTGTTAGGATAACAGGTGGTAAAAAATGAATTCAAAAACAATAGTGTTGGCTATATTGTTGGTTAGTGTTTTTTTGGTTGGATGCGCATCAAGCCAGCCAAATGGCTATGCAACCTACAACCAGCAGCAGCAAGGCCAGTATGTGGGCGGCGGCTGCGGAGTTGCCCCGGGCGGAGCTTACGAAGACACGCCAGTAGCTGATTTAAACCAGGCAGGCTCTCCACTTTAAACTGTGAAAAATGGAGCTTACAAAGAGAGAAAAGCGCAAGCTTAGGCTGGAAAATCTAAGAGGGGAAAGCCAGCAGGCTCAGCAGGAATTTGAGCAAAAGCAGGAGCAAAATCACCAGCATCAGGAGCCAAAAAAAGGCAAATTCAAATATTATATGATTGCTGTTGCCGTATTAATTTTGCTGATAGTTGCTTATTCCGTATACTCATCAGCTAAACCCGGCCCTTATGACAATTTTGCCAAATGCCTTACAGAAAATGGGGCTGTCATGTACGGGGCGATGGATTGGTGCAAATACACGCAAGGGCAAAAAGGAATGTTTGGAAAATCCTTCAAGTATATAAATTATCATGAGTATGAAGAGCTGCCCGGCATTAAAAAAACTCCAACATGGGTTATAAACGGAAAATGGCATGAAAATGTGCAGCCATTTGACAAATTAGCGGCATTGACTGGGTGCAAATTAAATTAACATGGATCCGGAAAAAAAAAGAGTTGGAAAGATTTCTAATCATGCCAATCTTGAGAATGCATTTATCGGGCTTTCCATACTGCTTGGCATCATAGTGCTGGCTAATGTCGTGATAACCGCGAATCTCAACAAGGAGATGAAAGCCGGTAGCGCAGCAGCACAGGAAAAGCTAAAGCCCGCAAAAATTGAGCTGATTATTGTCAAAAATTCAAAATGCAGGGACTGCTTTGACATTTCAGCTGTCATGGACTATGTGAAAAGTGCAAATGTTGAAGCTGCAAAAGAAAGCTCTTTTGAGTTTGACTCAAGCGAAGGAAAAAAATTGATAAGCAAGTACGGAATTGGTAAAGTTCCTTCTTTGATTGTTACAGGCGAGATTGATAAAATAAACCTGGAGATGCTGGAACAAAGCCAGGATGCTTTGGTTTTCAGGCAGGCTATCCCTCCATTTACAGATGCTGCCAGCGGAAAAATAGAGGGATTGGTGAGCTTATCCTATATCAAAGATTCCAAATGCGCAGACTGCGCAGACTTGGCGCTTTTAATCAGCCAGATAAAGGCGGCCGGCATAAAAATTGTTGACGAAAAAACATTTGAGGCAGGCAGCAGCCAGGGAAACGACCTATTAAAAAGGTATAACCTCGGATTTGTGCCGACAATCATCCTGTCCAAAGATGCAGAATCATATAGCATCATGGAGCAGGCATGGTTCCAGATAGGGACAAAAGAAAATGACGGCTCTTATGTGATGAGGGTTCCAAGCCCGCCTTTCATGAACCTGACATCAAAAGTTTTGAGAGGAATTGTTGATATAACCTACATTACTGATAATAGCTGCCCGGATTGTTATAACGTGAGCCAGCACAGGGAGATACTGGCAAATGAGCAGGGCTTTGCAGTCAGGCTCGGCAGGGAAGAATACATTGACATAAGCGATGCAAAGGGCAAAGAGCTGATTTTCAAGTACAACATAACCCATGTTCCTACCATTGTGGTGTCTGATGAGCTTGGCGTTTATCCGTCAAGCCAAGCGCTGAAGCAGTTCTTTTCTGCGGAGAAAGACGGCTCTTATGTTTTCAGGCTGCTGTCAGCAGTCGGAACTTACAAGGATTTGGAAAAAAATGAAATTGTAAAGGCGCAGCAGGCCGAAGTGCAATGAAAAAAGGATTGATATTTTATTCTGTTATACTTGTTTTATTGGTATTGTTCCTGTGGCAGTGGGTTTCAAAAGGCGCCTTGATCAGCCAATTGAACAAAGTCCAAAATTATAACAATCAATTGCAGTTATTGGGAGGAATAGGCCCGCTGAACTCGGCCCATCTCCATGCAGATGTCAAAGTCTATATCAATGGCGTTGCCATTGACTTCTCCCAGAAAAAATACCAGCTTGCAAGCAGCTTCATACATTTTGAAGAGGGAATTGGAGATGTTATCCATACTCATGCAACTGGCTTGACAGTAGGGCATATGCTCAATTCCCTTGGTATGGATCTTAACAGCAACTGCATAGTTGCCGACAAAAAAAGCTATTGCAATGGCGGAAACAACAAATTAAAATTTTATGCAAACGGGCAGCTGAACAGTGAGTTTGACGGCAAAATCATAAAAAATTTGGACAGATATCTGATTTCTTACGGAGATGAAACTGATGAAGAAATACAGCAGCAGCTGGAATCTGTAACAAATTTGGCGCCCAAGTACAGTTTGCAGAGATGATTTTACCCAACTCTGAATAAAATATTAAAACCGAAATCCAGCGAAAAAACTTGTTTTTTCTGGGTTTTTGACATTTTTCAATTTCGAAAACTTTAAATAGTACTTGGATAATGCAAACTATATTCTGAAACAGATAGGTTGATACAAAGTTAAGGGGGTTAATATTGATGAACCATAATAAAGAAATATTTAATGTTTTTTTTCGGGAAAAGCCGGCCATGATGCTTGTGGAGCTCAAGAACGCAAAAGGCGAGATATACGCCTCATCCATTGCAAAGATAGTTGACTGCACCTATTCCCATGTCGTGAAGATCCTGCAGGAAATGCAGAAGGCAGGCCTCATAAACTTTGAAAAGCAGGGAAGATT
Source organism: Candidatus Woesearchaeota archaeon (assembly GCA_016188245.1). Lineage (GTDB taxonomy): Archaea > Nanobdellota > Nanobdellia > Woesearchaeales > GW2011-AR4. The sequence goes on along the minus strand of JACPIE010000025.1, from coordinate 21,779 downwards.
AAAGCTCCTTACGCTGACAAAGACGGGCCAGGAAGTGGCAGACAAGATAGACGGGATAAGGACGATACTTTAATCAAGTTTTCTAGAAAAAATTATCCCATTGCTCATCATAAGGATTGTCCCAAGTTTTCTTCAATGACGATTCGCTCAAAAGCATAAAATATATTTTTCATCTTTTGTTTCTTTCTTTTGCCATTTTTATAAATTTAAAAACTATACCATAACTTTTAACTTCTGCCACAAGTGGGCTGCTTATATTAAGCTTGTAAAGTTCTGCTCTTCCTATTCTTCTTGTTTTTGCTACAATGCCAAGCTTAACAAAATCCTTCCAGAATCCATGTAATGTGCTCCATCCAATGTCTGAGTTTTTTGCTATATCAGTCAAGCTGTAGTCAAACTCCCTGTTGTCCAAAAAGAAGTCTAATACTTTGACTATTGGGGAATGTCCAAATACCAATCTAAAAGACGATTTGTACCTCATTTTACCATATCATCGGTTTTCAACACTTTAACTTTATTTTGCTTCTCAAAATGACTATCATCCGACCATATAACCGAATCGCTTATGCTTAAAGCAGTTGCAATAAAAACAACATCTTCAGGATCAATATGTTCCATTGTTTTCTTTGCTTCATTCCAGTTCTTTTCTATTTCTTCAGTAGGCACTAATTGGATGTACTTAAACAAAATTTCCATAATTTTGTTGTATCCTTCCTCTGAAAGTCCAGATTTTTCTAGAATATAGCTTTTGTATTTTCTTATTTTATGTAAAGAAGGCTCTGGAAAGTAAAAATCAAACTCAGAATTCAAAATTATCTTTCTGGTTGTTGAATCACGAATCAAGGCAGATAGGATAACATTAACGTCCAGAATAATTTTCATCTTTTATTTAATTCTTCAAAAACATCTCCGTTTATCTTGTGGGATATTTCGTCTACATCTGCCTGCGTCAGCCTGCTTCTTTTTGTTAGTTTATCCATTACCTCTAAATCTTCAATTTTCTCAGAGATAGATTTCCTCACTACTTCACTCCATCTAATTTCAGAGTGCTTTTTCATCTTTTCGTGCAATGCTTCCGGTATTGACAATGTTACATTTGGCATTTTTATCACCTTATGTGGTTTAATGTGATTACACATATTTAAAGGTTTCGGTACATTTCACTAAGGTTCAAAGAAGGGTTTGTTTTGCAAAAACAAACTTCTTATGGCTTGCAAGTCAGCCTGAATCCTGAAAAGATTGATTAGATAAGCAAAATAATAGAATGAAAGAATTTTTGTAATAGTTTATGCGAAGCTGGGAAGAGAAACCCAATTTTCGAGTGTAAAGTCGTTGGCATTAGACGAAACTTTTTTTAGGAATGTTTAAATACAACTCATATAATTTTTCGGTATTAAAAATGGTTCATTTTTATGTTAAAACAGAAAAGAAAAAATACATAGCTAATCTATTTTTTAGTGGTTTAATCTCTTTTACTGTTGCATATGTGACATATTATAATTCTGGAAAGCAACTAGATTTTTTAGAATTTCTTGTTTTTGCTTATCTATTCTATAACTGCTATAGAGCTGGAGAGTATCTGCTAACAGGAAAAAGTATATCGCCCGATAGAGCGCTCATATTTGGTGACCTCGAGAATAGAAATCCTGCTAAAAGGTCGTTCATATATTATTTTATTATGGCTATGATTTTTGCAGCTATGGTTATTTACATCTCTTTTAGATATAGGTATTAATTGTTTAACGACTCTTTATGATTTCAGCAAAGCGACAAGCTTGTATTTAGGGGTGGGGGAATTGGACGGGGGCTGGATCGATTAATTTTATTTGAATTTTTCATTAATGAGTTTTCGTCAATGCGCAAATTCATTGAAAAACATCATCTTTCAATGTTTAAGGATAGGCACATCCTCAAAAATGAGTTTTATTGCGAAATAATCCAAAAACATCTTCACCCAATCTTCTCCTCAACAGCGTACTTACCAAGAACTTCTTTTGCAGTTTCAATGAAGTAATCTTCCCTGTCGGTTGGGATCACAGCCCCTGCTGCGTTCTGGTGCCCTCCGGATTCTGAATTGCCGATGCCTGAAATTATGCTTTCAATGACTTTCTTCAAATCAAGCGCCCCATTCAGGTTGTTTGCTGTCCTCAAAGACACTTTGGTGTTGCCGTCAGCAGCCCTTGCCATCGACATGACAAAATTATTGCTTGCCATCAAGTTTGACTTAGACAATATTGAAGCAAGAGTGCCTATCATTGTTGACATAACCTTTTGCTTTGCATTTATGATGACAAAGCGGCTGCCCCAGAACACATCATCGGTAAATTTATTGTCATTGTACCAGTTCAGCGCGTTCACAATCTCCTTTTTGTAGTCGCCCATGCACTTTATTGCCTGCTGCTTTATTTTTTTGTCACCTAAACATGCTCCAATGCCGTAAGACGCTTTGCCAAGCCTCCCGCAGGCATTGAGCAAAGTGGCAAATTCCTTTGCATCCCTTGTAGGGCTTTCTTCCTGCTCATGAGGAAGTGTATAAACATTGCCAAGCACATCATCAGGGTTTGCCTCATTAAGGCGCTTCATTATGATGCCGGTAACCAGCTTTTTCATCTCCCCTTCATCAAGGTGAATAATTTTTTTCCATCCTGAGCCGTTTTTTGGATCTATGCCGACTTGATTGAGGAATTGAATGGCGCCGCTTTCGCTCCCGGAAATTCCCGGTATAAAAGGATCCGTGCAGTACTCAAGCACCTTGTGCAAAGGCTTTGTCTGGCCGCCAAAAATCCTCAATCCCTTGGTGACTTTGATTTTGCCCTTTTCAACAGCTATCTTAAGATTCTCTTCGTTCAGGCGCAGGAACCCATTTTGCTCCTGCAAATCCCCTATTGCCCCAATAACAGCTATATGGGCAAGCTCTTCCATTGCCTTGTCAACTGCGCATGCAAACTTAAACACCACTCCTGCCCCGCTTATCTCTTTTCCGCCGTCAATCCCGCAAAGATGGGGGTTGACAAACACAATGCTGCCAGATTCATCTATTACTGCGCTGGTGCTGTGGTGGTCAAGTATAAACACTTTTTTCCCTTTAAGCGACTCTTTTATATCTGCTATGACGCCTGAGCCGATATCAGTGAAGATAAAGCAGTTATATGGCTCAGAAGCAAGCTGGCTTACTACAGCTTTGTTAAGCTGCTGCACTATTGAAACAGAATACTTGCGGTTGTCATTATTGAGCAATTTAATCATGATGGAGCAGGCGCTTATGCCGTCAGCGTCCAAGTGGCTTATCAGCCTTATCACTTCCTTTTTATCCACTCTCTTGAATTCTTCAGCAGCATTCCTTAGCTGCTCATCAAATTGCTTGTAACAATCCATTAAAACACCTTTTAGAATTGAATTTTTAGGTTTAGGCTTCTATTTATACCTTTTTGTTTTTCATTCCCCAAACCTTCTTTCCCTCTCATTGAATTCCACAATGCACTTAATCAAGTCCTCTTTGGTAAATTCCGGCCACAGTTTACCAACAAAAATCCATTCCGAATAAACACTCTGCCAAGTCAAAAAATTGCTTGTCCTCACCTCTCCTCCGGGCCTTATGACCAAGTCCGGCTCGCTTTTGAGGTAAAGGCTGCTTGTTATCATATTTTCATTGATTTGGCTTGATTTTATTCTTGATTTCATTATTTTCCTAAGCGCATCAGTTATCTCCTGCCTCCCCCCGTATGCCATTGCAAAATTGACTGTGAAATTACCATGTTTCCTGGTTTTTTCCATTATGCCAAGCATAGACTGCATAATTCTTTTGGGAAACATCTCAAGCCTCCCAATCACATTGATTCTTATTTTGTTCTCAAATATGTCCTTCCTGTGCTGCATGCTTTCGAACTCTTTCCTGAAGATATTGAACAAAAAATCTTTTTCCGCCTTTGCCCTTTTGAAATTCTCTGTTGAGAATGAGTAAAGCGTCAACTCTTTGATGCCGAGCTCCCTGCACCATTTCAGGAGTTCATTTAATTTCTTAGCTCCGTATTCATGCCCTTTCCATGGCTGCATGCCTAATTTCTTTGCATATCTCCTGTTGCCGTCAAGAATTATCGCTACATGCTTTGGGACTTTAGAAGCCATAACAAAGAGAGAATTTGGCTGTTTTATATAAGTTTTGAATCAAACCAGTCGAATGCGAGTGAGCGAAGCGAACTCGTTTACATCTTAAACAAAAACATTACCCCCATTATAAAGCTGAATACGGAGTAGGAAACAGCAAAAGCTTCGATATAATCAAAAAAGGCAAGATTGACTGTTGGCTGCTCTATGATGGCAGATATAACATTGCCGGTTATTGCAGCGTTGCTATTGTACCTCATGTCAATCAATGCCCCTGCAGCCAAAGCAAGCAGGCTGCTTACTATCAACATAACTCCAATCAGCTTCACCATGCAAAATCACTTTTTGGTATTTCTGCTTGCTTGTACATCTTCCCGAACAATCCTATAAACACATCATGGGGCACTTTTATGCCTGCTTCTATAAAAACTCTCGCAAACCTATACCCTTCATTTGGCCCGTCAGCTTCGGGCTTGAACTCAAGCAGGTTTTTCAAAGTTGCGCTGCATAAAAATCCTTCATTAACCATCAGGGCAACATTCCTGCCGTTTTTTTGCACTTTTTTATTGTTCATATCAATTAGGAATTCTTTTTTATCTATTCCATTCTTGAAAAGCTCCCACTCAATCAGTTCATGGAACACTTTGGAATTGCTTTCAATATAATTTCGGGCATCGCCTGCCTTTACAAATTCCAGGAAACCGGCATTATTTTTTGATTCAAACCTGTAAACTCTGCCAAGATAGCCTTTTACTTTCTGCCTGCTGCCTTTTGAATGCCATTCATTTTCTACAACATAGGCATATTCTTTGTTCTTGATTTTTTTGATGCGGAAGAAAGCCATGGCTTAAGTTAGGCACTATGAATTTATAAGCTTTTTGGTTGGTTCCAAGAATTATTTTCATATATAATTTCTGCTTAACAAGAATTAGACGAACTTTGCTTATTTTATGGCAGCAGCAAATTCTTTCTTGAACTTTGCGTTGTTCTTGTGCAGCCTTTCAACAGCATTGATAAGCGCATTTTTCGGGCTTTCCTCCCCGTCAGTTTCCACTATCATCTGGGGCACGCTAATCTGGGGGTGCCTTATGCTGTATGCCGCAATCTTGACATGCTTGTCATTCCAAAGCTCTGATTTGATGGAATTGCACAATGTATGGTCGACTCCCTTGACCTCTATTGTGAGCCTGTTCTTTTTATCGTCGAGAATTTTAACTTCCATGTTGCAGCCGTGATGGTACATCAGCCTTATTTAAAAACCTTTTGCTAGTTTGCCAATTTTAATTTGCCGGTTCTGTCGGCGATAAAACTCATCTGGGCCTTTCAAGCCTTAAGCAGCTTACATTTATCCTGTGGATTTGGCGCCGATGAAACGAAAAAGTTGCTTTCAGGGGAAATTTAAAGTCCCACACATGGGTTAATCTGGCGCGTTTTTTGGCAGAAAACCGCTCCAAAAACCTTTTAGTCTCACTTTTATGGAAAGAGTATACAACCGGAGCTGTTTCCAGCGCCTTTTCAAGAAATAGCGTATCAGCATGAATCACTTTTGTGCCGAAAGGGGGATTTTGCAGTACAGTGTCTGCTTTAAGCTTTAGCTCCCTTATGTCCTGATGAAGGTACTCTGCCTTTAAACTCTCACTTTTCACGTTTAAACAATTGCTTTTGGATGTTTCCAGCGCTTTTTCGTCAGAATCCACAAAAATGGCCTTTTTTGCGCCGAGAAGCAGGCTCCCAATTCCAAGCATTCCTGTTCCGCAGCCCAAATCAGCTATCACTTTTCCTTTTATATCTCCAAGAAAATAGGCATTCCAGAGCACAGAAGCCCCTATCTCACTGTCCATGATATACTGCTCCTGCCTCACTTTTGGCTCACAAAAGGCTTCTAGCCTGGATAAAGCTACTGCCAATGCCGATTTTGAGTTGATTTTAATCATTCAAACCTTCAACAATAGTTTTAATCGCTAAAATCTGCCTGTTTTATGTCTCACTTTCCATGAGTAAATTTGTGATATTTATTCTTTTCAATATGGAAAATATTGTTAATATACTCTTTCACCCTCACCGAATATTATCCTTTTTGTCATTTTATTTCAATATTGAAATTAATTCATTGAAATGCTTCAAAAAACCAGCACCAGCTGGAATCTATCTTAATCTTTACTGAAAAATATAATTGCTCCCTGTTTAAAAACATGTTGAAATTTTTCTGTAAACACTGATCTTGGTGCAGTCTCCGCCATTCCCGCAATAGTCCTATCACACTCCCAAGACAATCCCAAAATAGTCTCAATAAAACAGTAATTATCGTCTGTAAATAATCCCAGAGTAGTCCTATAATAGTCCCATACTATTCCCAAAAATGAAAACATTTAAATAATTCGGGCTAAACTTGAGCCGTATGTTCTGGAGAAAAGACAATGCGGAAAAAAAGCTGAACAGGATAAATGACGCATTAAAAAAATCATTTGCAAACGTCAAAAAAGACACGGGCAACATTTTTCAGTGGCTGAACTATTTCTACAGGAAAAGCATGGAGCAGGAGCAGATGCTCAGGCAGCTTCAGATGGAGCTTTCATACACCCCAAAAACAAGGGAGGAAATACGCAGGATAATAGATGAATATTACTCATTTGAGCCAATTATGGGAAAGATAAAAGAGTTGAATGAAAGAGTCAATGAGCTGTCGCGAAGGCAGTCAGTTCAAACCGAGCGTGCCCCTGTTCCGGCAGCAAAAGAGAGTTTTGCAGACGTCTCTCACATTGAAAAAAGGCTTGAAAGGCTTGAGCAAAAGAAGTTCTCGATAAAAGAAAAGATCATAAGGCGGATTACAAGAAACTCAAAGGAGTATGTCAAAAGCGTAATGCTCTCGTACATAAGGAAATATGAGAGGATATCTGCCCTGCATCTCAAGGAGATTGTTGTAGATGAGCAGAATTTCTGCTCCAAGAGCTCTTTTTACCGCCTGCTGGAGGAAATTGAGGGAACGGATGAGGTAGGCGTGATAAGGCATGGCAAGGAAAAGCACTATCTTGCAAAAGCCATAAAACAGAAACCTATTTAAACCACCTTCTTTCTGCAAAATTAGATTTTGGGGGGTGATTAGTATTTTTGGAAAATATTTTTTTAGAGGTAAAAATCTAGGCTTTACACTTCTGAACAGGAAGTTTAGGCATGAGTTTGATAAGATTAAGCAGCAGTTTGAAGAGCATTTGCAGGCGATAAACGAGAATACCGGCGAAATTGCCTCGAATTTTGAATATGTCAATGAGATGGAATCAAAGCTTGACAGGCTGAGCGAAAGAATTGACAAGATCCAGATGTTTCTTGAATCGAGTTCCGGCATCCAGTTTGCAGGCAAAACCGATTTTGATGTGAAAAGGCTCAACAGAAAAGAGCAGGAAGTGTTTTTGGTGATATACACTCTTGAAGAAGAGAAAGGCAACCTTGCTTATGAGGACATTGCCTCGAGATTGGGAGTGTCAGAGCACCTGGCTGCAAGCTATGTTACTTCGCTCATAGAAAAAGGAGTTCCCATAGTAAAAAGATACATCAACAATAGGCCTTATTTCAGGCTCGATCCTGATTTCAAGACTTTGCAGACAAAGGAAAACATACTTCAGTTAAGCCTTGACGAATTTGGGTTTTAACATTTTAAGATTTGATTAAATGTTTTAATCATAGAGTGTCCAGTGGGCTTTTTACCTTTTTGAGCTGCTGAGTTGAAACCTTTGTATAAATCTGTGTTGTGGACAAATCTGAATGGCCAAGGAGTTCTTGAATTATCCTTATATCTGTCCCTGCTTCAAGAAGGTGTGTTGCAAAGCTGCTTCTCAGGGCATGGCAGAACACTCTTTTCTTTATGCCGGCACTTTTTGCTGCTTCTTTGACAACCTTTTGGGCCTGCCTTGCCGTTATTGGGTGGCTTTTGACTGAAAATATGTAGGCTGAGCTGTCTTTTTTGTTTTTGAGATACTCGCTTAAATGTGAAATCAAGCTGTCAGACAAAATGATATATCTTTCCTTATTGCCTTTGCCGTGCTTTATTTTGCCCATTTTTTCAGCCAGATCCAGATCGTCAGTTTTCAGGCTCACACATTCGCTTACTCTTAGCCCTGCAGAATACAGGAACTCTACAAGCAGCTTATGCTTTGGATTATCGATTGACGCCAGCAATTTCTTGATTTCTTCTTTTGTCAGGACTGTTGGGAGTTTCTTCTCTGTTTTTGGCGCTTTAACACCATTAAATGCCCTATTTTTCAATATTTCATTGTAAAAGAACTTCAGCGAGCTTAGTGCAAGATTTATGCTCCTTGGCTTAAATTTGCGCTCTGACATCAAATAAGCGATAAACTGCTTTGCGTCACTTTCCTCAACATTTGCAGGATCTTTCTTTACAAACTCAAGGAACTTTTTGTTGTGGTACATATAAGAATCAACAGTTCGCCGGCTAAAACCTCTTATTTTGAGCTCTGTTTCAAGTTTATCAAACACTTTTTCACCTTTTTCAGAAACCTTTGCAATAACTTATATAAAAAACTTCTTCTAATCCGTATTAGGCGAACATTTGCGGACACTTTTTATAATTTCACTCATTAACATTCGTATTAACCACCGAAATAATGGCTTTGATACGCATTAACTGATGTTTAAGCCTACTGCTAAGCTAAAAATGTAGCATTTTTTAATGCATTTGCTGTTTCTGGTGAAAATGCTTCATTAACTAAAAAAACAAAATCAATCCTTCCACCCACCAAACCCCCACCCTCCCGCCCAACATTTTAAATACTCATATCATTATTTTAGAAAATATGGTTGATTTTAAGAAGTGGTGGAATAAAAAATCTGTTGTGAGTAAATCTGTATGGGTTGGTGTTTTTGCTTCTTTGTCATTATCAATTCTGTTTGCATTCTTACCAACAGGATTAGAGTCTCTCATTCGCGGCAGATTTGTTTGTGCTACCTTTGGTGGGGATATAGGATGTGGGAATCCTCCAATTGTAGGATTAACTATTATGTTTTTAATTTGGCTTTTCTGGGGATTGGTTTTAACTATGATTCCTTTCATAATCATTGGATTGATTGTAGGCTTGATATTGCAAAGTATAAAGAATAAAAAATCAAAAAAGAAAAAGTCCGTCTAATGCTACGAATTTTACTATCAAAGCCATTATTTCTCCTTTTGTCTTCGCCTGTACTTTCGTAAGGCAAACTTTATTTCATAAATTACGACAAAAGCATTCTTGTGTCCGCAAATGTCTAATTTTTCTTTGAGAAAAATTTGGTGGGGCGTAAAACCCCACTCGCCTAATACTCGTTTGGCAAACTTTTCTTTGGCGAAAAGTCTCGTCTGTTTTTGTGGGATGCCTCAAAAACGACGAGCGAGAACTGTGGGTTGCCTCATTTCTCGTCGCCAAACTTCGGCTATTATACGTACTTTTTTTATGACCTTTATGCTTCATTTAATTATTTTCCTATATCGTTCGCATAAATTTCTCGATGATGATTTTAATTTCCATGCAAAGCAAATTAAAACAAAAATTCCAACAACAACGCAGGGTTCGAACACGGGTTTTCTTGGTGAAAACCCTATTCGCAAAGGATTTTTCAGAACTTCGTAACTGAAAAATCCTCTGCACTCAATTCTCACCCAAGTTGTTGGAATTTTTACCTAAAGGTTATCTTCGAGAAACTAAAAGGGTTGAACTATAAGAAAGAAATTTGCTCGAGCTTTACTAGAAAGAATCTATGATTAAGAAAACTTTGGATTACTTCGATTTTCCACTAAAAGTGTGTTTTCACCGGGCTTATAAGTAGTCAGAACTTCTAAAGAACCTTTTCGAATATCTGTAAATTGATAGACAATTCCAGCTTTGAATCCGCCATCGTATTCTACAACAGCAAAAGTTCTCGGTAATTTTTTGTGAAGTGCCATATTGCTCAAAGTGCCAGCATTAGAAACCACTGTTCTGCCCTGATTAAGTGCTTCCATACCCCTCCCTTCATGAATATGCCCACATAATACTAATGGGACAGCATTTTCGTCTAGGTAATCTCTTAATCCATGACTACCGACATGACCTACTTCTTGATTAACAAAATCACGAATACCGTATGGTGGCATATGCATAACTAAAACTGTTGGAGTTTCTGACAATGTTTTTAGAAAATCATAAATACTTGATGCTTTAACACTCTTTTTACCCATAATTGTATCATTAACCTCTACACTTACTTCAACTACTTTGTATCTATCATCAATGACTGCTATATTTGCGCCACCAAATCCAACAAAGTTCATTCCTCCAATATCTACAGCTCGTTCGTGTAAAGGTATATGTTTATCAGATTGCAAAGCATTTTCATATAGGGGCAAATCAGAATTTCCAGGAATAGATAATACAGGAACTTTTGATTTTTCAATTACTTCTTTGATTTTTTCATAAGTAGGTCTGGTTGCGTTTTGCAAGGTAGTCCTAAATTCTTGGACTGTTATTCTATCCCTATCTCTACAAAGTTCATCTAAACTTTTTCTAAGATGGTCTGCATCAGCCCCTGTCGCAATGTCTCCTGACATCACAACCAAATCGCCTGCTTCTCCTTCTTGATTTACAAAATTTACAATATGTTGTAGAGGATAAGCTCCATCCTGAATATCTGAAACGTGGAAAATTCTCATTGTAATCCACTCATAGAATCTTCTATCTATTTTTAAAGTTTTCTATTTTTACTACTAAAAAGTAACTCTTGGTACGCTCGAGCAAATTTCAAGTTCAACCAAAAAACTTTTCTTTCATTCTTACGCATAATTCTGTTGAACTATACGTACTTTACTTCATAAAGCCCAGAACTCAGAAGTTTTTTGGTCATAAAAAAAGCCCGCTGAAGCTATGTATAATACTCGTTTCGTGTCCGTTCGCTTTGCTCACAACTTTTTCTCAGCTCTGAAAAATTTGCCAGCTCTGAAGTTTGCGGGTTGCCTCAAACTTCGAGGGCAATTTTTCGAGGAGAAAAAGTTCACGAAACTTTGTGCATTATACGAACTTTCTCTGTGCCCCGATTAATTTTAACTAAGAAACCGCCATGAAAATCGCTTGGATACGATTGATTTACATTAACTTATGTGTTTTTTGATGTATAAGCCTGCCTTTTTGCTTGAAATGTTGCATTTTCTGTATATTTTGCTGATGCTCCATCAACGAACGCAATAAAAAAATCAATTGACCCGCCGCCACTCTCCCCACCACCCGCCCATCACTACTTTGATGTAGTCCAATGAAAAAAGATTTATAAATGATAGCCATTTACTAGCTTACATGGCTTACGGTATTTCCTTTCTAAATGAGGGTCTAAGTAATCGAAGACGTATTACGATGTGGGCTGGTCTTGATGGGGAAAGTGAAATTTATCATGAATCATTTCCAACAAATAGGCAAAGACAGCCAAAATTTCATCAAATTGCATCTATTCCTTTAGATACTTCTAAACGTTATGGTCCTGAATCAGAAACAAGTGCACTTGTATACGAATCACCTCATGAAGGGATTGTGGTAGTATTAAACAAGCATGAAGTTCCCAAGCAATTTGAAAGAGATTATTATTTGAGGGAAATGACTTTATGGGAATTAGCTGAAATTCTACATAAAAAGCATGAAGCAATTGCTATGGATAAACAGCAAACAAATATATTTCAGGTATATAGGATATCCGGAATTGATGCAATGTTAAGAGATGGCAAAAAATCCAGAGGAGATTTAGTAAAAGAATTAAAATCTTACTGGTTAGTTCAGTAAGTTCGCCTAATGCCACGATAATTTATTTACAATCCAAGCGGTTTTTATTCTTTGAGTCTTCGTTTAATCTCTATAGATTAAACAAACTTTTTTTCAAAAAGTACGCCTCAAACATTTTTGGGCACAGAGAAAGTTTAGAACCCTTCGGGCGTATAATACTCGCAAAGCAAACTTTTTCCGAATTTCATTCAGGAAAAAGTCTCGTCATTCCAGACGAGGTTTTTCTCAGGGTTGCCGAGAAAAACTCGCTTTGCTTTGGGCATTATACGAACATTTCAATTTTCCTGATGTGCTTTTCCACCATCACTTTTTTTATTTTCATATATAAACTATGTCAAATGCGAAAAAAATCTCCTCCTTGGCGGTTCGACGGACAACTTTTCTCCTTTCAGAACTATAGCAAAAGTCGAAAAGATTGTCCTACTCGCCAAAAATTTCTGCGGATTTAGATATACAACATTAAGAATCCTTGAAATTTTTGTCTCGCCGAACGCCACGGAGATTTTTTTCTTTAAAAAAGCAAGGGTTTAATGCTAAGAAAAAATCGGGCTTTATGTTTTTAAATTATTACCTAGAATATGCCCTTCTGAAAGTTGTATCCAAGTACAAAGCATTTTCTCTAACTTGTCTTAAATTATTAGAAATACCCGCCAAGCTAGCCATTCCCAGGACTGCGCCCAATGCAGCGGTACTGCCTACAAGTCCAATAGAGCTTAATATGAAACCTCTCCTGCTGACTTTTTGATTGTAATCCTTACCATCGGGAATTAAAAGCAACCCTCCTCCAACAATGCCGCCTAAAGCAAGACCACTCTTTATAGGATTTCTAGTCATATAATTTGCTATTGGAACATCTTCAAATGCTGGATTAGCAAGTCTGGTATCACCTAAAGCCTGTTCTAAATCTTGAACTTGCTGCTGAAAGTCTTCAGGCAAGGAGTTAAGGCTAAAGAGCATGTCATGATCATATGGACCAATAGATTTATTGTATTCGGCTAGAAAGGTTGTTTTGCCATCCATAACAGCCCTAACAACTCTATTTGACTGGCCTAATTCCTCAAATGCTTTTCGGATTTCTGTATCCTTATCTACAGTGACATAGTTAGGAATGGCTTCAATGGTTCGAATTCGTTCTATCAGTGTTTCTGCCATAATAATAAGATATGACCTATTTTATTTAAACTTTACGCCCGATTTTTTCTTTTTAATTATTAAACCGATTTTTTAGCATTCTTCCCTTCGCATAAAGTGAGATTTTATACAAACATTTGGCAAAACTCTAATCATAAGCATAGTCGTGATGCTTAAACTTCAGAAATATTACTTCATTACCTTTGATTTCAAATACAACAACAAAAGAACCAATATGAGCTGCCCTCTTCCCTTTTAACTCGTACTTTTTGACAGGATAATGCTCCGGATTTTTCAAAATTTCGTCAATCTTTTTGTGCAGTCTCTCCAGCAGAATTTTATCTTTCTTGATATCTTTAATATCATTTAAGAAGGGTTTACTTAATATTTCCTGGTAATCCATATTATTTACAAAGAATCAAAAAGTTTCCTTCTTTCTTCAGAACCATTAACTCTTACAAAATCTCCTCTCTTGTAAGCTTCTTCACTTTCTTTGATTTCTTTGATAAATTGCTCAGAAAATTTTTCTTCAAAATCAGATTCAACGATATGTTTACATTTAACTAAAAGTTCATATTCTTCTTTAGGTATCGTTATTGTTTCTTCAACGATATGTTTACATTTAACTAAAAGTTCATATTCTTCTTTAGGTATCGTTATTGTTTCTTTTGCCATTTTAATGACTTTAAAGACTAACTTCTTTAAATACCTTTCTGTCGAGTTTTGCCAAATGTCGGAAATTTCTATTATTGATTTAAATCTTGTAAAAATTTCCGAGCATGCTCAAAAATTCCTCAATGTATTCGTAACTTGGAATTTTTGACATGTACGCTGAGAACGTTCTTGGGTGGCAAAAAAGTTTAAAACCTTTCAGGCGTATAATACTCGTTTGGCAAACTTTTCTTTGCGAAAAGTCAAGCCAAGATTGTGGGTTGCCTCAATCTTGGTCGCCAAACTTTGGGCATTAGGCGAACATTTTTTGTGCCTTTTTATTAAAATTGTCTTTACCAAGACTAAGAATGACCAACGGATAAGGGGGTTTGAGGAGTACATTACAATAAAACACTAACTTTTGGTGCTTAAAGTAGGATTATTTGTTAAAAACCTGATGTTTTTTGATAATTTGCACCATTAACGATTAAAAAACAAAAAAATCAATTGACCCGCCGCCACTCTCCCCACCACCCACCCATTGACTACTGACAGATAGTTACAAAACGAAAGATTTAAATACTAGCTCATATATAGATTCGTAAGGGTAATTATGAAAACATACTATCAAATTTTGGGTCTAGATGAAAGAGCAACTCAAGCTCAAATCAAGAGTGCTTATAGACGCTTATCTAGGCAATTTCATCCCGATATGAATCAAGGGCAAGATGAGCTATTCAAATTAGTTAATGAGGCGCATAGTACTTTATCTGATCCTACAAAAAGGACAGAATATGATTTAAGCCTGAAACAAAAATCAGGTCCATCTGTCGAAGATGTCGGCTCAAGTTCTTCTCCTAATCGCACAGATTATATAACACCAGAAGAATTACTAAATGAATTGCGTGCTGTAAATTCTGCTGATAATCGTGCGAAAGGATTTAGGAGATGGTCAAGAATTGGAGTGGCTGCTAGTTTAGCATCGATGTTATACGGCGGAGCGGGATTAATGGTCGATGATGTTAGACCATATGGCTCAAGTTCACAGCAACAAAAACATCCTGCAGATTATGGTTTGTCAGCTTTATTATTACTTAGTGGATTGGCAGGTACTTCAATCAACAAGAGAGGTTTAAGAGAACAAAATCAAGTTTTGCGAGAATTGCAAAGAAAAAAGGCAGAGTTAAGACGTATTGGAAGAGAGTCTGGAATAAAGGGTAACTACTGACCAAACAGATATGAATACAGATGCTTAAAATTTCGTCTAATAATTTTATTTCAACCCCTCAAATTCTTCCAATGTTAATCCTGCATCTTTGATTATTCTATTTAAAGTTCCCTTCTTTAACTCAGCGTGAACAGGAACTGTAATCTTAATTGTTTTCTCACCTGTATATTTTTCTAGTCTTACATGAGAGCCCTTCTGTCTTGTAGCAATAAATCCTGTTCTCTTTAATCGCTTAATAGCCTCAATACCAGAAATAAGCGGAATTTTCATACTATAAGAGTAACTTTTTCTCCACTAAATTCAATAAGCTCGTTTGTATCTGGTTCTAAATATAATTCAATAGCCTCTTTAATATTCTTAATGACTTCTTCTTTGGTATCACCCTGTGAGATACAGCCTGGCAAAGATGGCACATAAGCTGTAAATCCACCTTCTTCCTGTGGTTCTAGAACTATGGTGAGTTTCATACTACACATAAATTCAAACTTCTATATTAACTTTTCTAAAATTTTCGTCTATAATAATTTAAAATTCTAGTCTCAAACCCCCTTATCACTCTTTGCCCTTTCGCATAATTCAATGAATTATACAAACTTTTACCGAGAAAGTTTATAAAGAAATGGTATTAGCATTCTGAGTATGTTTAAAGTAATCGGAACTGATACTTATCTCAAAGAAATTAGCAAATGGCCAAATCCAGAAATTGAAGCAGCAGAAAAAATACCGAAGCAACTTGCGGAAAATCCATTTGTCGGGCAGCAATTGAGATATCCTTTCTTGAGAGAAAAACGAATAAAGGAAAAGAGAGTTTATTACCTTATTTATGAAGACTTAAACTTGGTTCTGCTTGTTGCTGTAAGTGGCAAGAAAGACCAACAATCAACTATAGACCACATTATATCACAATTTGCAGAATACAGAAAAATAGCAGAACAAATTGCTAAGCAAGTCTCTTGAATCTGCCTTGCTTTAAGTCTTCTAAAGAACTAGCAAATTGCCTGATTAAATCATAGTCAAGCTGCTCTAATTTCTTTAATCTTTCATACTCTTCTTTGGGTATGGTTACTGTTTCCATAACAGACTTAATAGAAGCTCTTATATATAAAAATATCGGTTCTTTCTCGGTAAAAGTACGCCTCAAACATTTTTGGGCACAGAGAAAAATAAAAATTTACCTGTGATAGCTCGGATTAACTCCAATCGCTTTCATGTCTTCATGGCCGCACTCATTGCATCTGTAGACGTCATACTTGGAATTTCCGCTCTGGATGACTCCTTTCTTGTGCATCTTCTCGTCGCAATGCTTGCACTTAATTTCCGCCATTCGGTTTTTTGCGGGAAGCTTCTTTATAAAGTTTTGGAATTTCTGCATTTACTCCCTTATGCATACTCCCATTTCATCTGCAATCCTGCCTGTCAGCCTGCACTTGTATCCATCAGGACAATTAAATCCGGCTATTCCGCTGCATTCGCATTGGGGAGAACATACTTGTATGCAGATATCTGCGCCTGTACCAATGCATGGGCTTCCGCAGTCATTCCAGCTGCCCCCGGACTTTGCGCATTGCAGCTTTGCAATGCCTTCAAAACCTCCGCAATCCTCTTTGCAGCCGCTTTCTTCCTCACCAGCCTGGCAGATATCATCCCCGCAAAAAGGCTCTATTTTTGGGCTTTCCTGAGGCTTGCAGCCTGAAATAAAAAAAACCAGCATGACAATAACTAATAACTTTTGCATATATCCGGCTTGTTTTTATTGCTTTAATATTTTTCTGTTCAGAACAAGGTTATCTCCTATTTTGACATTCTTTTTTAAAGTAAAATTTTCATTCATCTCCAGCACATATTTTGCAGGACTTGCAGGGCTGTAAGTCATGCACGGATCTTCCCTGCACGGAACTGCGCGTTTAATATCAACAATTGTAAGGTTTTTGCCGATAAACACAATGTCCAGCGGCATCAGTGTATTCTTCATCCAGAATGCATAATAATTTTCGTCGTCAAAAATAAAAAGCATCCCTTCATTTTCATTTAGCTTTTCCCTGAACATCAGTCCTTTTTCCATTTCCTGACTGTCGTCGGCAATTTCAGCATTGATTTTCACAATTTTAATCCCATTGTCAATTGAGATTTCTTCAAAATTCTTATCAGATCTTACTGCACATCCGGTTAAAAAAAGCAGCAGAAAAACAGCTAGATTTTTCGGAAAAAAATGTTTCATAAACCTGCATTTTTTTCAGAATTTAAATAAATTTCCCAAGCAAATTTTTAAAATTTACAACGATAATTTATTGAAATATTTAGTTTTTTATTATATCTTTCAATCTAATCTATTTAGTATAACCGCTATTTTTTATTAATTCTTTTTTAAAAACTATTATCAATAATATATTAATCAACATATTTATTTTTATAAATCTATTATCAAATATCTTTTATAAACTATACTTTTAATTATACATTTACTCTAGTTATACTTTTCTATATAGAAAATAATTTATAAAAATGAAGTTAAAGAGTGAAAAGTGAGAGTTAAAAGAGCAGAAGTGAGCAAGATGCAATCAAATAAACTATTGCCCATATTGGGGAGTAATCAAGATGTAGTCAGATCTCAGGCAGCTGCTTGCCATAAAAAGTTAAAAATACCCAAATCAGCCAACAACGCTTTAAGGCACTATCTTGCCATAACAATATAAAACATCACCACTCTTCCCCCGGATGTGGATCTTCCAGTTACCTTGGCCTATGGGCAAAACAAGGGCAAAAAGCGATGATACGGCAAAAACTGCAGCGCCTAATAGCTAAAAGTGAGGCTTTATTTAGAAAGTTAGGCACTATGCATAGGGGTACATATTTTAATCCTATAATCCGTATACTTCCAAAATTCTGTCTTTTTAGGCGTTCTAACAGCCCATCAATAACTATATAAAACAGCCGAATTAACCTTAAAGTGAGAGTTAAAGCTAAAATGAACTATTCAAATGGTTTGGAATACCTAATCAGAAGCTCCTATTCAAATAATTCTTACCCTCAAATCAGCTATCTCTCCAGAAATGTCGACGACAAATACGAGTTTGGAGCAGGCGGTTCAGTAAGCTTTGAACCGCAATACACAAAGAAACCATCAATAATCCAACATGCCCGGCAGCAGTATGCTTCCCAATATACGGCGAACCATTCATTCACTCCTGAACTCTTCCTAAATCCCTCAAGGCCAAAATCAGGGCTTATGCACGATAATGATGAAGTAACAAGCATTGCCGAAGAAATTTTTAAGCTGATGTTCAAAGAGAAACTCCCGGGCAATATCTCAATCAGCATTTTGCCGCTTGACGAGTTCAAAACGCTTCATTCAAACTTTGGCGCATGGAGCAGCGGAATTATGGGATTTTCAATCAATGGCAAAGAAAAGAAAATATTTGCAAGGGAAACCCATCTTGATTCCTTAATGCTCATAATAGGGCATGAGATTGGGCATGTTTTGACAGAAGCACTGCCGAACAAGCATGACGAGGAAGCAAAGGCATTTGCATTTTCAATAGAATGGGCAAAAACCATAAAGAAACATAATGTTGCAGGTTTAGGCCCGAATATTAAAGACGAAACTGAGCTTCAGCCCGCAAGAAACGGGCTGCATGACGCTGCATTTGAATTTGTGGATTTTATGGTCAAGAAAGGAAGAAAGGCTATAGAATTGCATAATGATTTGGCTAAAAGATATGTTTCTGTGTTTAACAGGGTTTATTTTTAAAGCGTTAATACTCCATTCACGTAGCCGGTGTCAAGATAGTCATGCCAATCAAAAGTTTTTGTTTTTAAGTATCTTCTATTTAATGGGTCCCCCGGTTCTATTACTAAAACTCCTTCCGGCAGAAGCTCATCCAGTCCTCGATTAAATTGATGAGCTGTTAAGTCTATAATCCTTTCATCTGAATCTTCACACCACTTATGCGGCTCGATTCTGTAAGGATTTTCGTCGACTGATCTGTCTAATACAAAAAATCCCCTTATCAATTTCAAACCAAATTTTTTTGCTAATGGTTCACTTACAGAAAGGCAATGACCTATTGGAAATCCCGGCAATTGAGAAACTCCTCTGTAAACCTCTTTCAATTCCCTTAAAAAATCAGGTGGTATCATCCAAGGTTACCCACATAATTTAAAAATTATTCCAATCCTTCATCCCAAATAGCTCAGCTTCTTTTTATCGCTTATCTCCTGCGCTTCCTGGCTTTTTTGCAGTATTGTCTTCAGCTTCTGCTCGAACTTCTCAGCCTGCTCCAGCAGCGGCTTAGTGTCCAGTTCTATTCCAATATACTTGTCAAGAGCCTCTAAAACCTTGGCAGCAGCCTTGCTGTCAGGCAGATTGGAATGTGTTTCGGCAAACAGGCAGCTTATAGGCGTTTTTTCAACCCTGAGGAGAATCGCGCCTGTAACTCCTATGATGATGCCTTCCTTTAATGGAGAAATTCCTGCCTTCTCAAATAATTTTGAGTTTTTCTCATTATTTGAATAATAAAACACCCTTGTTCCGTCGCTGTCTTCTCCGGATCCGACTCCTTCAAGGGAGATTATTTCCTTTGCCTGCAAATCAGAGGCAAGCTTGCCTATAAGCGAGGCCATCTTCCATTCAAAGTGTGTTGTGGCAGTTATTGCATGCAAAATCACAATGTTATATTTTTGGTTGTAAAAAATGCCAAGCGGCTCGACAAGCCTGTTCTCATGGATTGCAACCATTGCAGGCATGTCATCGAACAGAATCTTGCCTATCTGCTCGGTTTTCAAATGTTCCATCAGGAATTCAGAGGCAATAGTGCCTACAAGCCCGAATCCCGGAAACCCTTCAA
Source organism: Candidatus Woesearchaeota archaeon (assembly GCA_016188245.1). Classification (GTDB taxonomy): domain Archaea; phylum Nanobdellota; class Nanobdellia; order Woesearchaeales; family GW2011-AR4. Next base: position 2,031 of record JACPIE010000025.1, on the reverse strand, counting down.
TTATTGTGCAGTTCTTAGGCTTTTTCCACAGTTTGATTTCCATTTAAATCGCCTCTTTGCCCATCAAATGCATAAAATAGAAATATTTAAATATATGCTTTTTTAGAAATCAGCTAATGAAAGCGTTTTGGAATAAAAAGGGATTTATCTCTACTCATCCCATATATATGGTAGTTATGGGAATTGTAATCGGCTTGGTGCTTGCTTACGTATGGATTAACTATATCAATTTTGCAAACCCCTACTGTCCGGGCGCATAACAAAATGAAAATTTTCAGCTTTAAAAAAGGAATTATAACTCACCCAGGCTTTATGTTTGTTTTTGCACTGATACTTGGCTTGGTTTTAGCTTACCTTTGGGTGCATTATATTGACATCCCAAACCCGTACTGCAGCGTTCCAAAGCCATAAGAAATTCTGCGGTTATAGTTCCATCGCAAAGGTCGCAATCATAAGGAACAACCCTTCTATGACAAACATAACATTGTAAACTGCCCTGCTCAGCCAATTGAATTCAAACCATGCCGGCCCAATCCCGAAGCTGTGCAGCAATGGCATCAATCCTATAACAAGCAGAGTGATAGCAACTATAAATGACCACCAGCCTATGATGTTGCTGTTTGTTATTTCTATGACGGAATTGATAAGGAGATAGAATCCGGCTCCTGCAACTATCCAGACAAGCAATGACACAGGCAGATTGTTCAGGAATTCAAACTTTCCAATTAATGGAAGCAGGCCAAGCAGGAATATAACTGCGCCTATAAGACCGGAAATCCAGTCACGCATTTGCATCATTTTAAACGACCTCTTTTTTTAAGAACGTTTGACTGTTGCCAAATCAGCTTGCACTATTCTCTCTAATTCTTCTATTTTCTTTAGAATGATATTGAATGCCTGTGCAAAGGTATGGAAATCCTTGGCGATTTTTTGGCGAATATCTGCAATTTCCTGATTTTTAACTGTAACTGCATTTCTAGGCATGTAATTTTTTCCAGCCCATTTTAAATTAAACCCAAACAAGTTATCGAAATCATAAAGTATTTTGAGCATAAAAAGTGTATCTCGCCTCATTATCAAGAATAGTTCGTAAAAGGCATCGTTAAGATATTTTTTTATATCTTGTGCTAAATAATAAATACTCCCTTTTTGTTCCTCTATTTCTTTCGTTCTCTTTAATTCATTCCTTATTGGTTTATCTTTTAATTGAACTATCAAAAGTCTTATTTTTATCGATGTCACTTTCAATGCTTGTAAATCAATTTTGGCTTTCCGCGCCTCCTTACGAAGTGCAAATTTGGCGAGAACTGTTTGGACATCTTTTCTTTGAAATCTTAGCCTTAATTCTTCCGTAAACCTCCCAACATTTCTATTTTCGCTTAATGCTATAATTGTCCTTATTTGCTTGAATTCTTTTTGATTTTCCATTTCTGCTTTTTGTAAAGCTATGAGTACCCCACTTAAAAGTTCAAGTTCAAGCTTTTTTATATCACCATTACCTCTTACAGATTTTGAAAACTCTTCAAGTGATTTGAGGATTTCTTCGACTGTTTTTAAAAGTGTAATTTCTTCTGTTTCCGCGTTAAACATCAGCTTATCTGCATTTTCAGCGGCTATCCTCAAACTTTTTAGTAATCTTTCTTCTTCCTTAATAGCCTTGGTTACTTGGTGCTTGTTTTCAACTTCATCAAACAAACTGGTATACAATCTGTGGTCAGCATCTTTAAGCCCGTTTACTATTCTTCTTGACTCCCATCTTTGCTTAAATGAGGTTGCACTAACATTCTTTAAAAGCGTAGAAAAATATTGTGTGTAAAATCCCATTCTTTATTTCACCTGTTTTATTTAACTTAATCTTTTTGCTTTTCTTATTTAAATCTTTCCTTTTTGTAGCTCAGTAGAAAAGTTCCTTGAATAAGGAACTCATTGCTCGGCGGAGTGCCGAGCAAGCGAGAACTTTAAATGCAACTTCCTTATTTTGCATCGAAACTTTTATTGAGCGTACAGAACTTCCCGTAATCCTTTTTAAAA
>JACPIE010000024.1 GCA_016188245.1 Candidatus Woesearchaeota archaeon | reverse complement strand
AGTCATTGTTTTCTGCATTGAAGAGATTGTTTGGAAACCACTTACGTGGTTTAACTGCTCGTACACAGCGAGCAGAAATTTATATGCGGTTAATCGCCTACAATTTAGGTGCTATTATGAATGAGATTTTCTACTGAGCCCTATCCTTATCTCATTCCATTAACCCAAAAATACAGGTAAACGGCGAAACCTGCAATAATCAGGAAATTTACGGCAGTTATCAGGATTACAATTCTCAAAATTATTTTCTGCTTCTTTGCTTTGTCCATCATACAATAAGGTTATGCAGTAAAAAGAAAGCATTATCCAAGGAAGGATTATGCCTTCGCCTTTATCCTCTTCATCCTGAAGATGTTTTCCCTTTCCATCTCTTCAAGCCTTAGCTGGATGAATCCTTTTGTCTTGTCCAGGCTTGGAATAACAACAAATTCCAATGCGTTTACCCTTCTTTTTGTCTTTTCGATTTCATTTAGCAGCTTTCTCATGGATGTTTCAACTTCCGCGGCAATTATTATTTTTTCAACAACTTTTTCATATGCGGAGGCAGCTTCGTCAATTGCAGAAGAGTTGTAAATTCCGTAGCCTCTTTCCATGAACGCTTTTTTTATCTCAGAAGACTCTATCTTGGGAACCTTTACCCCCATTATGTTCTTTGCAGCCAGCTTAATGTCGGGAATTTCATTTATGGCCATTGCAATGGACTTTATTTTTAAGTCTCCTTCAAGGATTCTTGCCATGTTCATTTTTTCCAGGGCAATATTGTACTCGCTTACCAGCTCTTCCCTCAAAGTCTTTGCCTTTTTCAGCACTTCAAAGAACTCAAGAATCAGTCCGTCTCGCTTCTTTTTCAACAGGCTATAGCCGCTTTTGGCCAGCCTTATCTGCTTTTTTAATTTCAAAAGCTCGCTTCTTGTCGGCTTTATGTCTTGCGGCATTTTAATTTGGCAATGTTTTTATTCTGCCTTGTAATATTTTTTCTTAAGTTCCGGGCTTATCCTTGTCAGCTCGTTTTCCGGCAGTATGCCCAGGAGCTTCCACCCAAGGTCAAGGGTTTCTGCAATGCTCCTGTCTTCGTCTTTTTTCTGCCTTACAAACTTGTCCTCGAATTCGGCTGCAAATTTCAGGAATTTTTTATCCCTGTCGCTCAGCGCCTCTTCTCCGACAATTGCAACCAATCCTCTTAAGTCTCTTCCTTCAGCATAAGCTGCATAAATCTGGTCCGATACCTGCTTGTGGTCTTCCCTTGTCTTTGTTGGGCCTATTCCCAAATTCATCAGCCTTGAAAGAGATGGCAAAACATCAATCGGAGGGTAAACTCCTTTTCTGTGCAGCTCTCTTGACAGGACTATCTGCCCTTCTGTAATGTAGCCGGTCAAATCAGGAATTGGGTGAGTGATATCATCTCCCACCATTGTCAAAATTGGAATTTGGGTGACACTTCCTTTCTTCCCCTTGATGACTCCTGCCCTTTCATAAATCATCGCCAAATCGGTGTACATGTACCCAGGGTAGCCTCTTCTTCCGGGTATTTCTTCTCTTGCAGCTCCAATTTCCCTTAAAGATTCGCAATAGCTTGTCATATCGGTCATGATTACAAGAACATGGGCGTCGTGCTCATAAGCAAAGTATTCTGCCGCCGTCAAAGCCATCCTTGGGGTTACAAGCCTTTCAACAGCAGGGTCATTTGCCAGGTTCAAAAAAACAACGCTTCTTTCCAAAGCGCCTGTCTGCTCGAAATCGCCAATAAAGTGCTGCGCTTCTTCATTTGTTATCCCCATTGCCGCAAAAATGACAACGAAGTTTTCCTGCCTGCCGACAACTTTTGCCTGCCTCGCTATCTGCAGGGCAATATCATTGTGCGTCAATCCGTTCCCTGAGAATAAGGGGAGTTTCTGCCCCCTGACAAGCGTGAACATGGCATCGACTGTTGACACTCCCGTCTGTATAAAGTCATGAGGTGATGCCCTTGAAAAAGGGTTTATGGCAGAGCCGATTATGTCAAGCCTTTTGTCCGGAATGACATCAGGCCCGCTGTCAATTGGCTTGCCGGAGCCGCTTAAAATCCTGCCAAGCATGTCTTTTGAGACGTTAAGCTTCAAAGTGTCTCCTAAAAACTTGACTCTTGTGTCAATGTCAATTCCTGCAGTGCCCTCAAAAACCTGGACAACCACAATGTCGTCGCTGGTATCAAGCACCTGCCCATTTTTTATGTCGCCGTTTGGGAGCGCAATCCTTACAATGTCAGCGTACCCTACCGGATCTGTCTTCTCCACAAAAATCAAAGGGCCGGCAACTCTTGTTATTGTCTTGTATTCTTTCATTTTGAATTCGCCATTATATCGCCTTCAAAATAAAGGCCACTAATGTTAGTGAGTTTGCTTTCATTTTATGTTAAACCTGCAATATGTAAAAAATTATTTGTTATTGTTCTGCTGTTTTGTCCATATTCTGATTTTAATGTTTTGTAGTCCGCAATCAAAGAGTTTGAATTTGCTAATTTTAAATCATTGTCTTTTTTTATCCATTCTTTTAGCAATGGCTCGGTCACTTCAAGGTGCCCCTGGAACCCGTATGCATTCTTGCCAATTTTGACAACTTGATTTTTGCAATATTCTCCTGTTGCCAGTAATCTCATTTTTGAAGCCAATTTAACTGCTTCTCCGTGCAAATGAAATATTTGCATTGGCGACTTGATTCCATTGAATATTGCATCTTGATTTCCTTCACTTGTTAATTCTATTTTAAAATATTTTCCTTTTTGGTCGCGGAACCCTATTTCTTTAACGGGATTTTTTTGAACTTCCCCGCCAGCTGCTTTTACTAAAGTTTGAAGCCCTAAGCAGATCCCGAAGTATGGAATCCCGTCACTTAAAATTTGTTTTATTTGTTTCAATTCATTGTTCATTATTGCTGTGTCATCATTGGCGCTAGACGGCCCGCCAAAAACAAAAACAGCTGAATATTTTGCCGGATTCGGAAAATCATGCCCTTGGCTCAAATCAACAATATCAAAATATACTTCATTTTCATTTAAAATTTCTCCAATTAATCCTGGGCTTTCGTGGGAGATATTCTCGGCAATCAAAACTTTTTTATCTTTCATTTCAGGCCTTCAGCTCCTTCTCCATCTGCTTGCTTAATTCGTCTAGCAGCTTTTCATAATCCTTGACAAATTTGACTTCGCTCAGCCTGTCCTTTGCTTTTGTCGCAAGTATCTGCTGCACTCTCATTCCGCTGTCCAATGCGGCATTTGATAATTTTGAAAAGCTGAGTATTATTTTCATAATTGAGTAAGTTTTTTTCAGTTCGCAATAAGTGTCTATCTCATGGAATGCGTTCTGCTGCAGCAAAACTTCCTTTATGAGCCTCGCAACCTGCAAGGTCAGCTGCTGCCTTTCAGCCAGAGCATCGGAGCCCACAAGCTGCACAATCTCCATCAGCCTGTCATCTTCCTGAAGGATGGACATGATTTCCTGGACTAATCCGTTCCATTCCGGTGAAACATTTTTAGTATACCATTGCCCTAAAGTTTCAAGATAATTTGAGTAGGAATCGAGCCAGTTTATTGACGGGAAATGCCTTCTTTGCGCAAGCTTTGCATCGAGCTTCCAGAAAACCTTTGTGACCCTTAAAGTTGACTGCGATACGGGCTCTGAAATATCGCCGCCGGGCGGAGATACGGCTCCAATTACAGAGATGCTTCCTTCTTTTTTTGTCCCGAGAGGAATGACTCTTCCAGCCCTTTCATAAAATTGCGCAAGCCTTGTTGACAAATATGCAGGATAGCCCTCCTCACCCGGCATCTCCTCCAATCTTGAAGAGATTTCCCTCATTGCTTCAGCCCATCTTGATGTGCTGTCTGCCATCAGTGCAACTGAATAACCCATGTCCCTGAAGTATTCGGCAATCGTGATTCCGGTATAGATGCTGGCCTCCCGCGCAGCAACCGGCATGTTTGAAGTATTTGCAATAAGAACTGTCCGGTTCATCAGCGGCTTGCCGCTTTTTGGGTCAGTGAGCTGCGGAAATTCTGTCAGCACTTCTGTCATTTCGTTTCCCCTCTCGCCGCAGCCGACATAAACAATGATGTCCGCATCGCTCCATTTTGCAAGCTGCTGCTGTGAAACTGTATTGTGCAGTATCATTGGAAAATTGCCTCCAATAAAATTATGGGTTATCGGAACAGTGACGTCATACACATCTGTTTCCTCTTCTGATATGCTGATGCCCACTATTTCATCGCAGAATACATATTCGAGTGCATTTTTGAAATCTTGGAGATAATCGGCATTTAACAGCTCAACAGCTTTGCTGAAAGTCTGTACAGTTTGTTTGCTGTTTGAATAATATGTAGTTGTTGAAATCCCTTCTTTTTCTAGCTCGTAAGGTTTTCTGCCACCTAATATTTTCCTTAATAGGCCGGAAGTTATTGGAACTATATCGCTGCTGTTATAATAAAATTCCTTGTCGTAATAAGGGGCAAGCTTTATTGCTTCTCTTGGAGATATAAACACCCTGTAGTATACAGTGCCGTCAATAATTCTTTGCCTTAGTCTATGCAGTATTCCCAGCCTCAGCAACAGATAGGATATGCCAGACTGCATTTGCCTGCTTGCAGTAGTTATTTCCACTTCTTTTTTGCCAACGTGCCCATCGCAGCTGATGTAAGCTACCAAGAAACTGTTAATTGCTGAATCCGGGGACTTCAAAAGATTGGGAGGAATTTTAACATTCCTTGATTTCTTTTTCAGAGGATATCCAAGATCTTCTAAAATTTTAACAATAGCCCTGCTATTCACAACAATTGCATCAACTGTTCTTGCATAGTATCTTTTACTCTTTAATCCAAACAGATTTTCTATCAAATATGATACCCTATTCAGCAATTTTTCCTTTTGGTTAAAGAAATGTACTGATTGGCTTCCCTTTATCATTCCATCGGACATCAAATAACCCAATAATTCTGAAAATTCCTCAGAAAATATTTTTGGCACTTTCACAATCAAAGAATCTCTTTCAACTTTTATGCTATTTATTTCTAATTTTCTCCCAAACAATTTATACAGCGACGCAACAAAACTTTTAGCAGGATGATTTCTTTTCAAATAGAAATTAATTAGTGTATGATATGGAACTCCAATAAGTTTAGCCAACGATTTTTTGGTTATATTATTTTCTCTGCAATACTTATCAATGAGGGTAGGAATACTGCTGATAGTTTCTTCATCGCATATTCTGCATTCAAAGTTTAAATTATAGCCTTGATAATTTTCTGCAAAATCAATTTTTCTTGGAGATATTATAAAATCTCCTTCTCCAAGATATTGGGCTTCCGTTTCTACAATTTTTAAGTTATTATCCACTTTAAATAATTTATGCACTGGAGTGAGTTTGACATTTTTTCCGGATCTTGTTTTAATTTCAATCATCCGGCTTGTTTTTCCCCTATACAAATGTGTTGCAGTGCCTTCTTCTGTCTTGTCTTTATTGAATGTATAAATTTTCAATGGCCTTTTAAGTTCGATTAAATTTTCATATTCGTTTGACTCAATTGCTTGGTTTTCTTTATTATTAAAGTGCAGTTCAAATAGCTCTTTTATTTTTATTAACTCATCATTGGCAAAAATTAGAGTATCTCCTGCAACACATTTGCCTGCACCGAACGGCCCCGGGATTGCGGCAACTCCTCCTTTTGCCAATGGAAATAATGCATCAAAAATTCTCTGCCCTGTAATCAAAGGGGCTTCCGGCTTTAATTTGAAACTTACGGGCCTCGCGATTCTCACAGGCCAATTGTGCTTAAGCCTTAATCCAAACCCATTGTCCAGTTTTCCGATGACATCATTGACTGTGAATTTTCCGGATTTAAGTTCGGCAATTTTTCCTTTTTGGTTCGGAGGAACCATTATTTTGTGCATAATGCCGGGGTTTTCCTCCACTTCGCCGATTATGCTGCCTCCTGAAACAATGTCGCCGTTTTTAGCAGCAGCCTTGAAATCCCATTTCTTGGACTGGTCAAGCCCGGGGGCATCAACTCCCCTCTTAATAAAATCCCCCATCTGCTTGATCAGGACGGGCAGCGGCCTCTGTATTCCGTCATAAATGCTGCCAAGCAGCCCGGGCCCAAGCTCAACCTTCAAAGGCTCCCCTGTATTAAAAACAGGCTCTCCCGGCTTGATTCCGGAAGTGTCCTCATAGACCTGGATGATTGCTTTTTCGCCTTCAAGCTGGATGACTTCGCCCATCAGTTTTTCATTCCCGATCCTGCACACATCGTACATTCTCGGCTTGATGCCTTTGGCTACGACGACAGGCCCAGCAATCCTGTACAAAACACCCTTATCGCTTTTGTCATTCATTTCCACAAGTCAACTCCGATTGATTTTTTAATGAGCTTTTTCAGGCTGTCTTGCTCGTTTTTTGTTGAAACCGGGATAAAAACCGGCTCAACCGACGCTTCAATGGCCTGCCTTTGGTAAGCATCAAGGATTTCCATCAGTTTTTCATCGACAATGACAACTCCAAACTCTTTTTTATCAGCGAGAGTCTTGAGTTCATTAAAATAGTTGCCGGTAACTTCCACAGTGTCTTTGATTCCTGCCAGCCGGAATCCGACAATGAATTCGCTTCCCCCTACAGCTGCAAGCTTAACCATTTTTAAAACACCAATTGGCTTTCTATGAGCTCCTCTTTCAGCCCAAGCTGCTTTCCTTTCACTATTATTTTCAGATTCCTGACTTCGATGTCTTTCGCAAGCATATACCCGAGTATTATGTCTATGGACAATGGGTGCTGGTGCAGCAGCAATATCGACTGTTTGAGCAGATGCTTGTACATTTCAGCCTCAAGCACAATCAGCGAGCCGTTTTTCCCGAATTCCCTGATTCCTTTTGAAACAGCCCCTTTGTATTCTGTTTTTTCCAGAAAAGCTGAAAGCTCGCCTAAATCGCTTAATTCCGCCAGCTTCATTATTTTGGAGTCTTTTTGCTTGTCATTTGAAAGAATGATAAAGTTCTTTGCCGCTTCTTTTCCGAGCTTGTTTTTTTTAAGCCTTAAGATTGTAAGTATGTTAAGGATTTCAACTTCTTTGAGCAAAAAATTCCTGAACAGGGCCCCTTCTTTCGGAAGTATTCTTGAAAATTTGATCATGTGGCTGTAATAGGATTTGTCAAGCGTGTTTTCAATTTTCATTATGGTTTTTTTCTCCTTCAGGTCTTTCAGCCCGTCTTCAAAAATGCCAAAATCAGCCAGCTTGCTGTGCTTCAGTACCTCTTCAATGGTTGGCTTCTTGAGCAGCGAAGATAAAAACCCGTAGCTTAACTCGCCTGCAGCAGTTATCGAGCCCAAAATCTGCTTTTCATCGGCGTTTGTGAATTTTCCCCTTATTATTGTCTTTATATCTTCCATGTCTTTTCGCTTTATGTACTCCTTAATGGGCAGGGAAAGTTCATAGGGGGATATTCTAATCAGCTTCTTGAAAGATTCTGCCAAATTCCTGTTTAGGGCCAGTTCCAGCAGGTCAGCCCCGGAATATTGCCTTGCGAACTCGTCAATCTCTTTTTTGTAATGTGAATCCTGCAGAAACTTCGCAATTTCACTGAAGCCCATCTTCAGCATTTTATGGTATTCTTCTCTCCTGAAGAGCATGGACTTCATCACTATGGTTCTTACATAGGTATAAGGGTACTTCCCAAGCTTCAGGCTTTTTGGCTCTTGCAGTTTAAGCATTTTAAGCAAACAGTGTTTTGTTTATGTTTTGCAGCTCATTTTCCTTTATGCTCTGCAGCATCGTATCAAAGCTGTAGTCTATCCTGACCGTGCCTTCCTTGTTTTCTGCAATCAGGCCTCCGATCATGTCTAAAATTTCAACATTCATTCCCTTGAAGGATTTTGAGTCTTTCTTATTGCAATAGACATTTGCTATTTCAATTTCGCTTTTTGCCTTGTCAAGCAGCTTTTTTACGATTAATTCGCGTTTTTTGTCATCCATGCTTTCAAGCTTTTTTCTTGATTCGGCAAAAACATTTTCAATTGCCTGCTTCTTGGCCCCGAGGAGCAGTTTTTTGTTGTCAAGCTCTGCCGATGCCAGTTCCTGCCTTTTTATCGCATCCATGATTCTTTTGGCATCAGCCTCGCTTTTTGCCCTCATCTCCTCGATTTTTTTTTCAGTTTCCCTGGCTATCCTGTTGGACTCTTTTCTTGCTTCAGCTATCAGTGAGCTTGACTGCTCTTTTGCGCTGTTCAGTATCTCTTCCTTTACAGTTTCAATGCCCATTTTTTATTGATTATGCGCCTTTTGCAAGGTTCAGTATTAATATGGCCACTACCAGCCCGAAAATTACTAGGGTCTCCGGTATGACTGTAAGGATAAGCCCTTTACCAAAAAGCTCTTCTTTTTCCGCCATTGCGCCTACAGCTGCTGCTCCGATTTCTTTTTCGGCAATAGCTGCTGCGATTGCGCTTAGCCCTATCGCCAAGCCAGAGCCGATAGCTATCAGCCCTGTTGATATGTCTGCTGCCATTTTTTTGCCTCCTCCCTATTTTTTACTCTTTTGCTCCGAACGGGCGGTACTTTTCCGCCCCTCCATGAAAAAATTTTGAAAAAAATTCAACATAATGCAGCCTTAATGAGTGCAAAAATCCCCCGAGCAGGCCCAGCATGAGGTTGATTGCATGCCCAATGACAAGCACCAAAATGCCCACTAGCACAAATATTCCACCATGCTGAAAAAATTCCTTTGCGGAGTCATTTATTATGACTGCAAGTATAACTGAAGACAGTCCGATTGCCATAAGCCTTGCATATGACATTATGTTTGTCAGAATGCTGGGCAATTCTATTACACCTTTGATGCCTTCTCCCTTTATCAGCATCAAAATTGATGCTCCCAGAAATGCCGCTCCAAACAGCGGAGACACCTTGATAATTCCGAAATAAGCCAATGCTAGCATTGCTATTCCGATCTGCAGCACAATCCAGCTTGCCTTTGCATAAATTGCATGCACTATTCCGTGATTTTTCATTTCATTTATGAAGCCGACTACAAGCCCGATATTCACATGGATTACCCCTATTGCTATTGACAGGTAAAGCAGCGTAAACATCTCATGCTCCCTGCTTATTACAGGGTGTATAAATTCTTTGCCAAAAAGCTCTCCAAACAGGAGCCCGAATAAGATTGTTACAAATGAGGCAAGCATGAGTATGCTGAAAAAGCTTGACGCCTTTGGCATCTTCCTCTTCAAAAGCCAGAATAGCAGCAGGCTGAACAATCCGTAGCCAACATCTCCCAGCATTATGCCGAAAAATATCGGGAATGTCAGAAAGATGAAGAATGTCGGGTCAATCTCCTTGTAAGCAGGCATGCTGTACATGTTCATAAAAAATTCAAACGGCCTGGCAAGCTTTGGATTTTTGAGCTTAACCGGCACTTTGTCATCTTTTTTTGCAGGCTCAAAATGTACAAATATCCTGTTCTTGGAAACTTTGTTTAGCCTGTCTATTGATCTGGTTAACTCGCTGCTTGGAACCCATCCTTTAACAAGAAAACTGCTTTGGGTGGATGCAAACTTAAGCGGTGCTTCTGCCTTTTCAAGCTGCTCGCCCAGAAATTTTTCTGCTGCAGCCAGGAACCATTTGTGCTCTGCGGACATTTTATCAAGATTTTTTTTAATGCCGGATTTCTTGCCCTGGAGCTTTGCTGTCTCCTGTTCCAGCCTGCTCAGATTGTTTGATGCATCTCCCTTCAAGCCGCTTAAGTTCAGAAAGTTTATTGGGACAAAGCTGTTTTTTTGCAGAATGTTGGCTGCCTGATCTTTGCTCTTTGCATCAACAAACAGGGCGATGAACGGCTTCTTTCCGGCATTGCTGTCAAAAATCATGAATTTGTCAGTTATGGCTGGAATTTCCCCCTTCAATGACGCAGCAGCGCTTTTATTTTTGATATGCCCTGTAAAGTGAGCCAGTGTCTTGTATGGCGCAAAGCTCTCCAATGGCACATTTATGCCTTTTAATATTTCAAGCTCTTGTTTTGCTGCATGCATTTTTGACAGCTGCTCTTCTGCCTTTTTTAGCTCATCAATGTTCAGGCTTGCTTCCTCATTCAGTTTTTTTATCGCTGATTCGATTTCAGATATGCTCCTCTTAAGCTCAAAATTGGATTCTTCTTTTTTTATGCTGAATGCCGATATCAGGGCCCTGACTTTTACCAAAATCTCGGAAAGCCTTGCCGCGCTTTCAAAAGGCTTACCGATGTCCGCCAATTCGCTCTTTGAGTGGTCTACAATATGCAGTATCTTCAGGTTGTGCAGCTCCCTGACAACAGCTTCCTGTACGTTGATTGGCCCAGTTATTATGACACGGCTCATCTGGTAAGGCTTAAGCATTTAGACTGCCTCTTCAAATTTTTTTATTACGAGCTCGACTGCTTTTGGAGTATTTTTGTCGGCTTTTGATTTTGACTGCTTTATGGCTGTTTTGCCTTCAGCCAGCTTTTCTTCACGTATCAGCCTGGCTTTTTCCCTGAAGTCCAAAATCTTTTTTTCATGCGCCTTTTTAATCTCTGATTCATTGTCCGACAATAATTTTGAAGAACTCCTCATTGCTTCCTGGACAATCATTTCTTTTTCCCTCTTTGCCTTTTCCAGGGTTTCCTCAGCTCGTTTTTCAGAATTTCTGATTTCGCTTAATATTTCAGTTTCCATATTGCCAAACCGCTTTTTAGGATTCCTATTTAAATATTACTGGTAGTAAATAAAAGAGTTGCTTGAATGCTTATAAAGATTATTGTGATTAAGTTTTTAAATGCGGTTTTATACCTTTGATTAAATGCGCCGGTAGCTCAGCTTGGAGAAGCGAGAGAGCAATAGCTACGCTTCATGCAAATAGAGCGAAAGGTTCCTAACCTTTAGGCCGGGGGTTCGAATCCTCCCCGGCGCGTTTTTTTTGATTGCGAACAAAGAATATCACATATGCTTCAGTGCCTTTTCCATAACAGGAATAACTTTCTCAGCCTCGTCCTTGAACATCCTGCCCAGCTTTGCAAAGCTCCACTCACCATCTTGCGACATGTTTTCCCTTGAAACCTGCATTTTTTTTTCGCCGTCATTGTACGAAAAAACTCCTACAGTTATCCTTGACGTCTCGAAAGCTATTGTTTCAGAGAATAATTCTTTGTCCAAATCTTTGTTGAATTTACCAAATGCCATTTTAGATTCACCGCGGTTTATAATGAAGTGGATTGGGATAATCCAAAGATGCACGATCAGCCAAAAGAGGCAGAATTGTTTCATCAAAAACTTTCTTGCTTACGCCGTTTTTTTCAAAATAATCTCTTGTTGTTTGTTCTGACCATGGGTCTGTTTTAGAATAGATAGTATCAGTAGATCTTATCCCAGACCAATCTCTTTTTTCTTTTGTTACTACGATAAGCCCTCCTTCTGAATTGAATCCGAGCTTTTTTGCTGATTTTACATATGCCATCAGTTCTTAGAACAAAGGTTTATTTAAAAATTTATTTAATTGGGCAAGGATTTTTTTAAAATCTCCATTATTTTCTTCCCGTCGACCTTGCCCCTGTGCTTTGCCATAACCAGCCCCATGTAGGCGCTTATATTCAGGTTCGGCTTTTCGCTGATAATCTTCCTGATTTCGTTTTCCAGCTGCTGCTCCGGTATTGATTCATAATGGCTTAAATCGATTTTGTGCCTCATTGATTTTTTTTCAAGCAGGTCCATTATTGCCTCCTTGGCTATTTTGCCTCGGTAGTAATAAGACAGTATTTCCTCATAATCTTCATAAGCCAGCTTATTTTTCATTTCTTTCGGGGTATTCACCAGCGTGCGGGCTATGGCTGAATAATCATCATCTTCAAATTTTTTAACGAGCTTCTCGAAATTTTTGTCCTTGATGAGCTCTTCTGCCGATTCTTTGGCCAGGCTGTATTTTTTTTCAAACTCCTCAATCTTTTTATTTAGTAATTTCGGCAGCTCTGTCTTCAATTTTTCAATATATGCTTTGTCAGCTCTTGCCGGCAAAACGTCTGTCTCGGGATAAAGCCTTGCCGCCCCCGGGAGCGGCCTCAAAAATGATGTTGTAAAATCCTGCTCTGCTTTCCTCACTTCTTTTTGAAGCTTTTTTCCCTGATTTATTGCGTCAAGCTGCCTTTTTACTTCAAAATCTATAACCTTTGGGATGCTCTTCAAATCCTGGAATCCTTTTATCTCTGTTCTTGCGCCGCTTTTAATGGAGATGTTGACATCCTGCCTTATAGTGCCAAGCCCCCTTTTAACTCCATCAACGCTTCTTAAAACCATTCCAATATGGGCGGCAATTTCTTTGGCCTGCTCGGGGTTCTTTATGTCTGCGCCTGTTGCAATCTCTATCAGCGGAATTCCAAGCCTGTCCAGTTTATACCTTGCAAAATCTTTTCCGTCTTCAAGCTTTTGGGCTGCTTCCTCTTCCAGGCAGATTGTCGGGATTTTGACAACAGACCCGTCTTCTGTGGTTATATGCCCGTTCATTGCGACCAAAGCGGTTCTTTGGAATCCGCTTACGTTGCTACCGTCAACAACGGTTTTCCTCATGACTTGGATTTCATCAACAATTTTTGCATTCAGAAGAAGAGCAACTTTAATCGTTGTCTCCAATGCCTGTTTGTTTAGCTCGTGCGGCGGCTCCTCATCAGTTTCAACAAGGCACACGTCTTCTGAATTTGCCTCATAAATTATTTTTTTATTTTTCATCATTTCATATTGTGCAGCAACATCTATATCGCCAGTTTCACCTGCGACAGCCCTTAATTTTCTCTCAATTTTTATATCGGGTTCCTTGTCGGAGTTCAGGGTACGGCAGTTGCAGAACAGTTTTTTGCCTTCAAGCTGCTGGTGGACTTCTAATCCGCATTTGAAGCCGAGGTTTTCGTAGTTGATTTCCATTTTGATTATTTCATTAAAATTAATTGTATCAATACAAAAAGCTCCTTTCATCAGTTCTTTCTGTTATCTCTCCTGCATAGTTTGTAAGCATCATTTCCTTGGCTTCTTCAATGTCCTTTGCCTGCGGCAGAACCCACCCAAGCTTTATGTAAGCTGTCTCGGGAAGCATGTCCTCTGCAAATATGCAGCTTAATTCAACGCTTAATTTTCTTAGATTTGTGTAAACATATGGGTGGACCCTGCCGTAGATTGTTTGGGAAGCAATAACAACAGGCACTCCATTGTCAATCAGTTCCTTCAATTTTTTAAGCAGGGAATATTTTGGATTGATTGTAGGGACATGCCCAAGGGCTGTCGCAGCAATCACAATGCCTTTATACTTTTTTTCGCGGTAATAATCAAGGATTTCCGGATTCATTCCGGGATAAACATAAAGCAATGCGGTTTTTGTTTCAAACTTGTCTTCAACAGCAACTTCTTCATTACTTCTTTTGTTGTAATTCTTGTTCAAAATCTCTATTTTTCCGTCTTCGAAAACTTTGGCAAGAGGCAGCTCGTTTATCGGGCGAAAAGCATCCCTCCTGCTTGTATGCATCTTTCTTACTTTTGTTCCCCTGTTCAGTATGCAATGGCTGTCATCGCTTGTTCCGTGCAGGCACGTAACAACTGCCGCTCCATCGAATTTTGCAGCAGCATGCACTGCGCACAATAAATTGGAGAAAGCATCTGAGCTGCCCCTGTCAATGCTCCTCTGGCTGGCAGTAAAAACAACAGGCTTGTTCAAATTTCTCAAAAAAAATGACATTGCGGCTGTTGAAAAATGCAGTGTATCTGTGCCTTGGGTGACAACAACTCCATTAACTTCATTGTCATTGAGCTCTTTTGCAATCCTTCCTGCCATGAGTTTCCACACTTCCGGATCAAAATCTTCGCTCATGATGCCCATTACTTTCTCTGCTTTCAGGTTTGCAACATTTTCAAGCTCAGGCAGCATCTGCACAAAGTCCTCTGCCGTGTAGTCGGCATAAACTCCCCCTGTTTTATAATCAACTTTTGAGGATATTGTGCCTCCGAATGAAAGGATGGAAACCGTTGGCAAGCCTTTTTTATGCTTTAGCCTGTGCTTTTCTTCTTTCTTCTTTTCGTATTTTTTAACCAGCTCAATTTGATTTATCCTGCTGTCTTCAATTCCTATATTGTAGCCGTTTTCCAGCTTGATTATAGTGTGGTTTTTCTCAAAAATTTCAGGGCGAGGCATCAGGATTCCTTCGTAAACTTGCCCGTCTGTATGGACATTCACAGTATCGCCGTATTCCGGTTTCATAATTCAAATGTTAGAATGAGCTTATTTAAATCTTTTTAATCAAAGTTACTTTGCAATCCAGTTATGAACCCAAGCAAAAACAACCCCCCATACAAATCCTGCAGCAAACAAAAAGGTTATGCCGGCCACATAAGCAGATGGCAAGATGGCTAAAGGCTGCAAAGAAGCAATATCATACGGCAATTTTTGCGCTATTGTTACAACAAAGCCCGGGAACATCCAAAACACAAGCGTGCGCAAAGTATAGATAATCGCAAGCGTAATCCCCAAGCTCAATCCGGTGTATAATGGTTTTAGCTTCGGCATTTTATTGTTAATGTGTTGTTAAAATTCTTAATTAGTTTACCCCATATACCCGGGCTTTTCATCAAGCATCTGCTTTGCCCTTGCAGCGGTGAAGTGCTCCTGCATCTCTTCGTACACTTTCTCCACGTCTTTTGTCACGCTTGGCCTTACTTTTTCAAAAGCTTTCTCAAAATGTTTCTTGCCTATCTCCCTTGAGTTTATGTCTTCCCTCAGTGTTAGTATGGCCGCTTCCCTGCAGATGGACTCTATGTCCGCCCCAACATACCCTTCTGTCTTTTTTGCAAAGTATTTCAGCAGGTCTTCGCGTGATTTGATGTCGGAATTGTCAGTTTCAGTCTCGTATTCCGTCTCTGTTGCCTCTTTTATTGTTTTGGCTGCAATAATTTTCCTTTGCCTTTTTTCAGCTTCAACAGCTATCGGCATTCCCTTGGTGTGCACCCTGAATATTTCAAGCCTTGTTGATTCATCCGGCACATGCGTCAGGATCATCCTGTCAAACCTGCCAGGCCTCAGCAATGCAGTGTCAACAATATCGGGCCTGTTTGTCGCTGCAATAACAACAACATCATGCAGATCTTCCAAACCGTCAATTTCCGTCAATAACTGGTTGACGACCCTTTCGCTCACATGGCTGTCCGTGCTCATTCCCCTCCTCGGGGCTAACGCATCCACTTCGTCAAAGAAAATGATGCATGGGCTGACTTGCCTTGCCTTCTTGAAGATTTCCCTGACTGCCTTTTCACTTTCACCGACCCATTTCGACAGCAGTTCAGGACCTTTGACCAGGATAAAGTTAGCTTCGCTCTCGTTCGCAACCGCTTTTGCAAGCAATGTCTTTCCGGTGCCGGGCGCCCCGTACAGCAAAATGCCCCTTGGGGGTGTTACTCCAAGCCTTTTGAAAGACTCCGGATGTTTTAATGGCCATTCAACAGCTTCAATCAATTCCTGCTTTACATCTATCAATCCGCCTATGTCTGCCCATTTTACATTCGGAATTTCAACAAGGACTTCCCTCAAGGCTGACGGCCTTACAACTTTCAGTGAATCTTTAAAATCCTGCTGCGTGATGACCAGCTTGTCCAATAATTCCTTAGGCAAAGGCTCATCTTCTTTCAGCTTTAAGCCGTCTTTCTCTATGGCATTCCGCAGCACTATCATGGCAGCTTCTTTTGACAGTGAAGCCAAGTCAGCGCCAACAAAGCCGTGAGTTATCTTCGCAATTTCCTTTATCTCCTTTGGAACGGCCTTTTGGCGCACTTCCTGGTAGAAATGCGGCTCTATAATTCCCAATTCAATTAGGTCAGCTGTAACTTTGGAAACATTTTCCGAGAGCTTATTCTTGGACAAGTCAATAAACTTGACTCTTGGGTCATTAACCTTGTCAGCCCAGATTTCAATTGCATTTTCTATTTCTTTTATAGCGTCAATGGTCTCGGCCAATATGGATTTTTTTTCCTTTAATGCAGTTTTTGTCTCTTCCAGTTTCTTTAGGTTGCTGCTGTATTTCTTAATGTCGCCCTTCAAATTCTCTATTTCAAGATTTTTCTTCTCAAGATCCTCTTTCTTTTTCTGGACAGATGATGTGATGGCAGTCATTCTGGCTAAGATGCGCCTTATCAATCCTTCATCAGCTGATTTTTCTTCCGTTTTCTTTGCTTCTTTAAGCTCCTCTTCCAATCCTTTTATGTCTGTTTCAAGCATTTCTATCTCAAGCCTGCCGGCAGAAATTTTATCTTTGGACGCGGCAATGCTGTTGTTGACTGCAGCCGCATTATCGTCTATCTTTTGCTTTAAGGCCTTGGATGCGATTTCCGGGTCAAAATTCCCTTTTAAAGGCATGTTTCTTGTGTGAATCTTCAGTATCATTTCCCTGCCGTTTTCATTCGGCACTCCTATCTCCAGCTCCCTGTCAAACCTGCCCGGCCTTCTCAGCGCAGGATCAAGTATGTTTGGAACGTTAGTTGCCGCTATCACGACAACTTTGCCCCTTGACTGCAGGCCGTCCATCAGTGCAAGCAGCTGGGCAACAACTCGCCTTTCAACTTCCCCTCTTGTTTCCTCACGCTTGGAAGCAATCGCATCTATCTCATCTATGAATATTATTGAAGGCGCATTTTTTTCAGCTTCTTCGAATTTTTTACGGAGGTTTTCTTCTGATTGGCCATAATATTTTGACATGATTTCCGGCCCGTTAATCAGGATGAAGTGGGAATTTGTCTCGTTTGCAACCGCTTTTGCAAGAAGCGTTTTTCCTGTGCCGGGAGGGCCGTGCAATAAAACCCCTTTTGGAGCTTCAATTCCTAGCCTTTCAAAAATCTCCGGGTGCTTCAATGGCAGCTCCACCATTTCCCTGACTTTCTTGATTTCGTCTTCCAGTCCGCCTACATCCTCATAAGTTATGTCAGGAACCCTTTCTTCCTCTATTTCAACAGCTTCCGACCTGAACTCTATTTCGGTTGTGTCAAGGATGATGACTGGCTGTTTTGGGTTGGTGTCTACAACGACAAACTTGATGTCGCCAAAGCCGATGCCCATCATGCTTTCATCAAGTATGCTGAAAATATCTTCGTCAAAGAATGGGTTGGACATCATTGTTGTCTTTCTTCTTCTTGCCCCTCCCAAAGAAACAATGTCTCCCTTGACAACAGCCCTTCCGAGCAGCCCCTGCTTGAATATTTCAGGGGAAGCCCTTATGACAATGCCTTTTCTTGCCGGCGCGATAATGACTTTTTTTGCTTCCTTTACAAGAGCTTTCCTTATCTTGACAATCTCTCCGATTCCTGTTTTGCCGTTTTTTCTTATTATGCCGTCCATCCTGATTATGTTCAGCCCGATGTCTCCAGGGTATGACCTGTCTGCAATAGCAACTGTCTTTCTTTCGCCTTCTATCTCAACTATGTCGCCTGGCTTTATGTCTGCTTCACTTAAGTATCCGGAGTCAATCCTCACGATGCCTTTATTTACATCATCCTGGATGGCTTCAGCCACTTTAAGCTTGAGTTCTTTGTCTGCCATTTTTTACTTATTAGAATATGCACATATATTTTATAAATCTTTTGAATAATTACCCTATGTAATTCCTTTCAGCCTGCTGCGCTTGGGTCTGCATCTGGACTTTCGGCAAAGGTATAGGCGGCGGCAGGTTGACCTGCTGGCTCAGTATTAAAGCTTGTACGTTGCATCTTGTCAGGATTGTGTTGAGCAGCCCTGCCATCATCTCTTTTGGCAGCTTCTTGTCCTTTTTCCAGTCGCTTAATATCTCTTTTGCTTTTTTGCTGTCTTCCATGTAAAGAAGCTCGCCCTCGAAAAGTATGCTGCCGACATTAGGCTCGTATTTTGAGGTGAATTCGAAGTTGAATTTTATCACATTCTGCTGCTTGTCCTTGCCCAAAGAAAAGCTGTCTTCCTGCACGTTCTTTATAGCCACATTGTTGTTTATGTCTATCTTTCCTTTGGCCGGCTCTCCTTTTTCAGCGTTCAGTTTTGTAAATCCAAATCCCACTATCATTTTAGAATATGTATTTTTGTGGTGTATATAAGGTTTTTGATAAAAAGTTTTATATTGGGTGTGTCAAATATAACAATTATGGCTTGTCAAATATGTGAAAATAAGTCTGGATTTTATCCTTTATGCAAAGATTGCTTTAAGCTGCGAGATGATGGTAAAATCACAAAATGTCAAGATTGCGGAATATGGAAGAAAGACAATAAACCCCTATGCTACGAGTGCTGGTTAAAAAAGAATAAGAGTGAGCAAAAGAAATCAACCAATTATAAATTTACGGAAATTGAAGAAGAGGAGGGCAGTTTTAGAACAAAATTTGAGGCGACTTTTCGAACTGAAGATGGGCACATGGTTAGGTCAAAAGCCGAACAGATAATCGACAATTGGTTGTATCATAAAGGGATTGTTCATGGATACGAAAGAAGAGTTCCTATTGAAGAAGAGGTATATTGTGATTTCTTCATTCCACTCGGACAAAAAGTTTGGATTGAATTTTGGGGTTTGGAAGAAGAAAAATACCTCAAAAGAAAAGAATTAAAGCGGAGATTTTACGAGCAAAATAAAAAAAATCTAATAGAACTAACTGATAAAGATATTGAAAACTTAGATGATGTTATGCCAAGAAAATTGAGACCATACTTGCCACCAACTTTTAGTTTTGATTGAGGGAAAAAATGATTGCTCTCTAAACAAAAATCTAACTCTTCCTCTGCTGTGCATACAATTTTTGTACATAATCTAAAGTTGATGCATCTTCTGCTCCTTTGTCAATCCTAAGTTTTATGATTCTTGGAAATCTCAAAGCATATTCCGATGTATAGCTCGGGCTCTTTTGTATCTCTTCATATCCAACCTCAATTACTATCTTCGGCTTTATTTTTACTTCTTTTCCTTTTTCAGAAATCACCAATGGCTTAAGCATTTTTGTCATCTCCATGAAGCTCAGCCCTTCTTCCTCTTTTTCCTTTAATCCCGTGCTTGCCTTTCCTATCTCAAGAAAGTTTCCGTCTTCATCTGCGCATGCAATATGGTAGCTGCTGAGCCATTTCGACCTTTTGCCTTCGCCCCATTCCGCCCCGATAATCACCAAGTCAAGGGTTTCCATCATGTGCTTGAATTTGACCATATAGCCAACGCGGGCACCGGGCTTGTATGGCGCATCGAGGGCCTTGAACATCAGCCCTTCATTTCCGGATTCGAAGGCATTCTTGAAAAGCTGCTCTATGGCTTTCTTCTCTGAAGTTATTTTGAATTTTGACAATACTATCTTTTTCTTTTCCTGATGCACTGATTTTTCAAGCAGTTTTCTTCTTTTCTGAAAGGGCTCTTTAATCATGCTTTTTCCATCAAAAAATATCACATCAAAAACATTCAGCTCTACCGGAAAATCACGCGACATTCTTTCAATATCGTATTTTCTCTTTATCCTCTGGGAGATGCTCTGGAACGGAAGGTACTTTCCGGTCTTTTTATCGTATCCGACCGCTTCCGAGTCTATGATGAAGCTCCTGCCTTTGACATTTTTCCTCACGGATTCAACAATATCCGGAAATTGGTTTGTGACATCTTCCAGCCTTCTGGTAAAAAGCCTGATATTGCCCTTTTCGTCCTTATGCGCCTGAATCCTAAACCCGTCGTATTTAAATTCAACAGCCGCCGGCTTTCCAACTGTCTCAAATCCTTCTTCAATTGTGTCGACTTTGAGCGAGAGCATCACTTTTATCGGGATTCCTACATGCATTTCAATATTGTTCAGCCCTTCAATTCCTTTTGATTTCGCAGTTTTTGCAACTTCTGCAAACTCATTTGTCACATCATAGGCGCTTTGGACTGCATTGGCATACTTGTTATAGGTTTCCCTGTCTTCAAATTCAATATCATTTCCTTCTCTCGTGTATTTTACTCCGATTTTATCGCCGAAGAATGCCCATACAATTGCATCTCGCATTGCCCCTTCCCCGACTCCTATGCGCATTTCCTCAAGAATGGTTTTTACGATGTATTTTGACTCGAGAGGCTTTGCCGATGTCAAAAGCTCTGCAATAAGCTGGGTTTTCCTGCCGACAGTTCCCTGGCCTTCAAGCTCCGCCAATTTTCTTATGTTCTCAAAAACTTTCCTGACTGTCAGTTTTGTCGAATGCAGCGTGGCCTGCTTTTTAGCCTTGACAATGGATTCTGCAACCAATCCGAGATCGCCAAGCTTTTTCCATTCGTTTTCGATTTTATCTGCGCTTATGCCAGTTGCAGCGCTCAATGACTTCAGCATTAATCTGGATGCAACTCCAATGACTCTTGAATCATAGCTTGGAAAAACTCTCCCTTCAAGAAGCAGCATAACGTGCTCAATATCCTCAGCGCCTACGTCTTTCAGGAATTCCGAGATTATGTGGGTTTTCTCCAGCCTTTTTGTCGTTTTGCTGAGCTGCTCGTACATGACGACCAATCTTGAGTATTCCATAACTTGGTGATTTATCTGATTGTATATTAATTTTATTGATTGTTTCAGTTAATTATTTAAACATCCTTGTACAAAAACAAGTTATGGAAGTGTTTGACTGCATAAGGACGCGGCGCTCAATAAGAAAATACAAGGAAAAGCCGATTCCGTGGGAGATTGTTGTTGAGATCATGCAGGCTGGCAAATATGCGCCTGTTGCAGGCAATATATTCAACATCAAGTTCATCGTGATTAAAAACGAGGAAAAACGAAGGGCGATTGCCGAAGCATGCGTGCAGCAGTACTGGATGCAGGACGCCCCTATCCACATTGTTGTTTGCGGCGAGCCGGAAAAAGCCGAAAGGTATTATGGCGTAAGGGGCGTAAGGCTTTACACAATCCAGGGCGCTGCAGCTGCCATTGAAAACATGCTTTTGACAGCCCATTCTCTCGGCTTGGGAAGCTGCTGGGTTGGCGCTTTTGATGAAGAAGAGATAAGAAGGCTTTGCAATCTTCCAGAGACTGTTAATGTGCAGGGCATTGTCACAATCGGCTATGCTGATGAATCTCCAACTCCCCCTCCAAAATACAGGATAGAGCATGCAATGTTCTTTGAGAAATGGTGGGGCAGGATTGAGGGCCCGAAAACAGGCATCGGAATGTGGAGCCCCTACATAAAGCATGCAGTTACTGAAACTCACAAGCATATCAGGAAGCACAGCAAGAAACTGGTTGATAAAGTTAAGGAGAAGTTGAGGAAGAAGTGAATTCAATTTCTAAATAAAATTTAAAATACGAGAGCGACTTTTTGCTGTAAAAATGTTAAAAGTAAACAGCTTTTGATATAGTTAGCGCCGAGGAGGAGAACAAATAGTTTATCCTTCCGCATCTGAATGCCGAGGCGCCAAACTAATGTCGCCGAAGGCGACGGATTGAATGATTATAGTCTTCTGATTAACATCAAAAATAAAAAATGTGGCCCATTGCTGAGCCACCGCTTGCCTTCATATAAAAAAACGTTGGGGGTGGTTTTCTAATGAAGGCAAAGAAACAATCTCACCACAAAGACTAAAGGGTGATTGTGAGTTTTGCCTAATGCACTAATTCTATTCCAAGCTCCTGCGAAACAGCTACTGCCTGAGCAGACGGCCTTGAATGGTCAATTTTGCCGAGCACCCAAGGGCTTTTGACCCCTGTGATGATGGTCATGACAGTAATCCTGCCTTTCATATCGTCAGCGACTCTCGCACCCCAGATGACGTTTGCGTCCTGGTCCAGGCTTTCTGTAACTAGTTCTCCTATTTTGTTGATTTCATCAAGAGTCATGTCCGGGCCGCCTACAACGTGGATTAAGGCGCCTGTTGCTCCATTGTAATTCACTTCAAGCAACGGGTTTGCCAAAGCTCCTTTCGCAGCCTCTTCAACCCTGTTAGTTGTGTCAGATGATCCGACTCCAATAACGGCAACTCCTCCGTCCTGCATTATTGCTTTTACATCGGCAAAATCAAGATTGACAAGTGATGGTGTGGATATTGTTTCGACAATTCCCTTGATCATGGTTGATACAAGCTCATTTGCAACTGCAAATGCCTGCTGTATTGGAAGGTTGCCTGCAATCTGGACTAGCCTGTTGTTGTCAATGACTATTACAGTGTCAGAAACCTGCCTTAATTGCTGCAGCCCAAACTCTGCCTTGTCAACTCTTGCTCTTTCTATCTTGAAAGGCATTGTAACTGTGCCAATAACAATGGATCCCATTTCTTTTGCTAAGTGGGCTACAACCGGTGCAGCGCCTGTGCCTGTGCCGCCGCCCATGCCAGCGCATACAAAAACCATGTCAGCTCCTTTCAAGCTTTCTTTCAGCTCATTCATTGATTCTTTTGCAGCTTCTGCTCCTTTTTCAGGAAAGCCTCCGCATCCTAATCCCCTTGTTACCCCTTTTCCAATAAGGAACTTGCGGTCAGCATCTATTATTCCAAGATGCTGCTTGTCAGTGTTGCATGCTATGATTTCAGCGCCCTTTATTCCCTTTTTATAGAGCCATCCGACCATATTGTTGCCAGCCCCTCCGGTGCCTATAACCTTTATGTTTGCGTGTCCTACCTCAAAGCCAAGACTTGTGTCTGCAGCTTGTTTTAATGCTCCTTCAACTAAAAAATCCATTTTCATCTTCCCCCTTTCTTTCCAGCCCTGTGGTGTTTCATTATACATATCTCAATATAAACTTTATAATACCGAAATGTTTATATTGCTCTTCTCTAGTTACCCATTTAGAATTAGCTTGTGCCAACAGGTTGATTTGATATCGTTTTATAGTTTTTCACGTACTAAAAAACTAGATTTTCCAAAACAAGACAATTTTAAGTCGCTTTTCGCCAAAAAAGCTACTTTAGATGAGTTTTTCGCCAAAAAAACTCATAATTAATCTTTTCTTAATTTTATAAAAATGCTTAAATGGATTTATAAAGATTTCTGGGGTTGAAAATATATGTTAGGTTATATTGGTTTTTAAATGATATTCAAACGGGATTCTTATTTGAGAACTCTTCGAATTAAACCATCTCAATTAGTGGACCAAAGCGATCGTTTGTTCCTTCGAATCTTCTTGTATTTCGTACTACAGACTCTAAATCTGCTTCCCATGGGTATTTTTCTAGATTTTTGATTATGGCTGGAATTTTTGGCCCTTCTACGTCACTTCTTAATTGAATCTCAACAATATTGCCGTCAGGACCAAATAATCTTGGTTTTTGTTCAAAACCATGCCTAAAACTATTTTCCCATCTGGGATCTTCAGCCGCAGTTTCAACACTTACCCTATGCCCTCGATAAATTGCATCACGAATTAATTCTGCATACAATTCAACTTCATGAGTTGTAAGTCCTCTCCATCTAATAAATGGTTTATATTGTTCATTCAATTCGTAAGATTTTCCATTAATGCCAGTGTAGCCGTAGCCTTCTCTAATATAAATTATGGCTTTTGGCTGCAATCTATGGATCATTTCTGTCATATCTATACCTTTATCCATCCACGAATTAAATACAACATCTATGCCGAGAAATCTGTTAATATCTTCATCAACAAAGGCGTCACCAACAGATAACTCTAAATTTGGATGACGATAGGGTGTTTTCTTAACTGCAACTCTATCTTTATCAAATCCAACAACGCAAATATTTTCGCTTGCAAGAAGATGAGAGACAAATGCATTGCCGCAACCAACGTCCAATACTCTTGCATCAGTACCTAAATGCCCAATTACATATGCCAAAAATTTTATTTCTGCTCTTGTTGGCGGCCAATAAGTAATTCTATCAGTATGCTTAATCTTTGTTAAATCAAGTAGACCTAAGCTTGATATATCCGGTGCAATATCAACATAACTCATAAATATCAAAGAATTAATAAACTAATTTAAATTTATGCCTAATGAGTTGTAAAATGCCACTTCACTTCATCGGCCTCGGGCTGAACAGCGAAAAAGACATCAGCATTAATGGTCTTGAAACCATTAAAAAATGCGATATTGCCTATTTGGAGAACTACACTTCAGTATTAAACTGCAAAAGAGAGGATTTGGAAAAATTTTACAATAAAAAGGTGATTCTTGCAAGAAGAAGCCTTGTTGAATCAGACGACAATGAAATCATTGAAAATGCAAAATCAAAAAATGTTGCTTTTCTTGTTGTTGGCGACCCGTTTGCTGCCACAACCCACATTGACTTATATTTAAGGGCAAAAAAAGAAGGGATAAAATGCAGCGTAATCCATAATGCCTCAGTTGTAAGTGCCGTTGGCATTACCGGGCTGCAGGTTTATAAATTCGGAAAAACAACAAGCATTCCTTTGGAAAATAACAACATTGAAGCCCCATATGATGTTTTAAAGGGCAATTTGGGCCTTGGGCTGCATACATTATTCCTGCTTGATTTGAATACGGAAGAAGAAATTTTTATGAGCGTCAATGACGCAATAAGATATTTGCTGAAAACAGAGCTAAAAAGAAACGAAAAAATATTTTCTGAAAAAACTCTTTGTGTAGGATGCGCAAGAATCGGAAGCGAAACTCAGTTGATCAAGGCAGGAACTGCAAAAGAATTGCTGAAATATAATTTCGGCAAGCCTGTCCATTGCCTCATAGTTCCTGGAAAGCTGCATTTTATGGAGGAAGAAGGGCTGAAGATTTGGATGTGATTGAGTCAGTCTAACAACAAATTTTATATACGCACTTTTAATCCGGTACATCACAGCCCCGTAGTCTAGTGGTCAAGGATACGGCCCTTTGGTTGCAGGCACTGGAATCAAAGATTCCTCACAAAAAAACTGCAATGGAAAGGCTGAGACGGCAGTTCGAATCTGCCCGGGGCTATTATACAATCGTTCCGCAGGATTTCATATCCTGCATTGCATAGTTTTGGTCAAGCTTTTCCTAAAAGGTTGGTTGTGTATCTGCCCGGGGCTATTTTTCAATAAGATTTATAAAGCTGGTGGATATTCCATAATTAAAGATAGCTCGGCATTATACAATGCTCGGCTATGCTGGATGAAATATCTGTTTTCTCCAGTTTTAAAATTAATTTGAAACAATTTAACCAAAAATGGCAAGAATGCACTCGAGGAAAAGGGGAAAATCAGGCTCAAAAAAGCCTGCAAAGAAGGCAGCCCAGTCCTGGATCCTTTACGATTCCAAAAAAACAGAGCTGCTGATTGCAAAGCTCTCAAAGGAAGGAAAAACAAATTCGCAAATCGGGACTATCTTGAGGGATGTTTACGGCATTCCGAGCACTTTTGCATTGTGCGGCAAGTCAATAAGCGCAATACTCAAAGAGAAAAAGCTTGTTCCTGAAATGCCTGAAGACATGACTTACTTGTTCAAAAAATATGCCGGAATAAAGAAGCACCTTGAGTCAAACAGGCACGACGAGACAGTTGCAAGGGGCATGATTTTGACAGAGTCAAAGATAAACAGGCTGGCCAAGTATTACAAGAGAACAGGAAGGATTCCTGAATCCTGGAAGTTTGTTCCGGAAAGAATGGGATTTTTTGGGGAATGAACTAAATCTTTATTGCATCGTTTGGAATTTTTACATTATTTATTTTTTATCCTCTCGAATTTTTAGGTGTAATTATTAGTATATTTTTTGTATTTGCCTCATTAATCCATCATAAACATTTTTTGCAGCATAAACACGTTGCCCATTAATATCAACCCCATAAAAAACTTCGTCTATATTAAATGCAGGGCGCAATCCGCCTATCATTAACTCACTTTCAGCTCTTTTTTGTATAATTTTATCTTCAATTCCATCTCCATTTACATCCTTAAATTGAGGAGCATTTGGAACTGGAGTTATTTTGTCAAGATGTGTTTGAATACCTTTTAGCGCTGCAAGCCCTAAAATAAAAGTTGCAATTGCCCCTTTAATATTTGGTTTGTCCATTTTTTCTCATATATTTTATTGGATCATTTAATAATTTTTCTAATTCTTAATTTATTTAACTCTCTTACCCTTTCAACAACCTCATTTATCAAATAATCCGGAGTTGAAGCCCCTGCTGTGACTCCAATCTTTTCTTTGCCGTCAAGCCATTCTTTCTGCAGTTGCTCGTCTGACTGGATGAAATGGCTTTCAATGCCAAACTCTTTTGCCTTTTGGTAAAGCTCTTTGGAGTTGCTCGAGTTCTTTCCGCCTATTACTATTATCACATCGCAGTCCTTTGCAAGCTCGTCAATATCGCTTTGCCTTTGCTTTGTGGGATTGCAGATTGTGTCCACATATCCATAATTTATATCAAGATTCTTCAGAGCAAGAGGGATTTCAATGAACTTATTGCCAAAATTCGCATTCAAATTTTCAATCAGTTTCTTGTAGCCGTAAACAGACATTGTAGTCTGGGATATGATTGCAACTTTGGGAAAATTATTTTTGTGGATGTAATCAATAACTTTCATGAAATCATCTTCATGCTCCACAATAAATGTGTTTTCGCCTTTGAGGTGGTAGCTTGTCCCGACAGCTTCAGGGTGGTTTCTCTTGCCGAAAAGCACAACCTCAAATCCATTATTCTTT
This sequence comes from Candidatus Woesearchaeota archaeon, assembly GCA_016188245.1. Taxonomy (GTDB): domain Archaea; phylum Nanobdellota; class Nanobdellia; order Woesearchaeales; family GW2011-AR4. The sequence goes on along the minus strand of JACPIE010000024.1, from coordinate 20,072 downwards.
AGCTTGATTGCCACATTGTGGACTAAAGTCACCAATGGGCACGTTGCATCATTAAGATTGTTGCCTTTTGTTATTGATTTTTTTTCAAGAATTTTGTATGTTGTTCCCGGCTCGCCGTGCGCCCTCAGGACAGTCACTGCATTTTCAGGTATCTCATTTATGTTCTCAACAAATATTATCCCTTTGTCCTCGAGATTTTTTATGACTTTCTCATTGTGGACGAGCTGCCCAAGCACATAGGTGCTGTCATGGCTGTTTTGCGCAACTTCTTCCGCGACTTCTATGGCTTTTTTAACGCCAAAGCAGAATCCGGCGTGCTTTGCTACTTTGATTTTCATTTTTGATAAGATTATATAGTCTTTGTCAAAAACACAAATGGGTAGTCATACTGCATCTCAAAAAAAGCTTCCCTTGCCTCATAGATGCTGTTGAATATTCCGAAAACAGTCGGGCCTGAGCCTGAAACAGAGGCGTTTAAAGCATCATTCCTCAGCAGGCTGTTTTTGATTTCATTCACTATCTTGTATTTCTTCGTGATTATCGGCTCAAAATCGTTGTGGAGATTGTTTGCTATTTCCTTTATGTCCTTCCTCTCAATTGACTTGACCAATGCGCTTATGTCGGCTTTTGTCTTTATCTTCGGCTTTTGCCTGTCAAAAGCAGAGTAAGCCCATCTTGTTGAAACCCTGAATCCCGGGTTTATCAGCATTACATTGATGCTGAACGATTTTTTTATCCTGCTTATTTCATCTCCGATGCCGCTCACTAATGCGGCATTTTCCCCTATAAAAAAAGGCACGTCAGCGCCAAGCTGCGAGCCCAGCTCAACCAGCTGCTTCTCCTTTAGCTTCAGCCCCCACAGCTTGTTTAAGTTAAGCAAAGCAGCCGCGGCATTCGAGCTTCCGCCTCCGAGCCCTGCTTCAAGAGGTATGTTCTTCTCTATGAAAAATTTGACCCCCTGCCTGACTTTAAACTTCTTTTTGAGCAATAAGGCTGCCTTGTAAGCCAAATTTTCCTCGCCGCTAAGCTCCGGATTCGTGGATTCCACTATTATCTTGTCCTCATGCAAAGGCTCTATCGAAATGCTGTCGCTCAGCTCAACTTTCTGCATGACTGACTGTATCTTGTGGTAGCCTGTGCTCAGCTTTTTGCCTATTTTGAGGTAAAAGTTGATTTTTGCATATGCCGGAGTGCCCATAACGGCATGAGATACTATTTTTATATATAATATTTGCTAATTTGGAAGGCAAAGAGCAAGATTTTTAAATGAAATATTGTTATTCTTGCCAAAAATGAATTATTCAAGTGTTAACGCTGTCAGGTATGTTACTGAAAGAGAAAGAGAGTTTATAGAAAAGCTAGGGCGTATAGAAACTAGAAGACAAATTATCCCAGATAAAGAAATTAATTACGCTTCCAAATATTTACATATATCTGACTTTGCAAGAGTAAAAGGTTTATTTGCTTTTATTAGTGATGAAACCTGTAAGTGGAAAAACCATGAATATTTTGTAAATATGTGGCATACATTCCTAAAATTTGTATATAGAACTGGAAAAGAAGGCAGAGTTATAGCTTTGCATTTTGAAGCAAGACCTGAAGATGGTTTCCAAGTTTTGGATTGGGGACCAGTAGAATGGGATCTTACTTGTAGCGGAGCTGTATTTCCTGAAACATGGAGCAAGTATTTAGCTTCAAGAGTACCATTAAAATCTTACAGAGGGGATTATGAATTACCAGAATTAGTTACTATGAAACCTATTGCAAAAAGTAGAATTACATTAGAAGATGCGATTATCATTGACTAGATAATATTAAGAAATACATAAGCTCACAACCACAAAGCACTGCATCCCTTCTCCTCTTCCGAAAGCAGTCAATCCTTCTCCGGAAGTATAGGTAAGCCCTATCCTGCCTTTGTCAATGGCAAGTATTTTTGACAGCGAATTAATTATTTTACCAGTATACATGTCAAGCCTCGGTTTTTTTGCCTCGATGCTGATGCTTACATTGCTGATTTTCATGTTTTTTTGGCTTGGTTTATCAAGTACAGCTTTCAGGTATTGTTTGCTGTCAGTTATCCCTCTTTCAAGCATCGGGTCTGCATAATAGCCAAGCGATTTGCAGCCGACCGCAGAGCTGATTGCATTGAACAGGGCATGCAACACTAAGTCTCCATCGGAATTTGCCTCTAATCCAATTTCATGCGGAATAATACATCCTCCCAAAACCAGCTTCCTGTTCCTGTTCAATGAAAATTTGTGGCTGTCATGCCCCAGTCCAATCCTAAAATTTAGGCCTGAATTGTTTCTCTTGATTAAGATGCCTTCTGCTATGCCCAGGTCATCCTGTACCGTTATTTTCATGTTTTCATAAGAGCATGGGGCTATTTTGACTTTTTTCCCAATTGCCTCGACCAAAGAAACATCATCGGTCACTTTAATGCCTTTATTCTTCGCATTATTAAACGCTTCAATAAACAGCCCGTATTTAATAGCTTGAGGGGTCTGGACCTGGTAGATGTTTTCCCTGCCAATTGTTCTTTCAACAAAATCATCCTTTGCTTTTTTGATTGTGTCTTTTAGGGGAAATCCTGAAGCAGCAGCGCCGTGTTTCTTCGCCGCGCTTATGCATTCGGCAATCTCTTTCCCAGTTACCAGCGGATTGCTTCCGTTGTGAACCGCAACAATGTCATCATTTTTTGCGCTGTTTATTGATACCAGCCCATTATAAACTGAGTCCTGCCTTTCCTTCCCGCCTTCTATTATTTTTTTTATTTTGTCAAAATTATGCTTTTGTTTTATTTCGCTGATTCTTGCAATATTGTTTTTTTGCGTCACGGCAATTATTTCGTCAATCAGGCTGCAGCCCTGAAATTCTTTTAATGAATAATATATCATCGGCTTGTTCAGGACATCAATAAATGCCTTGTTCGTGCCCTTGCCCATCCTTTCGCTTTTGCCGGCAGCAACTATGATTGCAAAGTTCATTTTAGAAGCCTTGGTTATTTACAGTCAGCTCTTCTTCAATAATCCTGCTTGTTTCTTCCTTTGTTTTCCTGTCAGTGTCCAGAATATCTTTCAGGCTCGGATTTTTGATCAAGTTATGGCCGTCCATCATCTTTCTTATCAGCCTTTGGATGTCCAAAAACCTTATTTTATTGCCTAAAAAGGAATAGACTGCAGCCTCATTCGCAGCGTTCATAACAGCAGGCAAAGTTCCTCCGGCAGCTCCGGCTTCATAGGCATATTTCAGGCACGGAAACATTCCAAAATCCGGCTCTTTGAACTCAAGCATTTTAATTTTTGCCAAGTCCAGCGATTTGCCCAGGCTCATGAGCCTTTTTGGATAGGACAATGCATATTGTATCGGTATTTTCATATCGGGAAATCCCAATTGCGCAATCACGGACTTGTCTGCAAATTCAACCAAAGAATGGACTATGCTTTGGGGATGAATCACAATTTTTATTTTTTCATAACCCGCATCATAAAGCCAATGCGCCTCCACCACTTCAAATCCCTTGTTCATCAGGGTTGCGGAATCTATTGTTATCTTGCTGCCCATGTTCCATGTTGGGTGGTTTAAGGCTTCTTGCACCGTGACATTCTGCATTTGCTGCTCTGTATAATTTTTGAACGGGCCGCCTGAGCAGGTCAGAGTTATATTATTTACTTCCTTGATCTTTTCTCCGTTCAGGCACTGGAATATCGCAGAATGCTCGGAGTCTATGGGCATTAATCTGGCATTATTTTTTTTAATTTCTTCCATAATCACAGAGCCTGCTGCCACAAGGGTTTCTTTGTTTGCCAGCGCAATGTTTTTTTTGCTTCTTATTGCATTGTATGTCGGCTCGATTCCGGCAGAGCCCACCAAAGAGTTCACGACAGTGTCTGCTTCGCTTAATTCCGCAATTCTATTCAGCCCTTCAGTTCCGGAATATATCTGGCAGGAAGAAAAATTCAATAAGCTGTCAACTTTGCCTTTGTCCATGATTGCGGCTGCTTTTGGCCTGAATTCTTTGATTTGTTTTAAGAGCAATTCAGAATTTTTGTTGGAAGTCAATCCAACAACTTTGAATTCATCTGGAAACTGGCGCACAATCTCCAAAGTTTGGGTTCCGATGCTGCCTGTGCTTCCAAGAATAGACAAATATTTCATTTTAGTCTCTTAAAGCTTCAGGATGCTCGCGAAGATATGCAGTCCCTCTTTGCAGGTATAGCTCTGCCAATGCAGGATAGGGCCTTGCCCAGCCTAATTGCCGGTAACTTGAATACACTCCGCTCAAAAATGCCATATAATGTTGATATCCCATAGATTCTAATTTTCCTACCAACTGCTTTGCATTTTTTGGATTTGCTAAATTTGAGATGTACCATTCAAGATCTTGTTTCATACGCCATCTTCTGGTGGCAGTCAAAGCAGAGGCAAGCATGGTTCTGGCACTTCCAATCATATCACTAAGAGAATATCCATTTCTATGACGAGTTGGAAATTGTAAAATTTTTGCCATTTTATTCTTCTTTTATGAAATCATAAATTTCCTGCTGTTTTTTTGAGTTTAATGATATGTGAATTTCGCCAGTTGACTGCTTTGTTGTCACAAATTCCATCGAAACAAGCTCTTTAACAGCTTGTTCTGTAATTTTTTCGCCTCGAAGGTGTTTTGGTATGGCTTTCTTCAAATTGGTCAATTCCGTATGCCTTCCGCCCCAAATGTTCAGGTTAACCAGCTTTCTTAAAAATCTTTTCATAATGAAGATTTTGTCCATCGTAATGGTATACTGAATTTTGTATATAAATGTTCACTCCAAATTTGAAACGTATGTGTTCCAAAATAGAAACATTTAAATATATGCCTGTCAGATAGTATAATTATGGAAACAATATTCACAAAGGCAATTGGAAACACTCCAAAAGTTAAAGTCTTGGAGTTCCTGATAGAGGGCAGAGAACTGGATTATTCTGTGTCTGACATTGCAGAAGGCGCTGGAATCGGAAGAACCACATTATTTAGAATTTGGAATGATTTTTTGGAGTTGGGCATTGTAAAGCATACAAGAGACATAGGGAATGCCAAATTATATAAGCTGAACCTTTCAAATCCTTTTGTCAGGAAAATAGCTGAGCTGTTTGACACTTTGGTAATAGAGCCGCTGAATAAGAGGAAAAAGATTGTGGTGAGAGGGCAGAATTAGAAGCACAAAAAAATGGTTATAAAGACATAAAAAGAAAAAAAGAGCAAGAAGCAACAATCATGTCTTGGCTTGGCGATTCTCCTAGGAAGAAGAGAGAGAATTATTAACGCTCAAAATTTCATTTTAAATTATATTTGGTTTTATTTGTTTTACTTTAAATTTTTTCATGTATCTGTCATAAGATTTAGCTTGTTTGTCTTTAAGGTATGGTGACTCTTTACCCTCAATGATTAATTTTTTAGAATTATAAAAATGATTGATTGCGCCGTCTGTTCCTTTTAATTCTTTTTTGAGAAATTTCCTATGTTTAATTGTATCGGAAATTAACCATAAAAGCAATGTTTTTTCATGTGTCCAATTAATTCGAGGTTTTTTATCCATTTCCAGCAATCTCATTTATCTCCTTCAAAAGAACTTCATAAATTTCATTGTCATTGATTCTTCTTACAATTTTGCCTTCTTTGTACAGCAAATGGTTTCCGGGCGCTCCGACAATACCGATGTCAGCCTTTCTTGATTCTCCCGGGCCGTTGACTCCGCATCCCATTATGGCGACATGCACCGGCTTTTTTATTTTCTCTGTTGCATTTTCAATCTGCTCAACCAGTTTTATGACGTCAACTTCCGTCCTTGCGCAGGTTGGGCAGCTCGTTACCTGTATTCCGTCATTTCTCATTCCCAATGACCTTAAGATTAATTTTCCGATTTTTACTTCCTCTTTCGGGTCTTCTGAAAGTGAAACTCTTATTGTGTCTCCGATTCCCTCTGAAAGAAGCATGCCCATTCCCATTGATGACTTTACTGCCCCTGGTATTTTGCTTCCGGCTTCTGTAACGCCAAGGTGCAAAGGATAGTCTGTCTTTTCTGCAAACAGCCTGTAAGCCTTGGCCATTCTTGGAACATCGGACGCTTTCAGCGAAACAACCGTATCATAAAAATCCAGCTCCTCAAGAATCTTAATGTGCCTCATTGCGCTTTCGACCATCGCTTCAGGCGCATAGCCATACTTTTCAAACAAATCCCTCTCCAAAGAGCCAAGATTTACCCCTATCCTCATGGGAATTCCATAATTCCTGCATTCGTTCACGACTTGCTGCACTTTCCCGATATCTCCAATATTGCCGGGGTTAATCCTAAGCTTGTCAACATATTTGGCTGCTTCAAGCGCAATCCTGTAATCGAAATGTATGTCAACAACAAGCGGAATATTGATGTTTTCTTTTATTTCCTTCAAAGCTTTTGCAGCCTCCATTGTAGGGGCAGAAACCCTTACAATGTCGCATCCAACCTCCTCTAGCCCATGAATCTGCTCAACAGTTGCTTTCACATCGGTTGTGTCAGTTGTGGTCATTGACTGTATTGTGACAGGGGCATCTCCTCCAATGTACAATTTTCCGACTTTTACTTTGCGGGATTTTCTTCTTTCAATCATTTTATTTCGTTGATTTTTTATGAATTTTTATAAATTATTTTAGTTTGATACTACTTTCCATAGTTTTTCTTCTATTCGTACAATTACCAAAGGCGTTACTTTGGATTTTTCTCTGCGGGCATTCTCTCTTCTTACATTATTGAAGATAAGATTCATCGATTCTGTATATTCAACTACTGGACTAGGATATAATAAACCATTGTTTCCATCCTGACAAAATCCAATAAAAGGTGCTGCATTATATGTAGTTTGGTCTAAATAATAAACTTGTCTAGATAGATCGCTGCCTTGATAAGTTTTCTCATTCAATTTTAAAATTATGATTGTAATTGGGGATGTTTCATAAGTCATTTGTCCACCTAAAAGTTTGTGATAAATTCCCTTAATTCTATTAGCAAAATCTTCTGAAATTGTTGGTATTCCTTTTTGCATTTTACCTTTCAAAATTTCTTCTGCTTGATTTCTTGCTTGAGTTATTTCTTTAGACATATAATCTAAATCTGAAGTAACTTTTTGTATCCATTCATCCTTGGAATATTTATTAAAATGATGAAGTAATTTTACTAAATCAACTGTGCGTGCATGATATTCATGCGAATGTCTTTTTAATGTTGGGATTACTTCTAAAAGTTTAATAACCTTAGGTTCCAAGTCTTCTACAATCGCCTCCAATTCGCCTAACTCTTGTCTATGTTCCCAAAGGTTAGATAAATCTCCTCTTGCTTCAGGCTTAATATTATTGTACCATAATTCCAGTATTCTTTGTCTTTCTTCTTTTATATTCATTTTATTAAAATTTTTTGATTTTTTATTTTTAATGAGTATTCAGTTAATGTGCGCAAAATTAATATTTTTCGAAATAAAATATTTTTCAAACCAAGTAAGCTTCGCACTTGTAGCACCATGTGAAATCGTAATTGCAGTGGATTGTCTTGATTATAGGATGCCCTGTTTTCCTGAAATGCTCCGTGTCATGGGCATTGTGAGACTCGCAGCACCCCACAAAGCCGCATGAAGCGCAAAGCCTTAAATGCTCCTTGTCACTGCAAACTTCACATTGCTTTTTGTCCGAAGTGTTTATTTTCATCTCTTTATTATGCGGGCATTCTTCTTTCCTCATTTTCGGATGCAGTTCGTGCGGCATTTTATTTTTACTTTTTATCCATCATATCACTGATTGCCCTCTTTATGCTTTCCAGGTCGATTCCGGCTAATTTCTTCTGCATGTCGGGCTTGCCGTGCTCGATAAAGCTGTCAGGAATTCCTATGATTTTGAGGTTTGGGCTAATGCCGTTTTTGTTCAGCAGTTCCAGGACAGCATTTCCAAATCCGCCTTTGGATGTGCCTTCTTCAAGCGTTATTATATTTTTTATTTTCCTTGCATGGCTTAATATTAAGCTTTCATCAAGGGGCTTTGCAAACCTTGCATTGATTATTGTTGCGCTGCATTTAAGCTCTTCAGCTGCCTGGATTGCATCATACAGGATCGGCCCGACTCCCAGAATCAGCAGCTCATCCCCCTTCTTTAATATCTCGCCTTTGCCGATGTCCAGCTTTCTGAATTCCGGGTCTAAACCAACACCGATGCCATTTCCTCTCGGATATCTCAAGGCGCAAGGCCTTCTCATGAAAGTTGCGGTGTAAAGCATGTGCTGCAGCTCATTCTCATCTTTTGGGACCATGATGGCGACATTTGGGATTGGCATGAAATACGCAATGTCAAAAGGCCCGTTATGGGTTGGGCCGTCATCCCCCACAAGCCCTGCCCTGTCCAGAGCAAAGATAACTCCAAGATTCTGCAAACATACGTCATGAATAATCTGGTCATAAGCCCTCTGCAGGAAAGTTGAGTATATTGCGCAAACAGGCTTCATTCCGGAAATCGCCAATCCTGCTGCAAAAGTCACTGCATGCTGCTCTGCAATCCCTACATCAATTGTCCGCTCCGGAAAATGCTTCTCAAATTTGTTCAGCCCTGTTCCTGACTTCATTGCAGCTGTTATCGCAACAATTTCCTTGTCCTGTTCCGCAATTCTTATCAAAGCGTTTGCAAAAGCATCCGTCCATGTCATCTTTGTTGTTGTCACATACTTGCTTCCGTTGACCGGGTCAAAAGGCGACATGCCGTGAAACTTGTCTATGTCTTTTTCAGCAAAAGAGTATCCTTTGCCCTTTTCAGTCTTAACGTGCAGCAATACAGTCCCTTTCAGGCTCTTTATGTTTTGCAGCGCCGAAATAAGCCCGTCAAGGTCATGCCCGTCTATCGGGCCAAAATACTGAAAGCCAAGGCTTTCAAAAAATATTCCGTCAGCTCCAAAAACTCTCAGTTTTTCCTCTGCTTTGCTGAGCTTTTCAACGCCTTCATGCCCTATTCCCGGGATTTTCCTCAAAAAATCGCCTGTTTTCTTCCTAAGCTGGAAATAGCCCGGCTTCAAAACTATTTTATTAAGGTAGTTTGAGATTGCCCCTACATTCGGAGAGATGCTCATCCTGTTGTCATTAAGGATAACCAAGATATCTGTCTTTGAATAGCCTGCATTGTTCAGCCCTTCAAATGCCAATCCGGCTGTCAAAGCCCCGTCTCCAACAATTGCAACAACTTTGCGCTTTTCGTTTTTGAAATCTCTGGCTTTTGCAATGCCCAAAGCTGCTGACACTGCTGTTGAAGCATGCCCGGCGCCGAAAACATCATATTCGGATTCTTCAATATTGCAGAAGCCGCAAACGCCTTTGTACTGCCTTAGCGTATGGAAATTGCCTCTTCTTCCAGTTATAAGCTTGTGCGGATAGCTTTGGTGCCCTGTGTCTATCACAATCTTGTCATAAGGCGCGTTAAATACGTAATGGACTGCCAATGTCAGTTCAACTGCGCCCAAAGGGCCTCCCAAATGGCCCCCGTTTTTTGACACAACTTCAATTATCTTGTTCCTTATCTCCTGAGAAAGATCTTTGAGCTGTGCCCTGTTCAGCCTCTTGATGTCTTTTGGAGAGTTAACATTATCCAAGATCTTAGTTTTTACAGTGCCTCTTTTATGCTGCAGTTGAGCTTGTTCCAACAGAATACCCCCTATTGCCCGTAGTTTGTTTTAGATTTATAAAGATTGTGGAACATGGCAGATAATGCCTAAACTGTTCTCAAACAAAAACATACCTTTTTAAATCTTCATATTTTCCATCGTGATATTACCCGTCAGACTGCTTCGGCAGGAGGGAACTAAATGGACAAAGAGCAAATTCAGGCTGCAATAGCAAAAACAAAGGATATTTCTGAGAAAAGAAACTTCAACCAGAGCTTTGACTTAATCATAAATCTAAAGGGGCTTGATTTGAAAAAGCCGGAGCACCAGATAGACGCATTTATAACATTGCCGCATTCCAAGGGAAAAAAGGCAAAGGTATGCGCTCTTGTCGGAGCAGAGCTGGAATCCCAGGCAAAGGGTATTTTTGACAGTGTGATTTTATCTGACAATTTTGACAAATACAAGGACAAAAGAGATGTTAAAAAAATAGCGAATAATTTTGACTTCTTTATAGCCCAGGCAAACATAATGCCGAAAGTGGCAACAACATTTGGAAGGGTGCTTGGGCCAAGGGGAAAGATGCCTAACCCCAAATCAGGGTCTGTTGTGGCTCCAAATGCAAACTTGAAGCCATTATATGAAAAGCTGCAGCACACTGTAAGGGCGAATGCAAAATCCTCTCCTTTAATACAATGCTCTGTGGGAACAGAGGATATGGATGCAAATGACGTTGCTGAAAATGCGCTGACGGTCTACAATTCATTGGTCCATATTCTGCCGAATGAAAGGCACAATATAAAAGATGCATATTTGAAGCTCACGATGGGCAGGCCTGTCAAAGTGGGCGAAAAGGCTGAAGCTGAAAAAGAGACGAAATAAAATGGAACAAATTTCAAAAGTTAAAGCTCATGTAGCAGACTACAAAAAAGAGATTGTAGGCAATCTTGTTAATCTGATGACCGACTACCCCATCATAGGCGTTGTCAACATGGAAAACCTGCCGGCTCCACAGCTGCAGCAAATGCGCGCCCAGTTAAGGGGCAAATTCCACATTACAATGACAAAAAGAAGGCTGATGAAGCTGGCAATATCCCAGGCAAAGGCAAGCAAAAAAAATATTGAAGAGATTGAGCAGCATCTTGGCGGGATGCCTGCATTGATATTCACGAAGGAAAACCCATTCAAATTAAGCAAGACATTGCAAAAAAGCAAAAGCCCGGCTCCTGCCAAGTCCGGCCAGACAGCCCCAAGGGATATTGTTGTCAACAAAGGCGCAACTTCATTTGCCCCGGGCCCGATAATAGGGGAGCTTGCAATGGCAGGCATAAAATCAGGAGTTGAAGGCGGAAAAGTAGCGATAAAGGAAGACACAGTAATAGTCAAGGCAGGGGAAAAAATAAAGCCAAAAGTTGCTGAAATCCTGACAAGATTGGGAATACAGCCAATGGAAGTAGGCCTGGACTTGGTTGCGGTCTATGAAAACGGGCTGATTTATAGCAGAGATGTACTCTCAATTGACGAAGCTGAATATAAAAACAGGCTGGACAATGCCTCAAGATGGGCGTTTAACCTTGCGGTTGAAGCTGCTTATCCGGCGAAGCAGACCATAAAAGTACTGATTGGGAAAGCGAACAATGATGCAATGGCGCTTGGAACTGCGCAAAACATATTCGACAGCGGAATCATTGATGTTTTGTTGGGAAAAGCGCAGCGGCAGATGCTAAGCCTGAAGGATGCTGCAAACATTAAGGTTTTTGAGGCAAGGCATGAAGAAACTGAAGAAACATTCCAGTCAAAGCCTGAAGCAAAAGAAGAGCAAAAGCCAGAATCGCATGAGGTAAAAGCTCCAACAAGAGAAGAGCTTGAAGCGAATATAAAAATGAGGGAAAAACAGCAGGAAGTAAAAAATATAGAAAAGATATATCACAATATACATAAGAAGGCAATTGAAGAGCATGATAAAAAATAAAAATCAAACAAAATTGGCCAAAAAATTATTTGGACCAAATTGGAGGTATAGACGATGGAGTATATATACGCAGCTATGTTGCTTCACAAGGCTGGGCAAAAGATTGACGAAGCAAGTGTAAAGAAAGTGCTTGAAGCAGCCCATGTCAAAGTGGACGATGCAAGAGCCAAAGCGCTTGTGGCAGCCCTGGAAGGAGTCAACATAGAGGAAGCAATTGAGAAAGCAGCTATGCCTATTGCGGTTGCGGCAGCGCCTGCAGCAGGGCATGAAAAATCAGCCCCAAAGGTTGATGAGAAGAAGAAAGCTGAGGAAGAGAAAAAGTCAGAGGAAGCGGCTGCAGCAGGATTGGGCGCGTTATTCGGATGAACGCTTTAATTTTTTTATATTTTTAATGCCCAATAACCCAAATGCACCTTCAATTTCATGGCATCACAGCAAGAGCTAGTTGCAGAACTAAATAAGCATAATGTAGAGATATCTAATTTAAAAAACAGGCTTGATGAGATTGACAGGGAAAAGGAATCTTGGTTCAATAAAAAATCAAGCTTGTCGGCAAAAATAAGGGAGCTGATACAAAAGATTAAGGGAAATAAATCCAAAAGAGATTTTTTGACTGATGAGATAAAGGGAATAAAGCCCAAAAGGGATGCCATAAACAAAGGCATGCCTGAAAAATTGAAAGAGCTTGACAGGCTGAGAAAAGAAAAATCCGGGCTGGCAAAATCTGCCGGCATTAAAGAGTCTCCTTCTAGAATAAAGCAGCAGATTGAAAAGCTGGAATTCAAGATTGAGACAGACACTGCTTCTTTTGAAAAGGAAAAGGGGCTGATGAAGCAAATCAAGGGGCTGAAAAAGATTTATAACAGCTCTGCAGAGATTATGGGTTTAAACAATAAGGCAAGGAGTGTTTCTGAAGAGGTTAGAGCAACTAGAAAAGAAGCAAACGAGCTGCACAGATTAATACAGGAAAAGGCAAGGCAAAGCCAGGTTTTGCATGAAGAGGTAATCAGCATTTCAAAGGAAATTGATAAATTAAAATCGGAAGAAAATGATGCTTTTGGGAAATTCAGCGAATTGAAGAAAATATTCCATGAAACAGGCAATGAGCTGAAGGGAAAATTAAAGATTATGAATGATGTAAAATCGCAGCTTGACAGGATTTATTTCGACAGGAAAGAGAGAAGAAAGCAGGAGCAGGAATCATTTTTGAAGTCAAAGGAAGACGCCGTCAATGAAAAGATAAGGAAAAGGCAGAAATTAACTACTGAAGACTTGCTTGTGTTTCAGAAGGTTGACAGGAAATAATTATTTAGATTGAGTCTCAAAAACAGTATATCTGCATGTGCCGCAAGTCCACCTGTTTGCGTGCTTTGCCATAAAAGCGCCTTGCCCGCATTTGGGGCATGTCTTGTTTTTCCTCTCGGCTTTGTCTCCGGAAATGCTGTACAGGTTCCATCTTCCCTTCTTTTTTTTAGCTTCCTTTGCCATTTTGCCTGTGGATTTTTATATTTTAAACAAAAATTTTTGATTAAATTTATTTCTTGGCTGCTTTTGCCTTCTTTTCTTTCTTCACTTTCAGTTTTGGCTCTATCAGCTGTTTTTTCGCCTCATCACTGTAGACATAAGCGGTAATCTCGGCTTTTTTGGCTCCAAATGAGTTGTATATGTGCCTTATTGCAATAAGCTTCTCGTCTGACTTGAGGCTGGTTGCAAGCAGGGAAATTGCTTCAGGATATGAAGGGGTTGATTTTTCAAATTCCAATGTTGCCTTCACCATTGTCCTTGACAGCAACGGCTCTTCCTTCTTTGTTGTTACGCTTAGTTGCACAAAAATCACCTTACCTTGATTGCATACTCGCCTTTTGCCTGCATCCCTATTTTTTCAGCAACAAGCGACTTGGTTGGGTCGATTATATACAGGCGCCCCTGCCAATTCGTTGAGAACTGGTTTGTCTTGCACACAGGGCATTCGCTTCCTTCAACCAGCATCTTGCATCTCTTGCATACTTTTTTTTTCATTTACTTCTTCTCCTTCTTTTCTTTGTGTTCCTTATGATCTTTGCCTTCTTTTTCTTCTTTTTTTGTGGCTGTTTTTTCCTCGCCTTCTTCCTTTATCCAGTCCAGCCTGCCAAGCCCCTGCTGCCTCATTGTAAGCCCAAGCTTTGGATTTAGGACATCCTTGAATGAAACGGCAATAATCCTGGCCCTGCATATGTCATTAACCTTCAAAACTCTTTTAGTTTCTTTTCCGGTTAATGTCTTGTCCTTGCTATAGCTCACAAAATCGTCCATTGTCTGGCTTATGTGTATCATGCCGTCAATCGGGCCTATGTTTATGAAAGCGCCAAATTCCGCAATGTCTTTTATTTTGCCTACGATAACTTCCTGCATTTCCGGCTTGAATGTTATAAGCTCAAACATTACGTCATAATATGATGCCCCGTCGCCCGGTATTATCACCCCTTCCCCAATTTCCTTTATGTTTGGAACATCAATGACAATTCCCAAATCTTTTGAGATGTATCCGCTGTATTTTGACTTTATTCTGTTTATTACTGCCTCTTCAAGCGGAAGATTAAATAGGTTAGGGGGCACTCTTATGTGGTCTCTTAGGTCAACTTTATAGAACATTTTGCACCATATTTTAATGACTTCAACCAGTCAATATGTGCAGTGGGAGAACGGATTGTTTATAAAGCTTTCTCCACTAATTGCAGGTATTTTTTCTGCCTTAATATAATCACAGAAGCGCCTTTATTTAGCAATGCCTTCTTAAGAAGCATATCCTGGGTTGCAACAAAAGTGCCTTTGCCTGCGCTTTCCAGGATAAGTGAATCGGCATCTTTTTTCTCGGACTTGATTGTCTCCAGGTTCTTCAGCTTTATGAGCTTCAGGGCAAGTTTTGCAGCCATTTTGTTCCTGCCTCCTTTTTGGATTATTTTTTCCAGCTCGCTGATTGACTCCTCAAAAATAAGCAGCCTGTAATTGAATTTGCATATTCTTTCAATCTCTGAAAATATGTCTACCCTGAACTGGGCAGGGATCATCAAAAAATTTGTGTCGAGTATTATCTTTCTCATTGCCATTAAGTTTGAGTAGGTTGATATAAACATTTCTATTGATGTGCAGCGCCGATATTGGGAAGATATTTATATCCGAAAGCCGGAAGCATACTAATGATAAGAAGGGTGAAAGGCAAATATGTTGTTTTGTCAGAAACAGCAGGCAGGGTATTCGGCAGGTATAAAAGAAAAAAAGAGGCGGAAAAAAGGCTTAAGCAGGTGGAATTCTTTAAGAGCTTAAAGGCAAGCCCAAAATTGCGCAGGACATTGAGGAAAAAATCGCTGCTTAAAAAGTAACTGGATAAATATTTAAAGAATCATCCTGATATTGCAGCATATGGAAGGGCTTGTTATAACATCAAAAGGTATAGAGGAGATATCTGCTTTGGAAGTCAAAGAGCTGATAAGCGCAGATTGCAGGATCGAAGAATGTGCAGTTTTGTTCAATTTCAGGAAATTTGAAGAGTTATGCCTGCTGTGCTACAAGTGCCAGTCCGCTGACAGGATTTTATGCCTGATTGGAAGCTTTGAATTCGGTGATTTTTTTGGGGAGCTTCAAAAATTCATTGAAAAATCCGGGTTTGGCGGATGGATGGGCAAATGCAGCTCATTCAAAGTGGAATGCACAAGGATCGGGCAGCATGATTTTAAGAGTGTTGATGCCGAAACAAAAGCTGCTGAAATCCTGCTGAAGAAGTACACTGGCAAAAAGATAGGCATAAAATCCCAGGACATATTATTTTTTGCGCTGATTGTGAACAACAAGTGCTATTTCGGAGTTGACTTTGCCGGATTTGAGCTCAACAAAAGGGCTTACAAGATTTTTCTTCACCCGAATTCATTGAGGGGAACAATCGCATACGCTCTTGTCAGGGAAAGCGGCTTTAAAAAAAATGAGACTGTGCTTGATCCTTTCTCAAGGGACGGTGTTGTCGTGATAGAATCTGCTTTTTATGCATCTGGGTTTCCGGTTAATTACTATAAAAAAGAGAAATTTGCCTTTTTGAAGCTGGATTTGGGAATTGATTATCCGAAGCTTTTTGGGAAGATAGACAAAAAGGCAGCCAAGAAGCTGAAATCTGGAATCTACAGCTTTGACCACTCATTCAAGTATGTCGATTACTCGAGAAAAAACGCGAAGATTGCCGGCATTGGCAAGCTGATTAATTTCAGCAGGACCGAGCTTGAGTGGCTTGACATAAAATTCAGCAAAGAAAGCGTTGACAGGATAATAACAAGCATGCCTTCATCAAAAAACGCCGACCTCGGCAAGATTTACAATGAGTTTTTTTACCAGGCCGAATTCGTACTGAAGAAAAGCGGGCTGATGGCATTGATAGTAAAAATGCCTGAATTGGTGAATAAGCATGCCGAAAAGCACAATTTTATCGCTGTAAGGGAAAGGCAGGTGTGGAGCGGCGAACAGCCGCTGAAGATTATTGTATTCAAAAAGAAAAGTATATAAACCTAACATCCGCATTGGATTTTGATGGAAAAAAAGAGGCGCACGAGCATATTTGAAAAGCTGCTCCTGGTTGTTGGATTGTTCATTCTTGTGATAGGTTATGTTTTTATCAACAAAGTCTTTGTTCTGGAAGGCTACAAAATATCCTGGGGATTCTTGCAGACAGTTTTCCTCTGGCTTTTGATGGTTGTGTTCATAATCCTTCTTGCAATAGGCGAAGACATAAAGGAAGGGATTCTTCTTGAGCAGCTTGACGAGATAAGGCAGCTGAAGGAAGCAATAAATCAAAAAAAGCGGTAATTTTAAATAGACTCTTCCCATACTTATTAGCAGGCAGGGTTTGTACTTAGCTGCGGCATCTTTTTACAAGGTGCTGAGGAAAGTCCACCCACTATGCTGTGTGAGCCTTATCCAATGTTCACATAAGCAGCAAAGCCACTCGCGGAAGCGAGGTTCAGAGATGAGCGGCAACCACTCAGAAACGAGACCGCTGTAAAGCAGGATGATTTTTGCGAAGAATCTTGCGAAAGATTTGAGCTGACCAATTGACGTTTTTACAGCACGGGTGAAACGGTGAGCCCTGGCTGGTGCAAGTTTATTGAAACGCTTAGTTTAATGCTAAGGCAGGCTATCGTGGTTTTATAACCGCACATTGGGCCTGACAAAAGGTGGCTTATTCGGGCCCTGCCTGTTTATTTGTCAAAATGGCGCAAGAAAAAATTTCAATGCCTTCCGGAATGGGGGGGTTAGTAAGGTACTTTGACGAGTACAAGAGCAAAATAAAGTTCAAGCCCGGGCACATCATAGTGCTTTGTGTGGTTGTTATTGTCATAATGGTATTTCTTTATTCTTACGGAAACAGGCTACTTGGAATTTGAGGTGATCTGATGTTTCCCGGCATGAATCCAAGAGAAATGCAAAAGGCCATGAAAAGGCTTGGCATAAAGCAGGAAGAGATTGATGCTGAGCTTGTCATAATCAAGACAGCAGGCAAAGACTTGCTTATAAAAAATCCGCAAGTCAGCAAGATAAACATGATGGGCCAGGAAACCATACAAATCGTCGGCAGCATAACCGAAATTGAGAGAAATGAAAAAATCGAGATTAATGATGAGGACATCTCGACAGTGATGGAGCAGACTGCCTGCACAAAAGAAGATGCAGCAGCGGCTTTAGAAGAAGCCAAAGGCAATCTTGCAGAAGCGATATTGAAACTGCAAAATAAGTGATTCGGATGTTCTATGGGGCACTCAATGAGTTTGGCAGAAGCTAAATCAGGTTAAAAATGAAAGAATCGTTTGACGAGGCTGTGCAGGAATTAAAGAGGGTGGACCATTTGTTCTGGGTCAGCTTGAAATACACAAGGACTGTCGATGTGATAAAGCATGTAATTGACAGGCTGATAAACTGTATCGGATTTGGGCTGGAAGCGCTGCTCAAGTATGCAAAAGAGAAGAAACTGGTGGCTGCAATTCCGGAAAATGCAGGATTAAGGTGCGATCTCCTCAGGAAAACGTTTCCGGACAGCCAGCAGCTCATTGACTATATCAATTTTTACACAAGGCTTAGGAAATTAAGCAAAGCGGAATATGCGAAAAGGGAGGAATTCAGGAGGCATGTCACTATGATTGCGACAATTGACAAAGGGGAGATTGTCGAGGTAAGCATAGATGTGCTGAAAGAGTATTATGAAAAAACAAGGGGATTTGTGTCATTTGTGAAGAAAATAATCAATGAGGAAAAGGAAGAAGAGCACTAGCCAAAATGCACAATCTTGCTGACAGGCTCGAAAAAACTGGATGGAAAAGGAAGGATATAATCAAAGCAGTGGAGATTATAAAAAATGCCAAGAAAAACAAGCCAAAAGAAATCGTGTTTATAGAAAGGCGCATTTTCTGGATTTTATTGCTGCTGATAATCGCAGCAAATTTTTCTGCTTCTGTTGCCTTGCTGCCGCTGCTTGTTGCCCTGAATGGGTATGCCCCCTATGCTGCAGTTATAGCGCTCGGGCTTGTGTTTGGATTTCTTTTTGAGCAGGTGATAAGGAGCATGGAGCATCTGGAAAAGCACCACCATTTATTTTTGGCATTTCTGATGCTGGCTGTGTCGCTGGCAAACATATTCGTGATATCAAGAATCTCCAACAATCTTTCAAGGGATTTAAATTTGGCAAATGCCCACAATCCTGCGGCATTAGCTATAAGTTATGCTGTCTCTTTTGCTCTGCCTTTTGCAGCTTGCAGGTTTGTACTGAAGAGAGGGTATTATTCAAAGAAATGATTATTTTTTCCTGAATTCCAGAGAGCATGAATTTATGCAGAATCTTTTTCCAGTTTTTGTCGGCCCGTCGTCAAATAGGTGCCCAAGATGGCCTTGGCATTTCCTGCAGATGGCTTCCGTCCTTGCCATGCCGTGGGAAAAATCTTTTTTCAGTTCAACATTGCCTGCATTGGCTTTGTCAAAGCTCGGCCATCCGGTTCCAGAGTCAAATTTTGCATTGGATGGGAACAGCTCAGAGCCGCATCCTGCGCAGGTGTACATTCCGTTTTCCTTGTTATGGAGGAGCCTGCCTGTGAACGGAATTTCTGTTTTTTTCTCCCTCAAGACATTGTACTGCTCAGAACTTAATCTTTTTTTCCATTCTGATTCAGATTTTGGGATTGGATTCATTTTAAAATTAATTCACGTATTTTTAATATAGCAATAAAAAATAATCCACAATATAAAAAAACCAAAAATAATAAACCAATGTAATATAAATAACTTATCTTTAAATAAACAGATACATTTGGCGATATAATCGCTTCAGGTATATCTCTAGCAAAACCTGAAGTTATATCATTCGTACTATCAAATTTTAAAATATAATTGATATTATTAGAAACTATTGGAAAACAATGCAGATTTTGATAGGAGTTTCTATTTGAAATAAATGCAATCTCTCCTTCTTGATTATTATATTCTGCTATGACTAATAATGTGGAACCCTTAAATGCCTCTTCTTTTATAGTAGAACCATTATCTTGGAAGCATATTTCTTTAAATTTTAATTTATCTATAAAAATGGATAATATATCTTCAATGGGTTTAGGCTCATCGAGTTCATAAGTTTTAGTTATATTAAAACCACCTCTTAAATACATAGCATCTGTAAACTTTCCTATAAGTTTGTATTGTGGGTTGCTATTTAGTAAAACGACGTAGAAAAAAACACTCAAAAATAATAAAAAGATACATCTATCGATCCTGATCCTTTTTTTGAATGTATTTATCCTAGAGATAATTCCTTTAGATACCATATTAAATAAAAAAGGACCGCGGGCGAGACTTGCGTGGCTCGTGACACGCTCACAAGCCATATCGAACTCGCGCCAAGCGGGTTATGCACAACCTTTCCATTTTCTCAAAAGTTTCGTTCGAGAGACTTTACGTCTCTCCCCGTTTTCTTTTGGTCAAGCTTTTACTTGAAAATCTTTGGATTTTCAAGTTCCCAAAAATCGCTTTTTGCGATTTTTAAGGACTTTGCGAGGCTTGCGAGCAAAGAAAAGGTTGTTCCACAGCCGCTTATTCTACCATTAAACTACCGCAGTCATCTGATATTGGGGTTAAAAGCGGAGTTTTAAATGTTTTTGTTAAAATCGTGTTTTTGAATAAATTTAAATAAATAATAGCGTTTGCAAATATTTTTGGGGCATCCCGGGCAGGCAATCACGCTTAGGCGTGTTTTGCCCACAAGAATCCTTGCGATTCCAAAATCCGGGCCTAGGCAAAAAAGCAAAAAAAATCAGGCTCTGTCCTAAAAGTCATTCTCAATAAAAAAATATTGTGGCATATCAGCCTACAAAATAATTCTGTGCGGATTGTCCGCACAGATTTGGAGCCCACGCTGGCTCCAAATCTTCTCTTCAGGCTTGCAAATCCGCTTT